>JAZKHB010000056.1:0-20210 GCA_040385585.1 Pseudomonadota bacterium | reverse complement strand
CGCCTGCTGGCCTCGGCGCTGGGCGCGGCGTCCGCGCGCCTGACCCTGACCTCGCGTACCCAGGATGCCGAGCAGGCCTGGCAAGTGGAAACCGAGGGCCGCGACATGGCCCCGCGGGTGCAGCCGGCGGCGCACCCGGTCGGCACCTCGGTGGAGGTACGCGACCTGTTCTTCAACACGCCGGCGCGACGCAAGTTTCTCAAGGCGGAAAAAACCGAATTCGATCATCTGCAAGAAGTGATCAAGCGACTGGCCCTGGCCCGTTTCGATGTGGCCTTCCACCTGCGGCACAACGGCAAGCAGGTCCTGACCCTGCACGAGGCGCCGGATGAAGCCGGCCGTGCCCGGCGGGTGGCGGCGGTCTGCGGTGCGGCTTTTCTGGAGCAGGCCCTGCCCCTGGAGATCGAGCGCAACGGTCTACGCCTGTGGGGCTGGGTCGGTCTGCCGACCTTTTCCCGCAGCCAGGCCGATCTGCAGTATTTCTACGTCAACGGCCGCACGGTGCGCGACAAGCTGGTGGCCCATGCAGTGCGCCAGGCCTACCGCGATGTGCTGTTCAATGGCCGGCACCCGACCTTCGTGCTGTTTCTGGACATCGATCCGGCAGTGGTCGACGTCAATGTTCACCCGACCAAGCATGAAGTGCGCTTTCGCGACGGGCGCATGGTCCACGATTTTCTCTACGGTACCCTGCACCGTGCCCTGGGCGAGGTGCGTCCCCAGGACCAGCTGAGCGCCCCCGCGGCGGTCAGCGAGATGCTCCGGCCCAGCGGCTTGGCGGCCGGCGAGTTCGGTCCGCAGAACGAGATGAGTCTGGCGGCCAATGTGCTGGAGCGCACGCCGGGCGAATCGGTCTGGCGCTCGCCCGGTGCCGGCTATCAGGCGCCACGTCCGGCCTTGCCCCTCGCGGAAGCGCAGGGCGCCTACCGTGAATTCTTCGCGCCCCTGGCCCCGGCTTCCGCCGCCGCCTTGCCCGAAGGTCAGGGCGATGCGCCGCCCCTGGGTTATGCCCTGGCGCAGCTCAAGGGCGTGTATATCCTTGCCGAGAATGCCCTGGGCCTGGTGCTGGTGGACATGCACGCGGCCCACGAGCGGATCATGTACGAGCGCCTGAAAATCGCCATGGCCAGTGAAGGCCTAAGCGGTCAGCCCTTGCTGGTACCCGAATCCCTTGCGGTTAGCCAGCGCGAGGCCGACTGCGCCGAGGAGCATGGCGTCTGGTTCCAGAAACTCGGTTTCGAATTGCAACGCCTGGGCCCGGAAAACCTGGCGATCCGGCAGATTCCGGCGCTGCTCAAGCAGGCCGACGCGACCCGACTGGTCCAGGATGTGTTGGCCGACCTGCTGGAATACGGCAGCAGCGACCGCATCCAGGCCCACCTCAACGAACTGCTCGGCACCATGGCCTGCCATGGCGCGGTGCGCGCCAATCGACGCCTGACCCTGCCGGAAATGAATGGCCTGCTGCGCGACATGGAGCACACCGAGCGCAGCGGCCAGTGTAACCACGGTCGTCCGACCTGGACCCAGCTGGGCCTGGACGAGCTGGATAAGCTGTTTATGCGCGGCCGCTGAGTCCATTTCTTACCCTCGCTGGTGCAGGGGGTTTTGCGCCTGTCGCCCTCCATGAAAAGCCTATGACCCCAACCCTGCCCCCCGCTATTTTCCTGATGGGCCCGACCGCCGCCGGCAAGACCGATCTGGCCTTCGAGCTGGCGCGCGCTTTGCCCTGCGAGCTGATCAGCGTGGACTCGGCGCTGATCTACCGCGGCATGGACATCGGCACCGCCAAGCCGACCCGGGCGCAGCTGGCCGAGTTTCCCCATCGGTTGATTGATATCTGCGACCCGGCCGACAGCTACTCGGCGGCGCAGTTTCGCGGCGATGCCCTGGCGGCTATGGCCGAGATCACCGCCCGGGGCCGCATTCCGCTGCTGGTGGGTGGCACCATGTTGTATTTCAAGGCATTGCTGGAGGGGCTGGCGCAAATGCCCGGTGCAGACCCGGCGGTGCGCGCGGCCCTCGAGGCTCAGGCCCTGGTCGAGGGCTGGCAGGCGCTACACCAGGAACTGGCTGCGGTCGATCCAGCGTCGGCGGCGCGCATCCACCCCAACGACCCCCAGCGCCTGATCCGGGCATTGGAAGTGTTTCGGGTCAGTGGAGTAACGATGAGCGCACACCGTGTACAACAGGCGTTGCAAAAAGACGACCCCCAGGCAGTGGGTCATGGCCCGCTGCCTTATACTGTCGCGCAGCTGGCTATCGCCCCGGCGCAGCGCCAGGTGCTGCACGGGCGCATCGCGCAGCGATTTTCCTCAATGCTGGAACAGGGTTTGATCGAAGAGGTCGAAGCCCTGCGTCAGCGTAGTGACTTGCATCCGGCGTTGCCGTCTATACGAGCGGTGGGTTATCGCCAGGTTTGGGAATTCCTCGACGGGCATTCGAGTCGGCCCGAGATGCAGGAGCGAGGCATTATCGCCACGCGTCAACTGGCCAAGCGCCAGTTCACCTGGTTGCGCGGTTGGTCCGGCCTGCACTGGCTGGACAGCCTGGATCACGACAATCTGCCACGAGCCTTGAAATACCTGGCGTCGGTCTCCATATTGACCTGAGCTATTTTCAGTTGCCGTCTATCCTTGGGATTGGGGCGGTTATTCTTATTATTTATTGCGACAACTACGGATCAGAGATCCACAAAGGAGTGCGGCACATGTCAAAAGGGCATTCGCTACAAGACCCTTACCTCAATACCCTGCGTAAGGAACGCGTACCGGTTTCGATTTACTTGGTCAACGGTATCAAGCTGCAGGGTCAGATCGAGTCTTTCGATCAGTTCGTGATTCTGCTGAAGAACACCGTTAGCCAAATGGTTTACAAGCACGCCATCTCCACCGTGGTACCGAGCCGTCCGGTTCGTCTGCCCAGTGCCACCGAAGGTGAGCAGGTCGAAGCCGAGCCAGGTAACGCCTGATAGGAGTCCGCCTTGTTCTTTGAGCGCCATGAAGGGGGCGAGCGAGCCGTCCTGGTTCATCTGGATGGTCAAGATCCCGATGTGCGCGAAGACCCGCAGGAGTTTCAGGAGCTGGCGATTTCCGCCGGCGCCCAGACTGTGGCCTTTATAAACGTGCCTCGGCATCGACCGACCGCGAAATACCTGATCGGCAGTGGCAAGGTCGAAGAATTGCGTGACCTGGTGAAGGCCGAGCAGGCCGACCTGGTGATTTTCAATCACGTGCTTACACCCAGTCAGGAGCGCAACCTGGAGCGGGTCTTCGAATGCCGCGTGCTCGATCGCACCGGATTGATCCTGGATATTTTCGCCCAGCGTGCGCGTACCCATGAAGGCAAACTGCAGGTCGAGCTGGCGCAGCTGGACCACCTGAGCACGCGCCTGGTGCGCGGTTGGACCCACCTGGAGCGTCAAGGCGGCGGCATCGGCCTGCGCGGTCCGGGCGAGACTCAGCTGGAAACCGACCGCCGTCTGTTGCGGGTGCGGGTGCGCCAGCTCAAGAGCCGTCTGGAGAAAGTTCGCAGCCAGCGTCAGCAGGCGCGTCGGGGGCGTCAGCGCGCCGATATTCCTTCGGTGTCATTGGTGGGCTACACCAACGCCGGCAAGTCGACCCTGTTCAATGCGCTGACCGACTCGGACGTGTACGCGGCCGATCAGTTGTTCGCCACCCTGGATCCGACTCTGCGGCGCTTGCAGCTCGACGACCTGGGGCCGATCGTGCTGGCCGATACCGTGGGTTTTATCCGCCATCTGCCACATAAACTGGTGGAGGCCTTTCGCTCCACGCTCGAGGAATCGAGCAACTCCGAGCTGCTGGTGCATGTGATCGACGCTCACGAGCCCGAACGCAAGGAGCAGATCGAGCAGGTCATGGCGGTACTGGGCGAGATCGGTGCCCAGGATGTGCCATTGCTCGAGGTGTACAACAAGCTCGATTTGCTCGAAGGGGTCGAGCCGCAGATTCAGCGCGACGGCGAAGGCCGTCCGCAGCGGGTCTGGCTATCGGCACGCGAGGGCACGGGCCTGGAGCTGGTGCGTCAAGCCATTGCCGAGTTGCTGGGTAATGACCTGTTTGTCGGTACCCTGCGCCTGCCCCACGGGCTGGAGCGTTTGCGTGCGCAATTCTTCGCCCTGGGTGCGGTGCAGAGCGAGGGGCACGACGAAGAAGGCGGTAGCCTGCTTGCCTTGCGCTTGCCGCGTGTCGAACTCAATCGCTTGGTCAGCCGTGAGGGCTGGCAACCGGTGGATTTTCTCGCCCAACACACTTTGCAATAAAGCCTGCGACTGCGGCTTTGCCGCGGGTGCTGGGCATTCGGTAGCATTGGCCGGCGCGCCGTGGGCGCGTCTTTGCTTTATCAGATGGAGAGCGCTATGGCTTGGAATGAGCCGGGTGGCAACTCGAATAATCAGGATCCTTGGGGTGGACGCCGTGGCGGCGACCGCAAGGGGCCACCGGATCTCGACGAGGCCTTCCGTAAGCTGCAAGAGAGCCTGAACGGGCTGTTCGGCGGCAGCAAGAAACGCGACGGCGGCGATGGCTCGTCGAGTGGTGGCGGCTTCGGTCTGCTGGCCATAGGGCTGGTGGTGTTGGCGGCGGTCTGGCTGTACAGCGCGGTTTATGTGCTCGACGAGCAGGAGCAGGCCGTTGTGCTGCGCTTCGGCAAATACCATGAAACCGTTGGGCCGGGTCTGAATATCTATTTCCCGCCCATCGATCGCAAGTTCCAAGAAAACGTGACCCGCGAGCGGGCCTATAGCAAGCAAGGGCAGATGCTCACCGAGGATGAAAATATCATCGAGGTGCCGCTGACCGTGCAGTACAAGATCAGCAACCTGCAGGACTTCGTCCTCAATGTCGATCAGCCGGAAGTCAGCCTGCAGCATGCCACCGACAGTGCCGTGCGCCATGTGGTGGGCTCTACCGAAATGAACCAGGTGCTCACCGAAGGGCGGGAATTGATGGCCAGCGAGGTCAAGGAGCGCCTGCAGCGGTTCCTCGACACTTACCGCACCGGCATCACCGTGACGCAGGTCAACCTGCAGAGCGCTGCCGCGCCGCGCGAGGTGCAGGAGGCTTTCGACGACGTGATCCGCGCCCGTGAAGACGAACAGCGCGAGGAAAACTTGGCGCGCACCTACGCCAACGGCGTGGTGCCCGAGGCCCGTGGGCAGGCGCAGCGCCTGATCGAGGATGCCAGAGGTTACCGCGACGAAGTGGTGTCGCGGGCTACGGGTGAAGCCGATCGCTTCACCAAGCTGGTGGCCGAGTACCGCAAGGCCCCGGAAGTGACGCGCGAGCGACTGTACCTGGATACCATGCAGGAACTGATGAGTAACACCAGCAAGGTGCTGGTCACCGGTGAAAAGGGACAGAACAACCTGTTGTACCTGCCGTTGGACAAGATGATCGACAGCCGGGGCGGTTCCGCGCCGAACCCGACGGTCAGTGGCGCCGCTGCGGCCGATCTGGATACCCGGGTGAATGCCGAAATGCAGCGTGATCTGCGTGCAAGGGAGAGCCGTTGATGAGCACTAAATCCCTGATGGCCCTGATCGTCGGCGTGGTACTGGCCCTGGTGGCTTGGAACAGTTTTTATATCGTGGCTCAGACCGAGCGAGCTGTGCTGTTGCAGTTCGGCCGTATCGTCGAGTCCGATGTCCAGCCCGGATTGCACGTGAAGATTCCGTACGTCAACCAAGTGCGTAAATTCGATGCGCGTCTGATGACCCTGGATTCGCCGACTTCGCGCTTCCTGACCCTGGAAAAGAAGGCCTTGATGGTCGATGCCTTCGCCAAGTGGCGCGTGCTGGATGCCGAGCGCTTCTATACCGCCACCTCGGGCCTCAAGCAGATCGCCGACGAGCGATTGTCCCGACGTCTGGAGGCTTCGTTGCGCGACCAGTTCGGCAAGCGCACCCTGCACGAGTCCGTGTCAGGCGAACGGGATGCGTTGATGGGCGACGTTACCGCCTCACTCAACCGTGCCGCTCAGAGCGAGTTGGGTATCGAGGTCATCGATGTACGGGTCAAGGCCATCGATTTGCCCAAGGAGGTCAACCTCAGCGTGTTCGATCGTATGAGCTCCGAGCGTGCTCGCGAGGCGCGCGAGCACCGTGCGCTGGGCAAGGAGCTGGGCGAGGGGATTCGCGCCGATGCCGACCGTCAGCGTCGTGTGCTGCTGGCCGAAGCCTACCGCGAGGCGGAAGAGACCCGCGGTGACGGTGATGCCCAGGCGGCGGGTATTTATGCTCAGGCCTATGGCATGGACCAGGAGTTCTATGCCTTCTACCGCAGCCTGCGCGCCTACCGCGAAAGCTTCGCCGACAAGCGCGATGTGCTGGTGTTGGATCCGGGCAGCGATTTTTTCCGTTACCTGGAAAAGTCCAAGCCCTGAGGTGCCTCCTGGCGCACGCCTGTCGTGCGCCGGAGTGATCCCCCTGGGAAACGTGTTATCCTAGGTCAGCCGGGAAATTCCCGGCTTTTTTGCGTCTGTGGGAAAGAAGCGGTACAAGCGGCGATCACTCCGGCCGATGGATCGGGGCTGTTGATGGCTAGCCTCGGCTTTCGCGCATTTATGACGCCTTACGCTTATTGCAGTCGATAGCGCCGCCGTCAGGCCGCGGTATCCGACGGGCCGGCGGGTCATGGCGCTTCGGTTGCACCGAAGGCTGGCCATCCGGCCCAAGAGGGGAATGGCTAACATGGCAAGGCAAGACCGCTGGTTGCTGCCCGATGGCATCGAAGAAATACTGCCGCCAGAAGCGGCTCGCATCGAGGCGGCACGCCGTCAGGTGCTGGACCTGTTCCAGCGCTGGGGCTACGAATTTGTCGTGACCCCGCACATCGAATACCTCGAATCCCTGTTGACCGGCGCCGGTCAGGATCTGGATTTGCGCACCTTCAAGGTGATCGATCCCTTGACCGGCCGGCAAATGGGCTTTCGTGCCGATATCACGCCTCAGGTCGCGCGTATCGACGCTCATACTCTGCGTCGCGAGGGGCCTAGCCGCCTGTGCTATGCCGGCAGCGTGCTGCATGCCCAGCCGCGGGCGTTGAGCACTTCGCGCAGTCCGATCCAGCTGGGCGCCGAGCTGTATGGCGATGCCAGCCCGGCCAGCGATGTGGAGGTCGTCAGCCTGCTGCTGGAGACGCTCGAGCTGGCCCGCGTGCCCGAGGTGCATATGGACCTGGGGCATGTCGGCATCTACCGCGGCTTGGCCCGTGCTGCTGAATTGTCCGGAGAAGTCGAACAGCAGCTGTTCGATGCCCTGCAGCGCAAGGCCGTGGACGAAGTGGCGGAGTTGACCGCAGCGCTGCCCGCTGGCCTGGCGAGGATGCTGCGAGCGCTGGCCGAGCTGTGTGGCGAGCGTGAGGTGCTGGACCTGGCTCAGGCGTGCCTGGTTGATGCGCCCGATGACGTGCACGCGGCCCTGGACGATCTGATCGCCATTGCCGATGCGCTGAGCCTGCGCTACCCGGAAGTGCCGCTGTATTTCGACCTCGGTGAGCTGCGCGGTTACCACTACCACACGGGCATGGTGTTCGCGGCTTTCGTGCCCGGCGTCGGCCAGGCCATCGCCCAGGGCGGTCGCTACGACGACATCGGCGCGGACTTCGGCCGGGCGCGTCCGGCTACCGGCTTCTCCACCGACCTGAAAACCCTGGTCGACCGGGGCCAGATGGCGCTGGAACAGGCAGTGAGCGGCATCTGGGCGCCCGACAATCATGATGGCGCCCTGTGGCGCACCGTACAGCGCTTGCGTGGCGAGCACGCGCGCGTGGTCCAGGCCCTGCCGGGGCAGGCGGCAAGCGCCGCGGTCGAGGCCGGCTGCGATCGGCAACTGGTCCTGCGCGAAGGGCGTTGGCAGATCGAAGCGTTGAATTCCTGAGTTTTCCGTCGACCGTGGTCGACCCTATGTTTGCGTAAAGAGGGCGAGTGTTATGGGTAAGAATGTCGTAGTCCTGGGCACCCAGTGGGGTGATGAGGGCAAGGGCAAGATCGTCGATCTGCTGACCGAGCACGCCGCAGCCGTGGTGCGCTACCAGGGCGGCCACAATGCCGGTCATACCCTGGTGATCGATGGTGAAAAGACCGTGCTGCACCTGATTCCGTCCGGGGTGCTGCGTGAAGGCGTGCAGTGCCTGATCGGCAATGGCGTGGTCGTGGCACCGGACGCCCTGATGCGCGAAATCCTCAAGCTGGAAGAAAAGGGCGTGCCGGTGCGCGAGCGCCTGCGCATCAGCCCATCCTGCCCGCTGATCCTGGCCTACCATGTGGCCCTCGACCAGGCCCGGGAGAAAGCCCGGGGCGAGCTGAAAATCGGTACCACCGGGCGCGGCATCGGCCCCGCCTACGAAGACAAGGTGGCGCGCCGCGGCTTGCGCATCGGCGACCTGTTTCATCCGGAGCGTTTCGCGACGAAACTGGCCGAGCTGCTCGATTACCATAACTTCGTCCTGGTCAATTATTACCAGGAGCCGGCCATCGACTTCCAGCAGACCCTGGACGAGTGCATGGCCTATGCAGAGCTGCTAAAGCCGATGATGGCGGATGTCACAGCGGTGCTGCACGATCTACGGCGCGGCGGCAAAGACATCATGTTCGAGGGCGCCCAGGGCTCACTGCTGGATATCGACCACGGCACCTACCCCTATGTGACCAGCTCCAACACCACGGCGGGCGGTATCGCCACCGGCTCGGGTTTCGGTCCCCTGTACCTGGACTACATCCTGGGCATCACCAAGGCCTATACCACTCGCGTGGGTTCGGGTCCGTTCCCCACCGAGCTGTTCGACGAGACCGGGGCTTTTCTGGCCAAGCGCGGCCATGAATTCGGCGCCACCACCGGCCGGGCGCGGCGCTGTGGCTGGTTCGATGCGGTGATCCTGCGTCGGGCCATCGAGATCAACAGCATCTCCGGGCTGTGCCTGACCAAGCTCGATGTGCTCGACGGCCTGGAAATCATCCGCATCTGCGTGGGCTACCAGAACGAAAACGGTGCGGTTGTCGACGCGCCGACCGACGCCGACAGCTATATCGGTCTGCAACCGGTCTACGAAGAGCTGCCGGGCTGGAGCGAGTCGACCCTGGGCGCCAAGACCCTGGAAGAGTTGCCAGCCAATGCCCGGGCCTATATCAAACGGGTGGAAGAGTTGGTTGGTGCGCCGATCGATATCGTCTCCACCGGTCCTGACCGCAACGAGACCATCGTGCTGCGCCACCCTTTCGCCTAACGCGGTGGGTGTGAAAAGGGCCGCCTTGTGCGGCCTTTTTTCGTTTGGATTAAGGCGTTTTGACATTAGAGGTCGGCACGGCCTTTGCTTTGGACTATAAAGTCTTTAGCCGCGCCATTTTTTTGCGGCAAATGTAAGGAGCGCCGCCGTGTCGACTGCCATTTCACTTTTGCGTAGCCGTCTTCTACGCCCTGTTTTTTTTGCCTTGGGTGTCGCCCTGCTGGTCCAGCTGTTGGTGGCGGTGGCATTGACCCGTAGCACTGTCGAAACGCTGGAGGCCGACCTCGGCGACCGTTTGGCGGGCGAGACCCTGCAGCTGTCGGACGAACTGGGCCAAGCCGGTCGCGAGGTCACGGCCGGACTCGAAAGCCTGTCCACGCGCACGCGCGAGAAGTTGGCGGCCGGGCTCTCCACGCGGCTCGAGCAGGAGCAGAGCCAGGTGCGCACGGCCCTGGAGCAGGGTCTGAAAGTATCGGCCAACGACATGGTGCAGCTGCTGGCTGCCGTGGCGCCGCGGGCCATGTGGGATAACGATGGTCCGGCGCTCTCCGAGTTCGCCCGGCGTGCCCATGGCAACCCCAACGTGCTGTTCGTGGTGTACGACGATGCCCAGGGGCAGCACCTGACCCGTTACCTGAACCGGGAAAACGAACTGGTCGCGGCCTTGGTGGAAAAAGGCGAAGGCACGCGTGCCTTGGACAAGGTGCTGGAGGCGGCGCGGCGCGACAGTTCGGTGTTGTTTCTCGAAGCCTCCATCAGTCCCAATGGCGTGGAAATCGGCAAGGTCCTGATGGGGGTTTCCACCGCGTCGGTGGCAGCCGAAGTCACGGCCCTGGATACGCGTTTCGCGGCCTTGATTGCCAGCGGCGATCAGCTGGTGGCCGACAGTCTGGGCAGTGCCGCGGCGGACAGCAGCAAGGCGCTGGGCGCGCGGCTGCAAAGTGCCCAGACGGCGGCGCAGAACATGGCGGAAGGCGCTCGGGGCGCGGTGCAGGCGGCGGCGGGGACCTTACGCTGGCGCATCGGACTGGGCCTGGTCGTGGTCGGCCTGGGCGTGTTGCTGGTGCTGGCCTGGGTGCTGGGACGACGGGTATTGAGCAAGCTATCCCTGCTGATCGCGGCGTTGAACGACCTGGCGGCGGGCGAGGGCGACCTGACCCGGCGCATCGAGGTTAACAGTCGCGATGAAATCGGTGACATGGCGGCGGCGGTCAATCGCTTTGTCGCCAAACTGCAACCCATAGTGCGCGAAGCCGGGGAGGTGGCGCTGCGCACCGGCGTCGAAATACAGAGCCTGGCCGCGCGCAGCGTGGCGGCGGAAGCGGCGGCGGGGCGTCAGCGCGATGAGGTGGCCGGCAGTTTGCAGGCCCTGGCGGTGATGGCTGGCGATGCCCAGGCGGAAAGTCAGGCCATGCAAGCGGCACTGCAGCGGGTCGCCTCGATCCGTCAGGCAGCCAACGAAAACGCCCTTATCGCCACTCGAGTGGGCGAGCTGATCGAGGCCCTGGTCAGTCGGGTCGAGACCGGGTCTGCGGTGATCGAGCGCCTGGCCCGCCAGAGCGAGCAGATCGAAATGGTGCTGTCGGTGATCCATGGCATTGCCGAGCAGACCAACCTGCTGGCCTTGAATGCGGCGATCGAGGCGGCCCGCGCCGGCGAAAGCGGGCGCGGTTTTGCCGTGGTGGCCGATGAGGTAAGGGCCCTGGCCAGCAAGACCCAGCGTTCCACCGGCGATATCCAGTCGCATATTGGCGCCTTGCAGCAGGGTGCGCGCGAAGCGGTGGCGGTGATCGGCCAGGCGCGCCTGCAGGCGGGTGAAGGGTTGGTGGCGCTGCATGACAGCGCGCGTCTGCAGCAGTCGGTGCAGGCGGCGGTGGACGAGGTGCATGGTGCGATCAATACGGCGACCCAGGCGGCCGGGCATCAGGCCGATGGAGCGATTGCAGTGCGCGGCCGGGTCGAGGTGATCCATGCGGAGGCTCAGCGTGCCGCCGAGGCGGTGGCGGCCACGGCGCTCAGCGGGCGCGTGCTCGATGGGCTGGCTTCGCAGTTGAAGGCCAGCCTGGGGCAGTTCAAGGTTTAGGTGGGGTAGGCTAGGGTGCGGTCCACGGGGCCGCGCCGCCGACAGTAAATGCCGTAAAGCAAAAACCGAGCGCTAGGCTCGGTTTTCGTTGAATTGGTGCCCAGAAGAAGACTCGAACTTCCACGACCTTGCGGTCACCAGCACCTGAAGCTGGCGTGTCTACCAATTTCACCATCTGGGCAGTTCGTTGGTTTCGCTGACTACTTGTTGTCTGTCAGTTACTTACAACTCCAACAACCTTTCTCGTCGTTGTGGGCGCGAAATATACGGAGGCTTGGGGGGGTTGTAAAGCCTTCGGTGAAAAAAAACTTTATTCATGGCCTCAGGCAGCCCAAGATAGCGATATCGCGCTTCAATAGGCGCATGACAACATGATTCTTTATATAGATAAGGTGAATTCTTTCTAATGGCCGATTGGCAATCCCTCGATCCCGAGGCCGCCCGTGAAGCGGAAAAATACGAAAACCCCGTCCCCAGTCGTGAACTGATCCTCAAGCAACTCTCCGATCGCGGTTCGCCTGCGAGCCGTGAAGAGCTGGTGGCGGAGTTCGGTCTGACCACCGAGGAGCAGCATGAAGCCCTGCGCCGGCGCCTGCGCGCCATGGAGCGCGACGGTCAGCTGATCTACACCCGTCGCGGCACCTATGCCCCGGTGGACAAGCTCGATCTGATCCTGGGGCGTGTCAGCGGCCACCGCGACGGCTTCGGTTTCCTGGTGCCGGATGACGGCAGCGACGACCTGTTTCTCAGCCCGGCGCAGATGCGCCTGGTATTCGACGGCGACCGCGCCCTGGCGCGCGTGGCGGGCCTGGACCGTCGCGGCCGTCGCGAGGGAGCGATAGTCGAAGTCATTTCCCGCTCCCACGAAAGCATCGTCGGGCGCTATTACGAAGAAGGCGGCATCGGCTTCGTGGTCGCCGACAATCCCAAGGTGACCCAGGAAGTCCTGGTCACGCCGGGGCGCAATGCCGGCGCCAAGCAGGGCCAATTCGTCGAGGTGAAGATCACCCACTGGCCGACGCCACGCTTTCAGCCCCAAGGCGACGTGGTCGAAGTGGTCGGCAACTACATGGCGCCGGGCATGGAGATCGATGTGGCCCTGCGCAGCTACGACATTCCCCATGTCTGGCCGGAGGCGGTGGTCAAGGAAGCGGCCAGGCTCAAGCCCGAGGTCGAAGAGAAGGACAAGGAGAAGCGTGTCGACCTGCGTCACCTGCCGTTCGTCACCATCGATGGCGAGGATGCCCGGGACTTCGACGATGCCGTGTTCTGCGAGAAGAACGGCAGCAACTGGCGGCTGTTTTCCGGTGGCTGGAAACTCTATGTGGCCATCGCCGACGTGTCCCACTACGTCAGCATCGGCTCGGCCCTGGACGATGAAGCCCAGGTGCGCGGCAACTCGGTGTATTTCCCCGAGCGCGTCATCCCCATGCTGCCCGAGGAACTGTCCAACGGCCTGTGCTCGCTGAATCCCAAGGTCGATCGCCTGGCCATGGTCTGCGAAGTGAGCCTGTCCAAAGCCGGCAAGATGACCGACTACCAGTTCTACGAGGCGGTGATCCACTCCCATGCGCGGCTGACCTACAACAAAGTCAGCTCGATGCTGGAGCATCCCAAGAGTGCCGAAGGCAAGCAGTTGCGTGGCGAATACGCCGAGGTGCTGCCGCACCTCAAGCAGCTGCACAGCCTGTACAAGGTGCTGCTGGAGGCGCGCCATGTGCGCGGCGCCATCGACTTCGAGACCCAGGAAACGCGGATCATCTTCGGTGCCGGGCGCAAGATCGCCGAGATTCGGCCGACCACCCGCAACGAAGCGCACAAGCTGATCGAGGAATGCATGCTGGCGGCCAACGTGGCCACCGCCGAATTCCTGAAAAAGCATGAAATCCCCGCGCTTTACCGGGTGCACGACGGTCCACCGCCGGAGCGCCTGGAAAAACTGCGGGCCTTCCTCGGCGAGCTGGGCCTGTCGCTGCACAAGGGCAAGGATGGTCCGTCGCCCAAGGACTACCAGGCCCTGTTGCAAAGCATCCAGGGGCGTCCGGACTTTCACCTGATCCAGACCGTGATGCTGCGCTCGCTCAGCCAGGCGGTGTACAGCGCCGATAACCAGGGCCACTTCGGCCTGAATTACGAGGCTTACACCCATTTCACCTCGCCGATCCGCCGCTACCCGGATCTGTTGACCCATCGGGCCATCCGCAGCGTGATCCGTTCCAAGGCCGACACCCCGCACGTCAAGCGGGCCGGCGGGGTGATGATCCCCAAGGCGCGTATCTACCCCTACGACGTCGCCGCCCTGGGCCAGTTGGGCGAACAGTGTTCGCTGTCCGAGCGGCGCGCCGACGAGGCCACGCGCGACGTGGTGAACTGGCTAAAGTGCGAGTTCATGAAGGACCGCGTGGGCGAGACCTTCCCGGGCGTGATCACCGCGGTGACCGGCTTCGGCCTGTTCGTCGAACTCAAGGACATCTACGTCGAGGGCCTGGTGCACGTCACCGCTCTGCCGGGCGACTACTACCATTTCGACCCGGTGCACCATCGCCTGGCCGGTGAGCGCAGCGGGCGCAGTTTCCGGCTGGGCGACAGCGTCGAGGTCAAGGTCATGCGGGTCGACTTGGACGAACGCAAGATCGACTTCGAAATGTCCCAGAGCCAGGTCGAGGCCCCGGTCGAGCGCAAGCGCCGTGGCGCCGTGGGTGCGACGGGGGCTCGCGGGCGTGCGGCCGCCGGCGACAGCGATGTGAAGAAGAGCCGCGAGCTCAAGCAGAGCCTGATGGCCGACGCTAAGGCCGGCAAGGGCCGTGCCGCGGCGGGTGACAAGCCTGCCTCGCAGCGCAAGGGCCCGTCCAAGTCGGGCGCGCCGTCCAAGTCGGGCGGTGCGCGTAAACCCAAGGGCGCGCCCAAGGGTCGTTCATGAGCCAGCTGGAAAAGATCTACGGTGTGCATGCGGTGGAGGCGCTGCTGCGCCATCACCCCAAGCGGGTCAAGCAGATCTGGCTGGCCGAGGGGCGCAACGACCCGCGGGTCCAGGTGCTGATCGAACTGGCCGGCCAGTCGCGCGTGCCGGTCGGTCAGGCCGAGCGCCGCGAGCTGGATGCCTGGGTCGAGGGTGTGCACCAGGGCGTGGTGGCCGAAGTCAGCCCCAGTCAGGTGTGGGGCGAGGCCATGCTCGATGAGCTGCTCGATCGCGCCGAAGGGCCGCCGCTGCTGCTGGTACTCGACGGGGTGACCGATCCGCATAACCTTGGCGCCTGCCTGCGCACCGCCGATGCCGCCGGCGCCCTGGCGGTGATCGTGCCCAAGGACAAGTCGGCGACCCTCAGTCCCACGGTGCGCAAGGTTGCCTGTGGCGCCGCGGAGGTGATTCCCCTGGTGGCCGTGACCAACCTGGCGCGCACCCTGGAAAAGCTCCAGCAGCGCGGCCTGTGGGTGGTCGGCACCGCCGGTGAGGCCGAACAGGAGTTGTATCAGCAGGACCTGACCGGGCCGACCATCCTGATCATGGGGGCCGAGGGCAAGGGCATGCGTCGGTTGACCCGTGATCACTGCGACTACCTGGTACGCCTGCCCATGGCCGGCAGTGTCAGCAGCCTGAACGTGTCGGTGGCCACCGGCGTCTGCCTGTTCGAGGCCTTGCGTCAGCGCAGCGTCGCCAAGGGCAAAAGCGCCAAGTAGGCGTCCAGTCGGTTGAACTCGTCCGCGGCAGGTCTGCCGGCCGCGGACGCGCTGTTCAAATAATCGCCAATTGCCTTGCGCCGCCCCCATCCCTTCTCTAGAATGGCGCGCCTTGCCGTCACGGTAGGCGTGGCTGTTTCCGGACGGTGCGTTTTTCCCGCGGCAAGACTCACAGTGTTTATCACTCCTTGCCTGACCGCTATAGGGTGGCAGGCTACAACCCGTAAGGAGCATTTATGCGTCATTACGAAATCATCTTTCTGGTCCACCCGGATCAGAGCGAGCAAGTCGGCGGCATGGTCGAGCGTTACACCAAGCTGATCGAAGAAGACGGCGGCAAGATTCACCGCCTGGAAGACTGGGGCCGTCGTCAGCTGGCCTATGCCATCAACAACGTTCACAAGGCTCACTACGTGATGCTGAACGTTGAGTGCACCGGCAAGGCCCTGGCCGAGCTGGAAGACAACTTCCGTTACAACGATGCCGTGATCCGCAACCTGGTCATCCGTCGCGACGAGGCCGTTATCGACCAGTCCGAGATGCTCAAGGCTGAGGAAAACCGTAGCGAGCGCCGTGAGCGTCGTGACCGTCCTGAGCACGCTGACTCCGCCGATGGCGATGACAGCGACAACAGCGACGCCAGCGATAACGCTGACGACTAATCCACGGACCTATTGAGGAGCCACTCTCATGGCACGTTTTTTCCGTCGTCGTAAGTTCTGCCGTTTCACCGCCGAAGAAGTGAAAGAGATCGATTACAAGGATCTCAACACCCTGAAGGCATACATCTCGGAAACCGGCAAGATCGTACCTAGCCGCATCACCGGTACCAAGGCCCGTTATCAGCGTCAGCTGGCGACCGCTATCAAGCGCGCCCGTTTCCTGGCTCTGCTGCCCTACACCGATAGCCACGGCCGTTGATACGGATTGGCCGATAGACCTTAAGGGATAGAACGTCATGCGCGCCTTGGCCGAGTTCATCATGCGCGGTCGCACGCAAGCCACCCTTGTGGTGGTCGGTGCTGCGATTCTGCCGCTGTTGTTCTGGCTCAGTGCAGCGGCCACCAGTCTGGTGTTGCTGCGTCGCGGCATTCGCGATGCGGCCGGGATCCTGATCTGGGCGCTGTTACCGGCGCTGGTCTGGGCCTACCTGGGGGATCCTCGACTGCTGTTCGTGTCGTTGGGTTCGCTGGGATTGGCCCTGGTCCTGCGTTCGGGACAGCCCTGGTCGCGGGTGCTGCTGTGCAGTGTCGGGCTGGGCCTGGTGTATGCCGGGGTATTCAGCGCCGTGGACGGGCTGCGCGAACCCCTCGAAGCCGTTTCGAGGGAGGCGCAAAAGCTCTGGCCGCAGATGTTCGGGGCGGACTACGGGCAATTGCCGGTGGAACAACGCGAAATGCTCGAGGCGTCGTTGTCGCCTTCGGCGCTGATCGGCTTTACCGCGGCGACCCTGCAGCTGGTCAGCCTGCTGTGCCTGATGTTAGGGCGCTACTGGCAGGCGCAGCTGTATAACCCGGGTGGTTTCGGGCGCGAGTTTCGCGCCCTGCGACTGTCGAGGGGGGTGGCGTTGGGGCTGTTGATCGGTGCGCTGCTGGGCTCGAGTCTGGGTCCGCAGGGGGCGATGCTGAAGCTGTTCTGCGGCATTCCGTTGCTGTTTGCCGGATTGGCCGCGCTGCATGGTCTGGTGGCGCTTAAGCCATCGTTGCGGTTCTGGCTGGTCGGCACCTATCTGTTGCTGCTGGTGCTCTATCCGTTACTGGTTGTATTGGCCGTCGTTGACAGTCTGATGGATGTTCGCGGTCGTGTGGCGCGCAACGCTGGCGTCAAGCACGATTCGGCGAACGGTGAAGGTTAAAACGTTTAAGAGGTAAGACCCAAATGGAAGTCATCCTGCTGGAAAAAGTCGCCAACCTGGGCAACCTGGGCGATAAAGTGAACGTTAAGGCCGGTTACGGTCGTAACTTCCTGCTGCCGCACGGCAAAGCCACCGCCGCGACCGCTGCCAACGTGGCTGCGTTCGAACTGCGTCGCGCCGACCTGGAACAGGCCGCGGCCGACAAGAAAGCCTCCGCCGAAACGCGCGCCGCGCAATTGGCCGAGCTGGAAGTGACCATCACGGCCACCGCCGGTGACGAAGGCAAGCTGTTCGGTTCGATCGGCACCCACGACATCGCCGATGCCCTGACCGCCTCCGGCGTGGAAGTGGCCAAGAGCGAAGTGCGTCTGCCCAACGGTACCATCCGTCACGTGGGCGAATTCGACGTGGCGGTGCACCTGCACGCCGAAGTCGAAGCGACCGTTCGCGTGGTCGTGGTAGCGGCCTAAGCTGCACGGCCGTGTTTGGCACCTCGGTGCCGCGCGGTTTACCATCAGGCACGGCCCGCGCAAGCGGTGCCGTGCCTTTTGTTTTTCAGATTCCCGGATTCCCTGTGGTTATGAACGAGATCTCCGTCCCCGAGCAGTATGACCTGCAGACCGCCGCCCTCAAGGTGCCACCGCACTCCATCGAGGCCGAACAGGCCGTGCTGGGTGGTCTGATGCTGGACAACAATGCCTGGGAGCGGGTGCTGGACCAGGTCTCGGACGGCGACTTCTACCGGCATGACCACCGCCTGATCTTCCGCGCCATCTACAAACTGGCCGAGCGCAATCAGCCCTTCGACGTGGTGACCCTGTCCGAACAACTGGACAAGGAAGGCCAGATCAGCCAGGTCGGCGGCCTGGCCTACCTGGGCGAACTGGCGAAGAACACCCCGTCGGTGGCCAACATCAAGGCCTATGCGCAGATCATTCGCGAGCGGGCCACCCTGCGCCAATTGATCGGCATCAGCGGCGAGATCGCCGACAGCGCCTATGCGCCCCTGGGCCGTACCGGCGAGGAGATTCTCGACGAGGCCGAACGCCTGATCTTCCAGATCGCCGAGGCGCGACCCAAGACCGGCGGGCCGGTGGGCATCAACGAAATCATGGTCAAGGCCATCGACCGTATCGACAGCCTGTTCAACAGCGGCGATGCGATCACCGGGATTTCCACCGGCTTTACCGACCTGGATGCCCAGACCAGCGGCCTGCAGGCAGCCGATCTGATCATAGTCGCCGGCCGACCCTCCATGGGCAAGACCACTTTCGCCATGAACCTGGTGGAGAATGCGGTGCTGCGCAGTGACAAGGCGGTGCTGGTGTACTCCCTGGAGATGCCCGCCGACTCCCTGGTGATCCGGATGCTCGCCTCCCTGGGCCGCATCGACCAGACCAAAGTGCGCACCGGGCGTCTGGATGACGACGACTGGCCGCGCCTGACCTCGGCGGTCAACCTGCTCAACGACCGCAAGCTGTTTATCGACGACACCGCCGGCATCAGCCCCTCGGAGATGCGCGCGCGCACCCGGCGCCTGGCCCGCGAGCACGGCGAAATCGGCATGATCATGGTCGACTACCTGCAGCTGATGCAGGTGGCGGGCTCGAGCAGCGACAACCGTACCAACGAGATCTCCGAGATCTCGCGTTCGCTCAAGGCCCTGGCCAAGGAATTCAACTGCCCGGTAGTGGCCCTGTCGCAGCTCAACCGCTCCCTGGAGCAGCGGCCTAACAAGCGCCCGATCAACTCCGACCTGCGCGAATCCGGGGCCATCGAGCAGGATGCCGATATCATCATGTTCGTCTACCGCGACGAGGTCTATCACCCGGAAACCGAATACAAGGGCGTGGCCGAGATCATCATCGGCAAGCAGCGTAACGGTCCCATCGGCACCACGCGCCTGGCCTTTCTCGGCAAGTACTCGCGCTTCGAGAACCTGGCGGCGGGCAGCTACAACTTCGACGACGACTGATCCGTGCAGGCCGCAAGGCGTGTCCAGCTTGGCTCGAAACGGGCGCCCAGAGGTTAAGATGGGCGCCCGTTTTATTTTCAGGACTGCCCATGCGCCCCCTCGTCGCCACCATCGATCTGGCCGCCATCCGCCATAACTATGCCGTGGCCAAACGCTGCGCGCCGGGCCGCCTGGCGTTTGCGGTGGTCAAGGCCAATGCCTACGGCCATGGGGTGCGCGAGGTGGTCGCGGGCCTGGACCAGGCGGACGGCTTTGCCGTCGCCTGCCTGGAGGAGGCGCTGGTGGTGCGTGAAGCCCATGCCCGGGCGCGCCTGCTGTTGCTGGAGGGCTGCTTCGAGCCTGCCGAATACCCCCTGGCCGCGCAGCTGGGTCTGGATGTGGTGGTGCACAACGCCGAACAGGCCGAAGCCCTGCTGGGGGCCCGTCTCGCTGCGCCGTTGCGGATCTGGCTCAAGCTCGACAGCGGTATGCATCGCCTGGGCTTCGACTCGGTCGAGTTGCGGCATTGGCAGGGGCGCCTGGCCGGCGCCGAACAGGTTGCCGAGCTGAATCTGCTGAGCCATTTCGCCTGCGCCGACGAGCGCGGCCATCCTCTGATCGAGGAGCAGGTCGGGGATTTTCTCGCGCTGCTCGACCTGCCGTTCGGCCAACGCTCCCTGGCCAACTCCGCGGCCATCCTGACCCTGCCCGCGGCCCATATGGACTGGCTGCGTCCGGGCATTTTGCTGTACGGCGCCACGCCCTTCGCCGATCTCGACGCTCGCGAGCTGGGCCTCAAGCCGGCCATGAGCCTGGATGCGCGGTTGATCGGCGTGCACGGGCTGGCCGCCGGCGAGAGCGTAGGCTATGGCGCCAGCTGGGTGGCGGCGCGGGCCTCGCGTATCGGCACCGTCAGCTGCGGCTACGCCGACGGTTATCCGCGCCACGCGCCGCCCGGCACGCCGCTGCTGATCCGTGGCCAGCGCGTGCCCCTGGTCGGGCGGGTGTCCATGGACATGCTGACGGTGGACCTGACCGACCTGCCGGCCGCGCAACTGGGCGATGACGTGCAGCTGTGGGGCGCGCAGCTGCCGGTGGATGACGTGGCCCGGGCGGCGGGCACCATCGGCTACGAGCTGCTGAGCAAAGTCACCGCCCGGGTGCCGCGGCGCTATAGCGGTCTCTAAGCGGCCGCGGCGGCGGATGGATGAGCTTAGGGGCAGGCCACAAGCGCGCAAACGCGCAGAAAATCGCCGCCGCTAAAACCCAGCGTCAGGGTCGGGTTTGGTTGTTTTTTGTGCTATATTCCGCGACCGCGTTTTTTCATTCTCGCAAGCCATCACCGGTCATCGTCATGCAAACAGCCAAGCCGTTATTTGACTATCCCAAGTACTG
>JAZKHB010000055.1:0-11257 GCA_040385585.1 Pseudomonadota bacterium | reverse complement strand
CGCCACCAGTGTTTTGCCCTGGTTGGAGGCGGGTGCGGAAACCAGAATCGCGGGGCAGTTAAGCGCGAGGTCGCTTGTGGTCATGGCCAATTACCATTCCACGCCGGGCATGGCCTGCACGCCGGCCTTGAACGCATGCTTGACCAGGTTCATCTCGGTGACGGTGTCCGCCGCCTCGATCATCTCCGGCAGCGCGCCGCGCCCGGTCACCACCACGTGCTGCAGCAGCGGACGGGCCTCGATATCGGCCAGTACCGCCGCAAGGTCCAGGTAGCCGTACTTCAGGGCGATATTCAGCTCGTCCAGCACCACCAGGCCGATGGCCGGATCGCTCAGCAGCTGGCGCGCCATCGCCCAGGCTTCCCGGGCCTTGTCGATATCGCGCTGGCGGTCCTGGGTTTCCCAGGTAAAGCCCTCACCCATCACGTGGTAGCTGACCTCGTCGGGAAAACGCCGGAAAAAGGCCTCCTCCCCGGTGCTGGCCGCGCCCTTGATAAATTGCACCACGCCGACCCGGATGCCATGGCCCAGGGCCCGGGCGACCATGCCGAAGGCCGAGCTGCTCTTGCCCTTGCCGTTGCCGCTGTGCACCAGCAGCAGGCCATATTCGTCCTGGGCCTGGGCGATCTTTTCGTCGATCAGGGCCTTCTTGCGGGCCATGCGCGCCTGGTGCCGGGCGTCGCGTTCGTTCGACTCGCTCATTGCCCACCCCCCATGCGCGGCGCGGCGGGCGAGTGCGGAAGAAAGGGGTGGTTCATGTCGATTGCTCCGTGGGACCCAGGCGAAAAAAGGCCTGCGGAGAACGACGACGCACGGACGGCAAACGGCGCGGCCCCTACGCCAGGCAACGCCCTCCGCGGTGCCATGGACTGCAGCAGGCCGGTCTCCGGGCTTACGAGCGGCATTGCGCCTGGGCGCAGCACCCCCGAACGCACCTTCCCATGCCAAGGCACAGTGGTTGAAAAAGCGTTGGGTCGACTCGTCTACCGTTGCGGGGGCAGCGTCGGAATGGTTGACCTGAGACACACAGCCCAACGCACCGACTTCCCTGTTTCACCCCGCTGACGCGCTGCGTCGGGGGCACCTGTTGCAAGGCCCGCAGGGTAGAGAGTGGCGGCGTGGGCGTCAATCGGCGCCCGGGGAAAACGCAAAAACCCGCCCCGGGCAGGCGGTCGAAAACCAACGGCCCAAGGGCGAGTTTGGAGTACAGACATGGATTTAACAGACCGGTCGCTCTCGCTCTGGATACCCGCCTTCTTCCCGCCTTCGCAGGAATGACGGGGTATGACGAGTGAGAGGGCGTCTGGCGCTCATGCAGACAGTCGCGGACCGTTTAAAAACGTAGGCGAGGCAGCGCATTACTCGCTCCGCTCGCCCTTCGGGCCGTCTTGCAGACGTTCTCACTGCGTTCGTCCGAGCCTGTTTTTAACGCCCCGATCTTTTCCTTGAGAGGGGCAACGGAGGTAGTTTTTCCACAGCCTGTTAGTTGGGACGGATATCCATCAGCATCCTCAGATAGGACACCAGGCTCTTGCCCCCGATAGTGCCCTGATAGCCATGGCTGTCATGGGTGGTACTTTTGAACAGATCGACGCGAAAGCGCGGGGTGGTTTCGTAGGTACGACCCAGGGTGCTGGTCACGCGGCTGTCGAACAAGTCGGTGCTGACCTTGACGAACTCGCGCGGCAAGCGCCGGCCGGTGCTGATGCTGTTGTTCGGGCTGCTGAAGATATCGCCGGTGGCGGTCATGGCCGAGCTGTAGCGCTCGCGGCCACGCAGGCTGGTCTTGCCGCTGGCGATAACGAACTGGCCGGTGGCCGGACGGTAACGATCCCCTGCGCTCAGGTAGCTGCCCAGCACGTCGTACAGCGCGTAGCTGCTGCCGGTGCCGCGTTCCTTGTTGCGCAGGTCGAACACGAACACCCCGGCCGCGCCTATGACTTCCATCTCGACCTGGCCCAGGCTGGGGTTGTTCTGCACCAGCAACGCGGTGTTTTCGTCGACACCGAAGGCGAAGGGGACATTGGTGTAATCGGCCAGGCGCACGATCCGGCCCTGGCGACCGCGTTCGCTGAAGTGCGTGTCCAGCAGGCCGTAGTTGAAGAAGCCGAAACCGCCCTGCATGTCGTAGGCCAGGTCATCGCCGCTGGGCGTGGTGTATACGCCATAGCGCAGGCCGTCGTAGCTTTCGCCACCGGTCACCATGGGCCCCTGCACCATGATCGCGGTGCCGGCGCTGGTGCCGGCCAGTACCGCGCCGGCGTTGTGCCGCGCGCGGATGGCGGCCAGGACCGGGCTGTCGCCGCGGCTGGCGGTCTGCAGGGTCTGGGTCAGGCGCGACTGGTCGCCGCCGCCGAAGAAGAAACCGGTCATGCCGTTGATCTGCGCGACGACCTGCGGGTTGCTGTTGTTACCGATCTGGTCCAGGTCGATGGGAATCCACTGCGCATCGACGGCGCCGTAGCTCTTGAGCAACTGGGCGTAGAACAGGCCATTGGCCTTGGCGTTGCTGGCCGTCGAGGTGCCGGCGGCGGGGTCGGCGCTTTCCGGAACCGAGGCCGCGGTGATGATGCCGATGCGCGCCTGGCCGCTGCCGCCGGCCAGCTGCACGATCTTCTGGTAGATCGCGGCGTTATCGTCCTTCAGGCCGCCGCCGATCAGGACCAGGGGGCCTGCCGCGTAGCCGCTCAGCGGCAGCAGGGCGAGGAGTAAGACTAGGGTTCTGACTATCATTTCGAGTTCTCCGAGACGTGCAGGTCATGCACTCTTTTTTATGGGTGTTGTGAAACGGGAACTGCCACTGCAAAAGCCTGTTGGGGACTGCTCACCTCCGGTCAATACACCGAGAATTGTTTGAAATAGCTTTTTTCGATACGCCGATACACGCCGTTGTCGAGGATGGCGGCGAGCGCCCGGTCCAACCGCTCGAGCAGTGCCCGATTGCCTTTGCGCACGGCGATGCCCTGGCCCTTGCCGAAGATCTCCGGCGAAACGACGCGGTTGCCGACCTGTTCGAAGTTCGCGCCCTTGTCGGTGTTGAGAAAACCGAAATAGCCCGAGACGGCATCGTCCAACACCAGGTCGATTCGCCCCTCGAAGAACGCCTGGTAGGTCTCCTCGGTCGTCTCGAAGCGCTGCAGCTCGACCTGCGCGGCGTACTTGGCGGTCAGAAACCGGTCGTAGGTGGTGCCGCGCTGCACCCCCACGCGCTTACCCTTGATGCGTCGCGGGGTGATGATCACTTCGTGGACCAGGCCCTTGCGGGCGAAGAACAGGGCCGGGGTCTGAGCGTATTTTTGGGTGAAGTCCACCTGCTCGAGGCGCTCCTCGGTGATCGACATGGAGGCCAGCACCAGGTCGACCCGCTCCTGCTGCAGGGCCGGGATCAGGTCGTCCCAGGCCAGGCGCACCAGCTGGCAGTCCACCTTCATCTGTTGGCACAGCGCATGGGCGATGTCGACGTTGAAACCCTTGAGCTGGCCCTTGGTGTCCAGTTCCTCGAAGGGCGGAAACTGCCCCTCCATGGCGATACGCAGGGGCGCGGCCTGCACGGTGCCCGCCAGCAGGGTGACCAGAACTAACAAGCCTATTCGCATGCTGCGTTACCCCTCATTAACCACCGCGACATCTGGACGTTCCAGGAAAAGCCCTAACGAATGAAAAGCGGCGCCAGGACGACGCCCTAAGGTCAAATGGGTGCTTGCGAAGACCTTGAAAAAATCCAGCCGAGCAAAAATCGGGAGACTTGTGGCCCGTTACAGCAGGCTCAGGGGGTATTCGACGATCAGGCGTACCTCCTGCAGATCGTTGTCGAAGGCCGTGGAGCGGTGGGTGGCCTGACGCAGGCGCAGGGACAGGTCCTTGGCGGCACCGTCCTGGAACACGTACTTGGCTTCCAGGTCTCGCTCCCAATGCTTCTCGTCGTCGCCCGCCCAGCCGGCGAAAGCGCCGTTCGGATCGGCCTGGGTACCGTCGATGTCGTCGCCCGTGATGTAGCGCCCCATAACGCTCAGGCCCGGCACGCCGAAGCTCGCCATGTCGAGGTCGTAGCGGACCTGGTAGGAGCGCTCGTTGGGGGCGTTGAAGTCCGAGTACTGCACGGAGTTGGCCAGCCAGATCGAGTCGCCGCCGATATAGTCGAAGAACTCGTCGCCGCTGACCTTCTGGTAGGCCAGGCTCAGCTTGTGCGCGCCGAAGCTGTAGGCGCCCTTGAGCGAGTAGGCCAGGGTGTCCAGGTCGCCGGCCAAGGCCTTCCCCTGGTCGTCGGTCTTGTACAGCACCAGGTCGAAGCTCAGCGCTTGGTCGTCGCTCAGCGGGATGCTGTAGTAGAGGTTGCCGAAGTACTGGCGCCAGATGTCCTGGGCTTCGCTGCCATAGAACGCCAGGCTGAGGTTGTCGCTGAGACTGTAAGTGCCGCCGAGGAAGTCGAGGCTGCGCGCGTCGACTTCGGCGTATTCGCTGGTCAGGGCATCGTCGGAGTTGCTGGAATTACGCCGGTTGATCGAGGTGAAATGCCCGGCTTCGAAAGCCAGCGAATCGAACTCCTTGCTGCTCAACTGGAAACCCGTGGCGGTTTCCGGCAGCAGGCGCGAGTCGCTGGTGGCGAAGACCGGCGCGGTCGGGCGTTGCTCGCCGAACTTCAGCACGGTGGAGGAAACCCGCACCTTGAACGCGCCGCCAATTTCGCCGGTGGCATCTTCGATGCGGCCGTCGCCGTCCACCGGCAGGATGCCGTTGCCCGAACTGCCGCGACCGCCATCGAGCTTGATGCCGACATAGGCATGGGCATCGGCGCCAAAGCCGACGGTGCCCTGGGTAAAGCCCGAGGCGAACTGCGTCTGCAGGCCCTGGGCCCACTCTTCACGGGTATTGCGCTGGCTGTTGAGGTAATTGCGCTGCATATAGAGGTTGCGATTGAGCAGCTCGAGGCTGCTGTCCTCGATAAAGCCCTTGGCGTCCTGCTGTTGACCGGCAACGGCGAACGGCGAGGCCGCAGCGACCGCCAGGGCGATCAGGCTCAGTTTTACGACCTTCATGTTGTGCTCCTTTGGCTTTCTTATTGTTGATATCGGAGGTACGTACCGCCTGCAGGCCCACTGCGCGGCCCTAGGCGAACGGCTCCAGCAGCCACTCGGGGGGGCATGCGCCCTTGCTGATCACCGCTTCCAGGCAAAGGGTCGCGTCGGGCTCGCCCCAGCAAACGAAATAGCCCCTGCTTTTCAAGCGCTTGTGCTTGAACGCCCACTCCAGCTCGGTGCGCTCCTGCAACACCCTCAGCCCCGCCGGCAGCTGGATGATCGAGTAGAAGCCCGCGCGGGTCCGCACCCGCTCCAGCACCTGCAGGGCCGGCTGCGTGGCGACCAGCTGGTCGGCCGGGTGGGGCTCCAGCAGTTTTTCCAGGGCGAAGGCTTCCAGCCGGCTCAATTTCATAAGGCGCTCGGGTTATTCGGGATGATCGGACTGCGCCCGGCACGACAACGGGCGACCGGGTTGGATTCAGGGCGCGACCAGGCCGACGACCCGGGCCAGCACCTGGGCCACTTCGCCGCGGCTGACCCTGCCGTCGGGGTCGAAGCGGCCCTGCTCGGCCTGCAACCAGCCTTCGCCGACCGTCAGACTGGCCGCCTCGGCCAGCGCCGCATCGAGCGCGGCGGTATCGCCGAGCGTGGCGGTCTTGGCCAGGGTGATGCCCCGGTAGCGCTCGACCAGTGCCTTGCAGGCCAGGGCCCAGTCCTTGCGGGTGACCGCCTGGCTGCCGTTGAAGGTCTCGGCGCCGGTCATCCAGCCATTGGAAAGCACCACCTCGAGCTGATCGCGCAGCGGGTCGTCGGCGGCAATGTCGGTCAGGGTCGGCAGCTTATCCGGCTTGGGTTCGGCGGCCAGGCTCATCTGCAGGGCGTTGGCCAATTCCAGTCGGGTGATTGGCCGCTGCGGCTCGAAGGCGCCTTGCGGGTCGAGGGTCATCAGGCCGCGGAAGCTGACGGCGCGAATGGCATCGCCCGCCACGCCGCTGCCGGCATCCAGGGGCGCGCTCAGGGCCGGGTCGCCCAGGTGGGCGTCGACCGGACGGATATCCAGGCGCACGCCATCGACGCTGTAGTTGGTCAGCGAATCGTAAAACTGGCTGTGGGCGCTGAAGTCCGCGGTCTTGCTGAACTCGAAGCGGTAGCCATGGTGGTAGCCGTTGAGCGGGTTGTAGCGGGTCATCAGGCCGATCTGGCGCCGGGCGCTGTTGTCCGCCAGGCCGTAGAGCACGGCGCGACCAATGGCGGAGACGCCCGACAGGTCGGTGATCGGCTGGTTGCCCACCAGGTATTCATTACCGGCCTCGATGACGGCCTTGTCGGCGGCGGGCTGCACCTTGCCGGTGGCCAGGTCATAGCGGTCGCCGTGGCCGAGCATGGCCAACCGCAGGTTCTGCAGCCGGGTGCCGTAGACGCCGAACTCCTTCTTCGCCTGGCTGGCATCCATCACCGTCAGGTAGCCCTCGCCGAGCACTTCCACCTGGCCGTCGGCCTTGATCCACATGGCGGTATTGGTATCCAGGCCGAAGCCCTTGGCCGGCTGCTGCCCGACCAGGTAACTGGCCATGCGCGCGGCACGGCCGCCGCTGGTTTCCTCGATCTGGTCGAGGTGCTGGTCGATGATCCCGCCCGTGAACAGACCCGCGCCTTTAAGGACTGCCGCGCCGCGCCGGTCGGCCTGCTCGGCCACGCCGAAATCCAGGGTGTCCATCACCACGCCGTAGGCGGTGGGCATCTGCGCGCCGAGGATGCTGGCGCCGGCACTGGTGCCGGCCACCACGCCGCCTTTTTCGTAGACCTTGCGCACCTGCCGCATCAGCAGCGAGGGGCTGCCGTCGGCATTGAACAGGGCGCGGGCGATGCGCGCCTGGTCGCCCCCGACGAACCACACCGCGCTGGCGTCGCCCAGCGGCTCGACCATTGCGGCGTCGTTCATGGTCTGCTGGTAGTTGGACTTGTCGATGCCGACGATGCGGATGCGCTCGGCCGGTACGCCCAGGGCCACCAGCTCGCCCATAAAGCGCTTGCTCGAGCCCTGGCTGCCGCTGGCGGTCGGCAGGATAACGATACGCGCCTCGCGCGGCCCGCCCGCCAGCTCGATAAACTTGGCATACACCGGGGCATTGCTGGCGCGCAGCATGCCGCCCACGGCCAGGAGGTTGCCATCGGCATAGAGCGCCGGACTGGCGCAGGAAAGGACAAGGAGGGCGGCGAGTGCAACGCGCCTGTTCGGCTGCTTTTTCATGCTTGTTTTTGCTCTTGTTATGAGAAGTCTCGCGAGGCTGGCCGCGCTGGGTGTCGGCCGCCCTGTGGCAGGCGGTGCACCCGGTCGATCCTGGCCTTCGAGCCATGAATATTTATTTTCATAAACTCGTTTCGTGAAATTTTATATACCACACGATAGCCACGAGCAAGCGCCTTGAGCGGCTTTGCACCCCACCCGCCGCGCCCTTAAAGCCGCTTTTCCTGGCCAACCGCCGCGCTAGAGCGGCCCATGACGATTCTCACCGCACCTATATTTGACACAAATATTTCTACATCGTAGATTTATGAAAAAAAACGTGTCACAACTAAGCCCACTGATTCGCCACGGCATCACGCAGCACACCGAGGCAGGGCATGCGCCCTGCGCCCGGCAATACCCCACCGCCCTACCCAGGAGTCGAAAATGAAAATAAAAAGCAAAACCGGGAAGAACAAGGCCGCGCTGCTGGGCGCCCTGGCGCTCTGCGCCGTCAGCAGCCTGACGCTCGCCAGCCAGGACAGCCTGCGCATCGGCATCGAGGCCGCTTACCCGCCCTTCGCCTTCAAGACTCCTGACGGCGCCATCACCGGCTTCGACTACGACATCGGCAATGCCCTGTGCGCCGAGATGAAGGTCGAGTGCACCTGGGTCGAGCAGGAGTTCGACGGCCTGATCCCCTCGCTGAAAGTGCGCAAGGTCGACGCCGTGCTGTCGTCCATGTCGATCACCGAGGACCGCCTCAAGTCCGTGGACTTCAGCGCCAAGTACTACCACACCCCCGGCAAGCTGGCGATGAAGGCCGGCAGCGTGATCAACGACCCGCTGGTGGACCTCAAGGGCAAGAGGGTCGGCGTGCAGCGCGCGTCCACCTACGACCGCTATGCCACCGACAACTTCGCCCCGGCCGGTATCGAAGTGGTGCGTTACGCCTCGCAGAACGAAGCCTTTCTGGACCTGGTGTCCGGACGACTGGATGCCACCCTGGCCGACGTCGTGAATATCGACGAAGGCTTTATCAAGACCGACGCCGGCAAGGGCTTCGCCCTGGTCGGCCCGGACTTCAACGCCCCGAAATATTTCGGCAGGGGTGCCGGCATCGCCGTGCGCAAGGGCGACAGCGTCAATGCCGAACGTCTGAGCGCGGCCATCGCGGCCATCCGCGCCAATGGCACCTACCAGCAGGTGCAGGGCAAGTACTTCGCGTTCGATATCTACGGCCAGTAAGGCCCGCTCGGCTCGCGTACCGAGGCATCCCCCAGGGGTGCCTCTTTTTTTCGTTGCAACGCAGGCCGACAGGCCCGCGCCGAGGACCCCATCATGCTTCACGGCTACGGCTGGACCATTCTCCAGGGTGCCGGACTGACCCTGAGTCTGGCCCTGATTTCCATGACCCTGGCCATTGCCCTGGGCCTGCTGGGCGCGGCCTTTCGCCTCTCGCCCCTGCGCTGGCTGGCGCTGCTCGGCGAAGGCTATGCCACGGTCATTCGCGGCATCCCCGACCTGGTGCTGATCCTGCTG
Organism: Pseudomonadota bacterium; assembly: GCA_040385585.1. Classification (GTDB taxonomy): domain Bacteria; phylum Pseudomonadota; class Gammaproteobacteria; order Pseudomonadales; family Pseudomonadaceae; genus Aquipseudomonas. The sequence continues at coordinate 2,470 of JAZKHB010000055.1, read as the reverse complement.
ATCTTCTACGGCGGCCAGGACCTGGTGAACAGGGTGGCGCCGCTGCTCGGTCACCCCCAGTACATCGACATCAACCCCTTCGTGGCCGGCGTGGGCACCCTGGGCTTTATCTTCGGCGCCTACCTGTCGGAGACCTTTCGCGGGGCCTTTATGGCCATCCCCAAGGGCCAGGGCGAAGCCGGCGCGGCCTATGGCATGAGCGGGCTGCAGGTGTTCTTCCGCGTGCTGGTGCCGCAGATGATCCGCTTCGCCATTCCCGGGTTCACCAACAACTGGCTGGTGCTGACCAAGGCCACTGCGTTGATCTCGGTGGTCGGCCTGCAGGACATGATGTTCAGGGCCAAGAATGCGGCGGACGCGACCCGCGAGCCCTTTACCTTCTTCCTGACGGTGGCGGCCCTGTACCTGGTGCTCACCACGCTGTCCCTGCTGGTGCTGCGCCAGGTGGAAAAACGCTACGCCGTGGGCGCCCGCCTGGCAGACTTCTAAGGAATCTTTCCCGTGTTCGACTTCAAGCTGATCGCCGACAGCCTGCCGCTCTATGGCAGTGGCGTGCTGGTGACCTTCAAACTGCTGTTTATCGCCCTGGCCCTGGGCCTGGTGCTGGCCATCCCCCTGGCCTTGCTGCGCGTGTCGCGCTCGCCGCTGCTCAACGGCCCGGCCTGGCTCTACACCTATGTGATCCGCGGCACGCCCATGCTGGTGCAGTTGTTCCTGATCTATTACGGCCTGGCTCAGTTCGAGGCGGTGCGCGACAGCGCGCTGTGGCCGTACTTCTCCAGCGCCACCTTTTGCGCCTGCCTGGCCTTCGCCATCAACACCAGCGCCTACAGCGCGGAAATCCTCGCCGGCAGCATGAGGGCCACGCCCCACGGCGAGATCGAGGCCGCCCGGGCCATGGGCATGTCCCGCGCCACCCTGTACCGGCGCATCCTGCTGCCCTCGGCCCTGCGCCGGGCGCTGCCGCAGTACAGCAACGAAGTGATCATGATGCTGCACACCACCAGCCTGGCGTCCATCGTCACCCTGATCGATATCACCGGCGCGGCCCGCACCTTCAGCGCGCGCTACTACTTGCCATTCGAAGCCTTTATCACCGCCGGGCTGTTCTACCTGCTGCTGACGTTTTTCCTGGTGCGCCTGTTCAAGGTGGCCGAGCGCCGCTGGCTGACCTACCTCGCCCCGCGCCAACCTTAAGGAGCCCCCATGGAGCCCATTCACCACCTGCTGCCCTGGAGCGCCTCGGGCACCGAGCGCCGGTTGACGGTTTTTCGTTTCGGCAGCGGCCCGCGCAAGGCCTATATCCAGGCCTCGCTGCATGCCGACGAATTGCCGGGCATGCGCGTGGCCATCGAGCTCAAGCGGCGCCTGCTCGAGCTGGAGGCCCAGGGCCGGCTGAGCGGCGTGATCGAGCTGGTGCCGGTGGCCAATCCCATTGGCCTGGCCCAGCTGTTCCAGGCCACCCACCAGGGCCGCTTCGATTTTGCCAGCGGGCAGAACTTCAACCGCGACTTTCCCGCCCTGGCCGACCTCCTGGCGCCACAGCTCGAAGGCCGGCTGGGCGAGGATGGCGCGGCGAATGTCGCGCTGATCCGCCGCCTGATGGGCCAGACCCTCGCCGCCCTGGCCCCGCCGCGCTCCGAGCTCGACGGCCTGCGCCGCCTGCTGCTGCAGCACGCCTGCGATGCCGATGTGGTGCTGGACCTGCACTGCGACTTCGAGTCGATCATGCTGCTCTACGCCCTGCCCCAGCACTGGCCGCGCTTGCAGTCGCTGGCCGCGCGCCTGCGCGCCGGTGCCGTGCTGCTGGCCGAGGACTCCGGTGGCAACTCCTTCGACGAGGCCTGCGCGGTGCCCTGGCTGCGCCTGGCCGAACGCTTCCCCGACGCCGACATTCCCCTGGCCTGCCTGGCCAGCACCCTGGAATTGCGCGGCATGGCCGATACCGAGCGCGCCCAGACCCTGACCAGCGCCGAGGACATCCTGGGCTTTCTCGCCGAACAGGGCCTGATCGAGGGCCACTGGCCGCCCGCGCCGTCGCGGGTTTGCCAGGCCACGCCCTTCGCCGGCGCGCAATACGCCTATGCCCCCCACGCCGGGGTGGTGAGCTTCCTGCAGCCCCTGGGCGCCCGGGTCAAGGCCGGGGATCCGCTGTTCGAAGTGCTGGACCCGCTGACCGACCGCCACAGCCTGGTACGCGCCAGCACCGACGGCATCCTCTATGCCCGCGAACGCCTGCGCTATGCCCAACCCGGCCTGTGGCTGGCCAAGGTGGCGGGGCAGACGCCCCTGCGCCAGGGTCGCCTGCTGACCGACTGACTGACAATAAAAAGACCGCAACGAGAGGCCGCAACCATGTACACCCTGGAAATCGACAACCTGCACAAGCGCTACGGCAGCCATGAAGTGCTCAAGGGCGTCTCCCTGGCCGCCAAGGCCGGCGATGTCATCAGCATCATCGGCTCCAGCG
>JAZKHB010000054.1:1313-41878 GCA_040385585.1 Pseudomonadota bacterium | reverse complement strand
GGTGAACTTCACGAGGGGGACCGTCGATGCGAGGCCGAGGCGCGTCAGCGTCGTCCCCTGGTCGAGCTTCACGTGGTTCAAGGGCGGAGGCGCGCCGGTGCCCTGCCCGCTGAACACGAACAGCGGCTTCTCGATGCTCACGCTCTATGCCCAGGCAGCCTGAGGCCCAGCCCAGGATGATCGGCTGCTAAAGACCGCGCCTGAGGTTTACGAATCGTGAAATGCAAAAGCCCGGGCATGCCCGGGCTTTTCTATTGCAGACCCTTCAGTTTATTTTATTGGATCAGCAACTGGCCGATGCTGGCGTCCTTGAAGGTACGCGTCAGCGCATCGCTGAGTACGTCGCTGACCAGCTTGGTATTGGTCTGCTGGTTGGGCGCCATGCCGAAGCTCTGGTCCAGGGAGGCGCCGTAACGGCCGCTGTACCGGCGATTGGCATTCTGCACATCGGCGCGGAAGGTGGCGCTGATGGTCGCCTTGGTCACATAGACGCCATCCTTGGGCGACTGGTATTTCAACTCGGCCAGGGTCACCGTCAGTTGTGGCGCATTGTAGGCATTGGCCGTCGGGGTGAAGCCCAGCAGGCGCACCGCGGCTTCGGCCTGGGCTTGCAGCTTGGGCACGATATCCGCGCTGGTCACGCTGATGCCGCTGGTCTCGGGGTACAGGCCGCCGCGGGTGCCCAGCAGGGGCGAGGGGCGGCCGTCGACTACCCGCACCACCACAGGTTGGCCTTGGCCGACCGCGGCGAGCGGTGTGTTGATCGTGGGTTGCGGACTCAATTGTTGCGGGCTGTGGGCACAGCCGACCAAGGTCAAGCTGATCACAGCGATCAGACCAAGCAACAGGCGATGCAGCATGCTCATCTCTCCAGAAGGGCGCACCCGGGGCACGCGAAGTGGCGAACAGTATAGCGATCTGAGCCCCGGGCCGACAGGATTGCTGCGGCGGAGCGGCGTGCGCGACACCAGGCTCGGTCATCTGACTGTCATGCCGCTGTGGGATAAAGCAGTGGAATCTGCCCGCAGGGACCCGCCATGTTCGCCTCGCTGTTCACCGACCGTACTCGACCGCGCTGCTATGCCCTGGTGGACCGCACAGGTCTGTGTCAGGCTTTTCACCAGGCCCGCAACGCTCCGCTCGGTACTGGCTGGGTCGAAGTCACGGAATGTCGCCTGAGCTGGCTGCAGCGCCCCCTGCCCTTCAACGCCCGTCTCCAGCCCTGCGCTTCAGCCGCGTCCAGCACCCGAACGCGCCAGCCGTTGTCGGTCTGACCGGCGGAGCGAATAAAAGTCACGTTAGTAGATCAATTTTCCCGACTTCGCCGTTATAATCACGCCCCGATTATAAGGACGTCTCCTGATCGGGCCTCGCACCCCGGCCGATAGCCCCTGGCATCGGCTGCACACCGCCCCCCAGAGAGTCGCCCGCTTGCGCTGCCCTCACGGCCGGTCACCTTTCTCGCCAGACGCATGACACGCCGCAGCTTTTCTGCGGCTCGACCTTCGCGCGCGAGAAACCAACCGACTGCGGCAGACAACCCTTTTTGCGGTTCACCGCTCCAAAAGAGCGTGGACAAACGGTTTTATAACTTCACAAGAGTGTGGCGAAATGAAGACTTTTTCGGCGGCTAACGACACCCCTCCCCTTCACGCCGAGCGGACCTAGCAGCTGTCATCTGACAGTCGGGATCCAGGCGCGCGGCCTTACAAAGAAGGCCCTTTGCAGTGCGGCATACGGGAGAGACAGGTAAATGGCACTAAACGATCACGAAACGCTGGACGTGGTACTGGTGGGCGCGGGCATCATGAGTGCGACCCTGGCGGTTCTGCTCAAGGAGCTCGACCCCGGTATCAAGCTGGAAGTGGTGGAGCTGATGGAGTCCGGGGCTATCGAAAGCTCCAACCCCTGGAATAATGCCGGTACCGGTCATGCCGGGCTGTGCGAGCTGAACTACACGCCTCCGGCCGAAGACGGCTCGATCAGTATCCAGAAAGCCGTCAGCATCAATTCCATGTTCGAGGAATCCAAGCAGTTCTGGGCCTACTTGGTGAACAAGGGCCAGGCGACCGGAAGCTTCGGCCCTCCCCAGAATTTTGTCAGTCCGGTGCCGCACCTGAGTTTCGTCCAGGGCGAGAACGACATTGCCTTCTTGAAGAAACGCTTCGCGGCAATGCGTCAATACCATGGCTTCGCCGAGATGGAATACACCGAAGACCACGCCACCATGGCCCAGTGGATGCCCCTGATGATGCACGGCCGCGATCCGGCCGAGCCGATCGCGGCCACCCGCGTGCTGGCCGGTACCGATGTCAATTTCGGCGCCCTGACCAAGCAACTGCTGGGCTACCTGGGCAGCCAGTCCGGTACCGAGATCAAGTGCAGCCAGAAAGTGGTCGACCTCAAGCGCGTCGACCAGGGCTGGCGCGTCGTCATCAAGGACCTGAAAAATGGCGGCAGCCGCGAAGTAACCGCCCGTTTCGTGTTCCTCGGCGCTGGCGGCGCGGCGCTGCCGCTGCTACAGATGTCCGGCATTCCAGAAGGCAAGGGGTTTGGCGGTTTCCCGATCAGTGGCCAGTGGCTGCGTTGCGACAACCCTGAGGTGGTCGCGCAGCACCAGGCCAAGGTCTACAGCCAGGCAGCGGTGGGCTCCCCGCCGATGTCCGTGCCACACCTGGACACCCGGGTGGTGGACGGTAAGAAATCCCTGTTATTCGGGCCCTATGCGGGCTTCTCCACGAAATTCCTGCGCCATGGCTCCTTCCTCGATCTGCCGCTCTCCATACGCCCGAGCAATATCGGCCCCATGCTGGCCGTCGCCCGGGACAATATGGACCTGACCCGCTACCTGATCGGCGAGGTGTTGCAGTCCGAGGAACAACGCCTCAAGGCCTTGCGGCGCTTCTACCCCGAGGCCAAGGCCAGCGACTGGCGCCTGGAGATGGCCGGCCAGCGCGTGCAGATCATCAAGAAGGATCCGAAAAAGGGCGGCATCCTGCAGTTCGGCACCGAGCTGGTGACCGCCGCCGACGGCTCCATTGCCGCCCTGCTCGGCGCCTCCCCTGGCGCCTCGGTCACCGTGTCGATCATGCTCGACCTGATCAAGCGCTGCTTTCCCGAGAAGGCGAGCTCCGCAGAGTGGACCCGTACACTCAAGGCGATCTTCCCGGCCGTCGCCAAGGATCTGGAAGCCGATGCCGCCTTGTACCGCGAAGTGCAATCGCATTCGGATGCGCTGTTGCAGCTATCAAACACCCCCCCTCTCGAGGCCTAGGCCGTTTAAGGCTCAGGGTGAAATGCACAAGCCGCCTTAGGGCGGTTTTTGCATTTCGGGTGCTTTGCGTAGCGACCTGGCAGCAACTCAGCCGGAAGTCTTTGGCGCGCAATTGATCATCCAGGCCACGCCGAAACGGTCGTTGAGCATGGCAAAGCAAGGCGACCAGAACGTTTGCGCCGGCGGCATGCGGACCTCACCGCCTTCGGACAAGGCCGTGAACAGGCGCTCGGCCTGTTCGACGCACTCGACATTGAGGGTCAGGCTCAGGCCGCCAAAGGGGGCCGGCGCCTGTTGATGCATGCCGTCCGAAGCCATTAATTGGCTACTGCCAACCCTCAGCGTGGCGTGCATCACCTTGTCCTGCCATTCTTGCGGGCCGCGCTCAGACTCCGGCGCCTCGCGAAAACGCATCAGGTAGCCGATCTGCGCGCCCAAGGTCTGGCTGTAAAACTGCAGCGCTTCTTCGCAGCGGCCATAGAAAAACAGATAGGGTTCGACGTTCACGGGCATCACCTCCATGTTCAGCAGGGTTACGCAATGGACAGGCCCGGGTCCACCACGGTGCCGCGGCTCCCGTGCCACTGGTCGTCAACGGCCGCACTTCCCCGCGCGCCGTGGGGGCATAAAAAAGCCCGCTCGAGGCGGGCTTTCTGATCGTATGGGCGTCTGGCCTCGACGCTCACACTGGACAAACCCGATGCACCCTCGGTCACCGTCGCGCTGATACCCTTAGAAACGCAGCGAAAGACCCTGGAGGAGTTCAGCCCTTCGCCGCCTCGATCACCTCGATATAAGCCGGGGCCTGGCGCTGGTCGGCGATCAGCGCGATGAAATCGCGGCCCTGGGCATCCTGGGCATTCAGGTCGTAGCCGGCGGCAACGAAAAAGCCGACGAACCGCTCGAAGTCATCAATCCGCAGGCCACGGTAGGCCTTGATCAGCTTGTGCAAGGACGGCGGGGTAGCATCGGCCGGTTCCACCTCGAGGAACAGCTTGATCGGCTCGTCGCCGATCTCTTCGCCAATCACCTGTTTCTTGTCTTTGCGCATCGTCCACTCCGGCCGGTCTTTTCACGGGCCGGCAGTTTACCCCCGCCGCCCGGTTTTTTTCAGCCCTTTTGCGCCGAATGTCGTCAGGCTTGGAGCGGCAACCCCGCGCGGGCAGGCGTGCCCCTATGCCTGGGCAATCCAGCTCGGGCCGCCATAGCCCGACCGCCCCTGTTCGATGCCTGGCGTGCCGGTTATTCCTGGAAGGCCCTGCGCGGCGATCTGACGCGACACGCCCTGCGCAACGGTATTGCTGATGCCGCTGACCTGCCTGGTGCTTACCGTGCTGTTCGATCGGGTGCTGGTCGGCACCTCGCCGCGGGTGCGGCTGAAACTGAGGCTCGCGACCCAGCGCCATTCGTAAACGCCTCGGCCGCCGCTGTGCCGATTTCGTCATTATCCCCGGGGAAAACCCTCAAGCCGTCGAGCGCCTTAAGGCTCAGAGTGGCCTGAACCCTAGCGAACAGGTGCAGAGCCCGTGAAGCGCATCCGTGTCATCGACAGCCACACCGGCGGCGAGCCGACCCGTCTGGTGATCGAGGGCTTTCCCGCCCTGGGCGACGGCAGCATGGCCGAGCGCCTGCAGCACCTGGCCGAACACCACGATGCCTGGCGCAGGGCGACCGTGCTCGAACCCCGCGGCAGCGACGTGCTGGTCGGTGCCCTGCTCTGCACGCCGGTGGACCCCAGCGCCTGCGCCGGGGTGATCTTCTTCAACAACAGCGGCTACCTCGGCATGTGCGGCCACGGCACCATCGGCCTGGTGGTGTCGCTGGCCCATCTGGGCCGTATCCAGCCCGGCGTGCACCGCATCGAAACCCCGGTGGGCACCGTCGAGGCGACCCTGCATACCGACGGTTCGGTCAGCGTGCGCAACGTTCCGGCCTACCGCTACCGCCAGGCCGTGTGCCTGACGGTGCCCGGCCACGGCCAGGTCTGTGGCGATATCGCCTGGGGCGGCAACTGGTTCTTCCTGATCGGCGCGCACGGTCAGCGCATCGCCGGGGATAACCTCGAGGCCCTGACCGCCTACAGCTGGGCGGTGCGTCAGGCGCTGGACGCGCAGGGCATCCGTGGCGAGGACGACGGCGCGATCGAGCATATCGAGCTGTTCGCCGACGACCCCGACGCCGACAGCCGCAACTTCGTGCTCTGCCCCGGCAAGGCCTACGACCGCTCGCCCTGCGGCACCGGCACCAGCGCCAAGCTGGCCTGCCTGGCCGCCGACGGCGACCTGCAACCCGGCACGCTGTGGACCCAGGCCAGCGTGATCGGCAGCCGCTTCGAAGCCAGTTACCAGTGGCTGGACGCGCGGCGGATCATTCCCAGCATTCGCGGCCGCGCGCACCTGAGCGCCGAAGCCACGCTGTTGCTGGAGGATGACGACCCCTTCGCCTGGGGCATCCAACCGTGAAAGCCGACCTGATCGTCATCGGCGCCGGCATAGTCGGCAGCGCCTGCGCCCATGAATTCGCCGCACGTGGCCTGCGGGTGCTGTTGCTCGACGACCACCGCGGCGGGGCCACGGCGGCCGGCATGGGCCATCTGGTGGCCATGGACGACAACCCGGCGGAATTGGCGCTTAGCGGCTACTCCCTGGAACTGTGGCGCCAATGGGCGCCGCGCCTGGATGCGGCTTGCGCCTACCGCACCTGCGGCACCCTGTGGCTGGCCGACAGCGACGCCGAAGTGGCCGAAGCCGAACGCAAGCAGGCCTGCCTGAAGGATCGAGGCATCGCCTGCCAGTGGCTCGACGCCGCGGCCCTGCGCCAGGCCGAGCCCCTGCTGCGCCAAGGCCTGCGCGGCGCGCTGCGGGTGGCCGACGACGCCATTGTCTATGCGCCGTCGGCCGCCCGCGCCCTGCTCGACCACCCGCTGATCCAGTGCCGCGCGGAAACCGTGACGCGGCTCGACGGCAACCGGGTGCGCCTGGCCGACGGCCGCTGGCTGAACGCCCAGGCCGTGGTGCTGGCCAACGGCATCGGCGCCACCGGGCTGTGCCCCGAACTGCCGATCCGCCCGAAAAAAGGCCACCTGCTGATCACCGACCGCTACCCCGTGACGATCCACCATCAACTGGTGGAACTGGGCTACTGCAGCAGCGCCCATGCCAGCACTGGCACCTCGGTGGCCTTCAATGCCCAACCGCGACCCACCGGACAGATTCTGCTGGGTTCCTCGCGCCAGTTCGACAGCCTCGATCCCCAGGTGGAAGGCGCGGTGCTGGCACGCCTGCTCGAACGGGCGCTGGACTACCTGCCGGCAATCGCGCGGATGAGCGTCATCCGCAGCTGGAGCGGCTTTCGCGCCGCCACGCCGGACGGCCTGCCGCTGATCGGCGAACACCCGCAACAATCCGGACTTTGGCTTGCCGTCGGCCACGAAGGGCTGGGGGTCACCACCGCGCCGGGCAGTGCCCGGCTGCTGGCGGCGCAGCTGTTCGACGAGAACGCGGCCATCGACCCGACTCCCTACCTGCCTGGGCGCTTTCTAGCGCCGCAGGCCCGGCCATGATCGACCTCAGCCTGGACGGCCAACCCCTGCGCGTGGCACCCGGCACCAGCGTGGCGGCGGCGCTTGCCCTGGGCGGCGATGGCAGCAGCCGCACCGCGGTAGGCGGAGCACGCCGCGCGCCGTTGTGCGGCATGGGCATCTGCCAGGAATGCCGGGTGACCATCGACGGGATACGCCGTCTGGCCTGCCAGACCCTCTGCCGCAGCGGCATGCGCGTGGAGACGCGGCCATGAGCCGCACGACCGATCAGCACGTCGACCTGCTGATAGTCGGGGCCGGCCCGGCAGGCATGGCCGCCGCCCTGGCGGCGGCGGGCAGCGGCGTACGCATCGTTCTGCTGGACGATAACCCGGCACCAGGCGGGCAGATCTGGCGCGACGGCGTGCAGGCGCGCGTGCCTCCCGAAGCCAGACGCCAACGCGAGGCGCTCGCTGCAGCGGACAACCTGCAGCTGTTGCAATCGACCCGGGTGGTCGCCGTGGCCGGGCCACATTGCCTGCTGCTGGAGGACGATACCCGCGCCTGGCGACTGCATTACGCCAAGCTGATTCTCTGCACCGGCGCCCGGGAATTGCTGTTGCCCTTCCCCGGCTGGACCCTGCCCGGGGTGACCGGGGCCGGCGGCCTGCAGGCCCTGATCAAGGGCGGCCTGCCGGTGGCCGGCGAACGTATCGTCATCGCTGGCAGCGGCCCGCTGCTGCTGGCCAGCGCCGCCACTGCCCGGCGGGCCGGCGCCCGGGTGCCGCGAATCGTCGAGCAGGCACCGTTCGCCGCCCTGGCGCGGTTCGGCGCGCAGCTGCCGCGCTGGCCGGGCAAGGCGCTGCAAGCCCTGCAGCTGGCCTCGCGGGGCTACCGCAGCAGCAGTCATGTGGTCGCCGCCCTCGGCGAGGAACGGCTGCAGGCGGTGCGCCTGATGCAGAACGGCACACTCCTGGAAATCCCTTGCGAGCGCCTGGCCTGCGGCTACGGCCTGATCGCCAATACCGAACTGGCCCAGGCCCTGGGCTTTCCGCTGCAGGCCAATGCCATCGCGGTGGATACCTGGCAGGCCAGCCCATTGGCCGAGCACTATGCCGCGGGCGAATGCACCGGCATCGGCGGCCGCGAGCTGGCCCAGGTCGAAGGCGCCATCGCCGGCTATACGGCCGTTGGCCAGTGGACCGAGGCACGCGCGCTCTGGCCGCGCCGCCGACGCTGGCAAGGCTTTGCCGAGCGCCTGGCGCGCGCCTTCGTCCTGGACCCGCACCTCAAGACCCTGGCGCAACCTGACACCCTGGTCTGCCGTTGCGAGGACGTGCCCCATGCCGCCTTGCGCGAGCGCGACGGCTGGATCGATGCCAAGCTGCACAGCCGCTGCGGCATGGGCGCCTGCCAGGGCCGGGTCTGCGGGGCCGCCGCGCGCTTTCTGTTCGACTGGCCGCTGGCGCAACCGCGCCTGCCGCTATCCCCCGTGCGCCTCGAAAGCCTGCTGTTGCTGGGCGAAACCGCGGCGCTTCCCAGCGCCGCGCCGCCGGTCGTAGAGTAGGCGCCTGCCCATGCCCGGAGCCATAGCGCCGCATGTTTGCCCAGCCGCTGCCCACCCCGCGCGACCTGCCCGAATTTCTCGGCAGCCTGGCGCTGATCGCCCCCTTGCTGGACGCCATGCCCGACGTGGTGTTCTTTATCAAAGACCCCCTGGCCCGCTATGCCCAGGTCAACCAGACCCTGGCGCAACGCTGCGGCACCCGCGACAAGGCCGCGCTTCTGGGCAAGACCGCCGAGCAGCTGTTCCCCTCGCGCTTCGGCCCGCGCTATACCGAGCAGGACCGGCAGGTGTTACGCGACGGCACCGGCCTGCGCGACCAGTTGGAGCTGCACCTGTATCCCGGCCGCGAGCCGGGCTGGTGCCTGACCCACAAGCTGGCGTTGCGCGATGTGCAGGGCGCGATCATCGGCATGGCGGGCATCTCCTACGACCTGCTGGCGCCGCAAGCCAGCCACCCGGCCTACCAGAAACTGGCCAGCGTCGATGCTTACATCCGTGCCAACCATGCCCGACCGCTGAGCCTCAAGGAGCTGACCACCCTCGCCGGTCTGTCGGTGGCGCAGCTGGAGCGCCACTGCAAGCGGGTCTTCCAGCTGACCCCGCGGCAGATGATCCACAAGGCGCGACTGAGCGCGGCCTGCGAGCTGCTGGCAAGCGACCGGCCGATCACCGCGATCGCCCTCGCCTGCGGCTACAGCGACCACAGCGCCTTCAGCCGCCAGTTCAAGGCCCTCACCGGCCTGTCCCCCAGCCAGTACCGCGACGGTCAGCGCGGCCTGTAAGCCCAGCCTGTCGCCCGCGGTTGGCCGGCGGCGCGGCTGATACCCGAGCGCACCCTTTTCCACCCTGTCGTTGCCTTGAACGCTGGCCGCTCTGCGCGCCTGCGCGCGTCCGCCCTCACCCCCGAAAACCCAACCCCCGGAGTCGAACATGAACCATAACCCCAGCTGGAGCGGCGTCTTTCCCGCCGTCACCACCCAGTTCCGCAGCGATTTGACCGTCGATCTAGACGCCACCCACCGGGTCATCCATAACCTGGTGCGCGACGGCGTCTCCGGCCTGGTGATCGGCGGCACGGTCGGCGAAAACACCTCCTTGAGTCAGGCGGAAAAACTCGCCCTGGTGGAGGTGGCCAAGGACGCCGCGGCTGGCCGCGTGCCCGTGATCGCCGGGGTCGCGGAATTCACCAGCGCCACGGCCAGCCAGGTGGCGCGGGAGATCCAGCGGGTCGGCGCAGACGGCATTATGCTGATGCCGGCCCTGGTCTACTCGGCCAAGCCCTTCGAAATCGCCGCCCACTTTCGCAGCGTGGCCGCCCAGGTCGACCTGCCGGTGATGGTCTACAACAACCCGCCGATCTACAAAAACGACGTCACCCCGGACATCCTGGTGTCCCTGGCCGACTGCGACACCATCGTCTGCTTCAAGGACTCGTCCGGCGACACCCGGCGCTTTGTCGATGTGCAGAACGCGGTGGGGGATCGCTTCGTGCTGTTTGCCGGTCTCGACGACGTGGTGCTCGAAAGCCTCGCGGTCGGCGCCGTGGGCTGGGTCTCGGGCATGTCCAACGCCTTTCCCCGGGAAGGCGAGACGCTGTTCCGCCTGGCGCGCGACGGTCGCCTCAAGGAGGCCATGCCGCTTTACCAGTGGTTTATGCCGCTGCTGCACCTGGATGCCCGACCGGACCTGGTGCAGTGCATCAAGCTCTGCGAAGCCCTGATGCAGCGCGGCAGCGCCCTGACCCGTCCGCCGCGCCTGGCCCTCTCGGAAACGGAGCGTCAGGAAGTCGAGACGCTGATGCAGCGGGCCCTGGCCACGCGCCCGACGCTGCCGGACGTGGGCCTCTGAGCACGCAGGTGGTTAAAGCCCCTTGACCGCGTAGATGCCCGGGGCGTTGCGCCAATAGCCCTTGTAGTCCATCCCGTAGCCGAAGATGTAACGGTCGACGCAGGGCAGGCCCACGTAGTCGGCTTTCAGGTCCGGGCGGGCCTTGCGGTCGTGGGTCTTGTCGATGAGCACGGCGATATGCACCTGGGCCGCGCCGGCATGTCGGCAGAAGTCGACGATCGCGCCCAAGGTGTGGCCCTCGTCGAGGATGTCGTCGATGATCAGCACCTCGCGGTCGATAAAGGACAGCTCCGGCTTGGCCTTCCAGAACAACTCGCCGCCGCTGGTTTCGTTGCGATAGCGCGTGGCGTGCAGGTAGGACAGTTCCAGGGGAAAGGTCAGCTTGGGCAACAACTTGCCGGAAAAAATCAAACCGCCGTTCATCACGCAGAACACCACGGGGTTGCGCTCGGCCAGCTCGGCGTTGATCGACTCGGCGATGCGCCCGATGGCCGCCTCGACCTCGGTTTCGGGGTACAGGCAGTCGGCCTGGGCCATGACTTCACGGATGTGCGCGAGATCGACGGACATGGGGGTTCCTCTTGGGTTCGATAGGGCCGGATTGCTCGATAGCAAGAAGCTGATCGCAGCGTCAGAATCAGGGCCGGCCACGGTACTGATCCGCAGGCCCTGGGGCAAGCCCCGGCGCGCCCTGGACGGTCCACAGCGGCACCATGCTCGGGCTGGTTAAATGCTTTACTCTAGCGGCATTTTGCCCGCCCAGCAGGAGACTCCACCCATGCCCATCCGTGAAATCCGCCACCCGCTGATCCGCCACAAGCTCGGCCTGATGCGCCGCGCCGACATCAGCACCAAGAATTTTCGCGAACTGGCCCAGGAAGTCGGCGCCCTGCTGACCTACGAAGCGACCCAGGACCTGCCCTTGGAAAGCTGCGAGATCCAGGGCTGGTGCGGTGCGGTGCAGGTGGAAAAGATTTCCGGTAAGAAGATCACCGTGGTACCGATCCTGCGCGCCGGCATCGGCATGCTCGAAGGCGTGCTCAGCCTGATTCCCGGGGCCAAGGTCAGCGCAGTGGGCGTGGCGCGCAACGAGCAGACCCTGGAGGCGCATACCTACCTGGAAAAACTGGTACCCGAGATCGACGAGCGCCTGGCGCTGATCATCGACCCCATGCTGGCCACCGGCGGCTCCATGGTCGCCACCATCGACCTGCTGAAAAAAGCCGGCTGCAAGGAGATCCGCGCCATGGTGCTGGTCGCCGCGCCGGAAGGCATCGCGGCGGTCGAGCGCGCCCACCCCGACGTCTTGATCTTCACCGCATCCATCGACCAGCGTCTCAACGAACACGGCTATATCATTCCGGGCCTTGGCGATGCCGGGGACAAGATTTTCGGCACCAAGCAGAAGGACGCCTGAACATGCAGGAACATTCCCAAGACCCGATCTGGCGCCAGGCCCTGGCCGGCTCGCAGATGCTGTTCGTGGCCTTCGGCGCGCTGGTGCTGATGCCCCTGATCACCGGCATGGACCCCAACGTCGCGCTCTTTACCGCGGGCTTCGGCACGCTGATCTTCCACCTGGTGAGCAAGAACCAGGTGCCGGTGTTTCTCGCGTCCTCCTTTGCCTTTATCGCGCCGATCCTCGCCGCCAAGGCCGATTTCGGCCTGCCCGCCACCCTGGGCGGGCTAGTCGCCGCCGGCTTCGCCTACGTGGCGCTAGCCGGCGCGGTCAAGGTCAAGGGCACCGGCTTTATCGACCGCCTACTGCCACCGGTGGTGATCGGTCCGGTGATCATGGCCATCGGCCTGGGCCTGGCGCCCGTGGCTGCCAACATGGCCATGGGCAAGGCCGGCGACGCCAGCGCGCAGCTGGTGCCCTACGACACCGCCCTGATGATCTCCCTGCCGGCGCTGATCACCACCCTGCTGGTGGCGGTGATGGGTCGCGGTATCTTCCGCCTGATCCCGATTCTCGCCGGCGTTGCCGTGGGCTACAGCCTGGCCTGGCTATTCGGCGTGGTCGACTTCGCCGCGGTAAGGGCGGCGCCCTGGCTGGCGCTGCCGGCCTTCGTCGCTCCGGAACTGCACTGGGGCGCCATCCTGTTCATGCTGCCGGTGGCCATCGCCCCGGCCATCGAACATATCGGCGATGTGCTGGCGATCGGCACCGTGACCGGCAAGAACTACCTGAAGGAACCGGGCCTGCACCGCACCCTGCTGGGCGACGGCCTGGCTACCTCCGCCGCCGCCATGCTCGGCGGCCCGCCCAACACCACCTATTCGGAAGTGACCGGCGCGGTGATGCTGACCAAGAACTTCAATCCCCGGATCATGGTCTGGGCGGCGGCGATCGCCATGGCTCTGGCCTTCGTCGGCAAGTTCGGCGCCGTGCTGCAGGGCATGCCGGTGCCGGTGATGGGCGGGATTCTCTGCCTGCTGTTCGGCTCCATCGCGGTAGTCGGTCTCAATACCCTGATCCGTCATCAAGTGGACCTGTCCGAGGCGCGTAACCTGGTGATAGTCGCCGTAACCCTGGTGTTCGGCATCGGCGGCATGGTGATAGGCGCGGGCGATATCAGCCTCAAGGGTATCTCCCTGTGCGGCATCGTCGCCATTGCGCTCAACCTGCTGCTGCCCGGCGGCGGCGGATGGCGCAGCAAGGCGCTGAGCGACGAACCGGCCCGGGGTAATGATCCGAGCTGACCCGGACTGCACGGCGCCGATCCGGGCACCTCGTGTGGCCCGGAGCAACCTTGGCGCAGTATCCCGATTAACGCGGCGTTTCCAGTAGCGTCGGTGCCGCCGCCTGCAGGGCAAAGACCTGCAGCTCGGGATAAAAGGCGCGAAAGTCCGCCAACAGCGGCTCATACAAGCGCTCCAGCTCGGCCATGCTGCCGGCCAGGCCTTCGGGCCGCGACAGGCGCCGGCTCATGCCCTGCAGCACCCGCTCCAGCACCGCGAAGTCGCGGTAGGCGCCGAGCCAGTCCTGGGCCGCCATCAGGGGCGCGATCTGCGCCAGGCGCGGCGGCAACGCGGCCTCGTCAGCCAGTACCCGGTACACCCGCGCGGTAAAGACCGGCAGGGGCTCGGCCGCATACCGGACCCACTCGCGCGCCAGGCAATGGTCGAAGAAGATATCCAGCACGATACCGGCGAAGCGCCGCCGCGCCTGGGGGAAACGCGCCTTGGCCTGCAGCACCAGGGGATGGCTGTCGGTAAAAACGTCGATGCGCCGGTGCAGGCCGATAGCCGCCTCGATGGCCGGCGGATAGCGCCCAGCCAGCCGGCCCTTGACGAAATCGCCGTAGAGACTGCCGAGCAGTTGCGCCGGTTGT
The DNA here is from genome assembly GCA_040385585.1 of Pseudomonadota bacterium. Classification (GTDB taxonomy): domain Bacteria; phylum Pseudomonadota; class Gammaproteobacteria; order Pseudomonadales; family Pseudomonadaceae; genus Aquipseudomonas. The sequence continues at coordinate 28,334 of JAZKHB010000054.1, read as the reverse complement.
GGGCCGCCCAGGTGCAGGTGCGCGAGGTAATTCATCTGCGCACTGTAACAGGCTCTTGAAACACTACGGGGTAACGCCCCTGCACCCGGTGCGTCGCCCCGCCATCGCGGTATTCGATAAAGGCTATCGATTCAATCAATCGGTATGGCGAAGCGAGTCGCTATAGAGTCCGTCCCATCGCGCGCAGCCAAGTTCGCGCCGGCCGCTCGACTCCCCCCCTTTTTGGAGCTCCCCCATGACCACCCTCTTCGACCCGATCACCATAGGCGCGCTGGAACTGCCCAACCGCATCATCATGGCGCCGCTGACCCGCTGTCGCGCCGACACCGGACGAGTGCCCAACGCGCTGATGGCCGAGTACTACGTGCAGCGCGCCTCGGCCGGTCTGATCATCAGCGAAGCCACCTCCGTGACCCCCATGGGCGTGGGTTACCCCGATACCCCGGGCATCTGGTCGGCGGAACAGGTGCGCGGTTGGCGCAATGTCACCCGGGCCGTGCACGCCGCCGGCGGGCGCATCGTTCTGCAGTTGTGGCATGTCGGGCGGATTTCCGACCCCTCCTTTCTCGACGGTCAGGCGCCGATCGCGCCCAGCGCCATCGCCGCCAAGGGCCATGTCAGCCTGCTGCGCCCGTTGCGCGATTACCCCGTGCCCCGGGCCCTGGCCACCGAGGAAATCGCCGAGGTGGTCGAGGCCTACCGCCTGGGCGCGGAAAACGCCAAGGCCGCCGGTTTCGACGGGGTGGAGATCCACGGCGCCAACGGCTACCTGCTCGACCAGTTTCTGCAGAGCAGCAGCAACCAGCGCGGCGACCACTACGGCGGCAGCCTGGAAAACCGCGCGCGACTCATGTTGGAAGTGACCGACGCCGTGCTCTCGGTGTGGGAGCCGGGCCGCGTCGGCATGCACCTGTCACCGCGCGCCGATGCCCACGACATGGGCGATGGCAACCGCCTCGAGACCTTCGGCTATATCGCCAGCGAACTGGGCAAGCGCGGCATCGCCTTTATCTGCGCCCGCGAACACGAAGCGGACGACAGCCTCGCGCCGCACTTGAAAGCCCTGTTCGGCGGTGTCTATATCGCCAACGAAGCCTTTACCAAGGCCAGCGCCAATGCCTGGCTGGCCAGCGGCAAGGCCGATGCCGTGGCCTTCGGCGTGCCCTTTATCGCCAACCCGGACCTGCCGGCACGCCTGGCCCAGGACGCACCGCTGAACGTGCCGCAGCCGCAGACCTTCTATGGCGCCGGCCCGGTCGGCTATATCGACTACCCACGACTCTAACCCGCCGGCCCGAAAAAAAGCCCCCGAGCCTGCAGGCTTGGGGGCTTTTTTATATGCCCGGAGTGGCTTACGGACGCCAGGGAGCAGGTGCATGAATGACCCAGGCATCCGCACGCTCGAAGACTTTGCCCTCGTTTGCCTATAGTGTGCTACCCACTGGCATCGGCCTATTGCTATTGCCACCGCGTTAACGCAACTAGCCCGCATAAGGAGTATGCCGATGTTCGCCACGAACCGGGTAACCCAGACCTTTCCCTCTGTACACCTGCCCTCGTTGAGCGGCGGCCTGGCGGTCGAGGTCTCACTGATCGCGACCCTAGGCCATGGCGCTGGCAATCACCTGTTCGCCAGCGTCGCTTTGCGCCAGCAGGCCCACGAGGCCTTTGTCGACGAACTGGACGAACCCTCGGCCAAACTCGGCGGCAGCGACTTTACCAAGGGCGACCCGACCGCTTTATATTCCTTCGTGGTCGGTCCCAAGGGTCATCCGTTCCACCGCCACGCCGGCCACCGGATCTTCACCGCCATCTCCGGCAGCGGCGGCGCGCAGCTGCGTTTCTCCAGTGCCTCACCGGAACAGTTGCGGCAGGACCCGTACCAGTTCATCAATGCCTTGCACTACATCGACATCCCACCGGACAGCCTGTTTACAGTGCGATTCGGCGGTGATACCTGGCATCAATTCGCCCCGCTGCCCGGCACGGGTCAGCACCCGGTTTTCTTTGCGTTGTCCTGCCATACCAATGAACTGGGCGGCGACCTATCCGAGGATCTGAAAAGCCAGGTAATGGCCAACCAGGCGAGTATCCCGTCGCTGACCGAACTGCTGCCCGAATACGTGCAGGCGATCCTGCGGGACGCCAGCTTCGACCACAGCAGGATACCAACCACGGCCCTGTCGCTGGATGCAGCCCCCGGCAGCCTGCATAGCCTGATATGTCGCAGCGTCCGATGCGGGGCCGGGCTGCTGCGTGGTACCTGGGGCGGTTGGCGCCGCGCGGGGGGCTTCGCGACGTTCAACGGTGCCGGAGCCCTGGTGTCCGAACTGACGAGTCTCCCGCCTGGCTCCCTGCTGCTCGGTCAATTGCAAGACGCGCCGCTGCACCACGAGGACATGTTTCGCCTGTCTCTGAGCAGCACACAACTTCCTGCCTCTTACACTTCCTTGGGTGCCGAAGCACTGTTGGCCAGGGTGCTGGAGGGCTTTCTGCAAAATCCACCCAATGGCGTGTCACGCCTGATGGCCTTACGAAATCTACTGGTACGGCCCCTCGGACTGCGCCGCTCACCTCTGGGCTGCCCGGTGTCTTCTCTGCTGTCGGGGCAGACCTGCAACCTGTTTGCCGGGCGCTACCCGGTGCTGGAGCAGGCCATCGATGCCAAGGACCGATACGCCCAGGTGATCCTGGGTGCCGACGATAAACACCTGCTGTTTCGCTCATGCGTCAGCGTCGAGAGGCTCGGCGTCGACCGGATCGACATTACCCTCGGCACACGAGTGCGCTGCCGCAACCTGTTCGGACGCCTGTATATGAGCCTGATCGACCGGGTGCACCGCGCCTATGTCACTCCGGCCATGCTGCGCCTGGCGGTCGAACATGCAACCCGGCTTGAGGCCAGTAGCAGCGACAGGGTGGACGACTTGATCCAAGCCTCCACTCAAGGGATCTAAGAACCCGGCAAGTACGCGTGGCGCATCCTGAAGGCCGGCTTAAGGACAGCTCCGCACTGACTTAGCCAGCGTCTTCAGCGTGTATTGAGCTGCTGCTGCAGGTTCTGCACCTGGGCCTGCAGGGTGCTGATATTGCGGGTCATCTGCGCGCGGAAGGCGTCGAACTCGGCGGTGTTGCCGCTGGCCGCCGGGCGGTTGTCCAGCTCGCTGCGCAGCACCAGCAGGTCCTGCTCCAGGCGGGCGATGGCCGTGCTCGGGTTGCCTTGCTTTTTCAGGGCCTCCACCGCAACCGACAAGGTTTTGAGCTGGCCTTGCAGGCCGCCCAGCGCGCCCTGCTCGGTCACCAGGCCCTTGACCTGCTCGCCCAGCTTGGCGCTTTCACGCTGCTGAGCCTCTTGCTGGCTCTGCAGGCTGGCCGCCAGTTGTTCGAGGCGTTTTTCCTGGGCGGCCAGCAGGGTGCTCTGTTGCGCCGCCTGCTGGCTGATCAGGCCCTGCTGCTTCTTGCTCAACTCGGCCACCTGGGTTTCCAGCTGCTTGACCTTGAGCTTGAGCGCTTCGCTGCCACTGGTGACCGAGGATTCTGTGGCCACCACCTTGCCGGAAATATCCTGAAGACGCCCCGCCGCTTCCTCGCTGATGCGGGCGAAGCTTTCCTGGGTGGCCACCAGGCTCTGCTCCATCATCGACAGCTGCTGCGCGCTCCACCAGGCCAGACCGCCGAAGGCGATGATCAGGGCACCGACCAGGGCCCACAGCGGACCGGTGCCGGCGGATTTGCTCACGGCGGGCGCTGTGCCGCGACCGCGCTGGGCCGCAGCCGCGCGCCGATCGGGTTCCTGGTCCAGGGCATCCCGGTCACGGCGATCGGTGGTCAGGCTGGGCACGGTGTCCAGTTCGTCGAGTGCATCGTTACGCATGGGCAGACCTTTAGGGAGAAACGCAAAGCAGGAGTCACGGGCAAAACGGCACTGTCCGCAGGTTGAAGACTGCAAACCACCAGATGGCCGGCAGTATACCGATTCAGGGCGCCGGGCAGCAGCGCCGCGCTACCGAGGTGCGCGGCGCACCGACCCGGAGCAAAGGCGCTGGCCAGAACCCTCGTCGGGCCGCGCAACGCCTCGCTTTGTGAACTGGTACGCCTTTTGCTGAGACTTATTCGAGCTGGCCGCAAGGGCAGTCATGTCAGGGACGCACCCGCACTACCGTGTTCGGACGGGCTTCGGGGCTTCAGGAAGAAGCTCCGGGGACCGTCAGTATTCAGGAGAAGCGCATGGAACTGAACAAGGCCGTACTGGATTGCATGCAAACCCTGCGGCGCCGTCTGCGCGCCGAGCTGGGGGTGGATATCCGCCTGAGTCAACCGGATGCGATCGAAGCCATGCTGATCGCCTGCCTGAGTTCCCACGATGCCGACACCCGTGGCCTGGGCCAGCGCCTGGCGCAGTCGATCGACAGCAAAGAGGCGCGGCCAAAAGCCGCGGCGGCGTCGACGCCTGCACGCGAGATCGGGTTCACGCCTTCCCCGCGGCCAACCGCGCCTAGCGAGTCGGTGCGGATGTACCGCGGCCAGCGGGTCTATGCCTGAGTGCGCCACCAGGCGCAGAACTCGTCCAGCGCGGTCCAGAGGCTGACCTGGGGCTCGTAGCCCAGGTACTGACGGGCACGGCTTATATCCAGGGAAAAGTCCTTGGCCATTACCGCCATGCCCAAGCGGAACAGGCTGGGTTCGGGCCGCCCGGGCAGCACCTTGCACAGGGCTTCGTTCAGCGCGGCCGCCGAATAGGCCACCCCATAAGGCAGATGCCGAGTGACCGGTGGCAGGTCGAGCCGACGCAACACGTAATTGACCACGTCCCAGAGCGGTAACGGCGCGCCGTTGCTGATGTTGTAGGCCTGGCCCAATGCGTGCGGCCCGGCCCGCAGGCTGGCAAGCAGCGCGGCGTTGAGGTTATGCACGCTGGTGAAGTCCACCTGATTCAGGCCGTTGCCGATAATGGCCAGGCGGCCCTTGCGCTGCAGGGCGATCAGACGGGGGAAGATGCTGGTGTCCCCGGCACCCGTGACGAAGCGCGGACGCAGGGCGATCACCTCCAGCCCCGCGGCCTGCGCGCCGAACACCACCTGCTCGGCCAGGAATTTGGTCGCACCGTAAGCGTCGCTGAACCGCCTGGGTACCTGCTCTTCCTTGATCCCCACATGGGCACGACCGTCGAAATAGATCGATGGCGAAGACAGGTGCACCAGTCGCCGCACCCCTTGCTCGATGCACGCCCGGACCAGGTGTTCGGTAACGCCGACATTGGCCTGGTAGAACGCCTCGTAGCGCCCCCAGACGCCCACGGCGCCGGCACAGTGCACCACAGCCTCGACACCCCGGCAGAGCCGCTGCACCAGCGCGGGGTCGGACAGGTCGCCCTGAATAAACTCGGCGCCGCGCTCGACGAGCGGTATCACCCCTTCGGCCCGGCGGCCGTTGACCCGCACGCTCAGGCCCTGTTCCAGGGCGAAGCGGGCGAAACGCCCGCCGATAAAACCGCTGGCCCCGGTCACCAGAATCTTCATGGGTCATCCTCTTGGCTGTTGGGTGCGACTCTAGCAGCGCCATCGGCCGAGCGCCGTGGCGCTTCGCGCCAAGCTGCTGACCGGGCGAGACGACGACAATCGCTCGACGCCAGCGCGCCCGTGCCGTTGAATGATCGCCCGCCCCTGGAAGGAAGCTCTCCCATGACCTCGCCCCGCTGGATGATCTACGGTGCCAACGGCTACACCGGCCGCTTGCTGGCCGAAGAGGCGCGTCGCCAGGGCCTGACACCCCTGCTGGGCGGACGCAGTGCCGAAGCGATAGAAGCCCTGGCCGACGAACTGCAACTCCAGGCCCGGGTATTCGACCTAGACGATGTCGCGGCCAGCCGGGCGGCCCTGAAGGATATGACGGTACTGGCCCACTGTGCCGGGCCCTTTTCCGCCACCAGCGCGCCCATGCTCGACGCCTGCCTGGCGAACCGGACCCACTATGTGGACATCACCGGCGAGATCGCCGTCTTTGAGCAGGCCCACGCCAGGCATGCCGAAGCGCAGGCGGCCGGCATCGTGGTCTGCCCCGGGGTCGGTTTCGACGTGATGCCCACCGACTGCCTGGCGGCCTGCCTCAAACTGGCCCTGCCGCAGGCCACTCATCTGGCCCTGGGCTTCGACACCGGTAGCGGGCTGTCGCCTGGCACGGCGAAAACCACGGTTGAGGGCCTGAAAGCCGGCGGCAAGGTGCGCCGCGACGGGCGCATCCTCGACGTGCCCCTGGGCTACAAGCGCCGCACCCTGGACTTCGGCCGTGGCGCCAAAACCGCCGTGAGCATTCCCTGGGGCGATGTGGCGACGGCCTACTACTCCACCGGCATCGGCAATATCGAGGTCTATCTGCCGGCGCCCACCGCGGCCGCCTGGTTTATGCGTCTGCTCGAGCCCTGGCGCGGCCTGCTCGGCCGGCCAGGGGTGCAGCGCTGGCTGAAAACCCAGGCCGAGCGTATCGCCGGCCCCGATGCCCAGGCACGTGCCCGCTTGCCGACTTGGGTCTGGGGCGAGGCGCGCACCGCCGCAGGCCAGGTCAAAACCGCCCGCGTGCAGACCGCCAATGGTTACGAGGTTACCGTGCACGGCGCCCTGCTGGCGGTGCGACACCTGCTCGCCTACGCGGGGCCCGCCGGCTATTTCACCCCCTCGACGCTGCTCGGGGCGCGCTGCGTGGAGCAACTGCCGGGCTCGAGCCTGATCGTTATCGAGTAGGCCCGGGCTACGGCGACCGGCGCGGCCAGGGGTCACCACGAAAGCCGGCTCAGGGCTGTACCAGCAGCCCCGTCGTAGCGTCGATCAAGTGCCGCGTCAGCTCGCCCAGTAATTCACCGCCCGTGCGCCAGTGATGCCAGTACAGCGGCACCTCGAGGACCTGCTGCGGCAGCAGGTCCAGCAGCTCGCCGCGGGCCAACTCGTTCCGCACCTGCAGCTCGGGCATCAACCCCCATCCCAGACCGCCCTTGGCCAGCTGCACGAAGCCCTCGGAAGAGGGGCACAGGTGATGCAGAAACCCGCCCTCGATCCCCAGCGCTACCAGGTAACGGTGCTGCAGGCTGTCGTCCGGTCCGAAGACGATGGCCGGCGCGCGGGTCAGCGCCGCGGGACTGACCCCGCCAGGGAAATGCCGGACGATGAAGGCCGGACTGGCCAGGGCGCGGTAGCGCATGGCCCCCAGGGCTACCGAGCGCGCCCCGCCGATGGGCCGGTCGCTGGCACAGACACAAGCCGCCACGTCACCAGTGCGCATGCGCTTGAGGCCCACGTCCTGATCCTCCACCACCAGCTCCAGCAGCAGCCGGTGCTCGGCGCAGAAAGTGCCCAGCGCGGCGGCCCACCAGGTCGCCAGGCTGTCGGCATTCAAGGCGATGCGCAGCCGTTCGGGAAGACCGCCCGCATCCAGGCCCGGTACCTGGCCGTGCAGGTCACGCTCCAGCAGCCGCACCTGTTGCACATGGTTGAGCAACCGGCGGCCAACCTCGGTGGGTAGCGGTGGCGTGGCGCGTACCAGCACCGCTTGACCGACCCGCGCCTCCAGCAGCTTGATGCGCTGGGATACCGCCGATTGGGACAGGCCCAGCACCTGGGCCGCGCGCTCAAAGCCCGCCTGTTCCACCACGGCAGCCAGGGCGGCCAGCAGCTTGTAATCGAACATCACTTTTCCTAATGAGCAATAAACATTATTGGTTTTTCTTATACAGCCAAGCGACCCAGACTCACCAGACCCCAACCCCCGGCGATGTGCCTGGGTATAACCGATCGAGCATTCTCCCATGTGGCAAAGCTACCTCAACGGCCTGGCCATCGCCGCCGGCCTGATCATCGCCCTCGGCGCGCAGAACGCCTTCGTCCTGGCGCAAAGCCTGCGCCGCGAACATCACCTGCCGGTGGCGGCGCTGTGCGTGCTCTGCGATGCCCTGCTGGTGAGCGCCGGGGTCTTCGGCCTGGCCAGCCTGCTGGCCCAGAGCCCACTGCTGCTGGGCATTGCCCGCTGGGGCGGCGCGCTGTTCCTGCTGATTTACGGCAGCCGCGCCCTGTTGCGCGCTTGGCGCCCGCACGCCCTGCGGGCCGCCGAGGTCGAGGGCCCACGCTCGCGCCAGGCGGTGCTGCTGGCCGCCCTGGCGGTGACCCTGCTCAACCCCCATGTTTACCTGGACACCGTGTTGCTGATCGGCTCACTCGGTGCCCAGCAGGCGGTACCGGGTGCCTACGCCCTGGGTGCGGCCAGCGCCTCGCTGCTGTGGTTTTTCGCCCTGGCCCTGGGCGCCGCCTGGCTCGCACCCTGGCTGGCCAGACCCCTGACCTGGCGACTGCTGGACCTGGGGGTGGCATTGATGATGTTCACGGTCGCCGGCCAGCTGCTGGCAGGCGCCTGAGGCGGGCGGATGGCCCTGTTCCGGTCTTTTCCACACAGATGCCGCGTGTTTCTGGCACAGGGCCGGTGCTATGCTCCAGGGTTCGCGGCGCAAGGAGTAAAAACTCTCCGCCGCCAGTCTGGCCGTCCGTGATCGGCCCAGCGTTCAGTGCTTTCAAACTGAATCGACCTGACAATCGACCTGATAAGGAGAGACACCATGGCTTTCGAATTGCCGCCACTGCCGTACGCCCATGACGCCCTGCAGCCGCACATTTCCAAAGAAACCCTGGAATACCACCACGACAAGCACCACAACACCTATGTCGTGAACCTGAACAACCTGGTGCCTGGCACCGAGTTCGAAGGCAAGACCCTGGAAGAGATCGTCAAGACCTCCTCCGGCGGCATCTTCAACAACGCCGCCCAGGTCTGGAACCACACCTTCTACTGGAACTGCCTGGCGCCCAACGCCGGCGGCCAGCCGACCGGTGCCCTGGCCGATGCGATCAATGCCGCCTTCGGCTCCTTCGACAAGTTCAAGGAAGAATTCAGCAAGACCTCCATCGGCACCTTCGGCTCCGGCTGGGGCTGGCTGGTGAAGAAGGCCGACGGTTCCCTGGCCCTGGCCAGCACTATCGGCGCCGGTTGCCCGCTGACCAGCGGCGACACCCCGCTGCTGACCTGCGATGTCTGGGAACACGCCTACTACATCGACTACCGCAATATGCGTCCCAAGTACGTCGAGGCGTTCTGGAACCTGGTCAACTGGGACTTCGTGGCGAAAAACTACGCAGCCTAAGACCCACCCTCAGGGTAGAAAAACCCGGCGCAAGCCGGGTTTTTTCGTTTAACGGGTGACCGAGCAGCTGCGCCTTATTACCGGCCTGCAGGACGCTGTATGACGGTCCGCCGATGCAAATCCGGTGAAACTGCTCAACGGTATTCAAGAATAGCTCGCCGGCCACCGATACAGGTCGAGCAGACCGAACTAGGCTGAATGGATAAATGCGCCCAGGCGCGATTTTTTACAGCCAATAGTACGAACTTTGATAATGGCTCTTTGACGGCAACCATCTGTGTGCCAATACTCACAGACGTACAACGCCTCTGGCAGTCGAATAAGGGAATTGCCATTTGAAGCTGGAACTCAAAAACAGCCTGTCGCTGAAACTGTTGCGCGTGGTCCTGCTCTCGGCCTTGGTGGTGGGTGTGGTGCTCAGCTGTGCGCAGATCGTCTTCGATGTGTACAAGGCGCGCCAGGCCGTTGCGGGCGACGCCCAGCGCATCCTCGGGATGTTTCGCGATCCTTCGACCCAGGCGGTGTACAGCCTGGATCGGGAAATGGGCATGCAGGTCATCGAGGGGCTGTTCCAGCACGAGTCCGTGCGTCTGGCCGCCATCGGCCATCCCAACGAGCCGATGCTGGCGGAAAAAAGCCGGCCCTTGATGGAGCGCCCGACCCGCTGGCTGACCGACCCGATCCTCGGCAAGGAGCAGACCTTCAGTACCCAGCTAGTCGGCCGCGGCCCCTACAGCGAATACTACGGCGACCTGAATATCACCCTGGACACCGCGCCCTATGGCGAAGATTTCGTCACCAGCTCGGTGGTCATCTTTATTTCCGGCGTGCTGCGCGCCCTGGCGATGGGCATGGTGCTGTACCTGGTCTATCACTGGCTGCTAACCAAACCGCTGTCGAAGATCATCGAACACCTGACCAATATCAACCCCGACCGTCCCAGCGAACACAAGCTGCCCATGCTCAAGGGCAACGAGAGGAACGAACTGGGGCTGTGGATCAACACCGCCAACGAGCTGCTGGCCTCCATCGAGCGCAATACCAGCCTGCGCCGCGAGGCGGAAAACAGCCTGCAGCGCATGTCCCAGTACGACTTTCTGACCGGACTGCCCAATCGTCAGCTGCTGCAGCAGCAGCTGGACCATATCCTCGGCGACGCCGGACGCCTGCAGCGACGGGTCGCGGTGCTCTGCGTGGGGCTGGACGATTTCAAAGGGATCAACGAGCAGTTCAGCTACCAGATCGGCGACCAGCTGCTGCTGGCCCTGTCCGACCGCCTACGCAGCCACAGCGGCCGTCTCGGTGCCCTCGCCCGACTGGGCGGTGATCAGTTCGCCCTGGTCCAAGCCGATATCGAACAGCCCTATGAAGCGGCCGAACTGGCCCAGAGCATCCTCGACGACCTGGAAGCGCCGTTTGCCCTGGATCAGCAGGAAGTGCGCCTGCGCGCCACCATCGGCATCACCCTGTTCCCCGAGGACGGCGACAATACCGAGAACCTGCTGCAGAAAGCCGAGCAAACCATGACCCTGGCCAAGAGCCGATCGCGTAACCGCTATCAGTTCTATATCGCCAGTGTCGACAGCGAGATGCGCCGCCGCCGCGAACTGGAAAAGGACCTGCGCGAAGCCCTGAGCCGCAACGAGCTGTACCTGGTCTATCAGCCCCAGGTGGATTACCGTGATCATCGGGTGGTGGGCGTCGAGGCCTTGCTGCGCTGGCAGCATCCGCAACACGGCCTGGTGCCGCCGGACCTGTTTATCCCCCTGGCCGAACAGAACGGCAGCATCATCCCCATCGGCGAATGGATACTCGACCAGGCCTGCCGGCAGTTGCGCGAATGGCACGACCTGGGCTTCGCCGACCTGCGCATGGCCATCAACCTGTCCACCGTGCAACTGCACCACGTCGAATTGCCCCGTGTGGTAAACAACCTGATGCAGGTCTATCGCCTGCCACCGCGCAGCCTGGAGCTGGAAGTCACCGAAACCGGCCTGATGGAAGACATCACCACCGCCGCCCAGCACCTGCTCAGCCTGCGCCGCTCCGGCGCGTTGATCGCCATCGACGACTTCGGCACCGGCTACTCCTCGCTCAGTTACCTGAAAAGCCTGCCGCTGGACAAGATCAAGATCGACAAGAGCTTCGTCCAGGACCTGCTGGACGACGAGGACGATGCCACTATCGTTCGCGCCATTATCCAGCTGGGCAAGAGCCTGGGGATGCAGGTCATCGCCGAAGGCGTGGAGACCGCGGAACAGGAGGCCTATATCATCGCCCAGGGTTGCCACGAAGGTCAGGGCTACCTGTACAGCAAGCCCCTGGCGCCTCGCGAGCTGCTGCTCTACCTCAAGCAGACCCAGCGCCAGAGCGCGCCGGCCAAACCCGTCACGCTCTAGAAACCGACGCATCCACCGGCACCGGCCTGCTGGGTCTTGCCAGCCGAGGGCTCCGCCAGGCCCTGGCAAGACCCGACTATCGTCCTTGACGTTAAGGCAACCGGTATTTCTGCGCGCTCTACCCCACAAAACCTGCAGCCCACCGTCCCCACCGGCGCGGATGGCCCATGACATGGATAAAGCCTTTGCATGTAATGCAAATCTTTCGCATTATGTTCCATCTTTGCGCCTGCAAATAAGCACCTCCACCACTGAAACACTCAAGGATTTCGCCATGATGCGCATGCCCCTGGCCACCGCCGGCCTGCTGGCCCTCGCCGTTTCCCTCGCCGGTTGCGGCGACGACACCGAAAAAGCCGTGGTCGCGCCCGGGGCCACCCCCGCCGCCAGCAGCGCGCCGGTCGCCCCGAAAGCCGACGACCAGTCCGCCCAGCAAGCCGTAGTCGCCCATTATGCCGACCTGGCATTGGCCGTTTTCGGCGATGCCGCCAGCACCGGCAAGGCCCTACAGGCCGCGATCGAGGCGCTGCTGGCCGATCCGAGCGATGCCACCCTGCAAGCCGCCCGCGCCGCCTGGCTGGCCGCACGGGTGCCCTACATGCAGAGTGAAGTGTTTCGCTTCGGCAACCCGGTGGTCGACGAATGGGAAGGCCAGCTCAACGCCTGGCCCCTGGACGAAGGCTTGATCGATTACGTAGCCAAGGGCTACCCCCATGCGCTGGGTAACCCCGGCGCGACGGCCAATATCATCGCCAACACCCAACTGCAGGTTGGCGAAGACAAGCTCGACGTGAGCACCCTCACCCCCGAGCTGCTGGCCAGCCTCAACGAGTTGGGCGGCTCCGAAGCCAACGTCGCCACCGGCTACCATGCCATCGAGTTCATGCTCTGGGGCCAGGATCTGCACGGTAACGGCCCAGGTGCCGGCGAACGCCCGGCCAGCGATTTCAAGGTGGGCGACGGCGCCACCGGCGGTCACAACGAACGCCGCCGCGCCTTTCTCAAGGCCGCCAGCGACCTGCTGGTCAGCGACCTGGATGCCATGGTCGTGCAATGGCAACCCGGCCAGGCCGGCAACTACCGCGCCAGCCTGCTGGCAGAAGCCCCCGCCAATGGCCTGCGCAAGATGCTGTTCGGCATGGGCAGCCTGTCCCTCGGCGAACTGGCCGGCGAGCGCATGAAGGTCGCCCTGGAAGCCAACTCCAGCGAAGACGAGCACGACTGCTTCAGCGACAACACGCATAACTCGCATTTCTACAATGCCAAGGGTATCCGCAACGTCTACCTGGGTGAATACCGCAAGGTCGATGGCACCACCCTCAGCGGCCCGAGCCTGTCCAGCCTGGTGGCCAAGGCCAATGCCGAGGCTGATACGACGCTCAAGGGCGATTTGCAGAACAGCGAAGCCAAACTGCAAGCCCTGGTCGACAGCGCCGACAAGGGTGTGCACTTCGACCAACTGATCGCCGCGGATAACAGCAAAGGCCAGCAGCTGGTGCGCGACGCCATCGCCGCCCTGGTCAAGCAGACCGCGGCCATCGAACAGGCCGCCAGCACCTTGGCAATCGGCGACCTGAATCCGGATACCGCCGACCACCAGTTCTAAGCGCAGCCCCCGATCAAACCGAGGCGTCCCTGGACGCCTCGGTTTTTTTTCGCCTGCAGGCTGCCTGCGACCCTAGGTCGCGAGGGCTAACGCAAATACATCTTATTTAAACAGTGGCAGCCTGCTAAGCTCATCACCCCCTTTTTGCTGCGGTCCCTGTCCATGTTCGCCCCGCTCCGTCGCCTGTTGCCGTTGAGCCTGATACTGGGACTGATCGGCTGTGAGCCCGTGCCGGTCGTGACTCGTGCCGAGCCGGGCGAGGCGTTGTCCGCGGGTGCCGCCACGGTGTTCAAGACCGATCACAACGCCTTTTCCCTGCCGGCGGCCAACTTGTCGCCGCTGCGCCGCCTGGACTTCAGCGTAGGCAACAGCTTCTTTCGCAACCCCTGGGTGATCGCCCCGTCCACCACCACGGCGCGCGACGGCCTCGGTCCGCTGTTCAACACCAATGCCTGCCAGAATTGCCACCTCAAGGACGGCCGCGGCCACCCGCCCGAACCGAATGCGCGCAGCGCGGCCTCGATGCTGGTGCGCCTGTCGATTCCCGTGGGCCAAGAACATGCCGGAGTAATCGAGCGCCTCGGCGTGCTGGCAGAGCCCACCTACGGGGCTCAGCTGCAGGATATGACCAATCCAGGCGTGGCATCCGAGGCGCGGATCAGGGTCGGTTACACCCCTGTATCGGTGCGTTTTGTCGACGGCCATAGCGTCGAGCTGCGTCGCCCCACGCTGCAGATCGACCGGCTGGGCTACGGTCCCCTGCACCCGGATACCCGCTTTTCGGCGCGCATCGCCCCACCGATGATCGGCCTGGGCCTGCTGGAGGCCATCCCCGAGGCCGCCCTGCTGGCCAATGCCGATCCGGATGACGCCAATGGCGACGGCATTTCGGGGCGCCCCAACCGGGTCTGGGACCACGCGCAAGCGCGCCGCGTGCTCGGTCGTTTCGGCTGGAAAGCTGGCCAACCGAACCTAAATCAGCAAAATGCCGAGGCCTTTGCCAACGACATGGGCCTGACCAGCTCCCTGGTGCCACGGGACAACTGCAGCCAGGCCCAGACCGACTGCCGCGATGCCCCCGACGGTGGCAAGCCGGAAGTCAGCGACAGCATCCTCGCCAGTGTACTGTTCTACACCCGCACCTTGGGCGTGCCCGCCCGCCGCCGGGTCGACGCCCCCGATGTGCTCGCGGGCAAGGGACTGTTCCACCAGGCCGGCTGTCCGGCCTGCCATACGCCGCGCTTTACTACCGCCGAGGCCGGCGAGCCCGAGCTGGCCAACCAGACCATTCGTCCCTATAGCGACCTGCTGCTCCATGACATGGGCGAAGGTCTGGCCGACGATCGGGACGAATTTCTCGCCAGCGGCCGCGAGTGGCGCACGCCGCCCCTGTGGGGCCTGGGCCTTGGCGAAGCGGTCAATGGCCATACCCAGCTGCTGCACGACGGCCGCGCCCGCAACCCGTTGGAAGCCATACTTTGGCACGGCGGCGAGGCCGAGGCGGCACGCCAGACGGTCCTGCAATTCGATGCCAGGGAGCGCGCCGCGCTGCTGGCCTTTCTCAATTCCCTCTAACTCTGGAGCCGAGCATGTCGATCCACTCCCTTGCCGTTGCCCTTGCGACCCTGGCGCTCGTCGCCTGTGCCCCCTCAGACCCGCAGCAGCGGACCAGCGCGGCGCTGGCCAACGGCGTGCTGCTGCCGGCCTATAGCGCCTGGAGCGAGGCCGACCGACAGCTGGCCGACAGTGCCCAGGCCTTCTGCGCAGGCAGCCAGGACCTGGCGCCAGCGCGTCAGGCCTTTCTCGGCGCCCAAAGCGCCTGGGCCGGGTTGCAACCGCTGCTCATCGGGCCGCTGGCCGAGGGCAACCGGGCCTGGCAGATCCAGTTCTGGCCGGACAAGAAAAACCTGGTGCAGCGCCAGGTCGAGGCGCTGCTAGAAGCTAAACCGCAACTGACCACCAACGACCTGGCCCAGGCCAGCGTGGTGGTGCAGGGGCTGAGCGCCTACGAATACCTGCTGTTCGATGCCGGCATCGACCTTAACGACGCATCCCAGAAAAATCGCTACTGCCCGCTGCTAAGGGCTATCGGCCAGCATCAGCAGGGCCTGGCCGCCGAAGTGCTGGAGCACTGGCAGGGCGAAAGCGGCCTGGCCGCGCAGCTGGCCAGCTTTCCCAACCCGCGCTACGCCGAAGCCGCCGAGGCCGTGGCCGAACTGCTACGCACCCAGGTCACTGGGCTGGACGGCCTGAAGAAAAAACTCGGCACCCCCCTCGGCCGGCAGAGCAAGGGCCTGGCGCAGCCTTATCAGGCCGATGCCTGGCGCAGCCAGAGCAGCCTGGCCAACCTGGGCGCCAGTGTGGCTAGCGCCGAACGCCTCTGGCTGGGCGCCGCGGACGATGGCCTGCGCAGCCTGCTGAGTGCCGAACAGGCGCCGCTGGCCGAGCGGATCGATACCGCCTACCGCGACACCCGCCAGCACCTGGCGGCCCTGCAACGCCCTCTGGGCGAGCTGCTCGGTGAGCCGTCCGCCCGCCCGTCCCTGGACGCGCTGTATGCCAGCCTCGACAGCCTGCATCGCCTGCACGAAGGCGAGCTGGCCAAGGCACTGGGTGTGCAGTTGGGCTTCAACGCGCACGACGGGGACTAGCCATGCAGCGACGTGCGTTTCTCGGCCTGGGCGGTGCCTTGCTGGCCGCCTCGGCCCTGGGCGGCTGGACCCTGGGTCGCAGCGGCCATCAACCGCTGCTGCTGTCGGCGCGCGACGACCAAGCGGGCGGACATTTGGCCGTCGGCTACCGGCTGGACGGCACCGCGGTGTTCGCCACCCCAGTTGCACAACGCTGCCACGACATAATGCCGCACCCTCATCTGCCCCTGGCGCTGTTCGTCGGCCGTCGACCGGGCACCGAAAGCTACCTGATCGACACCCGCGACGGCCGCCTGCTACAGGTAGTGAGCACACCGGCCAATCGGCATTTCTATGGCCATGCGGTGTTCCACAAGGGTGGCGAGTGGCTGTACGCCACCGAGAACGATACCGACGAGCCGGGACGCGGCGTGCTTGGCGTCTATCGCCTGCAAGGCTCGCAGCTGCGGCGCGTCGGCGAACACGCCAGCCACGGCATCGGTCCGCACCAGCTGTTGTGGATGCCCGACGGCGAAACCCTGGTGGTGGCCAACGGCGGCATCCGCACCGAGGCCGACAGCCGCGAGGTGCTCAATCTCGACGCTATGCAGCCCAGCCTGGTGCTGCTCAACCGCGATGGTGGGCTGTTGAGCAAGGAGCAGCTGCCCGAGCCGATGAACAGCGTGCGCCACCTGGCGGTGGCCGCCGACGGCACCCTGGTCTCCGGTCAGCAATACCAGGGCGACCCGGGCGACGCCGTGCCGCTGCTGGCGATCAAGCGTCCCGGCCAGGCCTTCCAGGCGTTCCCCATCGGCGAGGCGCAACGCCTGGCAATGAACCAGTACACCGCCAGCCTGGCGATTCACGACGGGCTGCGGCTGCTGGCGCTGACCGCGCCGCGCGGCGGGCGCTTCTTCGTCTGGGACCTGGACAGCGGCGCGTTGCGCCTGGATGCGCCGCTGGCCGATTGCGCCGGTGTCGGCGCGGTCGCCGAAGGCTTCGTGGTCAGCGCCGGAATCGGGCGCTGCCGACTCTACGATTGCCGCGCCAACCAGGTTGTCAGCCAGCCGCTGAATTTGCCCGCAGGGCTCTGGGACAACCATTGGCGGCTGGCCTAGTAGCCATCTGAAATCATTTAAGACAACGGGCGACTGCCTTCCTATACTCTGCTAAGGATACACGCCGAGTCCATACAGGTCGGGCGGTAAGCACCGTGCCAGGAAGCCTACCGACCCCACAGGGAAGTCAGCTAACAACCTCGTATTTGCCGCTCGACGCAGCGAAAACCTGCCCCCATACGAGGTGTCGACCCATGTTTTTGCAAAACTCCTTGCGTGCTCAAATCCTTACGCTCCTGGGCGGCAGCCTGGCGCTGATCCTGCTGATCGCCCTGGCGTGTTTCACGTTCCTATCCAGCGGCATTCAGGCCTATCGCGGCCTGCTCAACGGCCCAGTGGCCGCCTCGCAAGTGATCGACGAAGCCAACGTTGAATTCAAGATCCAGGTACAGGAGTGGAAGAACGTGCTGCTGCGCGGCTCCGACCCGGCCGGCCTGAGCAAGTACTGGGGCCAGTTCGAGGAGCAGGAGCAAAAGGTTCAGGATAAGCTCGAGCAACTGCTGGCCCTGGACGGCCTGAGTCCCGAACTCAAGCGCCAGGTGCAGAACCTGCACAGCGAGCACCAGACCCTTGGCGGCGCCTACCGCAAGGGCCGCGATGCCTTCGTGGCCGCTGGCGCCGACCCAAAGGCCGGCGATGCCGCGGTCAAGGGTATAGACCGCGCCGCCAGCGAGCAGATGAGCGCATTGGTGGCCCTGCTGCACACGCAGAGCCAGGAACAAGCCAAGCTCATCGGCAATGCTGCCGACCGCACCATCCTGTTCGGTACGCTGGTGATGCTCGGCTCCAGCCTATTGGTCGGCCTGCTCAGCCTGTGGCTGATCAACCGCAACCTGATCGCCCCGATCGCCAGCCTGATCGAACATATCGCCCAGCTCAGCCGCGGCAACTTCGGCGAGCGGGTGGATATCAGCCGCCGCGACGAGCTGGGCCGACTGGCCGTAGCGGCCAACACCCTGCGCGATTTTCTCGCCGAGACCTTCAGCCGCCTGAAAAGCAGCACCGGTGAGCTGGACCAGGCCAGCCACGAACTCAATGCCATCGCCGCCCTGATGGCCCAAGGCACCGACGAGCAGTTCACCCGCACCGATCAGGTGGCCACGGCGATGCACGAAATGTCCGCCACCGCCCAGGAAGTCGCCCGCCATGCCGCCGAAGCGGCCAACGCCGCGGACGATGCGGACAACTCCGCGCGGCAGGGGGAAAGGGTGATGCATGAAACCATTCAGACCATCACCGGTATCCGCAGCGAGATCGCCAATACCGCCGAGGTGATCCGGCGTCTGGAAACCGACAGCGGGCGCATCGGCAAGGTGCTGGAAGTGATTCGCGGAATTGCCGAACAGACCAACCTGCTGGCGCTCAACGCGGCCATCGAGGCGGCCCGCGCCGGCGATGCCGGGCGTGGCTTCGCCGTGGTCGCCGACGAGGTACGCACCCTGGCCCAGCGCACCGCAGAATCCACCGCCGAGATTCATCAGATCATCGACACCGTGCAGACCGGCGCGGTCAACGCGGTGCGCGCCATCGTAAGCGGCCAGTCGCGCAGCGAGGCGGGCGTCGACCAGGTGACCCTGGCCGGCGAGATGCTGCAACGCATCACCCAGGCAGTGGAGGCGATCCGCGATATGAACCGGCAGATCGCCACTGCCGCCGAGGAGCAGACCTCGGTGGCCGAGGACATCTCGCGCAACCTCACCGAGATCACCGCGATCGCCACCACCAACCAGGAAAACGTGCAGCGCACCCAGGCCGCCAGCCAGGACCTGCATACTCTTTCCGTAGAGCTCAGCGGCGTCACTCAGCGGCTCAGCGCCTGACAGCTCGTTGTAAACCCGGGCGGGCGCCGTAAGCCGCCGGCCCGGGTGCTCTGCTACCGCCCCACCCCTTCTTACCCGGTAGGATTTCCCTCCCTGACCGCAGCACCCGCGACCGAACGGGCGGTGCCACCGATCACGCAAAAACACTAAACCGATTGCGCGCTGCCCAGACTCGGCGGCTAGACCGCCTCGAGAGAGCGCCACGAAGGAGTTCTTAAGCGCGCCGCGGCGCACCCTGCACCTGCGCTTCAACGAACTCGACGACCCGCAGCCTGTCCCCGTTGATACGGATTACGCCAGCCTGATCGAGTCGGACGTGCCCATCGTCGTGCAACACACAGGGCTGGATTCGCGGCAGGCGGCACTGGCCTGATGAGCACCCTGGCGTACACGGAGTGAGCATCAGCGTGTGCTCCTAACCGCGAACGGCGAATGGCCGGTCTTCTTCTCTATCCTGGCGGGCCGCTGAGCCCCCGCGACCCGATGCCTGGCCCCGCCGAGTTGATCGCCGACCTGAGTGGATGAGTGATCGGCAGCTGCGGCCTGGTCTCTAATCACGAAGCTCGGCGTGTTCGCCGTTATTCCGCGGATTACGGACGCCCCCGCGACCGACGTTTGACCAGGAAAATGCCAGCCCCACCCAGTGATTTCAACGCTGGTTTGCCAGGGGTACCTGCCGCTGGAGTTAATCGCAATCTTTTGCAATTGGCCTCTTTCTGACCGATCCGTCAACTGGCACTATATCGCCCTGCCCGCCTGTTCCCGGTGCTCGCCAAGCGCCTTGCCAAGGATTCGGAATATGCTCTTGCGTCGCATGCTGATCATGCTGGCCGTCGTCCTCATTGTCGTAGCCGCCCTCGCCGCATTCAAAATCAATGCCTTCATGCAGATGGGCAAAGCCTTTTCCGCGCCGCAGCCAGCGATCAGCGTGGGCGCCGCCAAGGCCGAGCAGATGCAATGGCAGAGCCGCCTGCCCGCCATCGGTACATTGCGCGCGCGCCAGGGCGTGGACCTGGCCGTCGAGGTCGGCGGCACGGTCAAGGAACTGCTGTTCAGCTCTGGCGAGAAGGTCGAGCTGAACCAGCCGCTGCTGCAACTCGACAGCGCCGTGGAACAGGCCAGCCTGGGCACCGCCGAAGCCGAACTGGGCCTGGCCAAGGTCGAATTCGAGCGCGGCCGCAGCTTGGTCAGCCGGCAGACGATTTCAAAAAGCGAGTTCGACCGCCTCTCGGCACAGCTGCAAAAGGCCAACGCCAGCGTCGCCCAGCTCAGGGCGACCCTGGACAAGAAACGTATTCTCGCGCCCTTCGCCGGCACCATCGGCATCCGGCAGGTCGATGTCGGCGACTACGTCGCCACCGGCACTACCATCGCCACTCTGCAGGACCTGTCCCGTCTGCATGTGGACTTCTACCTGCCGGAACAGAATGCGCCGCAGCTGGCCATCGGCGAGCAGGTGCGCATCAAGGTCGCAGCCTACCCGGAGGAGGTGTTCGAGGGGCGTATCGAGGCGATCAACCCCAAGGTGGAAGAAACCACGCGCAACCTGCTGATCCGCGCCGACCTGGACAACCCCCAGGCCCGGCTGCTGCCGGGCATGTTCGCCGACCTGGCCGTGCTGCTGCCCAGCGAGGCGCCGCAAGTGGTGGTGCCGGAAACCGCGATCACCTACACCCTGTACGGAAACTCGGTGTATGTGATCGAAGCGAAGAAGGGCGAAGACGGCAAGGTCGAGCCGGATGACAAGGGCCAACCGATGCTGGTCGTGCAACGCCGCTTCGTCGACACCGGCGAGCGCCGCGAAGGTCGGGTAGTGGTGCGCAAGGGCCTGCAGCCCGGCGAGCAGGTGGTGACCGCCGGCCAGCTCAAGCTGGACAACGGCGCTCACGTGGCGATAGTCGCCGACCCACAGGTGGCCGAAAGCGAACCGCATAGCCAAGCCAGCGCCGACCAATAAGCCACGGCTCAAAGGACAGAGATCATCATGGCGTTTACCGACCCCTTTATCCGCCGCCCGGTGCTGGCCACCGTGATCAGCCTGCTGATAGTGCTACTGGGTTTCCAGGCGTTCAATCAGTTGACCATCCGCCAGTATCCGCAGATGGAGAATGCACAAATCACGGTGACCACCGCCTACCCCGGGGCCAACGCCGAAACCATTCAGGGCTATATCACCCAACCGCTGCAACAGAGCCTGGCCAGCGCCGAAGGCATCGATTACATGACCTCGGTGAGCCGGCAGAACGTCTCGGTGATCACTATTTTCGCGCGCATCGGCACCGACACCAACCGACTGTTCACCGAGTTACTGGCCAAAGCCAGCGAGGTGAAGAACCGCCTGCCGCAAAATGCCGAAGACCCGGTGCTGTCCAAGGAAGCCACCGGCACCGCGCTGATGTACCTGAGTTTCTACAGCGACGAGTTGTCCAACCCGCAGATCACCGACTACCTGTCGAGGGTCATTCAGCCCAAGCTCGCCACGCTGCCCGGCATGGCCGAAGCGGAGATCCTCGGCAACCAGGTGTTCGCCATGCGCCTCTGGCTCGACCCGGTGAAACTGGCCGCCCATGGCCTGAGCGCCGCCGAGGTGACCGAGGCGGTGCGGCGCTACAACTTCCTCGCCGCCGCCGGCGAGGTAAAGGGCGAGTACGTGGTCACCAGCATCAACGCCACCACCGACCTGAAATCCGCCGACGCCTTCGCCGACATTCCGCTGAAGACCCTCGGCGATACGCGGGTGCTGGTGCGCGATGTGGCGCGGGTGGAAATGGGCGCGGAGAACTACGATTCCATCAGCTCCTTCGACGGCATCCCATCGGTGTATATCGGCATCCAGGGCACCCCCAGCGCCAACCCGCTGGATGTGATCAAGGAAGTCCGCGCGCTGATGCCCGAGCTCGAAGCCCAACTGCCGCCTAACCTCAAGGCCTCCATCGCCTACGATGCGACCCTGTTTATCCAGGCCTCCATCGACGAGGTGCTCAAGACCCTCGGCGAGGCGATCCTGATCGTCATCGTGGTGGTGTTCCTGTTTTTGGGCGCGTTCCGCTCAGTGCTGATTCCGGTGATCACCATCCCGCTGTCGATGGTCGGCGTACTGTTCCTGATGCAGCTGATGGGCTATTCCATCAATCTGCTGACCCTGCTGGCCATGGTCCTGGCGATCGGTCTGGTGGTGGACGATGCCATAGTCGTGGTGGAGAACATCCACCGGCATATCGAGCAAGGCAAGACACCCTTCGATGCGGCCATCGACGGGGCGCGTGAGATCGCCGTACCGGTTATCTCGATGACCATCACCCTGGCCGCGGTGTATGCGCCGATCGGCTTCCTCGGCGGCCTGACCGGCGCATTGTTCAAGGAATTCGCTTTCACCCTGGCCGGCGCGGTGGTCATCTCCGGCGTGGTCGCGCTGACCCTGTCGCCGATGATGTGCGCCATGCTGCTGCGCCATGACGAGAACCCCAGCGGCCTGGCCCATCGCCTGGACATGCTCTTCGAGCGTCTCAAGCAACGCTACCAACGCGCCCTGCACGGCACCCTGAACACCCGCCCGGTGGTGGTGGTATTCGCGCTGATCGTGCTGCTGCTGATCCCACCGCTGCTGATGTTCAGCGAGAAGGAGCTGGCACCGGACGAGGACCAGGGCATCATCTTCCTCATGGCGACCGCGCCGCAGCCGACCAACCTGGACTACCTGAACACCTACACCGACCAGTTCGTGAAGATCTTCAAGGAGTTCCCCGAGTACTACTCCTCGTTCCAGATCAACGGCTTCAGCGGCGTGCAAGCGGGCATCGGCGGTTTTCTGCTCAAGCCCTGGGACGAGCGCGAGCGCACCCAGATGGAGATCCTCCCCGAGGTGCAACAGCGCCTCGCCGGGATTCCCGGGCTGCAGATCTTCGGTTTCAACCTGCCGGCGCTGCCCGGCGCGCCAGAGGGCCTGCCGTTTCAGTTCGTGATCAACACGCCGAGCGATTACGAGTCCCTGCTGCAAGTGACCGAGCGGATCAAGCAGCGCGCCATGGAGTCCGGGAAATTCGCTTTTCTCGACATCGATCTGGCGTTCGACAAGCCGGAGCTGGTGATCGAGATCGACCGCGAGAAAGCCGCGCAGATGGACGTGTCCATGGCAGACCTGGGCCTGACCCTGGCCACCTTGCTCGGCGAAGGCGAGATCAACCGCTTTACCATCGACGGGCGCAGCTACAAGGTCATCGCCCAGGTGGAGCGCGCCTACCGGGATAGTCCGGGTTGGCTCGCCAGCTACTACGTAAAGAGCGGAAGCGGGCAGATGCTGCCGCTGTCGACCCTGGTTACAGTGCACGAGCGCGCCAGGCCGACCCAGTTGAACCAGTTCCAACAGCTCAACGCCGCGGTGATCCAGGGCATGCCCATGGTCAGCATGGGCGAAGCCATCGACACCGTGCGGCAGATCGCCGAGGAAGAGGCGCCGCGCGGCTACGCTTTCGACTACGCCGGCGTGGCCCGCCAGTACCAGCAGGAAGGCACCGCGCTCTATGCCACCTTCGGCCTGGCGCTGGCGATCATTTTCCTGGTGCTGGCCGCGCAGTTCGAGAGCTTTCGCGATCCATTGGTGATCATGGTGACGGTACCGCTGTCGATCTGCGGCGCGCTGGTACCGCTGTTTCTCGGCCTCTCCAGCCTGAACATCTACACCCAGGTGGGTCTGGTGACGTTGATCGGCCTGGTCACCAAGCACGGTATTTTGGTCGTGGAGTTCGCCAATCAGCTGCGTCGCGACAAAGGCCTGGGCATTCGCGAAGCGGTGGAGGAAGCGGCGGCGATCCGCTTGCGCCCGGTATTGATGACCACGGCCTCGATGGTTTTCGCCATGATCCCGCTGATCCTCGCCACCGGCGCCGGCGCGGTGAGCCGCTTCGATATCGGCTTGGTGATCGCCACGGGCATGACCGTCGGCACCCTGTTCACCCTGTTCGTGCTGCCTTGCGTCTATACCCTGCTGATCAAAGAAACCGAACGACGCGCGCCCGCCGCCAACTTCGCTCCGACCCGCTAACGCAGCGTTGCTCAACGAAAAAGGCCCTGCTCGCGCAGGGCCTGATCAACGGAGAACCCCAGGCAGGGGAAACCACTTACTGCAAAGGCCATTAATGACCCGGGCTGCGCCCCTGAGACAGGCTGAAGAGAAACAGCAGCAAGTCGTGATCAGGCCTGAACTGCATTCGGCCCCCGACTTGGGACGGCAGGGCACAGGCGCCGTCCTGAACACTCAATACCTGGGTATGGGGTTCTTGCCAAGCCGCCGCCGCCAGAGAGGCAACGCCGAGGGCCGCCACGAGGAAGATGCCTCGCGCAATTTCAAGCTTCATAATTGCAATCCTTCGAGAGCGCTGCCATACGCCGTTCGATAACCGTAGACCACCGCCTGCCATTGCTCCTCGTTCCAAGACGAACGGCGCTTCAATTGCCGCAGATCGTGGCGCGCGGCCTGTTTTGCGCTCAGTCGCCGGCGACTTTTTTCCAAGTCCAGCAAGGCCACCTCGACGCCTCCGTCACGCAGGCGCACGAACACATGCTTGAGATACAGACAGCCATGCTGCCAGCGGCCGCGGTTGAGGCGGCCCAGGGTGGCACCCACCTCCTGGAGGATGCGCAGATGCAGGGGTTCGCCCCAGACGGTGGCTTCGCCTGCGGCATAACGCTCCTCCAGGCAGCGGTACTCGTCCAAGGACTCGGTCACCAGCAGGGCTTGCCAGGCACCGGCCTGGCGTCTGCAGCCGGCATAGACTACCCGCGGCACCGTCACCCCCAGACCGGCACAGGCCAGTAGGGCATCGCGCTCGCGCATGGCCGTGGGATAACCGAAGGGGTGGCGCAGGCTGCGGTACAGGTGGCCGGTCTGACGCTTGGCATACAGCAAGCCACCGTTTTCGGCCTGCAGAAACTGCACTCCACTTTCACCGCCCCGCCTGATGTTCGGTGCCTCTACCCAGTCGCCATGACGTAGCCACCAATGCTCGAAAAGATCAGGCCGCGTCGACTCTTGAGCCGGGACTGCTACTGCCGCTTTCATTCGATCATCCTTTACGCAAGACATAGAAGCGCCACATGGCATACAGCGGCATGAAATCCAGCCGTTCCTGAATGCGGAAACCGGCCTGATGAAACTCTGCCTCGGCGGTCACCGTCGGTAACACGAAGCGATTCTGGTAACCCTTTTCCCCGGTCTCGGCCTGGCGTCGGCGTTCCAGTCGACGACGTTTCCAGGCCTTGAAATTACCATCCACCCAGAGCGAGACGATCAGACTATCACGCGTCACCCTCTGGCACTCCCGCAGCAACGCCAGTCGGTGCGGGGCTTCGCCAAGATGGTGCAGTAGACGCATGCAGAGCACCGTGTCGACGGCATTGTCCGGCAGGTCGATGGCGAATCCAGATGTCTGCAAGGGCCGTACCCGTTTTACCACCTCGGCGGGCTGGGCGGCACAGGCCAGGCTCAACATGGCGGGCGAATTGTCGGCACCGATGATCACGCGGCCGGGCTTTTCCGCCAGCACCGGCCAGAAGCGCCCGACGCCGCAGGGCAGGTCCAGCACCAGACCGGGCTCGCCGACCAGGGCCAGGGCGCGTCGCACCAGTTGCTCGTCACGCCAGTGGGACAAACGCCGCGACAGGCCTTCGCGGTGTTTATGCAGGTACTGCCGGGCATGGTGCGGATCGTATTTGCGTGAAAATTCGAGTTCGCTGGGGCTGGGCATGGAGCACCTCCTGGTGTGAGGCCTCGACCTTAGGCGGGCGCCGGTCAATACCAGGTCATGCCCAGGTGAAAATTTCGTCAACTCCCTACCGCCCATCGTCTTGCCTGCGCGTCGAATCCCGTATGGCCGCGTCGCACCCGGCCGCGGCAGCCGGAGGCCTGTTACACGGGCGGCGTTGGGTAAGGTCACACAACAGGCCCCGCCCTACGCCCCGCCCAGGTCTACCTGAAACCTGCAGCCGCTGGGCTCGACAGCCGTCAGGCTGACCTGCCAGCCCTGGCTCTCGCAGATCCTCAGTACCAGCGATAGCCCCAGCCCCAGACCATCGCCGCGCTGCTCGCCACCTCGCACGAAGGGCTGGAACATGGCTTCGCGCTCGTTCTCGGGAATGCCCACGCCGCTGTCTTCCACCACGAAGCCGTGCGCCCCTAGATGCAGGCCGATGCGACCCTGTTCGGTGTAGTGCAAGGCATTGCGCAGCAGATTGCCGATCACCGCGCGCAGAAAGGGGGCGTTGTAGATGCCTGCCCCCGGCAGCGCTGTGGGGTGGTACTCCAGCACCAGACCCTTGCGCTCAACCGGCTCGCGCCATTGCCCGACCAGCTCGCCGGCCACTTCCAGCAGGCTGGCCTGGGAGGTCGCGCGCGTATCCTCGCACTGGGTGCGCGCCAGCAATAGAAAGGTCTGCACCAGGTCGCGCATTTCATGGGAGGCCCGGGCCATGCGCTCGACCTGGGCCCGGGCACGGTCGTCAAGCCCGGGGTTGGCCAGCAGCAGCTCACAAGAACTGGCCAGCACCATCAGGGGCGTGCGCAGTTCGTGACTGACATCGCTGGTAAACAGCCGCTCGCGGGTCAGCGCATGACGCAGAAGGCCCAGGGTGGTGTCGAAGGCCGCGGCCAGCTGGCCCACTTCGTCGGCGGCATAGTCCGGCGCCAGGGGCGGCGCCAAGGCCAGCAACTGATCGCGATGCCGCACCTGCCGCGCCAGGCGCACCACCGGCTCGATCACCTTGCGCGCCAGCATCCAGCCCAGCACCGCCGCCAGGGCGATGCTCAGCAAAAAGCCGCTGAACACCACCGCGAAGAGCAGTTGCTCGCGCTCCTCGAACTCGCTCTGGTCCTGCAACAGCACATAGCGACGCCCGTCCACTTCACGCACATAAGCGTGGTAGGACAGCGGATCGCGAATCACTTCATGAAAGCCGGAGGGGAGGTTTTCCAAATCCTGAGGCAGGACGAAATCATCCCACCCCCCGGTGAAATAGAACAACTGACCCGGTTCAGGTCGATGGCGCCAGTCCTCCGTGGTTTCCATGTGCAGCAGGCGATCGAGGTCGCCGCCCAGCTCACTGGACAACAGCCGTGCCTCGACCAGGTGCACGGTCTCCACGATGCCCAGGGCGAAGACGCCACCCACCAGCGCGGTCATCAGCACGAAGGCAATGACAATGCGCCGTGACAGGCTCTGCTTAAACTCCATCCGCCACCTCCGCCAGGCGATATCCCACACCGTGGACGGTGTGCA
>JAZKHB010000054.1:0-1303 GCA_040385585.1 Pseudomonadota bacterium | reverse complement strand
ACAGCGGTCGGGCAAAAGGCTTGTCGATCACCTGGCGCAACTGGTGCACATGGCTGCGCAAGCTGTCGCTGTCGGGGCAATCGTCGCCCCATAAGGCCTCTTCCAGCACCTCGCGACGCAGCACGTGAGGGCTCTTCTGCATCAGCACCGCCAGCAACTTGAGACCTACGGGGTTGAGTTTGAGCGTGCGACCGGCGCGGCTGACCTCCAGGGTGTCGAGGTCGTAGCTCAGCTCGCCGACCTCGAGGCTGCGCCGGCCCCCACCGCTGCTGCGGCGCAATACCGCTTCGATCCGCGCATGCAGCTCGGACAGGGCGAAGGGTTTGAGCAGGTAGTCGTCAGCCCCCGCGCGAAAACCCTGCAGACGATCATCCAGCTGGTCGCGGGCGGTCAGCATGATCACCGGGGTGTTGCGTCGGGCCTCCTCGCGCAGGCGTTTGCACAGGGTGTAGCCGTCCAGTCCGGGCAACATGATGTCCAGCACGATCAGGTCGTAATGCTCGGTGGCCGCCAGGTGCAGGCCCGACAAGCCGTCTTGCGCACAATCGACGCTGTAGCCCTTGATACCCAGGTAATCGGCCAGGTTCGCCAGGATGTCACGGTTGTCTTCGACCAGCAGGATGCGCATGAAGTCGGTCTCCAAAAAGTGCCGCCACCATAACCCGGACGGCCTGTAAAAATGGCGCTTTAACGGTTTTTTCACGCGGTCCGCTCGGATGCGGACGCAGAGGCCCGCCGCAGCGGATCTTCTACCGGTCGGAGCCATGATCCGAGGAAAGCGCCCATAAAAAAACCCCGCACCAGGCGGGGTTTTTCTACAACGGATCAGACCCTGGGGGCTGGTCGGCTTACATCATGCCGCCCATGCCACCCATGCCGCCCATGTCCGGCATACCGCCACCGGCAGAAGGCTTGTCTTCCACGATCTCGGCGATCATCGCCTCGGTGGTGATCATCAAGCTGGCGATGGAGGCCGCGGCCTGCAGCGCAGAACGGGTCACCTTGGCCGGGTCGAGGATACCCATTTCGATCATGTCGCCGTATTCGCCGGTGGCCGCGTTGTAACCGTAGTTGCCGGTACCTTGCTTGACCTTGTCGACCACTACGCTCGGCTCGTCGCCGGAGTTGGCGACGATCTGGCGCAGCGGCGCCTCGACGGCGCGACGCAGCAGCGCGATACCGACGTTCTGGTCGGCGTTGTCGCCTTTCAGATCGGCAATGGCTTGCAGGGCACGCACCAGGGCCACACCGCCGCCAGGTACCACGCCTTCTTCAACGGCTGCACGGGTAGCGTGCAGGGCGT
>JAZKHB010000053.1:0-15233 GCA_040385585.1 Pseudomonadota bacterium | reverse complement strand
CCTGTGACCGCTCGGTTCGTAGCCGAGTACTCTATCCAGCTGAGCTACGAGTGCACTTAGGGGTGCGAATTATAGGCCGCCAATAACGATGGTCAAGCTTCTTCAGAAAAAATTTCAGTAACTTATCAACAACTTAGGTTACATCAACTGCTTCTGCCGATTCCCGGCATCACGCCCTACAACTCTGAATAATGGCGGAGAAGGGGGGATTCGAACCCCCGACACCCTTGTGAGATGTACTCCCTTAGCAGGGGAGCGCCTTCGGCCACTCGGCCACCTCTCCGCAACACGGGGCGCATCATA
Source organism: Pseudomonadota bacterium (assembly GCA_040385585.1). GTDB lineage: Bacteria > Pseudomonadota > Gammaproteobacteria > Pseudomonadales > Pseudomonadaceae > Aquipseudomonas. The sequence continues at coordinate 14,930 of JAZKHB010000053.1, read as the reverse complement.
TCCATCTTTACCCCGTTTGCAAAGCCAAAAATCGATAAAAATTAGTGGTTTGGTTCTTCGTCTTTCTCTTTCTGGATGCGTTGGTAGATTTCTTCACGGTGCACGGCAACCTCCTTAGGGGCGTTGACCCCAATGCGCACCTGATTACCTTTAACGCCCAGCACGGTGACAGTGACTTCGTCACCCACCATCAGGGTCTCTCCGACCCGGCGAGTCAGAATCAGCATTCCTTTCTCCTTAGGGATAACAGCTCGGGACAACAGTCTGCAAAAAAACGGTGGCAGGCTCCATGAAGCGTATACCGCAGAGTCTTTCACCCAAGTATTGACCAGTGTAGGCAGAAATAAAGTCCGCACGCCGACCAAAAATGACAAAAGGCGCGGGGTCAACCGCGCCTTTCGGATAACGCCTTAGTCGGCCTGTCGGGCCGGGGCGTCCAGTTCGAAGGCAGTGTGCAACGCGCGCACCGCCAGCTCCAGGTATTTCTCTTCGATCACCACCGACACCTTGATTTCGGAAGTGGAGATCATCTGGATATTGATGTTTTCCTTGGCCAAGGCCTCGAACATGCGGCTGGCCACGCCGGCGTGGGAGCGCATGCCGACACCGACAATGGAGACCTTGGCGATCTTCACGTCGCCGCTGACTTCGCGGGCGCCCAGCTCGCGGGCGGTCTGCTCCAGGACCTGCAAGGCGGCCTGGTAGTCGTTGCGGTGCACGGTGAAGGTGAAGTCCGTGGTGTTATCGTGGGCCACGTTCTGCACGATCATGTCCACTTCGATATTCGCGGCGCTGATCGGCCCGAGGATCTTGAACGCCACGCCCGGAATATCCGGCACGCCGCGGACGGTCAGCTTGGCTTCATCGCGGTTGAAGGCGATGCCGGAAATGATCGGCTGTTCCATGGATTCCTCTTCGTCGATAGTGATAAGGGTGCCCGGCCCTTCCTGGAAGCTGTGCAATACGCGCAGCGGGACATTGTATTTGCCGGCGAACTCCACCGAACGGATCTGCAGCACCTTGGAACCGAGGCTGGCCATTTCCAGCATTTCCTCGAAGGTGATCTTGTCCAGGCGCCGGGCCTGGGGCACAACGCGCGGGTCGGTGGTGTAGACACCATCGACATCGGTGTAGATCTGGCACTCGTCGGCCTTGAGCGCCGCCGCCAGGGCCACGCCGGTGGTGTCCGAACCGCCTCGACCGAGGGTGGTAATGCTGCCCTGCTCGTCCACGCCCTGGAAACCCGCCACCACGACCACGCGGCCGGCCTTGAGGTCGGCGCGGATCTTCTGGTCGTCGATCTGCAGGATGCGCGCCTTGTTGTGGGCACTGTCAGTGAGGATGCGCACCTGGTTGCCGGTGTAGGACACCGCTGGCACGCCGCGCTTGATCAGCGCCATGGTCAGCAAGGCTATGGTCACCTGCTCGCCGGTGGAGAGCATTACGTCCAGCTCGCGCGGCACCGGCTGATCGCTGATCTGCTTGGCCAGGTCGATCAGGCGATTGGTTTCGCCACTCATGGCCGACAGCACCACGACCAGATCATCGCCGGCCTCGCGGAACCGCTTGACCTTATCGGCCACCTGCTCGATACGCTCGACGGTGCCGACGGAAGTGCCTCCAAATTTCTGTACGATCAAAGCCATGTCAAAGCCGCCTTAACCCCGAAGGGCGTCCATTAAACGATTCATACCCATGCAGGTTACAGGCCCTGCTCGACAAAGGGCTGGGCCAGCGCCAGGGCCGCGTCCAGTGCATCGGCATCGACGCCGCCGCCCTGGGCCATGTCCGGTCGACCGCCGCCCTTGCCGCCGACGGCCGCGGCCGCCTGCTTCATCAGCTCGCCGGCCTTCAGCTGGCCCGTCAGGTCCTGGGTCACGCCCGCTACCAGCACGACCTTACCGTCCTGCACGCCGCCCAGCAGGATCACCGCGCGGCCCAGCTTGTTCTTCAATTGATCGACCAGGGCCAACAGCGCTTTGCCGTCCAGGCCGTCCAGGCGCGCGGCCAAGACTTTCACGCCCTTGACCTCGATCGCCGAACCGGACAGGTCGTCGCCAGCGGCGCTGGCGGCCTTGGCCTTGAGCTGCTCCAGCTCCTTTTCCAGCTGGCGATTGCGCTCGAGCACGGCGCCCAGCTTGTCCAGCAGGGTGTCGCGGTTACCCTTGACCAGGGCTGCCGCCTCCTTGAGCTGCTCCTCGGCGCTATTGAGGTAGGCCAGGGCCGCGGCGCCGGTCACCGCCTCTATACGTCGCACGCCCGCCGCCACACCGCCTTCGCTGATGATCTTGAACAGGGCGATATCGCCGGTGCGGCTGGCATGGATGCCGCCGCAGAGTTCGACCGAGAAATCGCCGCCCATGCTCAGCACACGCACCTGATCGCCGTATTTCTCGCCGAACAGCGCCATGGCGCCTTTCTGCTTGGCGGTCTCGATATCGGTTTCCAGGGTCTCCACCGGCGAGTTCTGGCGCACCTGGGCATTGACGATTTCTTCCAGGGCCTTGAGCTGCTCGGGCTTGATCCCCTCGAAGTGGCTGAAGTCGAAGCGCAGGCGCTGGCTGTCCACCAGCGAGCCCTTCTGCTGCACATGCTCGCCGAGCACCTGGCGCAGGGCGGCGTGCAGCAGGTGGGTCGCCGAGTGGTTGAGGGCCGTGGCCTGGCGCAGCGAGGCATCGACCTCGGCCTTCAGCGGTGCACCCACGGCCAGGCTGCCCTGGGCCAGCACGCCCTGGTGCAGGAAGGCGCCACCGGCCTTGGTGGTGTCGCGCACCTCGAAACGCAGGCCCGCGGCCTGGAGATAACCGCAGTCGCCGATCTGCCCGCCGGACTCGGCGTAGAACGGCGTGCGGTCCAGCACCACCACGCCCTCCTCGCCCGCCTGCAGCTGTTCCACGGCCTGGCCGTCCTTGAACAGGGCGACTACCCGGCCTTCATCGGCGGTGGCGGCATAACCGGTGAAGACGGTCTCGACATCCACCTTGACCAGGCTGTTGTAGTCCAGGCCGAAGGCGCTGGCGGAACGCGCACGCACGCGCTGGGCCTGCATCTCGCGCTCGAAGCCGGCCTCGTCCAGGGTCAGCTCGCGCTCACGGGCGATGTCGCCGGTCAGGTCCATGGGAAAACCGAAGGTGTCGTAGAGCTTGAAGATCACCTCACCGGGAATCACCGTGCCCTGCAGCTCGGCCAGGTCCTGCTCGAGGATTTTCAGGCCCTGCTCCAGGGTCTTGGCGAACTGCTCTTCCTCGGTCTTGAGCACGCGCTCGATATGCGCCTGTTGCTGTTTCAGCTCCGGGAAGGCCTCGCCCATCTCGGCGACCAGCGCCGCGACTATCTTGTGGAAGAAGCTGCCGGTGGCGCCCAGCTTATTACCGTGGCGGCAGGCGCGACGGACGATGCGCCGCAGCACGTAGCCGCGGCCCTCGTTGGAGGGGGTCACGCCGTCGGCGATCAAGAAGCTGCAGGAGCGGATATGGTCGGCCACCACCTTGAGCGAGGGCGCTTCGTCGTTGGCGCAGCCGATGGCCTGGGCCGAGGCGGCCAGCAGGCTCTGGAACAGGTCGATCTCGTAGTTCGAGTGCACATGCTGCAGCACCGCGCTGATACGTTCCAGGCCCATGCCGGTGTCCACCGAGGGCGCCGGCAGCGGGTGCAGGACGCCATCAGCCGTGCGGTTGAATTGCATAAAGACGTTGTTCCAGATCTCGATATAGCGGTCGCCGTCCTCTTCCGGCGAGCCCGGCGGGCCGCCCCAGATATCGGCGCCGTGGTCGAAGAAAATCTCGGTGCAAGGGCCGCATGGGCCGGTATCGCCCATGGTCCAGAAGTTGTCCGAGGCATAGGGCGCGCCCTTGTTGTCACCGATACGCACCATGCGCTCGGCCGGCACCCCGACCTCTTTGGTCCAGATGTCGTAGGCCTCGTCGTCGCTGGCGTAGACCGTGACCCAGAGTTTGTCCTGGGGCAGGTTCAACCACTGCGGCGAGGTCAGGAAGGTCCAGGCGTAATTGATCGCGTCGCGCTTGAAATAGTCGCCGAAGCTGAAGTTACCCAGCATCTCGAAAAAAGTGTGGTGGCGCGCCGTGTAGCCGACGTTTTCCAGGTCGTTGTGCTTGCCGCCGGCACGCACGCATTTCTGGCTGCTGACGGCACGGGTGTAGGCACGCTTTTCCTGGCCGAGGAAGCAGTCCTTGAACTGGTTCATGCCGGCGTTGGTGAACAGCAGGGTGGGGTCGTTGCCCGGGATCAGCGAGCTGGAGGCGACACGGGTATGCCCCTGCTCTTCGAAGAAGCGGAGGAAGGCTTCACGGATTTCTGCGCTTTTCATAGATTCTTCCACGGAAACAGGCGGCCACGGCAAAGCCGGCAAAGGGCCGCATTATATAGGCAAGGCGGCTTGGGGCTAGTGCCTTTGCACGATAGTTCAAAGCTATTGGACAGACCGCGACCGTTAATTTCGACCAAAGGCGGCAAACGCCGCGATCACCTGGTCGATGGCTGCGCTCGAGACATCCAGGTGGGTGACAAGGCGCAGGCGCGCGGCGCCGCTTACCTTGATACCGCGCTCGGCCAGAAAAGCCTGCAGCGCCGCGGCCTGATCACCCACCTGCACATAGGCCATATTGGTCTGCACCGGCTCCACGGCAAAGCCCAGCTCACGCAGTCCGGCGCCCAGGCGCTCGGCGTTGGCGTGATCCTCGGCCAGACGCTCGACCTGATGCTCCAGGGCATAGAGCCCGGCGGCCGCCAGGATGCCGGCCTGGCGCAGGCCGCCGCCGACCATCTTGCGCAGCCGCCGGGCCTTGCCGATCAGTTGCGCGCTGCCGCAGAGCACCGAGCCAACCGGAGCGCCCAAGCCCTTGGACAGGCACACCGAGACCGAATCGAAGTGCCGGGTGATCTCCCCTGCTTCAACCCCCTGCTTGACCGCGGCATTGAACAGTCGCGCGCCGTCCAGGTGCAGGGCCAGGCCATGGCGGCGCGTCAATTCGCGGGCGGCCGCCAGATAGGCCAGGGGCAGCACCTTACTCTGCATGGTGTTTTCCAGGGCCAGCAGGCGGGTGCGGGCGAAATGGAAATCGTCGGGCTTGATCGCCGCCTCGACCTTGGCCAGGTCCAGGGAGCCATCGGCCTCGACTTCTATGGGCTGCGGCTGGATCGAACCCAGCACCGCCGCGCCGCCGCCTTCGTACTTGTAGGTGTGGGCCTGCTGCCCGACGATATACTCCTCGCCGCGCTCGCAGTGCGCCATCAGCCCCAGCAGGTTGCTCATGGTGCCGGTGGGCACGAACAGCGCCGCCGCGAAGCCCAGCCGCTCGGCCAGAACTCGTTCCAGGCGATTGACCGTGGGGTCCTCGCCGTACACATCGTCGCCCAGCTCGGCATGCGCCATGGCCTCGCGCATACCGGAAGTCGGTTGGGTAACGGTGTCGCTGCGCAAATCGATAACGGCCATGATTGCTCCTGCAAAAGGCGTAAAGCCTGGATGCTAAAGCGCACGCACCGGCCAGACAAGTTGCGCTTGCTCGTCGAGCGAAGGATCACCAGCACGCTGGCTCCTATACGAGCTGCGCGCCGTCGCAGGGCACGATCAGAATGGCTGCGCGCAGGCCGTTCCTGACCTTGGGATTGGGGAAGATAATCCGCGCACCGGCCTCTTCGATCGTCCAGCGGCTGCCGCCCTGGTCCTCGGCCAGCAGGTAGTCGAGGGGCAGCTCGCTGAAGTTCTCGATGTCGGCCGGCAGGTGCAGCACGAACTCATCGCTGCGCTTGATCACCTCGCGGGCCACGGCGAACAGCTGCAGGCCCTCCAGGTTGGTGGCCTGCGGTTCGGGCTCGCGCCCCTCGATCAGGCATTCCAGGCGTGCTTCCAAGCGCTCCAGGTTGACCCCCTGGTTCTGGCCGAAGGCCCGCGCCTTGCCCAGCTCCAGGGTAAAGGCCTCGGCCTGCAGCTGGGCGTAGGTGTAAGCGCTGAAGGTGATCGAGGTCTTGCTCTGCAGCAACACCGCCTCGATGCCGGCCTCGCGCAGCCGGGCCAGTTCGCGCCGGGAATGGCAACGGCCTGCGCTCCAGGGATACAGGGCGAACTGTTCGATCTTCGAAGCGCGGATCGCGGTGTGCAGGTCGTAGTGCAGGCGCTGGCGCTCGGGCTTGGCGAAGAACGCCGCCGCCAGGTGCTCCAGTTCGCAGGCACGCAAGGCCTCGAAACCACTGGACAGCTCGTGCTGGCCATTGAACAGGCGGTTGATGTCCTGATCGATATAGCGCTCGCCGCGGCGCATGGCCTCGGGATTGCCCAGCAGGAACAGCAGGCGCGCCCGCGGTTTGAGGGTGCCGCGGGCGATGCCCCGCAGCAGGCGGTCGAGCAGTTCGATAGGGCCGGTTTCGTTGCCGTGGATGCCGGCGGACAGCAGCAGGTCCTGACCGTTGTCCAGCCCCGCTGGAGGCGTCACCTCCAGCGCGCCCTCTGCCAGCCAGCGCAGCCGCGCGCCCTCTGGGGTCAGTTGCAGCTTGGACGCCGGCTCGTGGCCGGCCAGGGTCAGTTCAAGCAGTTTGCCGAGGGCCAACATCCGTGGATCTCCAGAGCTGCCCTCAGTCGAGGGCTGGTGGGGTCGAATCGACTCGCCTTACGGACCGCCAACAGCCGCTCGCCTCCATGCATGGCTAGCGCTGGATTCCCGCCTGTGCGGGAATGACGGCGATCCGACGCGGCACGGGTGAAACCCATTCGAGTACTCAATGATCGTGGGCGCAGTCCGGGCCGTGCACGTGGTCGTCGTCGCCGACCTCGGCCGGTTCCATTTCCAGTTGCAGGCTGACCAGGTTGGTGGCAAGCGGGCGCAGCAGCAGGTTAGCGTACTCGCTGTCGCCCTCCTCCACGTCAACGCCGATCAGCAACTGACCGTTGCCGGCCTGCTGAATCCACACTTCCTTGCCTTGCCAAACCACCGCCAGACGGGTGCAGGTGGTTTCCAGCTGGGTGCCGTCGGTGTCTTCGAGTATCAGGTGCAGGCTGTCGGTCATCGGAAAAGCTCCAGGCTGTCGCTCGTCATTCAAGCGCGTTGAAAAGGATATACCGAGCCCAGTGTAAGGATCTGCGTCAGTTCGTCCAAGGCCGTACGGCATTCGACCAGCAGTTGCGGGTCCGCCAGGTCGGCTTCGCTCAGGCGGTCACGGTAGTGCCTATCGACCCAGGCCAGCAGGGTTTCATTCAAGGCCGCGGTCATGATCACACCCGGATTGACCGCCGCCAGTTCCTGCTCGTCGAGCGCCACGCGCAGGCGCAGGCACGCCGGCCCCCCGCCGTTCTGCATGCTCTGCTTGAGGTCGAAGACCTTGACCTCGCGGATCGGCCCGCCTGCGGCGGTCAACCCCTGCAGGTACTGCCAGACCCGTGCGTTGTTGCGGCACTCCTCCGGCACGATCAGCAGCATGCTGCCGTCGGCGCGACTGAGCAGCTGGCTGTTGAACAGGTAGGAGCGCACCGCATCTTCCACGGCCACCTGCTCGCGGGGCACGCACAGCGCCTGGAACCGCCCGCCACGCCGGCCCAGCTTGTCCTGCAGCTCGGCCAGGACCCGCTCGCTGTCAAGAAAGGCGTCCTCGTGGTGGAACAGCACCTCGCCGTTGCCCACGGCGATCACATCGTTGTGGAACACGCCCTGATCGATCACCGCCGGGCTCTGCTGGGCGTAGACCACGCCGTCCTCGCTCAGGCCGTGCAGCCGCGCCACCGCCTGGCTGGCTTCCAGGGTCTGGCGCGCGGGATAACGCTGCGGCGCCGGAAAGCGGCTGTCGAAGGCACTGCGACCGAACACGAAGAACTCCACGCCCGCCTCGCCATAGCCCTTGCAGAAACGCGTGTGGTTGGCCGCGCCTTCGTCACCGAATTGCGTCACCGCCGGCAAGGCCGCGTGGTGGGCGAAGTGCCGGGGGTCGGCGAACATGGCGCCGAGGATGCGGCTGGTCACCGGGTGTTCGAGGCTGCGGTGGAACTTGCAGTTCAGGTTGGCCGCGGTGAAATGCACGCGACCGTCGGCTGTGTCGGCGCTGGGGCTGACGGTGGCGGCATTGGCCGTCCACATGCTCGAGGCCGAGCAGCTGGCAACCAGCAGGGGCATGGCCTCCTTGGCCGCCCGGGCAATCACCTGGGCATCGCTGCCGGCAAAGCCCAGGCTGCGCAGCGCCGCCACGTCCGGGCGCTCCTGGGGCGCTAGCACGCCCTGTTTGAAGCCCATGTCCATCAGGGCCTTCATCTTCGCCAGGCCCTGACGTGCCGCTTCCCGCGGGTTGGAGGCCTGCTGGCTGTTGCCCTGGGAGGCCACGTTGCCGTAGGACAGGCCGCCGTAGTTATGGGTCGGTCCGACCAGACCGTCGAAGTTCACTTCATGGGCTGTCATTTACAAACTCACTCCCGGGGTCAGGGTGGTGGGTAGGCTCAAGACCTGGCTTTCCAGCGAGGCCACCGGGTAGGCGCAATAGTCCGCCGCGTAGTAGGCGCTGGCGCGGTGGTTGCCGGACGCGCCGACACCGCCGAAGGGCGCGGTGCTGGCCGCGCCGGTCAGCTGCTTGTTCCAGTTGACGATGCCGGCCCGGCTTTCCAGCCAGAAGCGCTGGTACTGCGCGGCGCTGTCCGAGAGCAGGCCAGCGGCCAGGCCGAAGCGGGTGGCGTTGGCCTCGCGGATGGCGGCGTCGAAATCGGCGTAGCGGATCACCTGCAGCAGCGGGCCGAAGAATTCCTCGTCCAGTCGCTCGGCGACGGCCGTCACATCGAGAATGCCGGGGGTCAGGAGCGCGGCGTTCTCCCGGGGCTGGTCCATGGCCAGCAGCGCATTGGCGCCCCGGGCGATCAGACGCGCCTGGGCCTCGAGCAACTGGCGCGCCGCGCCCAGGGATATCACCGAGCCCATAAAGGGCGCAGGTTGTTCGTCGAAGGCGCCGACCTTGAGGCGCGCGGCCACCTCGACCAGGCGCGCCAGCAGCCGATCGCCCCAGGCACCCTGGGGCACCAGCAGGCGCCGGGCGCAGGTACAACGCTGGCCGGCGGAGATAAAGGCCGATTGCACGATGCAGTAGACCGCCGCCTCCAGGTCCTCGACCTCCTCGACCACCAGCGGGTTGTTGCCGCCCATTTCCAGGGCCAGGATCTTGTCCGGGCGGCCGGCGAACTGCTGGTGCAGCAGGTTGCCGGTGTGGCTGGAGCCGGTGAAGAACAGGCCGTCCAGGTCCGGGTGCGCGGCCAGGGCCACGCCGGTTTCGCGAGCGCCCTGCAGCAGGTTAAGCACCCCGGCCGGCAGGCCCGCCTCGATCCAGTATTGCACCGTCAGTTCGGCGACCCTGGGCGTCAGTTCGCTGGGCTTGAACAGCACCGCGTTGCCGGCCAGTAGCGCCGGGACTATATGGCCGTTGGGCAGGTGGCCGGGGAAATTGTAGGGGCCGAACACCGCCACCACGCCATGGGGCTTGTGCCGCAGCACGGCCGTGGCATCGGCCAGCGGCGCGGATTTCTCGCCGGTGCGCTCGCGGTAGCTCTGAATCGAGATGGCGACCTTGTTGGCCATGCTGGTGACTTCGGTGGCCGACTCCCAGAGCGGCTTGCCGGTCTCCTCGCCGATGGCCCGCGCCAGGGCGTCGCCACGTTGCTTGAGTATCTCGGCGAAGCGCTCCAGCACCGCGATGCGTTCTTCCAACGGGCGACTGGCCCAGGCCGGAAAGGCCGACCGCGCCGCGCCGACCGCGGCCTCCACTTGGGCGGCCGAGGCGCCCTGGCCGCGCCAGAGCGAGGCCTGGGTCATCGGATTCAGGGATTCCAGGGGCTCGCCCTGGCCAGGCTGCCAGGTGCCGGCAATGTAATGGCTGCTCATCGGCGGGTCTCCTCGATCGGCTTGGCCGACAGGGGCACGGCGCGCACCTGGTCGCCGGCGTTCAGGCGCAAGCGCTTGGCGGTCCTGGCGTCCACCACCAGGGTGCCGGCGGCCAGGCGTGCCGGCGCGGCAGTGATGCGGCAATTGGCGCGCTTGCGGTTATGGATCAGGTAGGCCGGGGCGTCCTCGCCCGGGGTGCCGATGGCCAGTACCAGGGCGCGGCTGTCGCGCACCGCGCGGATCTTCGCGGTTTCGGCCTCGATGGACGGGCCGGCGTCGAAGATGTCGATATAGCCCTGATAGCTGAAGCCCTCGGCCTTGAGCATGCTCAGGGCCGGCTCGGTATCCGGGTGCACGCGGCCGATCACGCTGCGCGCCTCCTGGGACAGGAAGCAGGTGTAGAGCGGGAACTTGGGCATCAGCTCGGCGATAAAGGCCTTGTTGCCCACCCCGGTCAGGTGATCGGCGCGGGAGAACTCCATCTTGAAGAAATGCCGGCCCAGGCTCTCCCAGAACGGCGAACGGCCGTTCTCGTCGGACATGCCGCGCATTTCGGCGATCACCTTGTCGCCGAACAGCTCGGGGAATTCGGCGATAAACAGAAAGCGCGCCTTGGACAGCAGGCGGCCGTTCAGCCCGTTGCGCTGGTCGGCGCGCAGGAACAGCGAGCACAGCTCGGCGTTGCCGGTCAGGTCGTTGGCCAGGAACAGGGTGGGAATCTCGCGGTGGATATTCAGCTCCTGGGAAGCGCTGACGATCATGCCCAAGCGGTAGTTGTACCAGGGCTCGCGCAGGCCCACGGCACCCGCCACGGCGGAGATGCCGAGCACCTTGCCATCGTCGTCCTCGAGCACGAACAGGTAGTCGGCGTCGGCGCGCTCGGCATCGCCGCGAAAGGCTTTCTCGGCCCAACCGACGCGATGCGCCAGGCGCTCCTCGTCGGCCGGCAGGGTCGTCAGGCCGGCACCGGTGTTGCGGGCCAGGTCGATCAGCGCCGGCAAATCGGCACTGCTTACGGGACGAACGATCATAACGACTCCTTAAACCGCAACCAGGCGCACGCTGGCACCTTCGCCGACGCCCAGGGCCTCGGCGGCTTCGAGACTCAGGGTGACCGGTTTCCCCGGCACCCAATCCAGTTCGGCGACGATCGCCCGGAAATCCTGCATCTGGCCGTTGGACACCAGATACGGCCGCCCGCCCTTGGCCGGTCCGCGCTCCTCACCCGAAGAGACGCGTACCGGCACCACGCGACTCTGGGCGATGGAGCGAATGCCCGAGGTACGGGCATGCAAGGTCGGGCCGCCGTCGAAGATATCGATGTAATGATCGGTCTCGAAGCCTTCGCGCATCAGGATATCGAAGCTGATCTGCGCCCGCGGATGCACCAGGCCCATGGACTCCTGGGCGGCATCGGGCAGCAGCGGCACGTAGATCGGGTAATGGGGCATCAGCTCGGCGAGGAAGGTCCGGCTCTTAAGCCCGCACAAGCGTTCGGCCTCGGCGTAGTTCATGTCGAAGAAATTGCGCCCCACCGCATCCCAGAACGGCGAATCGCCCTGCTCGTCGCTCTGCCCGACGATCTCCACCACCACCGCGTCGGCGAACCGCTCCGGGTGGTTGGCGACGAACAGCAGACGACCGCGGGAATTGAGCTCGGCCCAGACCGAGTTCACCAGGTTGCTTTCCACATAGAAACTGGTCAGCAGGCTGTTGCCGGTCAGGTCGTGGCACAGCGAGAGGACATGAATCTTGTTGTGAATCTTCAGTTCACGGGAGGCGTGAACGAAGGTCTCGTTGCGAAAACTGTAAAAGGGCTCGGAATAGCCGGCCGAAGCGACGATGCCGGAGCAACCGTGCAGGCGCCCGGTTTCGCTGTCCTGCAGCACGAAGAAATAGCTCTCTTCGCCGTTGAAGCTGACTTCGGCGGAAAAGGAGGCATCCGAGGCGGCGATCTTGTCGCTCAGTCGCTCGGCATCGTCGGGCAGCGAAGTCACACCCACCGGGCTGTCCGCGGCCAGACGTTGCACATCGGCCAGGTCGGCCATTTGCGCGGGGCGCATCACCAGCATGGTGTAACTCCTCTGAGAAAAAACGTGGGGCCGCTCGTGGCGAGCCGCCGGAAGTAAACCGTGGCCTCGGGGGCCACGGCGCATGGGCCGCGGTAATGACTGCGCCGCGGCGGGACTCAGCCCTGGGTCAGACGGGCCACGGCGCGCTCGAGCCGGGCCAGGCCCTCGTCGATATCGGCATCCGGAATCACCAGGCTGGGGGCCAGACGCAGCACGTCGGGACCGGCCATCAACACCATCAGGCCTTCCTTTTCGGCGGCATTGAGCACGTCCTTGGCCTTGCCCTTCCAGGGTTCGGCCAGTACCGCGCCGATCAGCAGACCCAGGCCGCGCACCTGGGAAAACAGCCCGTACTGGGCGGCGATGTGCTCCAGGCCGGCTTTCAGGCGGGCGTGCTTGGCCTTGACACCGGCCAGCACCTCGGGGGTGTTGATCACATCCAATACCGCGGCGGCGACCGCGCTGGCCAGGGGGTTGCCGCCGTAGGTGGTGCCGTGGGTGCCGACCGCCAGGTGCGCGGCGATCTTTTCGGTGGTGAGCATGGCGCCGATGGGGAAACCGCCGCCCAGGCTCTTGGCGCTGGAGAGGATGTCCGGGGTCACGCCGTAGTGCATATAGGCGAAGAGTTCGCCGCTGCGGCCCATGCCGCTTTGCACTTCGTCGAACACCAGCAGCGCGTTGTGCTCATCACACAGGGCACGCACGCCTTCCAGGTAAGCCCGATCGGCCGGCAGGACGCCGCCCTCGCCCTGCACGGGCTCCAGGACAACGGCGCAGGTCTTGTCGGAAATGGCCGCCTTCAGGGCGTCCAGATCGTTGAAGGGCACATGGCTGATGCCTTCGATCTTCGGCCCGAAACCATCGGAATATTTAGGCTGGCCGCCGACCGTCACGGTGAACAGGGTGCGCCCGTGGAAGCTGTTGGTGGCCGCGATAATCTCGAATTTATCCGGACCGTACACATCGTGGGCATAACGCCGCGCCAGCTTGAAGGCCGCCTCGTTGGCCTCGGCACCGGAGTTGGCCAGGAACACCCGCTCGGCGAAGGTCGACTCGATCAGCTTGTGCGCCAGGCGCAGGGCCGGTTCGTTGGTAAAGACGTTGGACACATGCCAGAGTTTTTCGGCCTGTTCGGTCAGCGCCTTGACCAGCGCCGGATGGGCGTGCCCCAGGGAGTTGACCGCGATACCGCCGGCGAAATCGATCAGCTCGCGCCCGCCCTGGTCCCAGACGCGCGAGCCCTGCCCACGCACCGGAATAAAGGCGGCGGGGGCGTAATTGGGGACCATGACCTGATCGAAATCGGCGCGTGTCACTTGCGCATGCTCAACGGACATCGAAGCTCTCCTGAGAAGAAACGCCGGCCATAAAAGCGGGCGATGGACGGATTGTAGGGACTCAATTGCAGTGGGCCTTGTCGCCATGCGACAACTTATTACAGCGCCTAACCACGCTTTTACGACCCTTACTGAAATGCGACAGAAAGCGTCGCGAGGGCGCAGTTTAAACGCTGTTCGACGCACCAAGCGCAGACTGCTAAAAATTTCGAGCGGCCCAAAAGGCAGGACCTCCCCCTCAGGCCACTGACGCTTATGCCACCCGAATCGATCCGCAGTCCAAGCAGCGAAGATCCAGGCACGCACGCACTTACTTGGAAACCCGTCTCCCTGGACATGACGGGGGCCTCTTTATGGCATTCAGGCCCGAATACAAGACGCCTCAGCGGGTATCTGGATACCCACTCACACGCGCATGACGCGGCAGCGGGTTGCAACCCGGGGCTCGACGGGCGGTGTGACGGCGATAGAGCAGCGCACCGCTCCGCCAGCTGAGCTTGACTCAGCCGCGCTCGACCGAGGCGGAAGTCAGTTCGAAGGGGCTGTTGCTGCGCCGCTGGTTGCGGTCTTCACGCGGGGTGGCGCCGAAAAAATTGCGGTAGGCGCTGGAAAAATGCGGGCCGGAGGAGAAGCCGCAGGACAGACCGATCTGAATGATCGACTTGCTGGTCTGCATCAGCAGCTGGCGGGCCTTGTTCAGGCGCAGTTCCAGGTAGTACTGACTGGGTACGCGATTGAGGTACTGCTTGAAGATGCGCTCCAGCTGGCGACGCGACACGCACACGTGCTGGGCGATTTCGTCGGTGGTCAACGGCTCTTCGATATTGGCCTCCATCAGCAGAACGGCCTGGGTCAGCTTGGGGTGGCTGGACCCCAGGCGGTTCTGCAGCGGGATGCGCTGGCGTTCGCCGCCCTCGCGGATACGCTCGACCACCAGCTCTTCGGAGACCGCTCCGGCCAGTTCCGCGCCGTGGTCGCGGGCCAGCACCGCCAGCAGCAGGTCGAGTACCGACAGGCCGCCGCAGGCGGACAGGCGATCGCGGTCCCAGTCAAACAGATGGCTGGTGGCGATGACCTTGGGGAAACGCTCGGTAAAGTCGTCCTGCCAACGCCAATGCACCGCCGCGCGGTAGCCATCGAGCAAGCCGAGCTGGGCCAGCACGTACACCCCGGCCGCCAGCCCGCCGATGCAGCACCCACCGCGCACCAGTTGCTTGAGCGCGGCGCCCAGGGCCGGCGCCAGCGGGCCGGGGGGCTGGTCGGCCAGCACGAAGAGTTTCTGGAAGCCCTCCAGCCTGCCCGCCCAGGGCTCGCCGGGCAGGCGCCAGGCGCCCTCGGGCGGCACGTCGGCCTGAAGGAATACCAGCTCGTAGACCACATCAGGGTGCACCCGCTGGGCGACCCGCAGTGCTTCCTCGGCCAGGGCCAGGGTAATGGCCTGGGTGCCGGGCCAGAGGAGAAAACCAATTCGATGGACAGTCATGTCGGGCTACAGGCTCTGGAGGTATGGCATCAAGCGCCACTGCTAGCGCGGCATTATTACGTCAAAATCACTTCAAACTGCCAGAAAGAAACTGCTGCAGACGCTCGGATTGCGGATTGACCAGCACTTCGCGCGGGCAGCCGCTTTCCTCGACGCGGCCCTGGTGCAGGAACAG
>JAZKHB010000052.1:0-4297 GCA_040385585.1 Pseudomonadota bacterium | reverse complement strand
GCCGCCGGTGGCTTCGGCGTAGGCACGGTAAGCGATGGTTTGAATCGACATGGGGGTAGTCCTCTAAGCGTTGTGTGGGTTCGAGTGTCGCGGTTGGGCTGGGATCAATCGTCCTGCTCGTGCGCCTGGCTGTTGTCAGCCAGAACGGGGGCGCGAAGGACGAGGGCGAACAGGGTTTTCATAGCGGTTCTCCACGCAATTGCTCGACGAGTAAGGGTGAGAAATATTTAGTGTTTAGCGATAAAATATTGCGCGCTAACCAGTTGCTGAGACTTTAGGGTGAAACAACCTTGCGCGCAAGGTATATTTTCAATCGCTTTGCGATAAGCCCGATCTTCAGGCATGCGCAGGCAGGGGCGGGTGTTCGATGGGAGGACTGCAGACCGGCGAGAACAGGCCAAACCAAAAGGGCAAGGTCGATGAAAAGGCCTATGACCGCGGGGCCAGCAGGCAGCGCCGCGAGCCAATACCTGTCGTTCAAGGCTCCTGCGAGGGCGCGCTGCGGCCTGGTTATCCCCGGCCATGCGCGGGATAGGATAATTTGGTTGCTGTAGCCGTTGCCGCACTTGGCATGGGCCAGGTCCAGTAGCCTAAATGGAGCGTAAGCCAATGTCCTCGACCAGCCCTTGCGTCCCTCGTGCGCCCCGGATACTGATCGCTCCGGACTCGTTCAAGGGCAGTCTGAATGCCATCGAGGCTGCCGCTTGCATGGCGCGTGGGGTCGCCAGAGCGCTCGCGGGTTGCTCGATCACCCAGCTGCCCATGGCCGATGGGGGTGAGGGCAGCGCCGAGGTCGTGGCCAGCGCACTGGCGGGTGAAGGGGCCTCGCTGGAAGTGACCGACGCCAATGGCGAGCCGCGGGTTGTTTCCTATGCCATCTGCCGCAACAGTGCGATAGGCCGATTTGCGATTCTTGACGCGGCCGCCGTGGTTGGCCTTCCTCAGGCCAGGGTGGCGCCACCGCTGCGCACCACGCGCGGTATCGGTGAAGCCATACGGCAACTGTACGAAGGGGGCGAGCGAACGATAGTCCTGGGCTTGGGGGGGACCTCGACGATGGAAGCTGGGAGCGGTTTGCTCGCCGAAGTCGCGCTGGACTTCCACGATGCGCAAGGCCGCACGTTTGCGCCGACGTTCGCCAGCCTGGAGGAGATCGTCCGGGTCGAACGGCGCCTCGACAGCCATTGGCTGCAGGAGGTGCGCCTGATCGCCTTGACCGATGTAGTCAGTCCACTGACCGGGGCCCAGGGCGCCAGCTTTATCTTCGGGGCGCAGAAGGGCTTCAGCGACCTTCAGCAAGCCGATCAACGGCTGGCGGGATTCGCTTCACGCTGCCAAGTGCTGTTCGGTTGCGGTTTCAACGAGCGCCCCGGCGCGGGAGCCGCCGGCGGATTGGGCTATGCACTGGCGCTGCTCGGCGCCGAGTTGCGCCCCGGCGCCGATTTCATCGCCGCGACGCTGTCCCTGCAGGAGCGCATGGCGGACTACGACTGGGTCATCACGGGCGAGGGTTGCTCGGATCGACAAACGCTACTGGGCAAGGGGCCTGCCTACATCGCGGCCTTGGCGCGTGAGCACGGGGTTCCCGTAGCGCTGCTCAGCGGTGCCATCAAGGACCCGCACGCGCTTGCCCCTTTTTTCGACGGCTGCTTTTCGAGCATGCCCCATCCCGATTCGCTGGATTTTGCCATGGCGCACGCCGCCAGCCTGCTCGAGGAGGCCAGTGCACAGCTCGCCACCCTCTACGCCGCGGTGCGTCGGCATGTGCCGACTCAATGACCGAGGCGCCATGGTTCAGCCGCTGATAGAGGCCGAACCACTCTCCCGCTTCCAACGCAGGGCCGAGCAGCCCGGCGCTGCCGACTGCGACCCGGGTGCAGAGGCTCGGGCAGAGGGCGAATGCCCGTGAGCCCAGTTCGCGTTTGGCGATCGTTTCGGGCTTCCCCGTGGGGGGCATGACAGTGGTTATTCGCCCCGTCCCGACTGCCTCGCGTGAGCCCTGTGAGCCTCCGCTGCTGGCCAAAGCCGCCCTGGTCGAAAGTCCGCTCGGTGCTATTCGCTCACCTGCCGGATATCCAGCAGCACCCAGACATCCAGGCCTTGATCGCGCGCGGCTTTTTCGGCTTCGAGCTGGGCGGTCAGGGTGCTGATAGAGCTTGAGCGGTGCTCGAAGCGAAAGGCCGCGCCGCCGCTTTTCTTGCGCACGCTCAGTTCCACCAGGGTGAAGCGTTTGGGGCGTTTGGCCTGTTCCTTGGCAGCGGCAGCGGGGGGCGTGACGGCGGGGGCGAGGCCCAGGGCGTGACGCATTTCGGCTTCCATGTCGGCGTGGGAGGTAGGCTTTGAGCTCAAACGGCAGTGTCCTTGTTCGCAAGTGAAGGGAGATGTGATGCAGGGAATCAGCCGCATATCTTGCTACAGCGCATCCCACCGAGCCAGCCCCCTGCCCGTACCGAACGAGGCACTGGATAAAAGGGACGGCGCGCAGGCGGCAGCTCCAGGGGTAAACACGTGCTGCGTCCAGAGGCCGACACGCGTGTTAGAGCGGCATCTGGGCAGCAGGGCTGCGACGGCGCCAGTCTATTGAGGCCGTCGCTGGGAAGGCGGTAAAGGTCGTTTACACTCAAGCTCAATCGAGTACGGGCAGGGGCGTGATCATGGTTGTCGGGTGGGTGCGCGTACTGGCTGTGCTGCTGCTGTGCTGCCCCTTGGCGGCGGCCAGCGAGTTGCAGTTCTATACCGAAGAGAATCCACCGCTGAGCTTCAGCCGTGACGGGCAGCTCGATGGCCTGTCCGTAGCCGCCGTGCGCGAGTTGCTCTGGCGTACCGGAGACAGCGGCAGCATCCAGATGGTGCCCTGGGCACGGGGCTATATGCGGGCGCAGCACAGCCCCAACGTCGGGCTGTTCGTCACCGTGCGCACGCCCGAGCGCGAAGCGCTGTTTCAGTGGGTCGGTCCGCTGCTCTCGACCACCACCAGCTTCTACGCCCGGCGCGGCAGCGGGCTGCGCATCGCCAGCCTGGACGACGCCCGGGAGGTCGAGGGCATCGGCGTGCCCCGGGACTGGTATTCCCAGCAGTTTCTCGAGCGCATGGGCTTCAGCAACCTGCAGCGGATCTCCAAGCCCCACGAAATACTCAGGATGGTATTGCATAAGCGCATTCCCCTGATGGTCTACGAAGACCAGCTGCTGCCGGGCCTGATGGCCGAACTGGGCGGCTCGATGGACGACCTGGAAAAACTACACCCCCTGATGCAGAGCAGCAGCTACATCGTCTTTTCCCTGAACACCGACGTGAAGCTGGTGAAGCGCTGGCAGGCCGCCCTGGATGGGATGCGGCGCGACGGCAGCCTGGCGAAGCTGCATGGGCAATGGCTGCCGGATAGCCCGCCGCCCGTTACAGACGCACAGCCCTAGAACGCCGGGGGCGTATAGGTTTACGCGCGCCGCCAACCGCTTAGAACGAGTCGATAATGCGCCCGAGCACGGCCATGGCCTGCTCGGATTCCGCGCTCCAGGGATGGCCGTAATTCAGGCGCGCGCAGTTGCCGAAGTGGCGCGTGGCCGAGAAGATCGGGCCGGGGGCCAGGCTGATGCCCTGGGCCAGTGCCAGCTGGAACAGCTGCAGCGAATCGACCTGTTCCGGGAATTCGAACCAGAGGAAATACCCGCCGTTGGGACGGGTCACCCGCGTGCTGGCCGGGAAATGCCGGGCGGCGGAGGCGAGCATCGAGGCCTGCTGGGTTTCCAGGGCGTGGCGCAGCTTGCGCAGGTGGCGATCGTAGCCGCCGTGCTGCAGGTAATCGGCCAGGGCTGCCTGGGCCGGTACCGAAGGGGAAATGGTGGTCATCAGCTTGAGCCGGCTGATCTGTTCGGCGTAGCGTCCCCCCGCGACCCAGCCGACCCGATAGCCCGGCGCCAGGCATTTGGAGAAGGAGCCGCAGTGCATGACCAGGCCGTCGCGGTCAAAGCTCTTCACCGGTTTGGGCGGCCGCGGGCCGAAGTACAGCTCGGCGTAGACGTCGTCCTCGATCAGCGGCACCTGATGGCGCTGCAGCAGGGCGTACAGGGCCTGCTTCTTCGCCTCGTTCATGCTCGCGCCGAGGGGGTTCTGCAGGCTGCTCATAAACCAGCAGGCCTTGATCGGCAGCTGTTCGAGGCGGCTGGCCAGGCTGGCCAGGTCGATGCCTTCGCGCGGGTGCACGGGGATTTCCACGGCCTTGAGCTTCAGGCGCTCCAGCACCTGCAGGGTGGCATAGAACGCCGGACTCTCGATGGCCACCAGGTCGCCCGGCTGG
>JAZKHB010000051.1:0-32043 GCA_040385585.1 Pseudomonadota bacterium | reverse complement strand
CGGAGTGGTTTATGCCCCAGCGATTGCTCGCCCTGTTGGTGCTGTGCCTGTTCAGCGCGGTGGCTGTCGCCGACCCGTTGCTCCAGCTGCACCAGGTGCAGCTGACAACCCAGGGCTCCCTGGGCGATCTATATCGCCTGTATGCCGATCCCGATGCCGACACGGCGGCAGCGATCGAACGGCATCTGGAGCTGGCGCGCGAGCCTCTCGCCGGCCTGCAGCAGGTACCGGGCGAGCAGGCACAAGCCCTGGTGACTCAATTGCTGCCGCAATGGACGGTCTACAGCGGCATGCTGATCGAGCAGACACGGGGCCTGCAACGCACGGGCAGCCTGGAAATCCCTCAGCTGGCCGAATTGATTGTGCGCAACCGCCAGTTGCAGAGCCTGCTCCAGCGCCTGGACGCCAGCCTGGTCAGCAGCGGCGAGACCCCTATCTCGCCGATCACCCTCCGGGCCCGTTCGTTGAGCCTGGCGATGCAGGAAATTGCCAACAGCTACCTTGCCCGCAGCATCGGCGCCCATGCCCTGGGCGTCGAGGAGCCGGCCCTGAACGAGCTGGCCGACCGCTTCAGCCGCGACCTCGCGCAGTTGCAACAGGAAACCCGCGCATACCCCCATTACCAGCAGAGCCTGATTCGCCTGACCCGCCAATGGCAGTACATCGAGCCGCCCATTCAGCGCTTTCAGGAAGCCAGTCTGCCCTTCGTGGTGCAGCAGTACTCGGCACGTATCGTGACCGAACTGGAGCGTCTTGCCGCCTCGGAACCTTGACGTCCCCAGTCACTAAGGGGGGGGCATTCGACGCACGTCCTGCCCGGCACGGGATCTTCACCGATCCCCCTGAAGCAAGCAGTTGCGCAGCCCGGCCTGCAGTGGAGCGATGTCCTGGGCCTGGGTGAAGATCAGCTCCAGACGCGAGTCCTTGCGCCATTCGCTGCCCTGCCAGTGCAAGGCCTGGCCGTTCAGGGCATTGGCCGACAGCCAGCCGGCATGGGTGCGCAGCACCAGTTTGGCCCTTTGCCAGGGCAGGCCGCTCAGCCAGTGCTGCACGCGCATCAGCTCGAAGGCTTGGCTGGGATGCCAGCGCCAGCCGATGCTCCAGCCTTCGGGCTGATCCTGGAGCTGGCAGATCGGCTCGTCCGGCGACCGCCAGAGCCGAGGCACCGGTGCGTTGCCAGCAGGCAGCCCGTCCAGGCCTGCGCCTACCAAGACCTCGGACGGCGCGTCGAAACCGGGCAAGTGCGCCAGGGGCAATAGTCCCTGACTGGTCCAGCGCAACGGCCGCTCGGGCAGGCGCGCCAGCACCCGACCTCGGGCCGCGGCATCCAGCTGTTCGGCCTTGTTCAGCAACAGCAACCCGGCGCTATCCAGGGTCGACTGCTGGCTGTCGGGCAGGGGCTCGCCAGCAGCCAGGGCGGCGGCATCCAGCACCAGCACCGGCGGCTGCACCGCCAGCACCCCGGACCAGGGCGGTTCGCGCAATTGCTGCAGCAACGCCAGGGGATGGCCCAAACCGGACGGTTCGATCAGCAAGCGATCCGGCCGGGCCTTGCGCAGCAGCCGGCTCAGGCCGACCTGGAACGGCACGCCGTTGACACAGCACAGGCAGCCGCCGGCCACCTCGCCCAAGGCGATGCCATCGTCGTCGGTACTGAGCAGGGCCGCGTCGAGGCCGACCAGTCCGAACTCGTTGATCAGCACGGCCCAGCGCTCGTGGGCCGGGCGCTGCGCCAGCAGCTGGCGGATCAGGCTGGTCTTGCCGGCCCCCAGGGGGCCGGCGATCAAGTGCGTGGGGATATTCTTGAGCATGGACCTATGGTGCGGTTATCCAGGGCATACGGGAAGGCTTCGGCGCGACGCGACCGGGGACGCGTTAAAAACGCCATGGTAGAGTCGCCGGCAGTTTTTTCTTCGAGGAGTCCTCCATGCGTAACCTCTGTTTGCTCGCGCTGCTGCTCGTCTGCGGCACGGCCTGGGGCGAGGCCTGTGTGGTGCATAGCAAGGCCGAGCGCATCGAGGTAAAGGTCTGCCAGCAGAACCGCAGCATCCCGCCACAGCTGTTTCGCGGCGGCTTCTGCCAGCCGCAGTTGCAAGGCCAGACCATCGAGGTGGAATACCTGGAGCAATGTCCGGCCGGCGCCTTCGGCTTGTGCAGCGATGCCCGGGTGGCGGGCATGCCCTACCGCCAGGATATCCATTACTACGGCGTGGCCAGCGATGCCGCCTACCTCAAGCCTTTCTGCGAAGCGCAGAGCCAGGGCACCTGGCTCAAGCCTTAGCCTGCCATTGAAACATCTAGGCAGGACAAGTCCAGGCGGTGTTTTCCACGACCTTTAGGCCAGCCAGTCCAGGGTCAACAATAACCGCCGCTGGCCGTCGGGCGGCTGCGGCGAGCGGTGGATCAGCCCGCCGCCCTGGTTGCCCGACCATTTCTCGCCCTTGGCCAGCAGCACATGGCCGGTGCCGGCGCGTTCGATCGACGCCGCGTCCCGGGGTTCGGCGGCGGAGTCACCCAGGCTTTGGCGCGCCATCGCGTCTTCGCGCAACCACTCGCTGCCCACCCCCGCGTAGCTGGTGATCAATCGCACGGCCACCTGGTCGACGTGAAACCGCGGACACATGGCCTTGTCCAGCACCCGCAGGCGCAGCCCGATCGAGCGAGCGCCGAGCAGGCAGGCGAAGGCGCTTACCAGCCAGCGCACATCGGCCAGAAAGGCGGTCTGCCCGGGCAGCGCGGCATAACCGGCCAGCAGGTCGCCCAGCTCCGGCTCGACCGTCTCGTCCTGGATCTCCAGGCCGATGGACTGCGCCAGGGGCTCGCCCCGCGCCAGCAACTGTGCGGCGAAGCCGGTGACCGGCGCCGGCAATGGACGCTGCCAGACGGCCAGATTCACCTGGTCGCGCAGTACCTCGCCGAGCACCTGGGGCTGCACGCCGCTCACCTGCCGGCGCAGCGGCTGTGACTGGGCTGCGTTGAAGATCGGCGCGAGCATCAGGCGGCCACCTCCTCGATCCAGGGCCCGAAGGGGTCGGGCAACGCTTGCCACGCCTCCCCGCCCAGTGCCATTTCCGCCTCGTCCAGCAGGCAGGCGTCCAGCTCGGCGGTGAGTCGTTCAAAGTCGATGTGCTGGCCGATAAACACCAGTTCCTGCCGGCAGTCGCCGCAGTCTGCGCCCCAGTGTTTCATGATGGCCTGCAGGCCTTCGTCGTCCTGGGGCCACTGGCTTTTCGGCACGAAGCGCCACCAGCGCCCGGCAAACCCATGGCGCATCAGCCCGCCGGCCTGGGACCAGCTGCCCGCGTCCTGGTGCTTGCTGGCCAGCCAGAAAAAGCCCTTGGAGCGCAGCAGCCGGCCATTGGTCCATTCGCGGTTGATAAAGGTGAAGAAACGCTCGGGATGGAACGGCCGCCGCGCGCGGTAAGCCGTGGAGGCGATGCCGTATTCCTCGGTCTCCGGCACATGCTCGCCGCGCAGCTCCTTGAGCCAGCCCGGCGCCTGGGCCGCGCGTTCGAAGTCGAAACGCCCGGTGTCGAGTATCTTGGCCAGCGGCACCGCGCCCATGGCCATGGGCAGGATCTCGGCATGGGTGTTGAGGCCGCGCAGCATGGCGATCAGCTCCTCGCGCTCATGGCGGCCGATCAGGTCGATCTTGCTGACCAGCAGCACGTCGGCGAACTCCACCTGTTCGATCAGCAGGTCGGTGATCGAGCGCTCGTCCTCCTCGCCCAGGATCTCGCCACGGCTGGCCAGGCTCTCGGCCTCGTGGAAGTCCTTGAGGAAGTTCACCCCGTCGACCACCGTCACCAGGGTGTCCAGGCGCGCGACATCGGCCAGGCTCTGGCCGTCCTCGCCGCGAAAGGTAAAGGTCTCGGCCACCGGCAGCGGCTCGGAGATACCGGTGGACTCGATCAACAGGTAGTCGAAACGGCCTTCCCGGGCCAGGCGGTCGACCTCTAGCAACAGATCTTCGCGCAGGGTGCAGCAGATGCAGCCGTTGCTCATTTCCACCAGCTTTTCCTCGGCGCGGTTGAGGCTGACATCGCGCTGCACCTCGCTGCCGTCGATATTGATCTCGCTCATGTCGTTGACTATGACCGCGACCTTCAGGCCCTCGCGGTTCCTCAGGATATGGTTGAGCAGGGTGCTTTTACCGGCGCCGAGAAAACCGGACAGCAGGGTGACGGGAAGGCGTTGGGGCATGGCGGTGTTCTCCATCAGTAATCACGGTCGCGCAGGTGTTTTTCGCGTTGTTCCTGGCGCTCTTTGGCTTCGGTGCACAGGCTGGCGGTGGGCCGTGGCAGCAAGCGCTTGAGGCCAATCGGTTCGTTGGTTTCCCGGCACCAGCCGTATTCGCCGCGGGCCAGGCGGTCAAGCGCTTCGTCGAGCTTGTCCAGCAGCTTCTTTTCCCGCTCCAGCAGGCGCAGCTGCCACTGGTGCCGCTCTTCGGCACTGCCGATATCGGCTGGATCACTGCTGGGCTCGCGCTCGCGCAGACTCTCGAACTCCTGGGCGATGCGCGCCTGCAGTTCGCCGCGCTGGCGCAGCAGCAGGGCGCGGAAGAACTGCTGCTGAGCGTCGTTCATATAGTGATCAGCCGGCTGGGCAAGCAGCTCGGCGTCGGTAAGCGGGGATGGGGTCATGTGCAAATTCACTGGCATGGCGTCTTAATTGTTATAACATAACATTATTGCCACCGCCGATCGCCGGATTTCTGATGAACGCTTTGACCCTGCCCGACATTGCCGCCCAAGCGACTCAGCACACACAGCCCCTGGCCTGGGTCGGCATGGGTGAAATAGCCCTGCCCGTGCTGCTGGCCCAACAGCGCATCACCGCCCGCGCCGACGCGGGTGTCAGCCTGGACGATGGGGATGCGCGGGGCATTCATATGTCGCGGCTATACCTGGCGTTGCAGGCCCTGGAACACCAACGCCTCAACCCGCACCTGCTGCAAAGGCTGCTGGCGCAGTTTCTCGACAGCCACCAGGGCCTGTCGGACAGGGCCTACCTCGACCTGCGCGGCGAGGCCCTGCTCAGCCGCCCGGCCCTGGTCAGCCCGCTGTCCGGATGGAAGGCCTACCCCTTCGAAGTGCGCGCACGTCAGGATTCATGGGGGTTTCACGTGGAACTGCAGGTTCAGGTGGCTTATTCCTCCACCTGTCCCTGCTCGGCCGCCCTGGCCCGTCATCTGATCCAGCAGCGCTTCACCCAGGATTTCGCCGACCAGGCCCTGAGCCATCAGGCGATGCTGGCCTGGCTCGGCTCCACCCAGGGCATTCTCGCCACGCCCCACAGCCAGCGCAGCACCGCGACCCTGCAGGTGCGCTTGCGGCCGCAGACCAGTGAACTGCCGCTGATCGAGCTGATCGACTGCGCCGAACAGGCACTGGGCACCGCTGTGCAAACCGCGGTCAAGCGCGCCGACGAGCAGGCCTTCGCCCTGGCCAACGGGCAGAACCTGATGTTCTGCGAAGACGCCGCCCGTCGCCTGCACACGGCCCTGCGGCTGCAACCGGGGATAAACGCCTTCAGCCTGCGCGTGGTGCATGCCGAAAGCCTGCACGCTCACGATGCCGTGGCTCACAGCCAGTGGCATTGGAGCCCGGCATGATCCACTGCCAGCACCTGCTCTGGGGGCCCACCGGCCAGCCCCTGACCCCACCGCTGGACCTGCAGCTGAAAACCGGCAGCCTGACCGGGGTCATTGGCAGCAACGGCTGCGGCAAGAGCAGCCTGCTCAAGGTCATCGCGGGATTGCAACAGCCCCTGAGCGGCCGGGTGCAGCTGGACGTGCCGCGCCTGGGCGGTATCGCCTACCTGGTGCAGCAACAGGCCATCGACCGGCAGTTTCCCATCCGCCTGCAGGCCCTGGTGGATGCCGGCTTCTGGCGCAGCCGCCTGAACCGCGGGGAGCGCCGCAGGCGCCTGCAGCAGACCCTGGAAGACTGGCACCTGCAGGGCCTGGAAAACCGCCCCCTGCAGGCACTCTCCGGCGGCGAACTGCAGCGCGCCCTGCTGGCGCGCCTGAGCCTTACCGAGGCCCGGGTGCTGCTGCTCGACGAGCCGGAAGCGGCCCTGGACGAGGACGGCCAGGTCCTGCTCTGGCGGCATATCCAGCGCTGGCAGGCCGAGGGCCGCACCCAGCTGCTGGTCAGCCATCACCTGACCCAGCTGAGCCGGCACTTCGACCAGGGCCTGCTGGTGGCGCGCGGCGGCTGCGTGTTCGCGCCCCTGCAGCAACTGGTAGCTCAGCGCCCGCCGCCGGATCGCAGGCCGCAGCAACCCCTGCCGCAGGAACGGGTGGCCTGAGGGTGGAGCTGCTCTGGACACCCTTCGTCGAGTTCGCCTTTATGCGCCGCGCCTTGTTAGGTGGCGTGGTGCTGGCGCTCAGTGCCGCTCCCTTGGGGGTCTTTCTGGTCCTGCGGCGCTTGAGCCTGATCGGCGACGCCATTGCCCATGGCATTCTCCCGGGGGCCGCGCTGGGTTTCTGGCTGTTCGGCCTGAGCCTGCCGGCCCTGACCCTCGGCGGCCTGGGTGCAGGACTGGGCATGGCAGGTCTGGCCGCCTGGATCACCCGTCGCACCGGCCTGCGCGAAGACGCCAGCCTGGCGGCGATCTACCCAATTTCCCTGGCCAGCGGCGTGCTGCTGCTGGGCCTGACCGGACGCAAACTCGATCTGTTGCATCTGCTGTTCGGCTCGGTGCTGGCGGTGGATCAGCCCACCCTCGAAGGCATGTTGCTGGTATCCCTGAGCAGCCTGCTGATCCTGGCGCTGATCTACCGCTGGCTGCTGCTCGACAGCCTGGATCCGCTGTTTCTCGGCAGCGTCAGCCGCTTCGGGCCGCTGGCCTACGGGCTGTTCCTGACCCTGGTGGTACTCAATCTGGTGATCGGCTTTCAGGCCATCGGCGCGTTGATGGTGGTCGGCCTGATGATGCTGCCGGCCGCCGCCGCGCGCTTCTGGAGCCATCACCTGCCCAGCTTGCTGCTGCTGGCCGCCCTCACCGGCGCACTCTGCGTCTGGCTCGGCCTGCTGCTGTCCTATTACGCCAACCTGCCCAGCGGGCCCTGCATCGTCTTGCTGGCCGGATTGGCCTACGCCGTCTCCGTGTTGCTCGGCCCGGTCAACGGCCTGCTGCGCGCCCAGCCCTTACCTTCACTCTGAGGAAACACCCATGCGCACCTTGGTCGCCCTGCTCACCCTGCTGGCCGCGCTATCGCTACCGGCGGCGGAGAAGCTTAAGGTTATCACCAGCTTCAGTATTTTAGCCGACATTACCCATCAAATTGGCGGAGATCGCATCGAACTGTATAATCTGGTGGGTGCCGACGCCGATGCTCATGTCTATCACCCCAGTACCGCGGATGCCAAAGCCGTGCTCAACGCCGACCTGATCATCGCCAACGGCCTGGGTTTCGAGCCCTGGCTGGATCGGCTGATCGCCAGCAGCGAGGCCGCCGGCACGCGCATCGACGCCAGCACCGGGGTGCTGCCGCTGATGCTCGATGAGGACGGCCATCAGGTCGCCGACCCGCACGCCTGGCAGAACCTGGCCAATGCCGAGATTTATGTGCGCAACATCGCCAAGGCCCTGAGCCAGGCCGATCCGGCCAATAAGGCCCATTACGCCAGCCGCAGCGAGGCTTACCTCGGCCAGATCCGCGCGCTGCTGGCCAAGGCACGCGCCAGCCTGGGTCAGTTGCCCCTGGCTCAGCGCACCCTGGTCACCAGCCACGATGCCTTCGCTTATCTGGGCCAGGCCTATGGCCTGCGCTTTATCGCGCCCCAAGGGCTGTCCACCGAAGACGAGCCCTCGGCCGCCGAAGTGGCCGCCTTGATCCGGCAGATTCGCGCAGAAGGCGTGCGCGCGGTGTTCGTCGAGAATATCCGCGACCCGCGCCTGATCCAGCAGATCGCCGCGGAAGGCGGCGCCACGGTTGGCGGCACCCTCTACTCCGATGCCCTGGCCAGCGAGGGGCCGGCCAGCAGTTACCTGGGCATGTTTCGGCACAACCTCGACACCCTGTTGGCCGCGCTCAAGCCATAAGCCTGGTGCGTCAACAGGCAGCCGCCCGCTTACCCAGCTGTTACTGAAATAGCGAAACACAGACGTGAACATGTCAGTCAGTGCGGGGCGCCGCTGCGGACGTGGCGCAGGCGTCGGCTTGCCAGAACAACTGGCGGTCGCCGCTTTACCCAATCACTAGAGGGTGAAGTTGAAGTTACCGCCGAGAATCCCCACCAGCCCGATAACAATCAGGTAAATGGCCACGATATAATTCAACAAGCGTGGCATCACCAGAATCAGGATACCGGCAAGCAGGGAAATCAAGGGCGTTAATGCGATACTCATGGCGTATTCCTACTGATTCTTCTTGGAAACAACGAGTATGCTCGTTTGATAAGCGGCAAACCAACAGAATCAAGCCAGAACACTCTTTATTTATGGTATTCAGCACAATCACTCCTGATTAACTGTTAGTGCGTGCTTTAACCCACAAATAAATAAAACCTTTATAAATGCAGCGGGTCTGTATCGACCCGCTCTTTTCACGCCGCGCACTCGCCCAACGAACCTGATACAACTCAGGCGTTGCATGGGGTCGTTATCACGCGGCGGCTGGGCGCTCCCGCTACTGCAAGACCTGCGGCTCGGGCTCGGACGCGTGGTACGCGAAGCCCCCGAGCTCGACATAAAACACCTGCTCCTGCGGCACATACTCCAGGCTCAGGGTGGTCGGCCACCAGGGAAAGGCATATTCCGCCGGCTGGGCGATCGGCCAGGTGCTTTTCTGGCCGGATGCCGCCGCCTCCATGGCGTCGCTAAAGGCATACAGGGTCATGGAGGCCTCGAGAAAGGCGATCTCGCCGGCGAAAGAGCCGTAGATGATCACCGGATTGTGGTTGACCGACTCCACCGTGAAATCGAACGTGCCGTCCAGGCTGTGCAAGCCCATCGCGGTTATCGAACTTCCCGTATCGGCAAAGGCCTTCGCCGGCATGAGCTCCGCCGGCGGCAACTCCAGAAAGCGGCGCATCTGCGCGTAGTCGGTTTTCTGCGCATCGCAGGTCTTGTCGCTGGTCACGCAGTTCATTCGCGTGTCCACGAACGCACTGCTCTTGGTGTAGAAGTGGAAATCGTAATGGGGCGTGATAAAGGAATTGTTCGGGCCGCGCGGCTGGCCTTCGGTGTTCCAGTCGACTTCGATCAACTGAAACGGCAGCGCAGGCTGCACCTGGGGTACATCCAGGTATTTGAAGCGATAGATCGAGGATTGGGGCTCGGTGGGCAACAGCGAATTTGCCGGCGCAGTACCGTCGGCGAACGGCGAAGGCACCCTCACGCGCAGTGCTTGCGGCTGCGGCATGCCGGCGCTCTGTTGCAGGGTGATATCGACCTTCCATTCGGGCCGCGCCGCGTAGGCGACCACGGCGGCATTACTCGCCGGGTAGGCCGTGGACGGAGGCACCAGCCCCACATCGTGGGCCACTGCCGGCAGCAGGTACAACGACAGACAGACAACCGTCAATCCTGACAGTAAACGCATGCTTCATGACTCCGTTTTCTTGAATACCGGGCTCCACTTGCCCACGCCTTAAAAAGCATTATCGACGGTAGCCTAAAGTCCGGCTTCTACAACTGGAGCCGAACGTTCAATTCAATGCCGTCGCTGTACCCGAGGTCGCGCTGACCAGCATCGCCAGACTGACCGGCCAACCCGCGAGTTCGGCCCGCAGCCAGGTGCGCCCCTTCCAGGGCGTCAAACAGGCCCTATGGCCTGTGAATAATTGGCTTACCAACCCAAATCTCCCTTGGCAGCCTTGCGGGGAACCTTTGCGTATCCACAACGGCGACCGCCTGCGTGAGGCGTTGAACAGCGCCCTATCAAGACGATGCCCGGCCATCCGGCCTGATTACCATGCCTGGGATTTGCAGGCGTTAGGCGAGCGGTTCAGAGGGTTAGCGAGGCCGAGGCTTAGGAACCGGGGTTTCGCTTGAGCGAAGCATCAAGCAGAGGCGAACATTCGTGGCCGCCTAGTAGGCTCAAGACTACTCTGAACTCAATGCCTGACGTTGGGTTAAGGGACGGCCTTGAGTTCGTTCCAATGAACCATTCTAATCTTTCATCAGAGCTATTATTTTGGATCTGCCTTGAGCGAACCATTCATCTGAAATCGAAAGCTTGCACCGCCGGGAGTTGCTTCTCTAGCATGCCTGAAAGCTACAACGACTGTTTATCCATCGAGAAATGCTACGCGAGAAAGAATTGGCAGAACTGTGATGCAACAACACTGCGGACACCATGAAATGGAGCTATCAAGTGTTCACATATCGTTGTTTGAGAAAATACGCCTCCAACCACTTGATATCCTGTCATGCAGCAGAGTGATTAGAATTCACATATTTCTCGCCTGTAGCTTTAACGCTTGCAGACGTGCCGCTTCGCGACGGCCTGCTTATGGCTCATATATTTTTAAACCCTCAAGAAGCTGTCTATATTGTGCAAGGTCAAAAATATACTGGCGCACGTTATTAAACAGCCTTGGTGCCTCATCGCTAAAATCGGAATAATAGCCAATATCTTTCCAAATAACGCGATCACCCTCAAAACACAGATCGACACCAATCGGGTTACCATCATAGCCACCACAATGGCTGCAAAGATAGAGAGCTACATGTCCTTCCTGAAGGTCTGAGATCGTTGTGCCTAGAAGCCGGTCACACGCCCCCGTTTGCGATAAAATTGAAACCACATATCGATCGGCTACAACACTCTCGTGCTTCTGCAGATGCTCAAGCAACGGCTTTCCGTTTACCAAAAAATCGTTTGTTTTTCTATCGAATTCAATTTTGCTAGGTTTCATTTCAACCTCAGCCTGACGCAGAGTGCAATGGCGGTTTGTGCTAGCGTAGCGGTCACACAAAAAAGCCACGAGGCCAACTGTCCGACTGGTATGCATTGTTAGGTGATTTTTCCTTCAAAATCTTCGTCGACATAATAAGTGATAGCTATTTCTTTCGCTACGGCACCATACACAGAAAACTCATGGTAGCCATAGTGCTCTGAAAATACCGCGGCCATGCGACGCTCCTTGTTTATTACTAAAAAAGCAGACTCGAATTTAATGATCGAGCTTCCTGAATAATATATCTCGACACTAGTCGATGCAGAAAAATCATAAGCGGATAAACCTTTCTCCGTTATTTCCGCTTCACTTCTGCCAAGTTTCTGACTGAGTAAACTTGCCCACTTAAGTATTAAGTCTTTATTCACGCATCATTCCCGACGGACTGGTTTCATATAATAATTAGACGGAATTCCATAGTATTGCATAAGCGAGAGCTCTGTGTAATTCGGCCTAAAAACCCTGCCCATGGTCAAAAATCCAGACCTCAATGTATCCACATCATTGATTCTCCTTCCCCTATTCGCTTGACTTCAACCATTGCCCTTACCAATACATAAAAAACTCAATGCTGTGGGGAAGCGCCGCTCAACCCAACGCCCTGGTTGCGCGGTGTCGCATCGGCAGCACTTGGGTTAAGTCCTGCTGCCACCCGCTCACTCACGATGGCGCGTGGCGTCCATCTTGGGTTAAGCGGGGGTGATGTCGCGACAGGCGCGGCTAACCCAGGCGGCCCCACCAAACCCAACCGGCTGTGCCTTGGTCTCTACACGACCAGGGCCGGGATACTCAGCGGCTGATCCCACCTTGGATAACCTTCGCCGACGTTATAGGGTAGGGCTGTTATCGCCCTGCTCGTCTCGATCGCTACCGAACGGGCTGCCCAATCCCGCTGGCACGCGCCACCCTTGTACCCACAGGTCCATACGCCGTCATGTTCCTCAAGCACGCCCTCCGTATCCGCGATTACCACAGCAACGACCTGCACGCCGTGGTCGCGCTGTTCGGCGCCGCGGTGCATACCCTGGCGGCCACGCACTACGATGCCGCCCAGCGCCAGGCCTGGGCACCGGAGCAGGCCGACCTGCCGGCCTGGCAGGCGCGTCTGGCGGGACTGCAGACCCGGGTGGCCGAGCATAATGGCCGGCTCGCCGGCTTTATCGCCTATACCCCCGAGGGGCATATCGACCTGCTGTACTGCGCACCGGACCATGCCCGCCAGGGCGTGGCCGGGGCACTTTATCGAGCCGCGCAAGCCTCACTTGAAACGGCGGGCGTCCAGAGGCTGTTCACCAAAGCCAGCCTGACGGCCCGGCCTTTCTTCGAACGCCAGGACTTTCGGGTCGAACAGCTGCAGCGGGTCTTTCGCGGCGCTGTTGCCTTGCAGCGTTTCGCCATGAACAAAGAACTGCAGAGCGCCGGCGCGGCCTCGAAGAGTGCCCATGAATAGCCTGACCTGGATCCTGTTGGCGGCCCTGCTGCTGACCGTGCTGGCGGTGATGTACTGGAGTTGGCGCAGCAATGCCCGGCTCGAGCAGCTGGATGAGCGCGTGCTACGTCAGGCCGAAGTGCTCCAGGCCCTGGATCAGGCCCTTGAGGCGCCGCCACTGGATGACTGCGAGCTGCAGGCCCGCAGCGAGGCGTTGCTGGCCCAGCTGGAGTCCTTGCGCAAGCCCTGACGACCGGCGTCTATCCCTTTCGAGATAGGGCCGGAGTTCGGCGACCTGCTGTCCGACTCCCGGGTCCAGTCGGATCCCCAGCGCCTGCTGTTCGCGTTCGTGCCGCCGAGCTGCCGAAATCCGAGCGCACCGGCATCGCTTGAGACCTGGCGTTCGCCGCCGGCCTGGGCGGGCGGGTATGGCACGGAGCAGCGGCGAGGGCGAACGCTGCCCATTGCCGCTGGAGGAAAAAGGCGCGGCTCAGCCGTCGCTGCCCACCTGCTGAACCAGCGCCATGGCACAGACCCCGTTGCCCACGGACCAATCCGAATAATCGTTTTCATGCAGGAAAATAAACAGGTCGCGCGGGGAGATACCGGCCGCCTGTTCGAGGTTATGGACGATGGCCGCGTACAGGTGGCGCTTCATCGCATCGCTGCGGCCGCGACGCAGGGTGATCTCCACCACCACCAGCCGCTCGGAACGGGCAATGCCGTTGAAACCCCGGTCATAGAAGAACTGATCGGACTGGTAGTCGGCGATCAGATTGAACAGCTCCGCCGCCGGCATGCCGATGCTGTCGATCAAGGCACAATGGATACCTTCGACTATGGCCGCGCGGGTTGCCTGAAGGGTGTCGTGATGGACATGGGTGCGGACAAAAGGCATATGATTTTTCCTCGTGTTGAAAATACCCTGGGCGGCTAAGCACCGGACGTCTGCAGCCTGACATCGCTGCATGGCGCCTAGTCTTTTCCAGGCGAGCACGACGGAAAAGCGATTTCCCTGCCCTGGCTATGTGACATAAAATCACTTTCATGAAACGTCGCCTTCCCTCCCTGAACGCCTTGCGCGCCTTCGAAGCGGCTGCCCGTCTGGGGCGGATGACCGCGGCCGCCGAGGAGTTGTCGGTCACCCCCGGCGCCATCAGCCGCCAGGTGCGCCAGCTCGAAGACACGCTGGGGCTGGACCTCTTCCAAGGCTCGAAGAACAAGCCCAGCCTGACCCCAGAGGGCAAGACCCTGCTGCCGGCCTTGACCTCGGCCTTCGATCAGATGGACAGCGCCCTGCGCGCGCTGACGGAGCAGGCCCGCAGCACCCTGGACCTGTGCTGCCTGGGGACTTTCAGCATGCGCTGGCTGATCCCCCGGCTCTGGCACTTCAACGCCCTGCACCCCGGTATCGAGGTGCGCCTGAGTACCGCCGATCCCAAGGGTAATCGCGAGCGTTACGACCTGATTATCGGGGTCGAAGACGGCCCCGTGCCGGCGCCCGCCCTCGAGCTCTTCCCCGAATACCTGGGCCCCGTACTGGCACCGGCCCTGGCCGCCTCGCTGAACCTGCGCAGCGCCGCGGACCTGGTGGACAAGCCGCTGCTGCGCACCCGGACCCGGCGCAACGCCTGGGGCATGTGGAGTCATGCCATGGGCCTGGCGCCACTGGAGGCCACGGGACCGGAGTTCGAGCATTACTTCTTCACCCTGGAAGCGGCCCTCGGCGGCCTGGGCATAGGGCTCGCGCCCTGGCACCTGGTCGCCGACGACGTGCTGGCCGGCCGCTTGCTGGCGCCCCTGGGCTTTCGGCAGAGCGGTTACCGCTACGCGGCGAGCGTCCGTCCAGGCCATCAGCAGGCCTCGCTGTTCGGCCAGTGGCTGGTACAGCAGGCGCGGCAGATGCCCCCGCCACCGGCGTGAAAGGGGGGTGATCGTCGCCCGGATTGACCTTGGCCCATACGCGGTCGCGGCACTGATTCGGGCTGTGCAGGATGGATCGGGGCGCGTAGCTGACGCCTTGTTTATCCACCCTCGCGAGGGGCCGGATTCACCGCTGCGTACAAGGTGAGGGTAAAGACCGCCCTTTCCGCGCCGTTGCTCGCCTCCAGGCTGCCACCCAGCTCGCGGACGATGCCGTAGGACACCGCCAGGCCCAGCCCTTCGTCCACCGGCTTGATGGTGAGGAACGGCTCGAAGACCCGGGCCAGGTCCTCGCTGGCGATACCGCCGCCGGTGTCGGCCAAGCTCAACAGCCAGTCCGGCCGTGGCGCTCCAGGCGCAGGGTCAGCACTCGTCGCTCGGCCCCAGCCAGGGCGTCCAGGGCGTTGTTCAGCAGGCTGAGCAACACCTGCTCCAGTCGGATCGCATCGCCCATCACCCGGGCCTCGACCATCAGCTCGCCGCGCAGCTCCACCTGCTCGCGGCGCAGGCTGTCGTCCTCGTCGCGCACCGTATGGGAGAGAAAATAACCCGGGATACCGGTGGTCACGCCGACCGCGAAATAACGCCCGTAGGGCTGCTGCAGCGCGTCCTGGAAGCACTGACAACAGGCATAGTCATGGCCGACGACACTGCTCCAGTTGCGCCACCGGGATCTCGCCCCCGTGGTCCAGCGTGTAGAGCACGGCGGAGCCGGCCGCGGCATTCAAGTGGTCACCCGGCCATAAAAAAGCCGGGATTGCCGGCGAGCAGCCGCGAGGCTGTGTTTGGACCTCCCGCCCGGCTATAGTCAGCCATGGGATCGATGTAGGCCGGAGCAGCATGACCACACCCACGTATCAGGCACCGCGCTTCTGGCGCGACCCGGCGTTACCGTTCGTGGAAGCGCGCGAAGTCGGCGATGGCCGTCGGCTGTGCTATGCCCGGCATTCCCATGAGAGTTTTTCCATCGGCGCGATAACCGCTGGCCGCAGCACCTACCTCAACCGGCAGGCGCGCGAACGGATCGGTGCAGGCACCCTGGTGCTGATGAATCCGGGCGATGTGCATGCCTGCAATCCCCTGGAAGGGCAGCCCTGGTCCTACCGCATGTTCTATGTAGATGTGCCCTGGCTGAGCGACTTGCAGCACAGCCTGGGCGCGAGCCGCAACCAGCCGTGGCAGGCCTTCTCGGCCATCCTCAGCCAGGATCCCTGGCTGTACCAGGGCCTGAACCGGCTCTATGACCTGCTCGGCGACAGCCGCACCGATCACCTGCGCACGCACTGTGCGCTGCTGACGTTCTTCACCGAGCTGCAGCAACGCCTCGAGCCCGCCTCCGAGTGCCCGCGCGAGGACCCTTCAGGCATCCGCCGGGCGGCCGAGTTTATCCGCGAGCACTGCACCGAGGCGCTGAAGCTGGAAGACATCTGCGCCGCGGCCGGCCTGTCCCCCTCCTACCTGACCCGGGCCTTTCGCCGTGGCTACGGCATGACGCCTCATGCCTACCTGATCAACAGCCGCATTCAGTACGCCAGGGCCCGGCTCAGACGCGGCGGCGAGATCGCCGA
Source organism: Pseudomonadota bacterium (assembly GCA_040385585.1). Lineage (GTDB taxonomy): Bacteria > Pseudomonadota > Gammaproteobacteria > Pseudomonadales > Pseudomonadaceae > Aquipseudomonas. Next base: position 16,210 of record JAZKHB010000051.1, on the reverse strand, counting down.
GGTGGCCCTGGACGCCGGCTTCGCCGACCAGGCGCACCTGCAGCGCACCTTCAAGCAGCTGCTGGCCGTCACCCCCGGCCACTATCGTCGGCCAAGTTGATCAGGCCCACAGCAGGTAGAGCGCCGAGAGCACCAGCAGCAGCGCCAGGCCTCGATTGAAGCGGCGCATGCGCCGGGGCGATTCCAGGTAGCGGCCCAGGAAGGCCCCGGCGTAGGCCCAGCAGGCCAGGGACAGGTAGCAGATCACGAAATACAGGGCCGCGAACCGCAGCACTTCGCCAACTTCGCCCTCCGCCGCGTAGGCACCCATGCCGGCCAGGGAGGCCAGCCAGGCCTTGGGGTTGAGCCACTGCATCAACGCGCCGGTGAGCAGGCTGGGGGGCTTTTGCCGCTCGTCCGCCTGCAGCCGGCCATCGTCACGGGCCAGTCGATAGGCCATATAGAACAGAAAGGCCACCCCGGCGCCCTGGATCAGCGTCGCCAGCACGGGCCATTGCTGCAGCAGCTGCTGCACCCCCAGCCCCATGGCCACCAGCAGCAGGGTAAACCCCAGGGTCGCCCCGGTGACATGCCACAGACTGGCACGCAGGCCGAAGCGGGCACCGGCGCTAAGCGCCACCAGATTGACCGGACCGGGGGAAATCGAGGTGGCCAGGGCAAAGGCGGCCATGGAAAGCAGAAGCGTCATCGTGAACCTGTCGGCGTGCGGGGATGGAGGCCCAAGCCTGGCAGGCGAGACGGCTGCGGTATTGAAGAAAACTGCCCTGTTCAAGGCTCGGCGGGAGCCAGACTCCGTCTAGGTGCGCAGCTCTGCTTTCGTAGCCCGGACAAGCGCAGCGCTATCCGGGGTGGAATTAACAGGTGTCAGTGGTACAGGTCCGCCCGGGTCCAGGGCAGGGGATGGGAGCCATCGGCCAGGGGCTTGACCGCGAGGATCTGGTGCAGGTTGATCCAGCCCTGGGCGAAGCCGTAGGCGCAGCCGGCCAGGTACAGGCGCCAGATGCGCAGCGCCTGTTCCGGCACCAGGCTGGCGGCCTTGTCCAGCTGGCTTTCCAGGCGCGCGCTCCACAGCTCCAGGGTCCGCGCGTAATGCAGGCGCAGGCTTTCCACGTCCACCACTTCCAGCCCGGCATCGCTCAGGCGCGCGGTCATGGTCGCCAAGTGCGGCAGCTCTCCGCGAGGGAAGACATAGCGCTCGATGAATTCGCCAGCGCCGCGGCCCACGGGACGGCCGTCGGTGTACTTGGAGGTGATGCCGTGGTTGAGCACCAGCCCGCCTTCGCGCACCGCGCCGAACAGCCGCTGGCAGTACAGCTTCAGGTTGGCGTGGCCGACATGCTCGAACATGCCGACACTGACCACCTTGTCGAAGCGCCCGTCCTGGGGCAGGTCGCGGTAGTCCAGCAGGGCCAGCTGCACCTGGTCCTGCAGGCCCTCGAGGCGCACCTTCTTGCGGGCCAGCAGCAGTTGCTCGCGGCTCAGGGTGATACCCAGCACCCGGGCCCCGCAGTGCCGGGCGGCAAAGCAGGCCAGTCCGCCCCAGCCGCAGCCCACATCCAGCAGCCGCTCACCGGGCTTTAGCCGCAGCTTGCGACACAGGTGCCGCAGCTTGGCAGTCTGGGCACGTTCCAGGTCCTCCTGGCCGGTCTTGAAATAGGCGCAGGAGTAGACCATCTGGCGGTCCAGCCAGAGGGCATAGAAGTCGTTGGACAGGTCGTAGTGGTAGGCGATGGCCGCCGCATCCTCGGCCTTATGGTGGGGCTGGCGTGCCGTGGTGACAGGCTCTTGCGGCCCCAGGAGGGCCCGACTGAGGGCATCGCCGATGCGGATCACCTCGCTGATCGGCCCTTCCAGCTCCAGCCGCCCCTCGACATAGGCGCCGCCCAGGGCATGCAGGCTGGGGTGGGCCAGTTGCGCCACCAGGCGCGGGTCCTTGACCACCAGGGTGACGCTGGGCGCCGGGCCCAGGTCCAGCTGGCTGCCGTCCCACAGCCGCAAACGCAGGGGAAGCTTGAGATTACGCAGGGCGGGCGGAATGAGTGTCAGCATGGGAGATCCCTCTCGTGTGCCAATACTGCAGTGTTCTGCTGACTGGGGCGCCGCAAAATAGGTTCAACTTTCTCCTGGGCTTGCCTTAGGTGAGGTGCCGCGCCGCAACAGCCCGTCGGTCAGCCACTGCTTGAGCCAGGTCGCGGCCTGAGGGGCCGCGCCATCGCCCAGACCGGCCAGGTGCTGGCAGAGCTCGGCGAAACTCCAGCCCTGGCGCGCCATGCCATCCAGCGCCTCGGCTTCGGCTTCGGACAGGCTGCGAAAGCGGCTGATCAACCCATGGCGCCAGACCAGGCAGACCTCGGGCCGGGCCAGCGCGGCGCTGCCCGGAAACGCCGCCTCGGCCTTGAGCGCGCGCCAGATCGCCAGGCTGTTGTAGTCGCAGCGCTGCCATTGCACGCTGGGCAGTAGCCCGACACGCAGCCCCGGCCAGTCTTCGCCGGGCAGCTCGGCCATCGCCTGCAGGGTCAGGGGTTCGCCGTCCGGCGCATCGAAAGCCAGGGTGAAGGCCCACTCCAGGCGAGCCAGTTCGGCCAGGGGCGCGCTCTGCTCCGGCACCAGATGGCCCTCGATAAACACCGGCAGCGCTTCCCCCAGCCAGCGGAGGCTGAAGTGCCGCGAGGGGTGGGCGTCCAGGTAGGCCGCGGCCAGCGCGTCGAATTCCGCGTCGCCGAGCCACTGGTGCAGGCTGGGGTAATCGCCGCGCAGGGTTTCCTGCAGCCGGGCGCGGTAGGCGTTGTGGTAGATGGCCAGGCCCTGGTCGACCTCCAGGGCCGCGCTGCCGATCAGGCTGGCGCGCAGCTCCGCCGGCGGGGCGACCTGACCGCCGAGCAGGTAGGCTTCCAGCGCCCGTTGCCAGTCGTTCAGGCGCATCGCGCGGTACCACCGTGGGCCAACTGCGCCAGGGCGCGGGCCCGGTCCAGCTCGGTCAGCAGCTCGGCCAGGGGCGGGAAATGATCGTCGCGTTCCAGCAGGGTGGCCACCGGGCCGAGATGCTCCAGGGTGCGCTGGTAGAGCTGCCAGACCGGGTCGCCGGCCAGGTGCAGCTGACGGATGCGCGAAGCCGGCAAGGCGCTGATAAAGGTCCAGGGGTCGAAGCCGTGGTTGTGGGCGCTGACATAGACATTGTTCAGGTCCAGCAGCAGCTCGCAGCCACTCAGTTCGCTGAGCGCGGCGAGGAACTCCCACTCGCTGAACTGCGCCTGGGCGGTGCGCAGGTAACTGGAGACGTTTTCCAGCACCAGCGGCCGCCCCAGCACGTCCTGTACCTGGCGCACCCGGTCGGCCACATGGCGCAGGCTTTCCTCGGTGTAGGGCAGTGGCAGCAGGTCGTGCAACTGATGGGCGCTGCCGCGGCTCCAGCACAGATGATCGGAGATCCAGGCCGGCTGGACCCGCTCGGCCAGGGACTTGAGCCGCCGCAGGTAGTCGCTGTCCAGCGCATGGGGGCCACCGATGGACAGCGACACGCCGTGCATCACCAGCGGGTAGCGCTCGGCAATGGCGTCCAGGTAGTACAGCGCCTTGCCGCCTTCGACCAGGTAGTTTTCCGAAACGATCTCGAACCAGTCCACCGCCGGGCTCTGCTCGAGAATGGCGTCGTAATAGGCACTGCGCAGACCCAGGCCGAAGCCCAGGCCGGATGGCTCGGCGGACATGCCGGACTCCTTGGAAACGAGGGGAAACGAAGGATAGAAAATACAGCCTTACCGCAGAAAAAATAAAACGGACAGACCGTGTGAAAACCCGTCGAGCCTAGCCCGCCACGGGTTTCACACAGCCTGCGCCGGCCGTTATTCGCCGACCTTGCCCTTGGCCGCGTTGCACTCGGCCAGGGTCATGGTCTTGAAGCCATGGCCCTTGCACGCGGCCTGGCCCTTGCAGCTGTTTTCCGCGGTCTTGCAATCGTTCTGGCCTTTGCAGGAGGTAACGCCGTAGCAGTGCACGCTGGCGGCTTCCTCGGCCATCACCTGGGTCGAGAGGCTGCCGAACAGTGCGGCGGCGGCGAAGGCGATGGCGGTACCGGCGGAAGCAGTCTTGATGGTCATGGGGTATTCCTCGAAAGATGGGAAGGTGCCGTGGACCGCGTGTTCGGTCCCGACATAGAGGTAGAGTCGGCACGCTGGCGGCCGTTACAGTGGCCATGGATTAATTTTAAACCCGGCCTGCGCGCCTCTTGGAAACAGCCACGATGGATGACCCGCTCGACGCCTTTCTGCAGCGCTGCACCCGGGTGCTGGCAGGCGACACCCTGCTGATCGGCGAGCTGCAACGCCAGGGCTTCGCCTGCACGATAGGCCATTGGCAGTTCCGCCTGCCGGCCCTGCATGCCCTGCTCTGCCACGATGCGCCCAATGCCCAGGCGCTCGACTATGCAGCCTTTCGCCAGCGATTGCTCAAGGGGCCGGTCAATCGAAGCCTGCGCGCCCATGGCGGGCAGATCCTGATCCTGGACAATCGCGGCAAGGTGGACCTGAGCCTCTATGCCCTGGGGCCTGTTGACCCGGACTGAGGCGATCAGTCGCTCGGGGCGCGGTACAGGTGGCGATGGTCCTCACGGTACAGGGCCGAGTCGTGGAAACCGTCGGCCGTCAGCACCCGGCCCACCAGGATCAGCGCGGTGCGACGAAAGCCCTTGGCCTCGACCTTGGGCCGGATATCGGCCAGGGTGCCGCTGACCCAGTCCTGATCCGGCCAGCTGGCGCGGTGGATCACCGCCACCGGGCAGTCGGCGCCGTAGTGCGGCAGCAGCTCGGCGACGATCTGCTGCAGGTGGGCGATGCCCAGGTGAATGGCCATGGTCGCACCATGGCGTGCCAGGTCGTGCAGCTGCTCGCCGGCGGGCATCGCGCTGCGGGTGGCGTAACGGGTGAGGATCAGGGTCTGGGAAATGCCCGGCAGGGTCAGTTCGCTCTCCAGCAGCGCCGCGCAAGCGGCGGTGGCCGTGACCCCGGGCACGATCTGGAAGGGAATGCCCAGCGCCCGCAGGTGGCGGATCTGCTCGCCGATGGCGCCGTACAGCGAGGGGTCGCCGGAGTGCACCCGGGCCACATCCTGGCCGCGCGCATGGGCCTGGCGAAGATGGCCGATGATTTCTTCCAGGTGCAGCTCGGCGGTATTGATCAGGGTCTCGGCCCGGTGGCCTTCGAGCACCGCTTCGGGCACCAGGGAGCCGGCGTAGAGGATCACCGGGCAGGCGCGGATCAGCCGCTGGCCCTTGACCGTGATCAGCTCCGGATCGCCGGGGCCGGCGCCGATAAAATAAACCGTCATGTCGGCTCCGCAAGGCTGCAAGCCAGGGCCACGCTGGCCTCGGCGCTGCTGTATTTCTCGATCAAGAGTGTCGCCGGGCCGTCGCCAAGCGCCGAAGCCTGGGCCAGGGCGCAGGCTTCGGCGACACCGGCACAACCGGTCTCACGCAAGGCGATGGACGAACGGCGGGTCAGGGAAGACTCGAAACGGGCCAGTTGCTCGGCTGAAAAAAACACCAGCGGCAGACCCAGGCCAAGCGCCAGGGCCAACAGACCCGGTTCGTCTCTTTTCGCCTCGATACTGGCCAGCGCATCCAAGGCCGCCAGGGGTACGCCATGGGCCTGCAAGGTCTGTTCGAGCAGGGCGCGCAGGGCCTGCTCGGAGCAACCGCGGCGGCAGCCGAATCCGGCGACCGTCACGGCACGTGGCGAGACGTCCGGCATCCTCAGCTCGCCTGGGTGGCACCGGGGCGGCGGTAGAGCCAAGCCGAGACCGACCCCAGCACCAGCCAGAACAGCCCATGGGTGAACAGCGAGGCGAAGATGAACTGCTGGCCCAGCGCCACGGGCGCCAGGCTCTGGTGCACCTCGGGTTGTGGCGCGCCGACCAGATGCGGCACCGCCAGCAGCAGTGCACCCAGAACTCGCAAGACCCAGTGCCGGCCGAAGGCGATCAGCGCCAGCCCCACCGCCGTGGCGCCGACGGTGCCGATCCACCAGTACTGGCGCAGGGCCAGATCGGCGGCGGCCGTGCCCGGCAGTTCCGGCGGCAGGCCCAAGGCGGGCGCCAGGCTGAAGCTGGCGAACCCGGCCAGGCCCCAGAGCAGGCCATCGCGGCTGCGCCCCGGCGCCCGCAGGCTGTAAAGGCCGGCCAGGATCAGGGCGAAACCCACGGCCATCACCAGATTGGCGCCGCTGGTGGACAACACGCGCTGCCAGCCGTCTGCCGGCGCCCAGGCCTGGCTGTCGTGGTGATGCTCGGCCACCCCGGCTTCATGGCCATGGGGCTGCTCGACGGCCGGCGCGCTGTTCTCGAAGGTTTCCGCGTGGAGAATCAAGGGCGTGACCCACAGGCTCTGCAGCAGGGTCAGCAACAGGGCGGCCAGCAGCCCGGCAAAGCCGGCGGTGCGGGCGATACGCATAAACATGGCGAGAGACTCAGTGGCAGGGGAACGCGGCGCTATGGCGGGTATCGTGGGCGGCGTTGTGCACCGCCTCGATCGGCGAGAAGCCGGCGAAGTACAGCAGCAGCAGGCCGAGCAGGCCGGCGCCTAGGGCCAAGGTCAGACGCTGGGCCAAACTGAGGTCGGCCGTGGCCGAAGAGGTCAGGGTGCTGCTGGACATGGTCGTTCCTTGCGATCGGTTGATTAAAGCCGGGCGACAGGGAACGCATCAGGAAGCCCTTGCGCGGACGCGCAGGGGTTTCGGCTTGCGCCCGCCCACCGCGGGTTGCCTCACACTTCGATTCCAGGCCGGTCTCCGGGCTTGCGCTGCGCACCTGGGCGGCCTTGTCGAAACACAAGACCCGCACCTGGGCAGTCGCTTACCGTTGCGGGGGCAGCGCCGGACTGATCCGCATTGGATGCACCGGCTTCCCGTTTCACCTTGCGCGCGAACACGCAAGACACCTGAAAATAGCTTTCTAGAACATCACGAACACCGGTCGAGCGTCAACTGGTGATGCCACTGGACGCCGTCGCGGCCCACCCGGCCTCGGCCGTCATTTGACCTGCCCCGGCGCACTGCGTAGCCTTGCCGCTTCGAGGTTCTTCGGCCCGACGGGCGCCGGAGCTAAGAGGGAACGTGGTGCGATACCACGGCTGCCCCCGCAACTGTAAGCGACTCGCTCTCTTCCACAGCCACTGCACCGCCGGTGCGGGAAGGCGAAGAGAGCGGCCCACCGGCCAAGTCGCGAGCCAGGAGACCTGCCTGCGAACGCATTTTTACGACAACCGGACGGGGTGATCCGGTGGCCATCCGTTGCGCAGGCTCTTGCCGCGCCGCGTTCGTGCTGCCTGCCCGCCGATTCGTCACCCGACCGATCGCAGAGGCTGGCCATGAACGCTCCGAAACACCTGGGTAAACTGCCCGTCACCATAGTCACCGGCTTTCTCGGGGCCGGTAAGACCACCCTGTTGCGGCACATGCTCGATAACGCCGAGGGCCGGCGCATCGCGGTCATAGTCAACGAGTTCGGCGAGCTGGGCATCGACGGCGACCTGCTCAAGCAGTGCAGCATCGGCTGCAGCGAGGAAGAGGCCAACGGCCGGATCTTCGAGCTGGCCAACGGTTGCCTGTGCTGCACCGTGCAGGAAGAATTCTTCCCGGTGATGCGCGAACTGGTGGCACGGCGCGCCGACCTGGACCAGATCCTGATCGAGACCAGCGGCCTGGCCCTGCCCAAGCCCCTGGTGCAGGCCTTCAACTGGCCGGAAATCCGCACCGCCTGCACGGTCGACGCGGTGATCACCGTGGTCGACAGCCCAGCCGTGGCCGCCGGCACCTTCGCGGCCTTTCCCGACCAGGTCGACGCCCAGCGCAAGCAGGACCCGAACCTGGACCACGAATCGCCCCTGCACGAGCTGTTCGCCGACCAGCTGGCCAGTGCCGACCTGGTCATCCTCAACAAGGCCGACCTGCTCAGCCCCGAAGCCCTGGCCGCGGTACGCGCCGAAGTGGCCGAGGAGCTGCCGCCGGGGGTCAAGGTCATCGAGGCCCGCAGCGGAGTGCTGCCGCTGTCGGTCCTGCTCGGGCTCGACTCCCAGACCGAACTGCATATCGACCAGCGCAAGACCCACCACGACCTGGAGGATCACGACGAGCACGACCACGACGAGTTCGACTCCTTTTCAGTCAGCCTGCCGGAAGTCGAGGAGCGCCGCCTGCTGGAGGCCCTGGCGGCCCTGGTGCGGCGCCACGCCATCCTGCGCATCAAGGGCTTCGCGGCGATTCCTGGCAAGCCCATGCGCCTATTGATCCAGGGCGTCGGCCAGCGCTTCGACAAGCACTTCGACCGCCCCTGGCGCGCCGACGAGAGCCGCGCCAGCCACCTGGTGATCATCGGCCAGGACTTGGACCAGGCGACGATCGAGGCCGAGTTGAGGACCGCCCTGCAGTGACCACGGCCAGGCGAGGGGCATAACCCATGCACCTGCTGCGCACCCAGCCCGGCGGCTTCGTGCCGGCCGACGGCATCGCCCATTTGGCGCAGACGCCGGCCGAGCTGGTGCTGCTGTGCACCGGCGACTCGCACCTGTCACTGCTCGCCGAGGCCGCCCGGGGCCTGCCGGAGGACTACCCGAGCCTGCGCCTGGCCAGCCCGGCGCAACTGCAGAACCACGCCTCGGTCGACCTCTATGTCGAGGAGGTGCTGCGGCACGCCAAGGTCATCCTGCTCTCGCTGCACGGCGGCATCGGCTACTGGCGCTACGGGGTGGAGCGCCTGGTCGAACTGGCCGAACGCGGCGCCACGCTGATCCTGGTGCCGGGCGACGATCAGCCCGATCCCGACCTGACGGCCCTGGGTACGGTCGCGGCCAGCGAGGCCGAACGCCTCTGGCAGTACCTGCGCCAGGGCGGCCTGGACAACGCCACCCAGCTCTACCGTTACCTGGCCAGCCGCTGGCTGCACCGCGAGCTGCCCTGGGACGAACCCCGGCCCTTGCCCCGGGTCAGCCTCTACCACCCGCGCCAGGCCCAGGCCGAGCTGAGCCACTGGCGCGCCGACTGGCAGGCGGGCCAGGCGGTGGTGGCGCTGCTGTTCTACCGTACCCATGTGCAGTCGGCCAACACCGCCTTCGTCGACGTTTTCTGCCAGCGCCTGGCGGCCCAGGGGCTCAACCCCCTGCCGATCGCCGTGGCCAGCCTGAAGGAAGCCGCCTGCCTGGCCCAGGTCGAGGCCTGGCTGGAGCAGAGCGATTGCGGGCTGATCATCAACACCACCGGGTTCGCTCAGTCCAGCCCGGAGGCGCCGAACCTGCGGCCGTTCCGCCGCAATATCCCGGTGCTGCAGGCCATCTGCGCCTTGGACAACCAGCCGCTGTGGCAGGCCAACCCCCAGGGCCTGGGGTCCCGGGACCTGGCCATGCACATCGTGCTGCCGGAGCTGGACGGGCGCATCATCACCCGCCCCGTCACCTTCAAGGGCCTGGCCTGGCGCTGCGAGCGCAGCCAGAGCGATGTGGTCTGCTACCACCCGCACCTGCCCGGCATGGACTTCGTCGCCGAGCTGGCGCGGCGCTGGACCGAGCTGGCGCGCCGGCCCAACGCGGACAAGCGCATCGCCCTGGTCCTGGCCAACTACCCGACCCGGGACGGCCGGATCGGCAACGGCGTCGGCCTGGACACCCCGGCCGCTGCCCTGAATATCCTGCGCGCCCTGCAAGCCCAGGGTTATCCGGTGGAGGGCCTGCCGGACAGCGGCACCGCGCTGATCCACCAGCTGCTCGGCGGCGTGACCAACGACCTCGACAGCCTCGATCGGCGGCCCTGCGCCCAGAGCCTGGCGCTGGACGACTACCGGGTCCAGTTCGCCCTGCTGCCCGAGGCCAACCAGCAGGCCGTGCTGACGCGCTGGGGCGGGCCCGAGCAGGACCCCATGTACCGCGCCGGACGGCTGATGATCGCCGGGCTGCGCTTGGGCCTGACCTTCGTCGGCATCCAGCCGGCCCGGGGTTACCAACTGGACCCCAGCGCGGTCTACCACGACCCGGACCTGGTGCCGCCCCACGGCTACCTGGCGTTCTACTTCTGGCTGCGCCGGGTCTACGCCGCCAACGCCGTGGTCCACGTGGGCAAGCACGGCAACCTGGAATGGCTGCCGGGCAAGAGCGTCGGCCTGTCGGAGAGCTGCTGGCCGGACGCGGTGCTCGGCCCCCTGCCCAACGTCTACCCCTTTATCGTCAACGACCCCGGGGAAGGCGCCCAGGCCAAGCGCCGCAGCCAGGCGGTGATCATCGACCACCTGATGCCGCCCCTGACCCGCGCCGAAAACTACGGCCCGCTGCGCGATATCGAGCGCCTGGCCGACGAGTACTACGACGCCTCGCAGCTGGACGAGCGCCGGGCCCGGGAGCTGCGCGAGGAGATCCTGGCCCTGGTGCGCACCACCCGCCTCGATGAAGAATTGAACCTGCAGATCAACGCCGACCCCGGCAGCTGGCTACCGCAGCTGGACGCGTACCTGTGCGACCTCAAGGAATCGCAGATTCGCGACGGCCTGCATGTGTTCGGCGAATCGCCGGTCGGGCGCCTGCGCCGCGACAGCCTGCTGGCCCTGCTGCGCATCCCCCGGGGCGACGGGCGCGGCGCCAATGCCAGCCTGCTGCGGGCCCTGGCCCAGGGCCTGGAGCTGGGCTTCGACCCCCTGGACTGTGCCATGGCCGAGCCCTGGACGGGGCCGCGTCCGGCCCTGCTGCAGACCCTGAGCGCGGACGCCTGGCGCAGCCAGGGCGATACCCGCGAGCGCCTGGAACTGCTGGCCCTGCAGCTGATCGAGACGACCCTGGAGGGCGCCACGCCAGACCCCATCAGCGCGACTGTGACGGCCATTCTCGAGGCACTGCGCAGCCAGATCGCGCCGACCCTGGACGCCTGCGGCCCAGGGGAAATCCATGGCCTGCTGGAAGCCCTGGCCGGGCGTTTCGTTCCCGCCGGGCCCAGCGGCGCGCCCAGTCGCGGGCGCCTGGACGTGCTGCCCACCGGGCGCAATTTCTACACGGTGGATGTGCGCAACCTGCCGACTCCGACGGCCTGGCGCATCGGTTTTCAATCCGCCAGCCTGCTGCTGGAGCGCCACCTGCAGGACCAGGGCGACCACCTGCGCCAGCTCGGCCTGTCGGTCTGGGGCACCGCCACCATGCGCACCGGCGGCGACGACATCGCCCAGGCCATGGCCCTGCTCGGTGTGCGCCCGGTCTGGCAGGCCGGCAGCCAGCGGGTGGAGGACTTCGAGATACTGCCGCTGTCGCTGCTCGATCGGCCGCGGGTGGACGTGACGCTGCGGGTCTCGGGATTTTTCCGCGATGCCTTCAGCAACCTGATCCGCCTGTTCGACGCCGCCGTGCAGGCGGTGGCCGAGCTGGACGAACCGGAAGACCTCAACCCCCTGGCCGCCCGGGTGCGCCTGGAGCGCCAGCGCCTCGAGGACGCGGGCCTGGCCGCCGACGAGGCGCGTCGCCAGGCCGGCTGGCGGATCTTCGGCGCCAAGCCCGGGGCCTATGGCGCCGGCATTCAGAACGCCATTGAGGAACGGCTGTGGCAGACCCGCGCCGACCTGGCCGAGGTCTACCTCAACTGGGGCGGTTACGCCTACGGCGCCCAGGACGCCGGCACCCCGGCCCGCGAGCATTTCGCCCAGCGCCTGGAGCGGTTGCAGGCGGTGCTGCACAACCAGGACAACCGCGAACACGACATCCTCGATTCCAACGACTACTACCAGTTCCAGGGCGGCATGCTGGCGGCAGTAGAGACCCTGCGCGGCGAGACCACCGCCAGCTACCACGGCGACCACAGCCAGCCGGACAACCCGCGCATCCGCACCCTCAAGGAGGAGCTGAACCGTGTGGTGCGCGCCCGGGCGGCCAACCCGAAATGGATAGCCGGGATGAAACGTCACGGCTACAAGGGCGCCTTCGAGCTGGCCGCCACAGTGGACTACCTGTGCGCGTTCGATGCCACCAGCGAATTGATCGACGATCACCAGTACGAACTGCTGACCGATGCCTACCTGCTGGACCCCGACACCCGGGCCTTTATCCAGCAGCACAACCCCGGCGCCCTGCAGGACATGACCGAACGCCTGCTCGAGGCCCAGCAGCGCGGCCTCTGGCAGCAGCCGGGCGCGTACCGCGAGGCCCTGGAGCACCTGCTGATCGACAGCGAGGAAGGCTGATGGGCCCACGCCACCGTCATCCCCGCGTAGGCGGGGACCCAGAAAACAGGAGCCCGCCCATGACCGACACCCCGCACTTCCCCCTGGCCGCCGTGGTCGCCGCCGATAAGCTCAAACTGGCGCTGTGCCTGGCGGCCATCGACCCGGCGATCGGCGGCGTGCTGATCGAGGGACCGCGCGGCATGGCCAAGTCGACCCTGGCCCGCGGCCTGGCCGACCTGCTGCCGGGCGGGCGGTTCGTCACCCTGCCCCTGGGCGCCAGCGAGGAGCGCATCGTCGGCACCCTGGATCTGGACACGGCCCTGGGCCAGGGCCGCGCGCAGTTCAGCCCCGGCCTGCTGGCCAAGGCCGACGGCGGCGTGCTCTATGTGGATGAGGTCAACCTGTTACCCGATCACCTGGTCGACCTGCTACTGGATGTGGCCGCCAGCGGGGTCAACCATGTTGAGCGCGACGGCATCTCTCACCGCCACACCGCCCGTTTCGTGCTGATCGGCACCATGAACCCGGAAGAAGGTGAACTGCGCCCGCAACTGCTCGACCGCTTCGGCCTGAACGTGCACCTGAGCGGCGCGCCCTTGCCGGCAGAACGGGCCGAGATCGTCCGCCGCCGCCTGGCCTTCGATGCCGACCCCCAGGGTTTTTGCACCCGCTGGGCCACTGAACAGAGCGTCCTGCAGCAACGCTGCCTGGCCGCCCGGGCACTGCTGGCCAGCATTCCCCTGGACGACCAGGCCCTGGACGCCATCGCCGAACGCTGCTTCGCCGCCGGGGTCGATGGCCTGCGCGCTGACCTGGTCTGGCTGCGCGCCGCTCGTGCCCATGCCGCCTGGCGCGGCGCGCCCGCTATTGCGGTCGAGGACATAGAGGCGGTGGCGGAATTCGCCCTGCGCCATAGGCGCAGCGATCCGGCGCCGACCCCGCCGCAGTCACGCTCGGCGCCGGAACCCGAGCAACCGGCACAAGCCCAGCCGGACAACGGCCAAGGCCAGTGGGGAGAGCTGCCGGCCCGGCCCATGGCCATGGGCGAGCGGCGCGAACCGCCGCGCTGGCCAAAAAAGCCCTAGGCATCCGCCCGCGCACGGCCCAGGGCGCGGATGCCCGACCCGGCAGACTGAACAACGGCAGACAGGGCGCCGCGCGCGCCGGGCAAGGCGGCGCCATCGACTGGCTGGCGACCCTGCTCAAGGGGCGTCCGCGCGGCCGCGCCGACCTGCTGCACGCGCCCCGCAGCCAGGCGCCCTCGCGGCTCTGGCTGGTGCTGGTCGACGCCTCGGCCTCGACCCAGCGCCAGGGCGCCCTGAGCCAGGCCAAGGGCTTGTTGAGCCAGGTATTCGACCAGGCCTACCGCCAGCGTGTGCGCCTGGCGCTGCTGCAGGCCAGCGGCAACCAGCCGCGCTGGCAAGGCCAGGGCCGGCGCGGCATGGCGTCGGCGCGGCGCTGGCTCGAGGAACTGGGCGCGGGGGGCGGCACCCCACTGTGGCAGGCTTTGGACGAGGCCAGCCAGTGGCTGTCCAGCCGGCGGCGCCAGCACCCCGCCGAAGAGCGCCGGGTGCTGATCCTCACCGACGGCCGCCTGCGCGACTGGCCGGCCCTACCGCCCTTCGATTGCCCGACCCTGCTGATCGATATCGAATGCGGCCCGATCCGCCTGGGCGGCGCCCAGCGCCTGGCCGGCCTACTGGGCGCCGAGTACCGGCATATCGACTCGTTGCCCCGGGTTCAGCCAAACCCGTAGGAGCGAGCTTGCTCGCGATCCGTTTTGCTAACGGCCGAGTAGCCTGGATAAGCGCAGCGCAATCCGGGACGCCGCGACCCCGGATTGCGCCAAGGCTTATCCGGGCTACCGTGCATACCCTGCAGGCTCCATCGAAACGCCCGGTATAAAGCCCTGTTCCCCCAGCGCTCTCAGCACCTCGGCCACCGAGCCGAACATGCGCTCCACCGCCGGTAACTCCGGTCGGCGCAGCACCAGCACCGGCAAACCCAGTTCCCGGGCCACCTGCAGCTTGGCCTCGGTGGCACCGCTGCCACTGTTCTTGCTGACCAGCACGTCGCTGCCCAGACGCTGGAACAGCACCCGCTCTTCGTCCAGGGTAAAGGGCCCGCGGGCGCCTATCACCTCGGCGCGGGCCGTACCGGGCAGGCTCTGCAGGCAACGCACCGTCCAGTGCTGTGTTTCGGGAATAGCCTGCAGGTGCTCCAGGGGCTCGCGGCCCAGGGTGAAGAAGGGCCGGCGAAAGGGCCCCAGGGCAAGCATCAACTCGGCCCAGTCGGCCACCTCGCGCCAGTCGTCGCCGGCTTGGGACTGCCAGCCGGGCCGGCGCAGGGCCCAGCAAGGGATGCCGGTCAGCTCTGCGGCGCGGGCCGCATTGCCGCTGATTTGCGCGGCGTAGGGGTGGGTGGCGTCCAGCAGCAACTCGATGCCTTCATTCTGGATAAAGCGCGCCAGACCCTCGGCACCGCCGAAACCACCTACCCGCACTTCGCAGGCCAGATCCTCCGGCACCTTGCCCAGGCCCGCCAGGCTGTAGAGATGCGCCGGCCCCAAGTGACGGGCGATGGCCAGCGCCTCGCCGATGCCGCCGAGCAGCAGCAGTTTCATCGGGTTTCCTCGGCATGCCCGACCAGGCCGCCCTGGCGGTCGATGGCGAAAACCTCCAGGGCCACCTGGGCCGGCACTATGCCGCGGGCGAAGGCCAGGGCCTGGGCGCAGACCCTATCACCCAGGGCGATGCCCTGAGCGCTGGCCAAAGCCAGGGCCTGCTGGCTGGTGTTGGCCGCGACCATGGCCTGTTGCAGCTCGGGGACGGCGCCGAGCTCGGCGGCCCACTCAGCCAGCTGCCCCAGGTCGATGCTGGAATGCCGGCTGTGCAGATCCATATGCCCGGCCGCCAGCTTGCTGATCTTGCCGAAACCGCCGCAAATGCTCAGCTTGTCCACCGGTGCCTTGCGCAAATGCTTGAGCACCGCGCCGACGAAATCGCCCATCTCGATCAGGGCGATCTCCGGCAGCTGGTAATAGGCACGCATGGCGTCTTCGCTGGCGTTGCCGGTGCAGGCCGCCAGGTGGCGAAAACCGTTGGCCCGGGCCACGTCCATGCCCTGGTGGATAGAGGCGATATAGGCCGCGCAGGAAAAGGGCCGGACTATGCCGCTGGTGCCGAGAATCGACAGCCCACCCAAAATGCCCAGGCGCGGGTTCATGGTCTTCAGCGCCAGGGCCTCGCCGCCTTCCACCCCGATGGTCACCTCGAAGCCGCCGGCATAGCCGAACTCGGCGGCCAGCTGACCCAGGTGCTGGGTCATCATCTGCCGCGGCACCGGGTTGATCGCCGGCTCGCCCACCGGGGTGGTCAGGCCCGGGCGGGTCACGGTGCCAACTCCGGGGCCGGCGTAGAAACGCACCCCGGGCTCGGGGCTCAGCCGTACCCGGGCGAACACCAGGGCGCCGTGGGTCACGTCCGGGTCGTCGCCGGCATCCTTGAGCGTGCCGGCCTCGGCTGCCGTTTCGCCCTCGTCCTGGCGCAGGCGACAGAACTCCAGGCGCATCGGTACCCGCTTGCCCTTGGGCAGCACGATCTCCACCGCGTCGCAGGCGTCGCCACCCAGCAAAAGCCGCGCCGCCGCCAGGCTGGTGGCCGTGGCGCAGCTGCCGGTGGTGTAGCCGCTGCGCAGGGGGGCTGGCTGCTCGGGGGTTTCGTCACGCATGGTGAAAAATGACCTGCGTTGCCTCGCCTACATTTTTCAACCGCATGCTAACCGAATGGAGATCAGCCCCGGATTCGCGGGTTGTACCTCGGCGGCCCCACCCCGCCCTACATAAGACTTCGTTCATCACTGATTCCCCTCGGGCTTATGCAGCTCGAGCAGGGTGATAGGCAACGCCTGGCGCCAGGTGTCGAACGCGCCCAGGGGTTGGGCCTGGGCCACGGCGATGCGGGTCAGTTCGCCGCCGTGACGAGCACGCCAGTCGACCAGCACCGCCTCGCTCTGCAGGGTGACGGCATTGGCCACC
>JAZKHB010000050.1:60180-93644 GCA_040385585.1 Pseudomonadota bacterium | reverse complement strand
GGACTTCTTCAACGGGACCTGGATCACGGTTCGGGCCTTCGTCGGGATGCTGTTGATCGTGCAGGCCAAACCCAGCGCCGGTTACATCGGCAGCGAGCATCTGGTCGGCATCCTGATGGCGTTGGGCGCGGCGTTCTTCTACGCGCTGGCAGCGATAGTGGCGAAGAAGCTCAAGGGCACACCGCCGCACCTGATCGCCCTGATTCAGGTCTGCGTCGGCACGCTGATGCTCGCACCCTTCGCCAACTTCACCGCGCTGCCCGCCGATGCCAGCACCTGGGGCGCGCTAATCGCCCTCGGCGTGTTCCACACCGGGCTGATGTACATCCTGTTGTATGGCGCGATCCAGAAACTGCCGACCCATCTGGTGGGGGCCTTGTCGTTTATCTATCCGGTGGTGGCGATCCTGGTCGACTACCTGGCCTTCGACCACCAGTTGCACGCGATCCAACTGGCCGGCATCGCCGCCATCCTGATCGCGGCAGCGGGCATGACGCTGGGTTGGTCCCTCTGGAAGCGCGCCGAAGTGAGGGTGCACGCGAGCGAGTAGAGCTCCGGTTGCTCGTCAGCACGGTCGCGGCCACAGACCACGATTCGGCCATCGAACAGCTAGGGTTGAACCCTTAGACCCGCGACAGCTCGCCTGGGCGCAAGCTCTCGCTCTGCAGGTGCCTGTACGCAAGCGACGTCGAGTTTCTTGCATGCCGGCGCCTGTCCTGACCACGGCAGTGGCTGTGCATTGTCGATCAACGCGCCTTGATCGCCCGCTGATTCGAACTGTAGATATCGTCGGGTTGGGGCGTTTCACCGGTCTCGAGAGCCTGCAGCCATTCTTCGGTGCTGAGCACGGCGGCAAAGCCGGTATGCATGACCAGGGTAAAGACCTTGTGGATATCCTCAGCGCTCAGGTTACCCAATTTATTGGCATAGGGCACCGAGCCGGTGGCGTCGTGCAGCAATTCGACCTTCCAGCCCTCGTGGTGAGCCTGGCGCACCGTTGCGTCGTCGCAGTTGTGGGTCATGTAGCCTACAACGGTGAGGGTCTCGATTTGCCGTTCGCGCAGCCAGGGCCCGAGATCGGTATCGGTCAAGGCGCTGGCCCTGGATTTGACCACGAGGTGATCCCGAGGCCGCTCGGCCACCCACGGGTGCACGTCGGCCAATTGGCTTCCGCGGGCGAAGATCGGCGAATCCGGGCCCGCCAAATGTTGAACCACGACCACCGGTATACCAGCCGCATGGGCGGTGTCCATGGCCTTGACGATATTGGCCAGTGACAGATTGACGTCCGGGTATTCGATGCGCAGGTTGCCGCTGATGTACTCGTTCTGTACATCGATCACGATCAGGGCGCGCTTTGGCGGTTGGCTCATGGGGTCTTCCTATAGGGGTTGAGGGCACTGAAGTGATTCTTGGTGATTCTGTGCCTGTGTCGTGAGTGGCCCGAATGACAACTTGCGATAGAATCGGGCCAATCTTATGTTGAGTTAGAGGCCGCGCCATGCAACCGCACCGTATCGCCGTGGTCGCCTTCGACCAGATCAGCCCTTTCCACCTGTCCGTCCCCTGCCTGGTGTTCGGCGATGCCGTGTCCGACGTCCTGACCTACGAGTTGCGGGTCTGCGCTGTCGAGCCGGGTCGCTTGCATACCACCGCCGGTTTCGACCTGGCCGTCGCCCACGGGCTGGAGGTCCTGGGCAGTGCCCATACGATCATCGTGCCGAGTTGGCGCGACGCCGACGAACAGCCGCCGCAGGCGCTGCTGGACGCGCTGATCGCCGCCGACCGGCGTGGCGCGCTGCTGGTCGGCCTGTGTCTGGGGGCTTATGTACTCGCCGCCGCCGGTTTACTCGACGGTCGCTGCGCGACCACGCACTGGACCTGGGTGGATCATTTCGCCGCGCGCTATCCCAAGGTGCAGGTAAATGCCGACGTGTTGTATCTCGTCGATGGTTCTCTGCTTACCTCGGCCGGAACCGCTGCAGGCCTGGACTGCTGCCTGCACCTGCTGCGTCAGCAGTGCGGGGCCGAGGTCGCCAACAAAGTGGCGAGGCGCCTTGTCGTGGCCCCGCATCGCCAAGGCGGGCAGGCTCAGTTTATCGAACAGCCACTGGCGGAGAGCGCTCAGGACGGTCGTCTCGGCGAGCTTCTCGATCGGGTGCGCGCCACGCTGCACGAGCCGCATACGTTGGACGGCTTGGCGCAGCGCTCCTTGATGAGCCGGCGTACCTTCACTCGGCATTTCCGTCAGCACACCGGCATGACAGTCGGTCACTGGTTATTGGCCGAACGTCTGGCCTTGAGCCAGCGGCTGCTCGAGTGCACGGGTCAATCGATTGACAGCATTGCCCGACTGGCTGGTTTCGGCTCGCCGGTTTCACTGCGCCAACATTTCAGCAAGGCGTTCGGGGTCTCTCCCAGTGCGTATCGCCAGACATTTCAGGGCTGCGGGACGGGGCAGGCTACGGAACCTGGATTGTTTAACCCCTCGTGCGCGCAGATCGATCTTCAGGGATAGGGCTGCCTGAAGGCAGCTGTTACCTTGACCTCGTTGAAGTCTGCCTACGCACTCGCCACTTCCACCCTGTGGTTGTCTCGACGGTGCGGGTTAGTAGGCCATCTGCCGCGAAGGGATGCATCGCTCCACAAGCTGGTGGCATTGCGCTTGGCCTCGGAGTCGGCCGGCTGTCCGTCGGACCCGCGTGCGGACTTGAGCTGCCCGTGGACCCTGCTATACCTGTCCGGGTAGGGTTTCGATGCGCTTTTCGATCCAGCCATGTGCTGACAGTGCCTTATCGAATCCACAGCTTCCGTTATCTACCCCGTGGCCACAGCCTGCATGTCGTTCTGCCGTTCGGCGCCGTGCAATCGACGGGGTGCATGGGCTCTATCCTGGGGTCTGCAATAAGGTCGTACGAGGTCAAGCAGTAGCGGTTGGCGTAAGCGGTTCCGATGCCCTGACGCAGTCGAGGGGGTGAGCAGTCCTCTCGAACCAACCACTCGACAAGGACCACTTGTCACTTGAGGATTCGATCATGAGCGACTTCACCACTGTCATGAATGAAATGCGCGAGCACCATAAAGGTGCGATTGGTCAGAGCGGCCTGCAGCGCTTTATCCCGTCCACTGCGAAACTGCAGTCCTTTCTCGGCGCAGCCCGGGGTGCTTCTGTTTCCCAGGACGTCACCGATGCGTTGGCCAAGCTGAAACTCAAGGCTCAGGTACTGGCGCAGGATGAGTGCACCGCGATTAGAAACGGTCTTATCGGCGCGGCTGAGAGCTTCACAAAAAGCGGGGGAGACGAGGCGGCCCTGAGCAAGTTTCAGAAGGCCCTGGAAAAGCAGCGCGATGCGGCCAAGCAAGGCGTTAGCCAGAGCATCGACACCCTGTACGATGAGGCGATCTCCCTGGGGGAGCAGAACCCCCAGGCTCAGGGCACGATCATGAACATGCTGGACGATATCGGTGAGATGTTCTGCGACATGTTCATGCGGCTTTCCGGTTTTATCGCCATGATCGGCGACAGGATCGTCGATTCGATAGGAGATGTCTGGGAGCGGATGAAGGAGTTCTTCGGCAATATTTTCAGCCGGATCTGCAACTGGTTCTAACGCGTCACCGATACCCCTCGGTGCTATGGGCACCGAGGGGTTTTTTATTGGGCATCGCTCGAGACCTGCTTCAGGCCGCAGTCTCCTCACCGATCACGGCTTCCAGCCAGTGCATAAAGGCCCGCACCCGTTGCGG
Organism: Pseudomonadota bacterium; assembly: GCA_040385585.1. Taxonomy (GTDB): domain Bacteria; phylum Pseudomonadota; class Gammaproteobacteria; order Pseudomonadales; family Pseudomonadaceae; genus Aquipseudomonas. The sequence continues at coordinate 89,897 of JAZKHB010000050.1, read as the reverse complement.
CAGGTAACGGCGGTGGGCATAGAGCAGGGTGACAGCCATGGGCGGCGGCAAGCAGTCCGGCATTACGGCGTGCAGGCGCCCGCTGACCAGCAGCTCGCGTACACCGGCCAACGGTGCCTGGATGATGCCAAGCCCGCCGAGGCAGGCGCCTTCGTAGGCATCGATGTTATTGACCGTGATGCTGCCTTGCATGGGCAGCTGCTGCAGCTTGCCGCCAGCCAGGTATTCGAAGCCGGCCGATCGGCTGCCCAGCACCGGGACATAGTGGATCAGACGGTGCTGGGCCAGGTCGTCGAGGCCGCGCGGTGTGCCGTAGCGTGCCAGGTACCCGGGGCTGGCGCAGTTGGCCAGGGGAAAGTGACCGAGCGGACGGGCCACCAGGCTGGAGTCGAGCACTTCGCCGATGCGCAGCACGCAGTCGAAACCCTCGCGGACCAGGTCAACGCGTCGGTCGCTGCTGCTGATTTCCAGTTCGACGCCCGGGTGCAGGTCGAGGAACTCACCGAGGCGCGGGGTGACCAGGCGTCGGGCCAGTCCGGTGGGCATATCGACCCGCAGCCGCCCACTGAGGCGCGCGCCGTCCTGGCGGAACAGCCCTTCCAGCTCGTCCATATGGGCGAGCATCTCCTTGCTGCGTTCATACAGCACCAGCCCGTCCTGGGTCGGCTGCACCTTGCGCGTGGTGCGGTGCAGCAGGCGCGCGCCGACCAGCGCTTCCAGGGACTGCACCTGTTCGGAGGCGGTGGAGCGGGGCAGGCCCAGGCTGTCGGCGGCCTGGGTGAAGCTCGACAACTCGCTGACGCGAACGAAGGTGCGTAGCAGGTCCAGTTTGTTCATGAAGGCGTTGCCCCGCTTTATTGTTCGCAGATAGCGATCAGTATTTCCGAATAAACACTGATTATCAGATTACTCTCGGACAATAACCTGTGCTCACTCACTTCAATTCCCTAACGAGGAGCATGACCATGACCCGTAAAATCGCCCTGATTACCGGCGCCAGCCGCGGCCTGGGCCGGAGCACCGCGTTGCATCTGGCAGCCCAGGGCATCGACATCATCGGCACGTACCACCGCCAGGCGGACGAGGCGCAGGCCTTGGTGCGCGAGATCGAGCAGCTCGGCGGCCGTGCCCTGATGCTGCACCTGGATGTTGGTAACAGCAGCAGCTTCCTAGGGTTCGCCGCCCAGGTGAGGGCCGGCCTGCAAGGCAGCTTCGACCGCGAGCAGCTGGATTTCCTGGTCAACAATGCCGGTATCGGCATCCACGAAAGCTTCGCGCAAACCACCGAGGCGCAGTTCGACCAGCTGATGGCGATCCACTTGAAGGGGCCGTTCTTCCTGACCCAGGCCTTGCTGGGGTTGATCGCCGACCAGGGGCGCATCGTCAATATCTCCACCGGGCTGGCGCGCTTCACCTTACCGGGCTACGCCGCCTATGCGGCGATGAAAGGCGCAATTGAGGTGTGGACACGTTACCTGGCCAAGGAACTGGGGCCGCGCGGGATCACGGTCAACGTGCTGGCTCCCGGTGCCATCGAGACCGATTTCGGCGGTGGCATGGTGCGCGACAACGCCCAGGTGAACGGCCATATTGCCGGCAACACCGCACTGGGCCGCGTGGGACTGCCGGACGATATCGGCGCTGCTGTTGCCCTGCTGCTGGCCGAGGGCGGCCGTTGGATCACCGGGCAGCGTATCGAGGCCTCTGGCGGGATGTTGCTGTAATAAATAAGCTTGGATTCGGCCCAACGTTCGCCTCAGTGCACATCGCCGATGCGTTGGCTGTCTTCGGCCCACCAGATGCGTTGTACCCGGCCTATGACATTGGCTCTGGGGACCATGCCCCAGTAGCGGCTGTCGTTGGAGTTGTGCCGGTTGTCGCCGAGCATGAAGAGCTTGCCGGCCGGTACCGTGCGCGGAGCCATTTCGAGGCTGTCGTGGTGGGCATTGCTCTGGTCGGGGTTGAGGTAGGGCTCGTTCAAGGGCTTGCCGTCGATCAGGATGTGTCCATTCACCATGGCCACGCGCTCGCCGGGCAGGCCGATCAGACGTTTAACGTAAGCGGTCTGCGCTATTCGCGGATGCTGAAAGACCATGACATCGCCGCGTTGCGGTTCGTCCCAGGCATAGGCCCAGGCACTGACAAGGATAAAGTCGTCCTTTCGCAGGGTAGGGGCCATGGAATTTGCCGGAAGCCGATAAGGCAGGAAGCCGGCCAGCCGCGCGCGCGGGTCGAGACTGTCGGGGCCGAGCGGATTGAGCAGGTACAGGCCGAGTATCAGCACAGCCACTAGAGCCAAGCAGGTCCGCAAGCGCATCAGTCAGTCCTTGTACATGGCCCTTGGATGACCGGCCGGGTGAATCCGGCGGTCATCGGGAGGCGGCTTCGTGCCAGCGTTGTCGCTGGGTGCCTGCACCATAGTCCAATCGGCGGCTTTATCACAGTCGCCACGGGGCAAAGGATGGGACGGCATCGAGTCGGCGCCGGCATGTGGCTGTGAGTCGGCTCGTTCCGGTTGATTGCCGATGGCGCTAGACTCGCGTCGGGCGTTTATGGGTGAGCCGAGGAGTCTTGCGTGAGGGGATTGCCGATTGGGGTGGTAGGCGCGGGGACCGCGGGCCTGGCGACCGGGATTTTGCTGGCGCGGCAGGGGTTTTCGGTGACGCTGCTGGAGCGGGTGGCCGAGTTGCAGCCGTTGGGCGCGGGCATTCTGCTGCAACCCTCGGGTCTGGCGGTGCTGCGCGAGCTGGGCTTGCTGGGCGAGTGCACGGCCCTGGGTGCGCCGGTCAGCCGGCTGTACGGCACCACCGCCGGCAACGGTCGGGTGATTCTGGATACGCGCTACCACGACTGGCGTCCCGACAGCTTCGGCCTGGGCATTCACCGTGGCGTGCTGATGACCGCGCTGCTGGCCGCCGCTCGCCAGGCCGGCGTAAGGATCGTGACCGGCGTGGCAATCAGCCGCTTCAGCCAGTCGCCACAGCAGGTCAGCCTGTATAGAAACGACGGCGAGGGTGGCGAGGAGGCCTGCGGTGAGTACGCCGCGCTGATCCTGGCCGATGGTGTGCACTCCACCTTGCGCGCCCAGATGCGGGTCAAGCAACGGGTGCAGGCCTACCCCTGGGGCGCCCTGTGGGGCATTCTGCCGACCCCCGTGGGCGTGCGGTCCACCGAACTGCGTCAGTGGTATCGCGGCTGTGCGCAGATGTTCGGCATCATGCCCACCGGCAGCACTCACCAGGCGCGCCAACAACCCTTGAGCAGCCTGTTCTGGAGCCTGCCCACGGCCGGCTTAGAGGCCTGGCGCGCGGCCGGACTGGACGCCTGGAAAACCCAGGTGAGCCGACTGGCCGGCCCTGCCGCCGAGCCCTTCCTGCAGCAGGTCGAGCGTCCCGAACAATTGACGATGGCGGCTTATGCCGACGTGCGCATGCAACGCTGGCACGACGGTCGGGTGCTGGCTATCGGTGATTGCGCCCACGCCATGAGCCCGCAGCTGGGCCAGGGCGCGAACATGGCCCTGGTGGATGCGGCGGCCCTGGCCCGGGTGCTGAATACCCAGGCAGCCGGCCATGACGCGGTCATCGACTGGCAGCAGGCGTTCGCCGATTACGCCACGGCGCGCCGCCAGCACCTGCGCTATTACCGCCAGGCCAGCCGCCTGCTCACTCCGCTGTTTCAATCCCACAGCCGCAGCCTGGCAGTGCTGCGCGACGCCGCGCTGTTTCTGGCTCGACACAGCCCCCTGAGCCGGACCCATGCAGCGACCACGCTGGTGGGCGCGCGCACGGGCTGGCTGTTCAGCGGCTATGCCGAGGAGGCGCTCTGCGTCTGGCGCCGGGAAAAAGACGCGCTGCGGCCATGGCTGGACTGAGGCTCGCCGAGGCCCGTTTTAATCTTCTGTAAAGTTTGCGCGGGAACGTGCCGCGCGTGCGCCCGTCTCACAGGTATCACTTCAAGGTCGCGCTTCGCAGCGCCAGGAGGGTGCATGAGACTGGCAAACAAGGTAGCCCTGGTTACCGGCAGTACCCAGGGCATCGGTCGCGGCATCGCCCTGCGCCTGGCCGAGGAGGGTGCGGATGTGATCATCACCGGCCGCGCCGAGGACGAACAGGCCCGCGAAAGCGCCGAGCAGGTGCGCGCCACGGGACGCCGGGCCTGCATCGTTGCGGCCGACCTGGCCCGGGTGGACCAGTGCAAGCGCCTGGTGGCCGAGGGCATCGAATACATGGGCCGGCTGGATTTCTTGGTGAACAACGCTGGGGTGCAGAGCCAGGATGGCTTTCTTCAGGCCGAAGAAGCCACCTACGAGCTGATTCTCGGCGTCAACTTGCGTGCTCCGTTCTTTATCAGCCAGGCCTTCGTCCAGCACCTGGTCGACAGCGGCCGCGGCGGCCGGATAGTCAACACCAGTTCGGTGCACGAAGAACTGCCCTTTCCCGGCTTCACCAGTTATTGCGCGAGCAAGGGCGGGCTGAAGATGCTGATGCGCAACCTGGCCATCGAGCTGGCGCCCCTGGGGATCTCGGTCAACAACGTAGCGCCGGGGGCTATCGAGACGCCAATCAACCGTGACCTGATGAACCAGCCCGAACGGCTCGAGCGCCTGCTGGGCACTATTCCCGTGGGGCGTCTGGGGCAGCCCCGCGATGTGGCCGGGGCGGTCGCCTTTCTGCTGTCGCCGGATGCCGACTACATCACCGGCACCACGCTGTTTGTCGATGGAGGCCTGCTGTGGAATTACACCGAGCAGTAGCGGGGGCTCGGCGCGTGGAGCCTCTCGGCGAGGCGTTGGCCCAGGTCAAGGCCGCCGATAGGCTGTCACCCGCCGACCGCTATCGGGAGTTGTTCATCGCGGTGCAGAGCGGGCGGGTGTTCGCCGACAGCAAGACCTTTGTCGACTGTGCGCCGCGCCAGCATCCTGCAAGCATTCTTAAAGCCTTTCGCGCCGAACGTAGCGAGCCAGGGTTCGACCTGAGCGCCTTCGTTCATCGGCATTTCGAGGTGCTCGCCTTCGAGCCGCGCGCTTTTGTCGCGAACCCGAATAACAGCCTGAGCGAGCATATCGACCGACTCTGGCCGGTGCTCACCCGTCACCCCAGGGAGCATCCGCCGCATTCCTCGCTGTTGCCGCTGCCCTTCGATTATGTGGTGCCGGGTGGGCGCTTCGTCGAGCTGTATTACTGGGACTCCTACTTCACCATGCTGGGCCTGGACGAGAGCGGGCATTGCGACCTGTTGCGTGCCATGGCTGACAATTTCGCCTACCTGATCGACACCTATGGGCATGTGCCGAACGGCAACCGCTCCTATTACCTGAGCCGCTCGCAGCCGCCGGTATTCGCGCTGATGACCGAGCTGTTCGAGGAGCGCGGGATCCGCCGGGCCAGTGACTACCTGCCGCAGCTGTGCAAGGAGTATGCATTCTGGATGGACGGTGCCGAGCGGCTGCAGCCCGGCGACTGCCACCGGCGCTGCGTGTGCCTGGCCGATGGCCAGGTGCTCAACCGCTACTGGGATGACCGCGACACCCCGCGCGAGGAGTCCTACCGCGAAGACGTGCAGGCGGCCGGCGCATCCGACCGGCCCTCGCATCAGGTGTACCGCGACTTGCGCGCGGGAGCGGAGTCCGGCTGGGACTTCAGCTCGCGCTGGCTGGACGATCCGCGCCAGCTGTCGAGCATCCGCACCACTGCCATCCTGCCGGTGGACCTCAACAGCTTTCTCTACAAGTTGGAGCAACAGATTGCCCGTCTGAGCGCGATCAAGGGCAATATGCGCGCCGCCGAGTTTTTCAGTGGACGCGCCGCCGCGCGCCACGCCGGGATCGACAAGTACTTCTGGAGCCAGGAGAGTGGCGCCTACCTGGACTACGACTGGCAGCGCGACCGTCCACGCACGAACCTGACGGCCGCCACCCTGACGCCGCTGTTCGTGCGGCTGGCCAGCGCGCAGCAGGCCGAGCGCGTGGCCGGTACGCTAACCGAGCGGCTGCTGGCCCCGGGCGGGCTGTCCACCACCGAGGTGGACGACAGCGGCCAGCAATGGGATCGCCCTAACGGCTGGGCGCCTTTGCAGTGGATGGGCATTCGCGGCTTGCAGCATTACGGCCACGAGGCCCTGGCCACGCAGATCGAAACACGCTGGCTGGCTCGCGTCGCCGAGGTGTTCGAACGCGACAGCAAACTGGTGGAGAAATACGTGTTGCGCCCCACGGCCGAACACGCCACGGGCGGCGAATACCCCCTGCAGGACGGCTTCGGTTGGACCAACGGGGTGACGCGCAAGCTGCTGCAAGAAGACCCCGCGCACTCGGCCAATCACTGCCGGGCAGGGCGCTGCGCGATCGCCCAATCGTAGCAACGGGTTCGTTCGCGAAGGGCAGGTTGCGTCGTGAAGATAGGGGGTGGTCGCGGTCTGCACCCTACCAAACTGTTGCCGCCGATCATCTGGGGCTGGAGACGCCCGCTGGTGTGGCCGCATGGCAGCTCACAAACGAACCGAAAACAGTATGCGCAGCGCAGCGCTGGCAGCCAGAACATCAGTCGGTTTGATCCCGAGCAGTTTCCGGCAACTGTTGCTGAAGTGCGCGGAGTCGCTGAACCCGGCCATCAGGGCCGCCTCGGTCAGCGACAGACCCTGGCTGATAAAACCGACAAGCACGCGTAACCGCAGCCACACCCGATAACGCCTCAGCGGCAGTCCCATATCCTGCTTGAACAGCGCGCTAAGGCGGCTCGGCGACAGGCAAACAGTCTCAGCCAATTCTTGCGCGGTGAAGTTGTACTGCGGCTGCGCTTGCATCGCGGCCAGAACCTTGAGCACCCGTGCATCGGTGAGGTTCGATGCGAGGGTCTCGGGTAGCAATCGCAGCACGATCCGTGCAAGCAAAGCCTCGCCTTCCTGCGGGTCACTCCCCTGCAAGTCTTCGCTGCCCGTCAGCCAGTCACTGGCAATCGGTTCGGCGGTACTCAGCCCGTCGGTGGCCAAGTTGTAGCGCACCCGCAACTGCTGATAGAGCCGACTCTGCGTCTCGAAAAACAGCACGGCGACGGGATGTCCGCCAAAGGCCAAGGCATGTTCGACTCCGGCGGGTACGAACAACTGATCGTACTGCTGCCATGGACTATCGGTGTCTCCTCGTGCCCGAATGGGCGCATGCAGCCCGAGGCAGAGCGCGCTGGTGCTATGTCGATGCTGGCCGATGTCGGGCAGCGGCCCGACATAGAGCGTGAGTTGGTTGCCCAGGATCAATATATTCTGCACGGAGGTCTCAACGTCAGTTCGTTCTTACAAGTGTCCCTGCCCTGGCGCCGATTAAGTTAGCCGACATCAATCAGGCAGCGAGGTATCCCCATGGACGCGATCAGCCCCTTACAAACACAGGGTTTTCTCGCCCAAGCGCATCAGTTTGTCGATGTCGAAGGATTGCGCATCGGCTATCGAGATCATGGTACAGGCCCGGTGCTGGTGATGCTGCACGGTTGGCCGCTGAACGGCGACACCTTCGCGACACTCGTCGATGCTTTGGCCTCCCGGTACCGTTGCATAGTGCCGGACCTGCCGGGAGCTGGAGTCAGCCGCTGGTCAACCCGTCATGACCTGAGTCCGGTCGGTCAGGCCCACCTGTTGCAGGGCCTGCTCGCTACCTTGGGCATCGGGGCTTACAGCGTGTTAGGCAATGACAGTGGCGGAATTGCCGCGCGCTACCTGGCCCATTGGGATGCCACGCAGGTCGATAAATTGATCCTGCTCAATACGGAAATACCGGGACACCGCGCGCCCAATCAGCGGTTGTATAAGCTGCTGGCACGCTGGCTGCCGGGCTACAACGCGATTGCTCGCTTTCAGCTGAAAAGTGCCGCCTACCTGTGCTCGAAACTGAGTTTTGGCGGGACGCTCTACGACCACCAACATTTGCTCGGCAGCTTCAATCAGCGTTTCATTGCTCCGCTGACCCGCTCGGCGCTGGCCATGGATGAAGCCCGCCGCTCCTTTATCGCGGTGCTCGATTGGCCGCAGCTCGATGCGCTGAGCCAGATCCACTGCGCAATCAAGGCCCATACCTTGCTGATCTGGGGACGGCAGGACGACACCTTTCCCGAGGCGTACGCTCTCGAGATGAGTCGAGGTTTCGGCAATCTTTCCGGTTTTATCAGCGTCGACAAGGCCCGCTTGTATGTCCATGAAGATCAGCCGGAACAAGTGATCCGACACCTGAGGGTTTTCCTGGATAAAGGGCCGCAGGATCATGAAACCGCATCAATCTGACAGCGCCACCCTGACTCCGTTGTTCGTGCGGCTGGCTCGCGTCGCCGAGTTGTTCGAGCGCGACAGCACACTGCTGGAGAAATACGTGTTGCGCCCCACGGCCGAACACGCCACGGGCGGCGAATACCCCCGCAGGACGGCTTCGGTTGGACCAACGGGGTGACGCAAGACCCCGGGCACTCGGCCAATCACTGCCGGGCAGGGCGCTGCGCGATCGTTAAAGACAGAGGCCGCTAGTTGAACTGGATCTTCGCCGAACTCGGCCTGCACCGCGCGGGCCCGTTCAGCCGAGGCCAGCAACACGGATAAGGGCTCGGTTATAGTGCAGTGATATCACTGATTATTCGGACGGCGCAGCATGCCCAGCAGTTTCCGTATGCAGAGCCCATCCACGCCTGATCGCGTGGCTGGGCGTTCGTTTATCCGCCGTGTGTGGCTCACCCGGGCCCTGGGGTTGGGTGTGGGCTCCGTTGCGGTGGCCGGGGTGTGGTGGGGACGTGACACGCCTATAGGTTTGTGGGCTCTGCTGGCGGTGTACTGCTACCTGTGGCCGCTATTGGCGTACCGTATCGCCCTGCATGCCGCCAAACCCTTTGCGGTGGAGCGTCGGCATGTGTTGTTCGACTCCTTTATGGGCGGCTTTCTGATCGCCGCCATCGACTTCAACCTGCTGCCTGCGGTAATGCTGCTGTCGATGCTGGCGATGAACAACACCGCCGCTGGCGGTGCGCGCCTGGTGTTGCCGGGTCTGTTGTGTCAGCTGCTGGGTATGGGGTTGTTTGGCGTGCTGCTGGGCCTGCGCTTCGATCCGCAGATCACCCAGCAGATCGTCTACGCCAGTCTGCCGATGTTGGTGATCCATCCCATGACCGTCGGCCTGGTGCTGTATCGGCTGGCGATGCAGCTGGGGGAACACAAGAAGGCGCTGCGCGCATTGAGTCGCACCGACGCGCTGACCGGCTTGCTCAACCGCGGTTACTGGAGCGAATGCCTGGAGTGGTCTTTTCAGCTGTCCCGGCGTGACGGGCCACCGGCCTGTCTGGTGCTGATCGATGTCGACCATTTCAAGACGGCCAACGACAACCATGGCCATCTGCTGGGTGACGAGGTGCTGCGTCAACTGGCCCATACCCTGCGCGCGGGTTTGCGCGCCGCGGATCTGGTGGGGCGCTATGGCGGCGACGAATTCTGTATTTTGCTGCCGCAAACCACACCCGAACAGGCGAGCAAGGTCCTCGAGCGACTGGGTCGGGCGGTCTCGACGCGACGCTTTGCCGAAGCGCCGCAGCTGCGGATCAGCCTGAGCATCGGGGTGGCGGGGTTCAGCGCGGTCCTGGATGACAGTACGGCCTGGCTCAAGGTCGCCGATCAGGCGCTGTACGAGGCCAAGCGTCGTGGTCGCGATTGCATCGTGCTGATCGCCGAGGACGGGAGTTTCGCCCCGCCCGTCGAAGCCGTCGTGCCGGCATGATCCGGGCAACTGGTGCGCCCCCAGATGATCATTTGCAGGCCTGTTAGGCGCCATTAGCCGGTTTTGTCCGACAGTTCGCAACGATGACCCCTGTGTCTCGAAGCGCTTATGGCGCATCTACTTCTAGACTGTCGAAAACCCACCCGCGTGGCCGGTACGGCGTGAGCGGGACGGACACCGGCGTTTGTGCGCCGCGTCCGTCTGGCTGAATGACGCGTAAAAGATTCGGCTGTGGCACACTTTGGCCTTTGTCGGCCAATACAGGCCGACTGCCATGATCCAGGTCGCACGTTTGGGCTGGGTTCGCTCACACAGGGCGGATCGACGCCGCCAGGGCGGTGCCCGTTGACTGCTGGCAGCCAGGCTGCAGCGGTTTTATTGATGCGCGCATCACCGATTTTTTACGCTGCAGGCCCCTAACATAAGGGTCCGCACTTACTGCCTATATGGGTCGCTGTAATCAGCGCCCCCCTGAACACGAGGAGTTCGCGTGCATAACGTCGTCATCAGTGGAACCGGCCTCTATACCCCGGCGAACAGCATCTCCAACGACGAGCTGGTGGAATCCTTCAATGCCTATGTGCGGCAGTTCAACGCCGAGCATGCCAACGCCATCGAACAGGGCCAGGTGCAGGGGCTGACCGAGTCCAACGCGGCTTTTATCGAAAAAGCTTCCGGTATCAAAAGCCGCTTCGTGATGGACAAGGACGGCATTCTCGATCCGTCGCGCATGACCCCGCGCATTCCCGAACGGGCCAACGATGAATGGTCGATTCTCTGCCAGATGGGCGTCGGTGCCGCCGAGGAGGCCCTGGCCCGGGCCGGCAAGACCGCCGCGGACGTGGATGGGGTGATAGTCGCCTGTTCCAATCTGCAACGCGCCTACCCGGCCATCGCCATCGAAGTGCAGGCTGCCCTCGGTATCCAGGGCTTCGGCTACGACATGAACGTGGCCTGCTCCTCGGCTACCTTCGGTATCCAGGCGGCGACCAACAGCGTGCAGCTGGGTCAGGCCCGTTCGGTGTTGGTGATCAGCCCGGAGATCTGCACAGGCCACCTGAATTTCCGCGACCGCGACAGCCATTTCATCTTCGGCGATGCCGCCACTGCGGTGCTGGTGGAACGGGCCGACCTGGCCACCTCGGCGTATCAGTTCGACGTGCTCAGCACCAAGCTGCTGACTCAGTTTTCCAACAATATCCGCAATAATTTCGGCTTTCTCAACCGCGCGGCGGAAGAGGGCATCGGCGCGCCGGATAAGCTGTTCGTGCAGGAAGGCCGCAAGGTGTTCCGCGACGTCTGCCCCATGGTAGCCGAGTTGATCGCCGGGCATCTGGCGCAGAACGCGCTGAGCGTCGGCGACGTCAAGCGTTTCTGGCTGCACCAGGCCAACCTCAGCATGAACCTGCTGATCGCCCGCAAACTGCTGGGTCGCGAAGCCGAGGCTCAGGAGGCACCGGTGATCCTGGATACCTACGGCAATACCAGCTCGGCTGGCTCGGTCATCGCCTTCCATAAATACCAGGACGACCTGCCGAGCGGGACCCTGGGCGTGCTCAGCTCGTTCGGCGCCGGCTATTCCATCGGCAGCGTGTTGCTGCGCAAGCGCTAATCTCTCGCGGTGAACCTGACGATCCTGGGGCGATTTCGAACATGGCGATAAACGACTCGGAGTTGCTGCCACGCCTGCTGGCCGGCGACCAGCAGGCCTTTCGCGAGCTGGTTGCCACCTACCAGGGCGCCATGCGTTCGGTGGCTTACGCCATTGTCGGCAGCCGCAATGCCGACGAGGTGGTGCAGGATGCCTGGCTGGCGGTGGTGCGCAACCTGGACGGTTTTCAGGGCCGGGCCAGCCTCAAGACCTGGCTGCTGACCATCACCGCCAATACCGCCAAGACCCGCCTCAAGCACAACCGCCGCGAGGTACTGATGGACGATTTACCGGCGCCCCACGGTACGGTCGACGACGGGCGATTCGCCGCCGACGGCCACTGGCTGATGGCGCCGTTTGCCTGGCACGGGGATTCTCCGGAAGCCTTGCTCAGCGAAGAAGAATTGCGCGAATGCCTGGAGAAAACCCTGGCCTGCCTGTCGGACGCCCAAGGCAGCGTGCTGTTGCTGCGCGAACGCCAGGGCCTGGAATTGGAGGAGATCTGTAATTTGCTCGAGGTCTCTCTCTCCAATGTACGTGTGCTGCTGCACCGCGCACGCCTGAAGGTGTTTGCCACGCTGGAGCATTTCGAGGAGACCGGTCAATGTTGAGCTGCAAGGCGCTGGTAGCCCAATCCAGCGATTACCTGGACGGCCAGCTCAAGCTGCGCCAACGCTTGTCGGTGCGCACGCACCTGGCGATGTGCGCCAATTGCCGGCGATTCATCAGGCAGTTGCGTCTTAGCCAGGCGGTGCTGCGCAAGCTGCCCGTCGAGCAGGTTGCCGAACTCGAGACCCTGGCGGCCACGCTGGCCGAGGCACGGCGTCAGTTGCGCTAAGCGCCGCTGCGCGACCCCTGAGCGGCACAACGATGGGGCACTCAAATTGCTGCAGGTCCATGACAAGGCTTGCAGGCTGGCCCTGCGTGCCTGTCCTGTCTCAAGCCTCGCGCGCCTGCTCGCGCCCGCCCAGAACCCTACCCCTCGCGGTTAACGGGTCAGGGGACATGAAAAAAACACCGCTGCTGTAACGTCCTGCCTGTCGCTTCGTCTAGTAATGCGAGGGTGCCAATCGGCCCCCACGTTCGTTTACCGGAGAAGTCCATGAAAGCTTTGAACACCCTGGCCGTCACCCTGGGCGCTGCCCTGCTCAGCGCCACCAGTTTGCAGGTCAGCGCCGGGCAGAACCCTTTCGCTGTACAGGAATTGAGCAGCGGTTACAGCCTCGCCGCCCATGAAAAAGGCCATGAGGGCAGCTGCGGCGAAGGCAAGTGCGGCGCCGAGGCCAAGGCCGAGGGCGAGGGTAAATGCGGCGAGGGCAAATGCGGTGCTGAAGGCGAGACCAAGGCCGAGGCCGAAGGCAAGTGCGGTGAAGGCAAGTGCGGCGCCGAGAACGCCGAATAAGCGCCTGGAACGGAGAGTGTCCATGGCGTATCCGCCAATCGGGGTCCACGGGGCGGGACTGGGCTTGCGTCGTGCCTTGCTGGCCGTACTGCAGGACAGTGCCCCGGACCAGCCTGACTTTCTCGAACTGGCGCCGGAAAACTGGATCGGCGTCGGTGGTCGCCTGGGCAAGCGCCTGCGCGCGCTCACCGAGCGCTGGCCCATGCTCTGCCATGGGCTGTCGCTGAACCTGGGTGGCTTCGCGCCGTTGGATCTGGACCTGCTCAGGACCATCAAGGCTTTTCTCGACGTGCACGGCATTGCCGGCTACAGCGAACACCTTTCGGCCTGTGCCGATGACGGCCAGCTCTACGACTTGATGCCGCTACCTTTCAGCGAGGAGTCGGCACAGCGCATCGCCTTACGGGTGCGCACCGTGCAAGAGGTACTGGAGCGCCCGCTGATCATCGAGAATGTCTCGGCCTATGCCCAGCTACCCGGTGAGCTGGACGAGCCGGGTTTTATCCGGGCGGTACTGGAGCACGGCGACTGCCGGCTGCTACTGGACGTCAACAATGTCTATGTCAACAGCATCAATTTCGGTTTCGATCCGCAGGCCTACATCGCCGCCATGCCCGGCGAGCGTATCGCCTACCTGCATGTGGCCGGGCACTACGATCAGGCCGCGGATCTGAAGATCGATACCCATGGCGCGCCGGTGATCGACCCGGTCTGGGCGCTGCTGGGGCACAGCTATACCGTGCACGGGGTGCGTCCGACCCTGCTGGAGCGCGATTTCAATTTTCCGCCCATCGCCGAGCTTTATGCCGAGGTGGCGCAGATCCGCCGGGTGCAGGCCGCCGCCGACAGCCTGGACGGGGCCTTCCCATGACCGACGAACAACTGCAGCGAGCCTTCGCCGCGCGGATTCGCCAGCCGGAGGCGCAGGCCCTGTTGCCCGGTGTTCCCGAGGCGCGCATGGCGATCTACCAGTCGCTGTTTTTCAACAATGTCGAGGGTTTTATCAGCGGCGCCTTTCCGGTACTACGCACGCTATTCGACGAGCTGCGCTGGCAAGGCCTGGTGCGCGCGTTTCTCGCCGGTCATCGCTGCACCACGCCGTATTTTCTGCAGATCAGCCAGGAGTTTCTCGCCTGGCTACAGCAGGGCTATGCCGCGCAGGCAGACGATCCGCCCTTTATGCTGGAGCTGGCGCATTACGAATGGGTCGAGCTGGCCCTGGATGTCAGCGAGGCCGAGCATCCCGATCAGGGCTGGTCGCCGCTGGCCTGGCCCTTGGCCTATCGTTGGCCGGTTCAGCGCATCGGCCAGAGGTATCAGCCGGTCCTGGCGCCAGAGGCGCCGACCTGCCTGCTGGTCTGGCGCGACCCCCGGGACAAGGTGCGTTTTATGCTCCTGGCACCTTTCGCCTACCAGCTGGCGGTGCGCCTGCAAGCCGGTGACACGGCCGTTGCCGCGCTGCAAGGCCTGGCGCTGGGCCATGGCCTGGCATTCGACCCGACCTATCTCGCCAATGCCCGGGCCGTGCTGGATGACTGGCAGCGCCAGGGCATCTGGTTTGGCGAGGCCGATTCTTCACCCACCTGAGCCCTATCGGCTCTACCAATCTGCTGTTGGAGATACCTCATGCTGACCCTGCTAAACCGCCTCCAGGACGGCCTGGACGGCACCCGTCGTCTGGATTTCCTCGGCCCCCTGCTGCTGCGCCTGTACCTGGTACCGATTTTCTGGATGGCCGGGACCCACAAGCTGGCGGATATCCAGGCCACCGCGGCGTGGTTCGGCAATCCGGACTGGGGCCTGGGCCTGCCATTCCCGATGCTGCTGGCCTGGGCCGCGGCCCTCACCGAAACCGGCGGCGCCGTGCTGTTGCTGTTCGGCCTGGCGGTGCGCTGGATCAGCCTGCCCTTGATCGTCACCATGCTAGTGGCGATCTTCGCCGTGCATTGGCCCTATGGCTGGCAGTCCATCGCCGATGCCTCGGCGCCTTTCGCCAACGACCGGGTGCTGGCCTCGGTGGAGAAGCTCGAGCGGGCGCGTGAGCTGCTCAAGGCGCATGGTAACTACGACTGGCTGACCGGCAGCGGCAAGTTCGTGGTGCTGAACAACGGCATCGAGTTCGCCGTCACTTATCTGATCATGCTGGTGGCGCTGTTTTTCGGCGGTGCCGGGCGCTGGTTCAGCGTGGATCATTGGCTGGCCCGGTTCTGGCGTCGGCCCCGGGCCTAGTGGCTTCGCGCCGAGACCGGCCGAGACCGAAGGCTGTCGCGAGGCGCTCTGCACTTGGGAAAAGCGCTTATGGATTTTTAATCTAAAAAAGTTCCGCTGTAACGAAATATTTATATAAAGGAAATCGAGCTGAAATAACCCCCCGCCAAGATTCCCCCCAACACAAACGGGCCTGCGTCCGGCGTGTTTCAGACGCTAAAACTCTACAGGGGAATTCTTCGATGATCCGTAAGCACTCATTTATGGGCGCCGCTTTTGCCGCCAGCACCTTGGCTATGGCCATTTCTGCCCAGGCCTTGGCCGGTACTGTGACGACCGACGGTGCCGACATCGTGGTCAAGACCAAGGGCGGCCTGGAAGTGGCCACCACCGACAAGGCCTTCAGCTTCAAGCTGGGTGGCCGTCTGCAAGCCGATTACAGCCGTTTCGACGGCCTTTACACCGATAACGGTGAAACCGCCGACGCCGCCTACTTCCGTCGCGCTTTCGTGGAAATATCCGGTGTCGCCTACACGGATTGGGCCTATGCCCTTTCGTACGATTTCTCGCACAACGCCGGCAGCTCCGACGACGGTTACTTCGACGAAGCCTCGATCGCCTACAACGGCTTCGCCCCTGTATCCATCAAGGTCGGCCGTTTCGACCCGGATTTCGGTCTGGAAAAGGCCACCAGTTCCAAGTGGGTCACGGCCCAGGAACGTAACGCCGGCTACGACCTGATCGATTGGGCCAACGGCCATCAGAATGGCATGGGCGTTCAGCTGTCTTCCACCCTCGGCAGCTCGGTGTACCTGTCCGGCGGCCTGTTTACCAAGGACAACAACGACGAAGATGGCGATGCCAACAAGCAGGTCAACCTGCGCGGCGTCTTCGCCCCGCTGCATGAGGCCGGTAACGTGCTGCACCTGGGTCTGAACATGGCTGTGCGCGATGTGTCCGACTCCGTGGTCGATTCGCGCTTCCGCAGCCGTCTGGGCATGCGCGGCGTGGAAACCCTGGGCGGCAACGATGCCGGTCCGAACGGCAACCGTCCGGTCCTGGGTGGCGCCAACAACAATGCCGCCGGGTCCTACGAACAGGACTCCGCGCTGGGGCTGGAAGCGGCCTGGGCCATGGGCCCGCTGTCGCTGCAAGGCGAATACATCATGCGCGAGCTGCAAGCCGACAGCGATGCCTTCCAGGATATCGAGGGCGATGCCTTCTACGCCCAGGTGGCCTACACCCTGACTGGCGAGGCCCGTGGCTACAAGCTGGGCAAGTTCGACGCGATCAAGCCGACGAACAAGCAGGCCGGCGCCTGGGAACTGTTCTACCGCTACGACAACCTGAACGTCGAGGACGACAACATCGTTGCCGCCTCCGCCACCCGCGAAGTGGGCGATTCCGAGGCCCAGGTGCATAACCTGGGTGTGAACTGGTACGCCAACGAAGCAGTGAAAATCAGCGGCGTCTATGTCAAGGCCAAAGCCGACAAGGTGACCAACCTGAATGGTGAAGACGATGGCGACGGCTTCGTAGTCCGCGCCCAATACGTGTTCTAAGCGTCCCCCAAGCTTCATTTTCGTTCGGCTCTTTAGCCCCGCCTCGTGCGGGGCTTTTTTGTGGTGATGCCAGACGATAAATACGCTTTGTTTCCGTCGCGCGGCGCGCCAGACTGCGTTCATGCCTATCTCGACCCTGCAGCACCTCGCCGACCTGGATGCCTCCGCCTGGGATGTCCTGATCCCCGCTGGGCAGCCTTTTCTCAGCCATGCCTTTCTCAGTGCCCTGGAGGACAGCGCCAGTGTGGGGCCGGGCACCGGCTGGTTGCCGGCGCACCGCCTGCTCAGTGATGCCGGTGGGAGGTTGCTGGCGGCATTGCCGGCCTATGAGAAAAGCCACTCCTACGGCGAATACGTGTTCGACCACGGCTGGGCGGATGCTTGCCACCGAGCCGGTATCGGCTATTACCCCAAGCTCTTATGCGCCGTGCCCTTCAGTCCGGTCAGCGGGCCGCGCCTGCTCGGCGCGCCCCAGGCCGCGGGGGAATTACTCGAGGTCTTGGCCCGTGGCCTGGAGGCCGAAGGCCTGTCGAGCCTGCATATCAACTTTACCGACGCGGCGGCCGACGCCCTGCTGCGCGGTCGCGAAGGCTGGCTGGAGCGCCTGGGCTGCCAGTTTCACTGGCACAACCGCGGTTACCGTGACTTTCAGGATTTTCTTGATGCCTTGGCCTCGCGCAAGCGCAAGCAGCTGCGCAAGGAGCGCGAGCAAGTGGCGGGGCAGGGCATTGCCTTCGACTGGCGCGAGGGCCGCGAACTAAGCGAGGCGGAGTGGGATTTCGTTTACGCCTGCTACGCCAACACCTACCGCGTGCGGGGTCAGGCGCCTTACCTGACCCGCGCCTTCTTCAGCCTGTTGGCCGAGCGCATGCCCCAGGCCATTCGCGTGGTGCTGGCGTGCCAGGGCGCGCGACCGGTGGCCATGGCCTTCAGCCTGGTGGGGGGCGACAGCCTGTACGGCCGCTATTGGGGTTGCCTGGGCGAATTCGACCGGTTGCATTTCGAAACCTGCTTCTACCAGGGCATGGACTATGCCCTGAGCCAGGGCCTGCAGCGCTTCGATGCTGGCGCCCAGGGCGAGCACAAGCTGATCCGCGGTTTCGAACCGGTGGTCACCCGTTCCTGGCACCGCCTCTGCCATCCCGGCCTGGCGGCGGCGGTGGCGGATTTTCTCGAGCAGGAGCGGGCGGGCGTGTTGGCCTATGCCCAGGAAGCCAGGGCGGCCTTGCCTTATCGTCAGGGCGAGTAGGAGCCTTAGCCGGCATCCAGTGGGGCTGGGTACCTGTGTTGAGTCAAGTACCTAGGACGGGCACAGCTGGGGATACTGGAGGCGGTGCTGCTGGAAGATGAAATGGCGGATACGCTCGCTGTCCTGCCGTCCCTCGTGGTCCATCTCCACGGTGTAGGCCGTGAGCTGCTTGCCCACCGAGCGCACGCGTTTGCCGTGCAGGCGAATCGGCTCATGGTCGGGCAGCGGCAGCCACAGCTCGAACTGCAGCGGCGCCTTACCGATGCTGCTGATCAGCAGGCCGTTGGGGGAGAGTTCCTGGACCGACAGGAAGCTCGGCTGCCCTTGGGCGTCCAGCAGGGCAATAGGCTGATCCAGCTGCAAGCGCCAGGGCCTCAGTACCGGTCCGCTTTCGAAGATGCTCGGCGCGCCCAGCTTGAGGTGCAGGGTATGGAACTCGTCCTCCACCAGCTGCAGCGGAAAGGTCATGGAATAATCGTCGAACTGCGATTCCAGGCTCAGGTTGGCATTGGCCCCCAGACGCCTCAGCAGGGTATTGGCCTGTTCGCCGCCGTCCACGCGGAAGGACGGCGCCTGCGCGGACTTGCCGTTGACCGGGCTGATCAGCAATTGCTGGATGAAGTCGCGCTCATCCTGGGAAAGGTGTGATGGGTCGGACATGACAGGCGACTTTTCCATAAGAGAGTTGGCCGAGTGCGTAATGATGCGCCACCGAAGCTATGACCTGCACTCGCCATCTCGTGGGCTTGTGGATCAGGGCGCGGTTTTGAGGCGTTGCAGCTCGGATTTCAGGGCGGCCAGTTCCAGTTCCAGCTCCCGCACGCGGCCTTGGGCTTCGACCTGCAGGGTGACGTCTTTCTGGATCCCGATGTAGTAAGTCAACTGGTCGCCTTCGTTAAAGACCGGCGTGATAGACAGTTCGTTCCAGAACGCGCTGCCATCCTTGCGGTAATTACGGATCACCTGACGACAGGCACGGTTTTCCCTGACTGCTTCGCGGATCGCCGCCAGGCCGGTCTGGTTCCGGTCGCCGGCCTGCAAAAAGCGGCAATCCTGGTAGAGAATGTCGTCGCTGGCATAGCCGGTGAGCTTTTCGAAGGCGGGGTTGGCATAAATGAGGATATTGTCGTTGCCCTCTTGCTCGGCAACCACGATGCCGTCGTTCGAGGCGTTGATCACCAGTTGCAGCAGTTTGGCGTTGATCATGAGGCGATTTCCCAGTCCGAATCGGTGCATTCTAAAACATCCGGCCGGCCTGTCTACTTGCGGCATAATGCCCGGCTTTTCGCCTGTTGCGGAGTTGATGCATGAAAGTCGCCATTTTATCCGGCTCGGTGTACGGCACCGCCGAAGAGGTCGCGCGCCACGCCGAACG
Source organism: Pseudomonadota bacterium (assembly GCA_040385585.1). Taxonomy (GTDB): domain Bacteria; phylum Pseudomonadota; class Gammaproteobacteria; order Pseudomonadales; family Pseudomonadaceae; genus Aquipseudomonas. Next base: position 70,708 of record JAZKHB010000050.1, on the reverse strand, counting down.
CGTGCTTCAGGCCGCGGGTGTCCAGGCCTGGCACGATCCGCGGGCCAGTCTGGCGGATATCCAGGCCTTTGCGCCAGAAGCTTTGCTGGCCGTGACCTCAACCACCGGCATGGGCGAGCTTCCCGATAACCTGCAGCCGCTCTATTACGCCCTGCGCGACCGTCCGCCGGCCTGGTACGGCTTGCCGGGTGCGGTGATCGCCCTGGGCGATGCCAGCTACGGCGACACCTACTGCGCGGGCGGCGAGCTGCTGCGCGAGCTGTTCGCCGAGCTGGGCATTCGCGAGGTGCTGCCCATGCTGCGCCTGGATGCCAGCGAAACGGTTACCCCGGAAACCGACGCCGAGCCCTGGCTGGCCGAGCTGATCGCGAAGCTCCAGGGCTAAGCCCCGGACACCGGCACGCAGATTTCGTCGGAGTTGACCCGCTGGGTCACTCCGCTGGCTGCCAGGGCGACTGCCCTTTGCCCCATCCCTCGCTAGACTCCTGGGCAGTGCCAACTACCAACTGCCGAGGTAACTGCCGTGACCGCCGCCCAACCGCTGCCCGCTTTGAATCTCCAGGATCAGGTGTCTGCCGCCGAATGGCAGACCCGGGTCGATCTGGCCGCCTGTTACCGCCTGGTCGCGCTGCACGGTTGGGACGACCTGATCTTCACCCATATCTCGGCCAAGGTCCCCGGCACCGAAGACTTCCTGATCAATCCCTTCGGCCTGATGTTCCATGAAATCACCGCTTCCAGCCTGGTCAAGGTCGACCTGGACGGGGTCAAGCGCATGGACACGCCCTACGAGATCAACCCGGCGGGCTACACCATCCACAGCGCGGTGCACGAGGTCCGTCACGACGCGGTCTGCGTGCTGCACACCCATACCGCTGCCGGCATCGCCGTCTCGGCGCAAAAGCAGGGCCTGCTGCCGTTGTCCCAGCAGTCGCTGTTCGTGCTGGCCAGCCTGTCCTACCACGGCTACGAAGGGGTGGCGCTGAACCACGAGGAAAAGGCCCGGTTGCAGGCCGACCTGGGCCAGAGCAATTTCATGATCCTGCCCAACCATGGCCTGATGACCTGTGCCAACAGCATCGCCGATGCGTTCTTGATGATGTTTACCCTGCAGCGCGCCTGCGAGGTCCAGGTCATGGCCCAGGGCGGCGGCGCCGAGCTGATCCATATTCCGCAGCCGATTCTGGCGGGCGCCAAGGCCATGGTCGCCGGGGTGATGCGCAGCAGCCAGGGCATGGGCGGCCAACTAGCCTGGCCGGCGCTGTTGCGCAAGCTGGACCAGCAGAACCCCGGTTACGCCGCTTGATGGCCGGCATCGCCCTGGATGCCTGGCGTGCCGAGAGCCGCTCCTTCGTTTTCCAGGGACACGCCATCCGTTACTGGACGGCGGGGCCGGATCAGGCGCAGCCGTTGCTGCTGATTCACGGCTTTCCCACCGCCAGCTGGGACTGGAACCGGGTCTGGCAGCCGCTGGCTGAGCGCTACCGGCTTATTGCCTGCGACATGCTGGGCTTCGGCGATTCGGCCAAGCCCCGCGGGCATGCCTACCGCCTGCTGGAACAGGCGGATCTGCAGCAGGCCCTGCTGGCACACCTGGGCATGACCGCGCCAGTGCATGTGCTGGCCCATGACTATGGCGACAGCGTGGCCCAGGAGCTGCTGGCTCGGCACCACGAAGGCCGTATCCGGCTGACCAGCTGCGTGTTTCTCAATGGCGGCCTGTTTCCGGAGACCCACCGTCCGGTGCTGGTGCAGAAGCTGCTGCTCGGCCCCCTGGGTCCGTTGATCGGTCGCCTGTTTTCCCGGCGGAAACTGGCGGCCAGCTTCGCCAAGGTGTTCGGCCCGCGGACCCAGCCCGATTCGGCGGAGCTGGACGATTTCTGGCGGCTGATCGCCGCTAATAATGGTCCGGCGGTGATGCATCGCCTGATCCGCTATATCCCCGAACGCCGGGTCCAGCGCGAGCGCTGGGTGAGCGCGATGCAGCGGGGCGGTGTGGCATTGCGGGTGATAGATGGCGCGGTCGACCCGATTTCCGGGGCGCATATGGTGGCGCGCTACCGTGAGCTGATCCCCCAGCCCGATACCGTGCTGCTCGAGGGCATCGGCCATTACCCCCAGACCGAAGCGCCGGAGCAGGTATTGGCGCATTACTTGGCATTTCGTCATTCTTTGGAGGGCTGCTGATGCGGCGTCGACATATGTTGCAACTGACCGCTCTGGGCGGTGCAGCCGGTGCCCTGGGCGCCGGTTTCTGGGCCTTGCCGGTCGGCACCGCGCCGGCGGGGTTGAACCTGGCGGCGGCGCAGCAGCTGTTGCAGGGACTGTCCGGCACACCCCTGCGCAGCCTGGGGGCCTGGAGTCCGAGCCAGGTGTTCAACCACTGCGCGCAAAGCGTCGAATATTCCCTGGAGGGTTATCCCGAGCTCAAGCCCGGCTGGTTTCGCCAGACCCTGGGGCTGGCGGCCTTCGAGGTCTTCGCCGCCCGCGGGGCCATGCGCCATGGCCTGGACCAGCCGATTCCCGGCGCCGCGCCCTTGCTCAGTCCCGCCGGCCAGGACGCTGCCCTGCAGCGTCTGCAGCTGGCCTTCACGCGCTTTGCCGAACACAGCGGACCGCTGGCGCCGCATTTCGCCTATGGCGCGTTGGGTCACGAGGAGTATGCCCTGGCCCATGTCCTGCATCTGTACAACCACCTGAGCGAATTACGACCGGCCGATCCAGTAGGGTGATAAGACCACCCGGGCAATCATGGCATTGCCTTATCGAGCGCCATTCAGCCGAAATTGTTTTGCTTGTGACCGGGCGAGCGGTAGTCGACACTCGCGTGATCGTCAACCCGCCCAGGAGTCATGCAGCATGAGCCAAGCCATTCGGTTCGAAGACAAAGTCGTCATAGTCACCGGTGCCGGCGGCGGCCTGGGTCGTGCCCATGCGTTGCTCTTCGCCAAGCACGGGGCCCGTGTGGTCGTCAACGACCTGGGCGGCAGCACCCACGGCGAGGGCGCCAATGCCTCGGCGGCCGACCGCGTGGTGGCGGAAATTCGCGAAGCCGGAGGCACGGCCGTGGCCAACCACGACTCGGTGACCGACGGCGAGAAGATCGTGCAGCACGCCTTGGACGCCTTCGGCCGCATCGACGTGGTGGTCAATAACGCTGGGATCCTGCGGGACAAGACCTTTCACAAGATGGAGGACGCCGATTGGGACCTGGTCTACAAGGTCCACGTCGAGGGTGCCTACAAAGTCACGCGGGCCGCCTGGCCGCACCTGCGCGAGCAGGCCTATGGTCGAGTGATTTTCACCGCCTCGACCTCTGGCATCTACGGCAACTTCGGCCAGTCCAACTACGGCATGGCCAAGCTTGGCCTGTACGGCCTGACCCGCACCCTGGCCCTGGAAGGGCGCAAGAGCAATATCCTGGTCAACGCCATCGCGCCAACCGGCGGCACGCGGATGACCGAAGGCCTGATCCCGCCCCAGGTGTTTGAGCAGCTCAAGCCTGAACTGGTCAGCCCACTGGTGGTGTACCTGGGTAGCGAAGCCTGCCAGGAGACCTCGGGTCTGTTCGAAGTGGGTGGCGGTTGGATCGGCAAGGTGCGCTGGGAACGCAGCAACGGCGCCGGCTTCGACCCCAAGGTCGGTTTCAGCCCTGAGGAGGTCGCCGAATGCTGGCAGCAGGTTTGCGATTTCGAAGGGGCCAGCCACCCCGCCGACAACCTGCAAGCCATGCAAGCCATGCTGGCCAACCTGCAGAAATACGCCGGTTGAGCCCAGCGACCTGAAGCGCTGCCCGCTAGGGCGCCCTTCAGCCAACACCGAAAAGGCCGGCGCATGCCGGCCTTTTTGCGTCTGTGCACCTCGACCCGCACACGCCCTGGGCTGACAAGGCCGCGCGCCCCGGATTGCGCTGTGCTGATCAGGTAGATAGCCGAGCGGTGTAGGGTGGATGACGCTTTGTTCATCCACCTCGCAATAGAGGGTGGATGGATAAAGTGCGAGCTACGCGCCCCGATCCACCTTACGAGAGCGCAGGCCTTGCAGATAAAGATAGGATCTACGCGTTCTGCACCCGAGGGGAGTCACTTTGCGAAGTGCGCGCGGTGCAAAGCCCGACCGGCGAAACGAACTTCGCCGCCCGAAGGCGGCGAAGAAGATGACGCTTTGGTGTTTAGCGGGCGTTCAACTTGAAGTTGTCGTCCGAAGGTTCCTTGCTGTAGGCGCCCTGGTCGTGGACCAGCTTCTGGGTGCCGTACATCAAGGTCGCGATGCGGCTGTCCGAGGTCTTGGCCGAGGCGGCCTGGTTGCTGGTGCCGGTGATCAGCGGCGGATTGAAGCTGAAGGACCAGAGGTAGTGCCATACCGCGGCATTGTGTTTTTCGGTTTGCTGGAAACTGTTGAAGTACCAGGGCTTGAGTTCGGTGAAGGCGGTCATGTTCATCAGGCCGGTGTTGCTGTCGCCGACGAAGCCGGTGCTGCTCACGCTCGAGGTGCGGTAGGCCTCGAAGATCACGCCCTTGCCTTTGAGTTCGCTGACGTAGGTGCGCGACACTTCGCCGACCCATCTGTTGCCCAGGTAGCTCTTGGCATCGTTGGAGTAGAAGGGGTCGAGCAGGGCCACCCGGTTGGGCAGCAGACGGGCGCTGACGGTGCCGGCGCTGACCGCGTCGCTGATTTTCTTGGTCAGGACAATGGCCAGCTGATTGCCCAGGGAGTGCCCGGCAATACGGATATTGCTGCCGGTGTAGCCGGCCAGGTTGTTCTTGTAATGCTGGAACATCAGGTCGCCCACCGACTGGGTCGGGCCGTTGCTGTACACGCCACTGCTGTTGCGCCAGCGCATGGCACGCGGACCGCTGGCGCTCCAGATCTTGGCTTCGGCATCCTTGACCTCGCCTTCGTCGGCGAACTGGTTCCAGTAGAGAATGCCGACGTTATAGCCGGCTGCCAGCCAGGCGTTGGCCAGGTCCAGATCCGGGCCGCCGGCGTCCTTGCGATTGAAGGTTTCGCGGTTCTTGCTCAGGGTCGCACCATTCTGCCAGCCGTGCATATAGATCATGGTGGGTTTGCTGGGGCTGTAGTAGGCGTTGCTGTTGCCTGGCACGGCTTTCTGCCAGCTGTCGCCATAACCGAACCAGTACAGGCCATGGTCCAGGTTCTGGAAGGTGCTGTCGGGAAACACGCCAGTGGCGGCGTGGGTCAGGGAGGAGAGGCCGAGCAGGCATAACAGTATCAATCTACGCATGGAACTAACCCTTCTTATTGTTGTGTGGGATCAGGCGAAGATAGCTTTTTGACATGGTTTTGTTATCACCCAAATGGGTGAGGCGCAGGGTCGCCGCCCTGGGCTTCTCAGTGCACTTCAGTGCAGCTCAGTGCAGCGCGGGGGACGGGCTGAGCCGCCGCAAGCGTTGCTGCAATTGCAGGCGCAGGCTCAGATCGTCGGTCAGCAGCAGCGCATGCTGCAGGTCGTAGCGCTCGGCTTGGGGACAGGCCAGCTGCTGGTACAGCTCGGCACGGGCCAGGTGGTCCACCGCCGTCGGCGGACCCAGCTGCAGTACTCGCTCGGCATCGATCAGGGCGCAGAGGTAGTCGCCTTCCTGCTGATACAGGTGGCGCAAGTTGCGCGACAGCCGTTGCAGCAGGCTGCGGGCATCGCAGCTGTGCAAGTGGGCGGCGTTGAGCTCGGCCTGGGCCCCGAGCTGGCGCTGCAGCAGTTCGCGGCAGTCGCGGGTGTAGAGCCGGCGGCCGCTGCAGGGGTCGAGCAGGTGGTCGGCGCCGGGGGCGCGCAGCAGAAAATGCCCGGGAAAATTCACCCCCAGCAAAGGAATTTGCAAGCGCCTGGCCAGTTCCAGGGCGATCAGGGCCAGGGACAGGGGTTGGCCGCGCTTGCTCTGCAACACCCGGTGAAGCAGTGCGGCCTGGGGGCCGGGGGATTGTTCCTCGTCCTTGTGAAACCCCAGGTCGTGGAGCCGGCGTAGCAGCAGCTGCGCCAGTTCGGCACCGTTCACGGCCGGCAGACCGGCAGCGACCTGTTGCTGCAGGGTGTCCAGTTGGCGCATGAGCAATGCCGGCTGCACCTCGGGGGCGTGCTCGGCGGCGATCCACAGCGCCGCCTCGAAGACAGCCGGTGGGTCGTGCTCCAGGCAGGCGAGGCAGGCGAGGCGAGGGTTCATCGCATTCTTCTTGGGCGGGTGTCTCCTAGCTTGTAGCCGGCCGCCCGTCCTTCGTCCAGTCCCGCGCGCAGTCTTGGGTTGCGCACGTAAAGCCATCGAGTGAAACATAAGCACTTTCGTACAGGATCTGCCGCGGAGCGGTGAGGCGCGACGCCTATACTGCCCGCAAAACCACCCAACTAGGAATCTCAGCATGTTTTCGATCATGGAAGATACCCGGCTGGAGGCGCTACACCTGGCTCAGGATCGAGCCACGGGCCTCAAAGCCATTATTGCTATTCACAACACCCGTCTAGGGCCTGCCTTGGGGGGGTGCCGTTACCTGGCATACCCCGATGAGCGAAGCGCCATTGAGGATGCCGTGCGCCTGGCCCATGGCATGAGCTACAAGGCCGCCTTGGCCGGTTTGAAACAGGGTGGGGGCAAGGCGGTACTGATCCGGCCGGCTCACCTGGAAAGCCGTGGCGCGCTGTTCGAAGCCTTCGGCCGCATCATCGAGTCCCTCGAGGGGCGCTACATAACCGCCACCGACAGTGGGACCTCCAGTGCCGATATGGACTGCATCGCCCAGCACACGCGCTACGTCACCAGCACCACCCGGGCCGGTGATCCTTCGCGGCACACGGCCATGGGGGTGTACGCCGGCATTCGCGCCACCGCCCTGGCACGCCTGGGCAGCGACGACCTGCAGGGCTTGCGTGTGGCCGTCCAGGGCCTGGGCCATGTCGGCTATGCCCTGGCCGAGCAGTTGCACGCCGACGGCGTGGAGTTGTTCGTCAGCGACCTGGACCCGGGTCGCGTGCAACTGGCCGTGGAGATGCTCGGCGCCCATGCCGTGCCGTGCGAGGCCTTTATCAGTACCCCTTGCGATATCCTCGCGCCCTGTGGATTGGGCGGCGTGTTGAATGCCCGAACCGTCGTTCAGTTGCGCTGCTCGGCCGTCGCCGGTGCCGCCAATAACCAGCTGGCCGGTCCCGAGACGGCCGACCAGCTCGAGTCCCGAGGCATTCTCTATGCCCCGGATTACGTGATCAATGCCGGCGGTTTGATCCACGTTGCCCTGACGCACCGCGGCGAGGAGCCGCCGACCATTACCCGGCACCTGTCGCAGATAGCCAGCCGTCTGACCAACCTCTATGCCCACGCCCAGGCCGACAAGCGCTCTCCGGCGCGGGTTGCCGAAATCCAGGCCGAGCGCATGCTTTACGGCGTCTGAGGCGGCCCGGCTCCGACCTGAAGCAAGGTTTCTGCACCACGCGCGTCGGTACCTGCAAGGGCACTCGCAAAGTGCCACGACCTCTGCTCACGCCATTTCCTGACGATTGATCCCGGTGCATCAGGCCGCGGCGCCGTGCTGTTCGGCCCGCGGGGCCTTCTGTGGTAGGCTCTGCCGATCTCGTCACACCATCCCCCCGCTCGACAGGAGTACCCATGCGCGTGACCCGACTATTTGCCGCCGCAGCCCTCGGCCTCGCCTGCTCCCTGGCCCTGGCCGCCGAGCCGGAGGTGGCCATCCGCCAGACCCTGCAGGCCCTGCAGCCGGGCCTGCCCATCGAAGCGGTGGTGGAAAGTCCGTTGCCGGGTATCTACCAGGTCACGGTCCAGGGTGGCCGTATTCTGTATGCCAGTGCCGACGGTCAGTTCGTCATGCAGGGCGCGCTCTACCAGGTCAAGCAAGGCCAGGCCGTGGACCTGACCGCTCAGGCGGAAAGCCTGGGCATTGCCAAGGAAATCGGCAAGGTGCCCCTGAGCGAGATGGTGGTGTTTTCGCCCAAGGAGCCCAAGACCCATATCACGGTATTTACCGCCACCGATTGCGGTTACTGCCAGAAGCTGCACAGCGAAATGCCCGAGTTGCTGCGTCAGGGCGTCGAAGTGCGCTACCTGGCGTTCCCGCGCCAGGAAGTCGGCAGCGAGGGTTACAACTCGCTGGTCAGTGTCTGGTGCGCCAAGGATCGTCAGGCGGCCATGAACAAGGCCAAGGCCCGTGAGTCGCTGCCAGCGGCGACCTGCGAAAATCCGGTGTCCAGGCACCACGAGCTGGGCGTGTTGATCGGCGTCAATGGCACGCCGGCCATCGTGCTGGCCAATGGTCAGATGGTGCCTGGCTACCGTCCGGCGGCGGAACTGGCCAAACTGGCCCTGGAAGCCAAGTAAGGCGCGCCTCGGCGTGGATTGACTAATCACAAGTCGCTTCGTAATGTGCGGCTCTTTTCCACGGCCGGGCTCAGCCCGGCCGTTTTCGCAGTGCAGGCAGTGAGAGTGGGGAGTTCAGCGTGAAACCGGTCAAAGTAGGCATCTGTGGGCTGGGTACCGTCGGTAGCGGCACCTACAATGTGCTCGAGCGTAACGCCGAGGAGATCGCCCGCCGTGCCGGGCGTGGCATCGAAGTGGCGCAGATCGGTCAGCGCACCCCCAACCCCGAGTGCTCGATTACCGGTACGCCCATCACCCGCGATGTCTTCGAGGTGGTGCGCAATCCCGAGATCGATATCGTCATCGAGCTGATCGGCGGCTACACCATCGCCCGCGAGCTGGTGCTCGAGGCGATCGCCAACGGCAAGCATGTGGTCACCGCCAACAAGGCGCTGATCGCCGTCCACGGCAACGAAATTTTCGCCAAGGCCCGGGAGAAGGGCGTGATCGTCGCGTTCGAAGCCGCGGTGGCCGGTGGCATTCCGGTGATCAAGGCGATCCGCGAGGGGCTGTCGGCCAACCGCATCAACTGGGTCGCCGGGATCATCAACGGCACCGGCAACTTCATTCTCAGCGAGATGCGCGAAAAGGGCCGGGCGTTCGAGGACGTGCTCAAGGAAGCCCAGGCCCTGGGCTACGCCGAGGTCGATCCGACCTTCGATGTCGAAGGCATCGACGCGGCGCATAAACTGACCATCCTGGCGTCCATCGCCTTCGGTATCCCGCTGCAGTTCGACAAGGCCTACACCGAAGGCATCACCCGGCTGACCACGGCCGATGTGAACTACGCCGAGGCCCTGGGCTACCGCATCAAGCACCTGGGCGTGGCGCGGCGTACCGAGGCGGGTATCGAGCTGCGCGTGCACCCGACCCTGATCCCGGCCGACCGGCTGATCGCCAACGTCAACGGTGTGATGAACGCGGTAATGGTCAACGGCGACGCCGCCGGCAGCAGCTTGTTCTACGGTGCTGGTGCCGGCAAGGAGCCGACCGCTTCTTCCGTGGTCGCCGACCTGGTGGACGTGGTGCGGGCCATGACCTCGGATCCGGAAAACCGCGTGCCGCACCTGGCTTTCCAGCCGGACTCGCTGTCCGATCACCCGATCCTGCCGATCGAGGCCTGCGAAAGCGCCTATTACCTGCGCATCCAGGCCAAGGACCATCCGGGCGTGCTGGCCCAGGTGGCGAGCATCCTGTCGGCACGCGGCATCAATATCGAGTCGATCATGCAGAAGGAAGTCGAGGAGCACGACGGCCTGGTGCCGATGATCCTGCTGACCCATCGCGTGCTGGAGCGGCATATGAACGATGCCATCACCGCCCTGGAGGCCCTGGACGATGTGGTTGGCAGCGTGGTTCGCATCCGCGTCGAACAGCTTGTCTGAGGCAATGAGAGGCTAGTGCCGAGCGAGGTGGCGGCTGCGTACGCCTCGCGCTTTCGGCGCTTTTAACGATTTTTCTGAAGGTTTGAACCCATGCGCTATATCAGCACCCGCGGCCAGGCGCCGGCCCTGAATTTCGAAGACGTGCTGCTGGCGGGCCTGGCCAGTGATGGCGGCCTCTATGTGCCGGAAAACCTGCCGCGTTTCACCCAGGAGGAGATCGCGTCCTGGGCCGGCTTGCCGTACCACGAACTGGCCTTCCGGGTGATGCGCCCGTTCGTCGCCGGCAGTATTCCGGACGCCGATTTCAAACGGATTCTTGAAGAAACCTACGGGGTCTTCGCCCACAACGCCGTGGCGCCGCTGCGCCAACTGAACGGCAACGAGTGGGTGCTGGAGCTGTTCCACGGCCCGACCCTGGCGTTCAAGGACTTCGCCCTGCAATTGCTCGGTCGCTTGCTGGACTATGTATTGGCCAAGCGCCAAGAGCGCGTGGTGATCATGGGCGCCACCTCCGGCGACACCGGTTCGGCGGCCATCGAGGGCTGCAAGGCCTGCGAGAACGTCGACATCTTTATCATGCACCCGCACAACCGGGTGTCCGAGGTGCAGCGTCGCCAGATGACGACCATCCTCGGCGAGAACATCCATAACATCGCCGTGGAAGGCAACTTCGACGACTGCCAGGAAATGGTCAAGGACAGCTTCGCCGACCAGGGTTTCCTCAAGGGCACCCGGCTGGACCTCAACGCGGTCGGCGCGCGCGGCAACTTC
>JAZKHB010000050.1:0-60170 GCA_040385585.1 Pseudomonadota bacterium | reverse complement strand
GATCAACTGGGCGCGGATCATGGCCCAGATCGTCTACTACTTCCACGCCGCCCTGCAGCTCGGCGGCCCGGCGCGCTCCATCGCCTTCTCGGTGCCCACCGGCAACTTCGGCGATATCTTCGCCGGCTACCTGGCGCGCAACATGGGCCTGCCGATCAGCCAGCTGATCGTGGCGACCAACCGCAACGACATTCTGCACCGCTTCATGAGCGGCAATCAGTACGTCAAGGACACCCTGCACCCGACCCTGTCGCCGTCCATGGACATCATGGTGTCCTCGAACTTCGAGCGCCTGCTGTTCGATCTGCACGGGCGCAACGGCGCGGCGCTGGCCGAGCTGATGAGCAATTTCAAGAAGGGCGGCGGTTTCAGCATCGAACAGGAGCGGTGGACCGAGGCGCGCAAGCTGTTCGACTCCCTGGCGGTCAGCGATGAAGATACCTGCGCCACCATTGCCGACGTGCTGGCCGAGAGCGGCGAGCTGCTGGATCCGCACACCGCCATCGGCGTCAAGGCCGCCCGCGAATGCCGTCGCAGCCTGGCCACGCCCATGGTCATCCTCGGCACCGCGCACCCGGTGAAATTCCCCGAGGCGGTGGAAAAGGCCGGCGTCGCTCAGGCCCCTGCCTTGCCGGTGCACCTCGCCGACCTGTTCGAGCGGGAGGAGCGCTGCACTGTGTTGCCCAACGACCTCAAGGCGATCCAGGCCTTCGTCAGCGCCCATGGCAATCGCGGCAAGCCGCTGTGATCGCAAGTTGATAGACCCGAAACCGGCTGCCGAGATGCGCCGGTTTTTTTATGGGGCGGGAAAGGGGTCGGACGTCCCGGGGTCGGGATAACCAGGCGAGGCGAGGTTCAGGATGAGTGAGGATCAAGTGCAGGCACTGCCCCCCCGAGGCAATCAAGTTGCTGCGCGAAAGCGCCCGGCCGAGCCTAACCGGCCGGGCCTGAAGGAGGCCGGGGAGGCGCTGGACGCCTACGCACTCGCGCATCCCGCTGCGCATCGGGCCGCCGTCGTCGAGCTCGGTGCCGGGCGCTGGTTGTTTCTGCTGCTGGTGCTGGGCGCGAGTCTGGCCTGGATGTTTTTGGGGGACGGACCAGCATGACCGCCTGGCTGCTGCCGCGCCTGCAGCTGTTGGCCGGCATCGCCGCGCTGATGCTGCTGGTGCAGCTGGGCAACAGCCTCAGCGGCAATGCGCTGAATACCTGGGGGGTGATCCCGCGGCGGCCCGACTCCTTGCTGGGCATTGTCTTCGCGCCCTGGCTGCACGGCGGCTGGCTGCACCTGTTCGGCAATCTCGGCGGGCTGCTGGTGGTGGGGCTGCTGGCCTTGCTGGAGTCGCGCCGCGACTTTCTCCATGCCAGCGCCGCGATTATCCTCGGCAGCGGCTTGCTGGTCTGGTTGTTCGGCCGCGAAGGCATCCATATCGGCGCCAGTGGCTGGCTGTTCGGCCTCTGGGCCTTACTGCTGGCGCGGGCCTGGTTTCGCCACAGCTGGCTGGACCTGCTGCTGGCGCTGCTGGTGCTGTTCCTGCATGGCGGCTGGGTGTTCGGCCTGCTGCCGCAGCAGGGCGTGTCATTCGAATACCACCTGGCCGGCGCGCTCTGCGGTGGTCTGTATGCGGGCTGGCGCTACTCGCCGCGCCGGCGCAGAAAACGCGGAGGCTAAGTGGACTTCAATCGTCTCGATCAGCAAGCGCGGGACAGCCTGGCCCGCGTCGGGGGCTTTTCAGACCGGCTTTAGCAAATGCTGCCGCCGATGCTTTTTCCGGACCCGAGGTCGAAGCCGAACTGGCAACCATACTCGCCTTCGCGGCTGCGCTGACAGCTCAGCCGGTCCTTATCCCGGGCGCGAAACCGGGTGCCATCCGCGCTGGCGCACTCATCGGGCTTATCGGGGCCCATGGCCTCGAACATGGCCTGGGCCGCCGAGCCCGTAACGCTGAAGGCGATTTTTGCATCGCCCGCGGTTGGCGCCATGGGGTCGCCCAGGCCTGCGCCATAGACCACATAGTCGACTTGGGCCGCGCGGTAGGCGAACGCCCATTGGCCGGCAACCACGCCCAGGGAAAGGCAACCGGCAAGCCCTAAAACGACGACTTTATTCATACGCATTCTCTCTAGTGGGTGGGCAAGCCCCACCACCACGCCAGCCATGATTCACGGCCCCGTCACTTGCAGCTGATAATGGGCGCTGCCGTCGGCCTGGATCACCACGTAACCCTGATTGGCCGGGGTCAGACCGCGGGCGAGGGCGGCGGCGTGCAGGGCTTGCCAGGTGCCGGCCATGTCGTTGCGCTGTGGGTCGAAGACGGTGCTCAGCACCCGGGTCGGCTCCGTGCGGGTGAGTCGGTAGTTGGGCACCACCAGGGCGCCGGACGACACCGGGAAATTCAGGTCGAGGCTCACCCGCTCGGTGGTATTGCCGGCCAGGTCCGGCAGCACCAGGGTCAGGGGACCAATGATCTTGACCTTGGCCCGGCGTACCGCGGCCATGCCCAGGTTGGTGGCCAGGCCGCGCAGCTCCTGGGGCAGGGCCGCGGGCGACAGCGTATGGCGGCGGCCGAACAGGGTCATCACCGGCCGCTCGAGCAGCTCGACGGCAAGCGCTTGAGCCTCTCCCGCCGTCGACGCCGACGCCGACGCCGGTGCGGGGGCATAGGCGGCGCAGAGCGTGGCTTTCAGCGCTCCATGCTGGCCTGGGGTGAAGTACGGGTTGCCGTCCAGCGCGCCGCATACCTGCTGCCCGTAGCCGGCCCATTCCTCGCGCAAGGCGCCGGCCTGTTCCAGGGCGCCGATAACCCCGGCATCGGCTTGGCGGGCTGCGATCAGCAGGGCGGTCTGCCGCGGCTGTGTCGTTTCGCGGCGTTCCGGGCCGCCAATCCCGATGTCCGGCTGTGGCCGGGTCTGGCCGTGCACGTCGGCCCCCTTGGCCAGCAGCGCACGGGTGCTGCCCAGCTGGTTGAACTGCGCGGCGGCCATCAGGGGGGTCTTGCCCCAGGCGTTGCGCTGGTTGGCCTCGAAACCGCTGAGCAGCAGCAGGTCGAGGTGCTCGGGGTTGTTGATGGCGGCCATCAGCGCCGAGTCATTGTTCGCGCCGCGTCCGCGCTGTTCGCCCAACTGCTCGGTTTCATAGGCGATAAAGTCCTGCACCACCGGCAGCGGGGCATTGTTGAGCAGCACGCTGTGCAGCGTGGCGAAACTGCGGCCCTGCTCCAGGTCGCCCGGCGCCGGAGCCACGGCATAACGCGGGGAATAGTCGGCATGGGCAGGCAGGGGCAGTGCCGGCGCCTGCTCGGGCAGGGCCAGGGCCTCGCTGGCGCGCGCCAGGCTTTCCTGCACCAGCAGGTCGGCGGCGGCGCGGGCCTGGGTGGCATCCAGTCCCTGGGCGGCGAATAGCTGCAGTAACTCGCCATGGGCGGGCTGCAGCAACGGCAGCAAGCGGCGGTAAAGCCGCTTGTTTTCCAGGTTGCGCTCCGACCAGTCAAACAGCCGATTCAGGCTCTCGTCATGACGTTGCCTCAAGGCGCCTTCGCGGGCGGGCAGCGTGTCGGCGCCCAGCAGCGGCATGTTCAGCAGGGTCCATTGCCGTTCCTTCCAGCTCAGGGCGTTGTCCAGGCGTTCATGCCGCGCCACCCGCGGCGGCGGATCGCCGGCCAGCAGGTCCAGCTCGGCTTGCAGGGCGGCGAACGCCGGCAGGCCGTCCAGGGTGTTGCTGCGTGGTGGGGTCAGGTAGCTCTGGTACAAGCACAAGGGCTGCGCGCCCTGGCGGTCAAGGGCATAGAGCCCGGCATAAGCCGACTCGCCCGGAGCGGCCGGGGAGTAGAATCCCCAGGTTTCGTTGATCAGCAACAGAGTGCGGCCGTTCTGGCGAAATACGTCCAGGCTGGCGTAGTCGCCTGTCTGGGACGACGAGGCGTGGGCGCGGCCGCCATAGTTCGGCTGCTCGGCCACCCAGGCAGGCAGGGTGCGGTCGTCCACTACAGGGCGACCATCCAGGCTCAGTCCGCGTGCCCGCAGCTGGTAGCCGGCATAGGGACCGGCATCGTACAGGTCGACCGCGACGCGCATGCCGTCGAGGAGGGCGCTGGCCGCCGGCCCCTGACTGCCGGCCAGGGCCGTGGCGCCCGGCAGGCGCGCCGGTGCCGGCAGGCCGTGACGTGCCAGGTCCTGGTTCAGGGCCGAGGTCATCGGCCCGCACAGGGTCGGATCGCGGTTGTCCACCAGCCGGAACTCGGCGTAGGCCGACAGGGCATGGGTACCTTGCCGGGCTTCGGGTCGTACCTCGGACCCACTGGCCAGTTGCTGGGCGCGCTGCCGGTACGCCGCTTCCAGGCAGGCGATGGCCGGCGGGTCGGCCACGATGGCGGTGCCCAGCTGCTCGACGAGCTGGCACTGGCCGGCGCGGCTCAGCAGCCATTGGCGCTGGTTGGCCTCCAGCAATAGCGCCTCCGGCAGGTCCAGGGTGCGCAGCTGGCTGCGGTACTGCTCCACCACTTGCCGGTCCAGGCGCGCGAGGGCGTCGCTGGCGCAGACCTGGCGATGCACCGCCGGCAGCGCGCCCTCGCAGGGGAAGCTGGCCAGGTCGGGCGCCTTGGGCGCCACCGGCAGCGGTGCGGGCGGGGTGGGCGCCGGGGTGTTGCAGGCACTGAGTGCGGTCACCAGGCTGGCCAGCAGGGTCGTTTTTACGTGCAGGGAAACAGACATGACGAAACGACTCCGGATCATTTGATAAATATCGCCGTGCCATGCACGGTGTAGCTGGCGGCGCCCTGATTGGGGGGGGCGGGGAAGGGGCCCGCCTTGAGGATGGCCTGTTCGGCGGCGGCATCCAGCAGCGCATCGCCGCAGCGGTCGAGCTGGTAGGACAGCATCTTGCCGCGGCCATCGACGATGATGCGGTAGGCGATAAAACACTTGCGGTTGAACGCGGCGGGATCGCCGTCGTAGTCCGACGGCGCCTTGTACACCGCGCCGTCCGGGCGCTTAAGGTGCGCGATCACCCGGTTCTTCACCGTATCGGCATAGCCCGAAGGCGCCAGACGGCCGCGCGCGGCGGGCGGCGGGGTCGGCGCGGCGGGCGCGGCCCACTCGGTATTGGCCCCGAAGCTGTGCACCGGCGGGCCCGCGGGTTTGGCCGGTACCCGTGGCGCAGCCGGCGCGGGCGCGGCCCGGGGCTTAGGAACGAGCGGCGGGGGTGGCGGCTTGGGCTCCGGCTCCGGTTTCGGTTCCGGAACGGGAGCGGGTTCAGGCTCAGGCTCAGGTTCAGGTTCAGGTTCAGGTTCAGGCTCAGGTTCTGGCACGGGCACCGGTAGCTCGATCATCTGCACGGCAATCGGCTGCACCGGCTCGATCAGTGGCGCGCTGGAACTCGCGCTTAGCATCCAGGCCAGCAGGGCCGCGTGCAGGGCCAGGGAGACCAGTACGAGCAACAGGCGGATCGGCCATTTACCCTCGATCCAGGCACGGGCCATCAGGGTTCGAGCTCTTGCACGGCCACCAGGCTGATGTGCGTGTAGCCGGCCTTCTGCAGGTTGTTCATCACCCGCATCAAGCTGCCGTAGTCGACCGCCTGATCGCCGCGCAGAAACAGCCGGGTGTCCAGGCGGTTGCCGGTCGCGCCCTGCACCCGTGCCGCCAGTTCGGCCAGCGTCACGGCCTGTTCCTGGACGAACAGGCGGCCATCGGCCTGGACGCTGATATACAGCGGGTCGGTGGGCGGCGGCGTGGCCGCCGCGGCATTGCTGGGCAGGTCCACCGGCACATCCACGGTGGCCAGGGGCGCGGCCACCATAAAGATGATCAACAGCACCAGCATCACGTCCACAAAGGGCGTGATGTTCATTTCGGCGTTCTGTTGGTAGCTGTGGCGTTTGACCATGGGTCCGGAGTCGAACTGGATGGCCATGCTCAGCGCACCTCGTCCAGTTGCCGGGACATGGCCGCGATCATCTCGGCCGAGAAATTATCCAGGGCGCCGACGAAGCCATTAATGTCGCGGGCGAACTTGTTGAAGATCATCACCGCGGGAATCGCCGCAAACAGCCCCAGCGCGGTGGCCAGCAAGGCCTCGGCGATGCCCGGTGCGACAATCGCCAGGCTCGAGGACTTCATGGTGGCGATATTGGCGAAGCTGTTGAGGATGCCCCACACGGTGCCGAACAGGCCGATAAAGGGCGCCGTGGCACCGATGGTCGCCAGTACGCCCATCATGCTGCCCAGCCGCGCCAGGTCGCGCTCCTGGACGATGCCGGCGCTCAGGGACATGCGTTGCAGCAGGCGGTTGATCTGATCGGCGCTAGCCTCCTGGGCGCGGTTGCGGCGAAAGTGCTTGAGCTCGGCCTGGCCGACCTGCCACATGCGTGCCATGGCGCTGCCGTCGGCCAGGGTATCCAGTTTGTCCGCTTCGCCCTTGCGAAAGGCTTGCAGAAAGCGGTTATTGGCGCGCCGCGCCCGGGCGAACACCCAGAGCTTTTCGAACAATACGGCCCAGGTCAGCAGCGAGCAGAAAAACAGAAAGACCATCACCGCCTTCACCACCAGATCGGCCTGGGCGAACATCTCCCGCACCCCGAAGCGCTGCGGCTGTACCTGGGTATTCGCCGAGGCTGCCGGGGCCGGGACGGGCGACGCCAGTGCCGGGGCAGCAGTATCCGCAGCGCCTGGAGAAGCGCTTGTCGGCACGCCGCCGGCCGGCGCTCCGGCCAGCACCCCGCCTGCGGTCAGGCCCGCAAGGCCGAGCAGCACCACCAGGGCCGCCAGGCGCAGGCGCGTGTGCAAACGGGTATTCAAGGCGCGCAGGGAAGGGACAGGCATGTAACCTCCTTGTTTTTATTAGTGATGGAGGCCAGTCGAGCTGGCAGGGGCAAACACCTAATACTGCACAGTCGGTGAGGCGAATAAAAGGGTCAAAAATGAGACATGCTCGGCTATCTGCACGTTCGTACCCGATTTTGCGGTGCACTGTCCTCCTAAACCGCCTCACAGCACATAGAAGCGCACCGCGACGAAGTGCAGCGCGCTGCCGGCCATGACGAACAGGTGCCAGATGCCGTGCCAATGGCGGAAGCGACTGTCGTAGGCGAAAAAGATGATCCCGACCGTATAGAGCACGCCGCCGCCGGCCAGCCAGGCAAAGCCCGCGGTGCCCAGGCCGGCGATCAGCGGCTTGACCGCGACCAGCACGATCCAACCCATCACCGCATAGATCACGATGGACAGTACCCGCGCCTCGGAGCGCGGCTTGAGCTCCTGCAGCATGCCCAGCAGGGCCAGGCCCCAGACCGTGCCGAACAGCGACCAGCCCCAGGGCCCGCGCAGCGTCACCAGGCAGAAGGGGGTGTAGCTGCCGGCGATCAACAGGTAGATCGACAGGTGATCGAGCTTGCGCATCACCGTCTTCGCTCGGCCGCGCGCGCAGTGGTAAAGGGTCGAGATGCTGTAGAGCAGCACCAGGGTGAAACCGTAGAGCGCGACGCTGACGATTTTCCAGGGCTCGCCCTCCTGGCTTGCCAGCAGCAGCAACCAGACCGCCCCAAGGCTGGCCAGCAACGCGCCGACCAGATGAGTCCAGGCGTTAAATCTTTCTCCGTGATACATGGGCCCTCCAGGCCGGCGCAACGACCCCAGGCTTATGCCCGAAAAGCCGGGTCTTGGCGAGCCGCGGCGCGTATCGGCTGCAGGAGGGCGGGCTCACCCCGTCGTTCGGCAGGGACCAAGCCCAGGGATCCAGCCCGGATAAGCGCGGCGCTATCGGTATCGTGTTGCCCACGATGAGGTGTCGCTTTTCCAGGACTCTGCTCGGAGCCCTCGGGCAAAAGCGCCTGTTCGCTGCGCTGCCAATAAGTCCTAAACGGCCAGGAGCAGGTAGACCATCGCCATCAGCACGATCAGACCCAGCCAGATCAGGGCGTTGGTCTTGCTCAGGCCGACGATGCCGGCGCCGCGCAGGCGGATCGGTGGGTGTTGCTCCAGGTAGAGGTCGAGCTGTTCCCTGGCCGCTTGCGGGCTGATGCCCTGGTTCAGGCTGAGCATGCGCACGGCGTCCTCGTGCTGGCCGCGCTGCAGGGCCTGGAGTACCGGCTCGGGTAGGGTGATTTCTGACTGCGGCATTGGGGTCGCCTCTAGTCTAAGTCCGCTAGCTTTGAGAGGGCGTCCCCATGTCCGGTTCGACAGCTTGTCCGAAACCCGGCGCGTCTACTGCTTGAAAAAGCGCTTGGCCGCTTCCAGGTAGGCCACTCGGGTGGGCTCGTCCAGCCAGCGGGCATAGAGGTCGATTATCTGGCCCTCGCGCAAGCCGAGCAGCTGCTGGTTGATCGCCGCAATGGCCTTCAGGCCCTGGGGGGTCTTGGAACAGGTGATATAGGCCAGCTGGTAGGTCGGCACGCCTTTCACGCTGTAGAAACGCAGCTGCTCGAGGTCGATGCCGTCGTTGTCGGCCAGGTAACGGACCTCCGGCCAATAACCGAGCACCGCCGTCAGCCGACCGTGTTGCTGCATGCGCAGCAGGCTGAGGGAGGCATTGTTGCCGTGATGCACCAGCAGGCGGTCCGGCTCGGCGCGCGCGAGTTCGGCGTCTATCACCGGGCCATAGCTGCGTTCGACGAGGGTGCCGAGGCTGTAGCGTTCGTCGGCGATAAAGGCCTGCAGGTCGAAACCGTCCGCCTGGACGAAGGCGGCGAGCTCGGCCTCCTGCTGCTTGCGGATCACCACCCCGTTGGTCATCAGCCCCATGGTGGGAATGGAGAAATGCATGATCTGGGCGCGCTCCTTGCTCCACAGCAGCCCCGGGTCGCAGGCGAGCACGTTGCCGTTGAGCATCTGGTTGGCGCGGGCGCGGTTGACCCGGGTATTGACGTGCTCGTACTGCGGCATGCTGCCGCGGATCAGCTCGAGCAGGCGGTCGGCGATGCCCTGGCCCTTCAGGGGACCTTCCAGGATGTTGAAGGGCGGCATGTCCCGCACTGTCCAGACTATCTGTTCGCGCGGTTCGGCCCGCGTGACGCCTGACCAGGCGGCCAGGAGGATCAGCAGGACCTGGGGGAGGGCGGCAAGCAGGCGGGCGATCAGCGGCATGGGTGGGGACGCCAGGTCAAAGTCGAGTGCGGGGAGTATAGCGATGGATGGCCTGGCGTTCAGATCGCGCCTTCGGCCCTCAGCGCGGTGATCGCCTCGGCGCTGTAGCCCAGGCCTGCCAGCACCTCGTGGCTGTGCTCACCCAGGGCGGGCCCCACCGACTCCACCGAGCCCGGCGTCCCCGACAGCTTGGGCACTATGCCCGGCATCTTGAAGGCCTTGCCGTCCGGTAGCCGGGCGCTGAGGAACATTTCCCGGGCGAGAAACTGCGGATCGCCCAGCATGTCGGCGGCACTGAAAATGCGGCTGGCCGGCACCTCGGCCTGGCTGAGCACGCTCAGCACCTGGTCCAGGGGCAGGGAGCCGACCCAGCGATCGATCACCCCGTACAGCTCGTCGCGGCGGGCGTCGCGGCCGTCGTTGCCGGCCAGGTCCGGGGCGTCGGCCAGGTCCGGGCGCTCGATGGCCTGCATGAAGCGCTTGAAGATCGCATCGCCGTTGGCGCCGATCTGCACGTGCTTGCCGTCGCGGCTGGTGTGGATGGAGGAGGGCGTGATGCCGGGCATGATATTGCCGCTGCGCTCGCGGATAAAGCCGAAGACGTCGAACTCCGGCACCAGGCTTTCCATCATGGCGAACACCGCCTCGTACAGGGCCACGTCCACCACCTGGCCCTTGCCGCCCTGGACCTCGCAATGGCGCAGCGCCATAAGCGCGCCGATCACGCCCCAGAGCGCGGCGATCGAGTCGCCGATGGAGATGCCGGTGCGCACCGGCGGCCGGTCCTCGAAGCCGGTGATATAGCGCAGCCCGCCCATGGACTCGCCCACCGCGCCGAAGCCCGGCTGGTCCTTCAGCGGCCCGGTCTGGCCGAAGCCGGACAGGCGCACCATCACCAGCCTGGGGTTGAGGGCATGCAGCACGTCCCAGCCAAGACCGAGTTTTTCCAGTACGCCGGGGCGGAAGTTCTCGATCAGGATGTCCGCCTCGCCCAGCAGCCGCTTGAGGATGGCCAGGCCCTCGGGGTGCTTGAGGTTGAGGGTCAGGGACTTCTTGTTGCGCGCCTGGACGAACCACCAGAGCGAGGTGCCTTCGTAGAGCTTGCGCCATTTGCGCAGCGGGTCGCCGCCGTCCGGCGATTCGACCTTGAGCACCTCGGCGCCGAATTCCGCGCAGATGCGCGCGGCGAACGGGCCGGCGATCAGGGTGCCGAGTTCGATGACTTTCAGGCCAGCCAGGGGTTTGTTCGAGAAGGGCATGCAGGCTCCAGCATCCACAAAGCAGGTGCCTAGCCTATTCGATTCCCGGCCTGCTGTGGACGCGCCATGACGGCCTGTTCCTCGCGCTGCACGAGCCCCAGCGCGTCGAGCCTATGGCAGTTGACGGGCATCCAGGGGTCTTTCGCGGTAGACTTGTCGCCTTTCCCGCTAGCAGAACCCCGCCATGGCCCAGCCTTCCACGACCTACAAAGTCGAGCTCAACCTCACCGATATCGACCGCAGCATCTACCAGACCCTGCGCTTTACCGTGGCCAAGCACCCGTCGGAAACCGAAGAACGCCTGGCGGCGCGGCTGATCGGCTATGCCCTGTTC
This sequence comes from Pseudomonadota bacterium, assembly GCA_040385585.1. GTDB lineage: Bacteria > Pseudomonadota > Gammaproteobacteria > Pseudomonadales > Pseudomonadaceae > Aquipseudomonas. The sequence continues at coordinate 49,502 of JAZKHB010000050.1, read as the reverse complement.
TACCATGAGCAGCTGGCGTTCGGCCGCGGCCTGTCCGATGTGGACGAGCCGGCGTTATGGGAAAAGAGCCTGGACGGTCGCGTGCTGCACTGGATCGAGGTCGGCCAGCCGGACAGCGACCGCATGACCTGGTGCTCGCGGCGCACCGAAAAGTTCAGCCTGGTGGCCTACGGCAGTCTGCGCGTGTGGCAGACCCGGGTGCTGGATCCGGTGCGCAGCCTGAAGAACATCAACGTCGTGGCCCTGGACCAGGAGGCTCTGGCCAACCTGGCCCTGGACATGCCGCGCGCGCTCAACTGGAGCGTGATGATCAGCGACGGCGAGCTGTTCGTCACCGATGAGCGCGGCCAGCATGAAGTGCCGATGGAATGGCTGATCGGCGAACGCTGAAAAACCCTGTTTCAAGGCTAACAACGACTACGGGCCGTAGGGCGGGTGCAACCCGCCAGGTTTTGAATCCGGCGGCTTGCTCCCGCCCAACACGATAAGATCGACCATGCGCATCGAAGCCCGCCCACTGCCCGAAATCCTGCCCAACCTGGGCGACCTGCCGCCGCTCTTGACCCGGCTCTACGCCGCCCGTGGCGTGCTGTCGGCGGCCGAGCTGGACAAGGGCCTGGCGCGCCTGATCCCCTTCCAGCAGCTCAAGGGCATGGACGCGGCGGTGGCGTTGCTGGTGACGGCCCTGGAGCAAGGCCAGCGCATCCTGATCGTCGGCGACTTCGATGCCGACGGCGCCACCGCCAGTACCGTGGGCCTGCTCGGGCTGCGCCAGCTGGGCGCGGCGCATGTCGATTACCTGGTGCCCAACCGTTTCGAATACGGCTACGGCCTGACCCCGGAAATCGTCGCCGTGGCCCTGAGCCGCCGTCCGGATCTGCTGGTGACCGTTGACAATGGCATCTCCAGCGTGGAGGGCGTGGCCGCGGCCAAGGCCGCCGGGCTGCAGGTGCTGGTCACCGACCACCACCTGCCCGGGAACGAGCTGCCGGCTGCCGATGCCATAGTCAACCCCAACCAGCACGGCTGCGCGTTTCCCAGCAAGGCCCTGGCCGGGGTAGGGGTGATCTTCTATGTACTGCTGGCCCTGCGCGCGCGCCTGCGCGAGCTGGACTGGTTCGCCCGCATACAGCTGGCCGAGCCGAACCTGGGCGAGCTGCTGGACCTGGTGGCCCTGGGCAGCGTGGCCGACGTGGTGCCGCTGGACGCCAACAACCGCATCCTGGTCCACCAGGGCCTGGCGCGGATCCGCGCCGGCCGGGCACGCCCGGGGCTGCGGGCGATTCTCGAGGTGGCCGGCAAGCAGCCGGGACGCATCACCTCCACCGACCTGGGCTTTATCCTCGGCCCGCGGCTCAACGCGGCGGGGCGCCTGGACGACATGAGCCTGGGTATCGAATGCCTGCTCTGCGAAGACCCCGAGCTGGCTCGGGACATGGCGGTGCAGCTGGACCAGCTCAACCAGGATCGCAAGGTCATCGAACAGGGCATGCAGCGCGAGGCCCTGGCCCAGCTCAAGGACCTGCCCCTGGAAGACATGCCGTTCGGCCTGTGCCTGTTCGAGGCCGACTGGCACCAGGGCGTGATCGGCATCCTCGCCTCGCGGCTGAAGGAGCGCTATCACCGCCCGGCCATCGCCTTCGCCGATGCCGGCGACGGCCTGCTCAAGGGCTCGGCCCGTTCGGTGCCGGGCTTTCATATCCGCGACGCCCTGGACGCGGTGGCCGCCCGGCACCCGGCGCTGATCAGCAAGTTCGGCGGTCACGCCATGGCCGCCGGGCTGTCCCTGCCCCAGGCGCATTTCGGCGCCTTCGCCGCGGCCTTCGATGCCGAAGTGCGGCGCCAGCTCTGCGAGGACGACCTGACCGGCCGACTGCTCTCCGACGGCGCCCTGGCAGTGGAGGAATTCCACCTGGAACTGGCCAGGGCCTTGCGTCATGCCGGCCCCTGGGGACAGCACTTTCCCGAGCCGATGTTCCACGGCGTTTTTCAGCTGGTGCAGCAGCGCATCGTCGGCGAGCGGCACCTGAAGGTGGTGCTCAAGAGCGAATGCGGCAGCGCGCAGCTCGACGGCATCGCCTTCGGCGTCGACCGCGACGTCTGGCCCAACCCGACCGTGCGCTGGGTCGAACTGGCCTACAAGCTGGACGTCAATGAATTCCGCGGCAATGAAAGCGTGCAGCTGCTGATCAGCCATATCGCCCCACGCTGAACCGCCGCGTCCCCCGGCAATATCACGAAGCACTCTGCCCGGTGAATTCGCCCCGTTCCCTGGCTAGAATCGGGCGCTGCTATCCAGTCCTTTGCTCTAGTGGGAGAACCCGATGAATACCCGTGGCTTGCTCGATCAATTGCTTAAATCCGGCCAGGACCTGCTGCAGAAGAAGACCGGTCAGGCCCCTGCGCAGGGCGGCAGCGCTTCGGGCCTGGGCGGACTGGGCGGCCTGCTGTCCGGTGGCACGGCCGGCGGCCTGGGTAGCCTGCTCTCCGGCGCCGGGGGCGGCGCGCTGGCGGCCGGAGCCATGGGCCTGCTGCTGGGTAACAAGAGCGCGCGCAAGTTCGGCGGCAAGGCCCTGACCTATGGCGGCCTGGCCGCCCTCGGGGTGATTGCCTACAAGGCCTACGGCAACTGGCAGGCGCAGCAGGCCCAGGCGCCGCAGGGCGAGCCCCAGACCCTGGACCGTCTGCCGGCGCCCCAGGCCGAGCAGCACAGCCAGGCCATCCTCAAGGCCCTGGTGGCCGCGGCCAAGGCCGATGGCCATGTGGATGCCCGCGAGCGCGCGCTGATCGAAGGCGAGCTGGGCAAGCTGACCCAGGACGCCGAGCTGCAGCGCTGGCTGGAGGCCGAGCTGAACAAACCGCTGGACCCAGCCGACGTCGCCCGCGCCGCGAGCACCCCGGAGATGGCCGCCGAGATGTACATCGCCAGCGTGCTGATGATTGACGAGGAGCACTTTATGGAACGCGCCTACCTGGAAGAATTGGCCCGCCAGCTCAAGCTCGACCCTGCCCTGCAGCAGGAGCTCAAGACCCAGGTACGTCTGGAACTGGGCGCCGCCTGACGGGGCCGGGGGCCCGTGTCGGATCGCCAGGAAACGGGCTGATTCACACAGGCTCCACACAATCGCCACAGGGGCTACAAACTGCCGACACCCGCCGGGTCGATGATGACGCCTAGTCAGCGTTCATCCATCTGTGCGGGAGCTCTCCATGCGACAACCTCTTCTGGGATTCAGGGCCTGGCGTACCGCTCTGGCGGGCCTGTTGCTGGGCCTGAGCCTGACGCCGGCATCGGCGGCCGTCACGGACCAGACCGAAAGTCCGTATTTCGCGGTCGACAGCAGCGACCCCGGTACCGATCGCCTGCCGCTCAAGGCTACCCGTGTGGAGGCACGCATCCTCGGGGTGCTGGCCGATGTGGTGGTTACCCAGCATTACCGCAACGAGGGCACGCAGCCGATCGAGGCGCGCTATGTGTTTCCCGCTTCCACCCGTGCGGCGGTCTACGGACTGCAAGTGCGCATCGGCGAGCGCCTGCTCAGCGCGCGGATCCGCGAGAAGCAGCAGGCCAAACGCGAATACGAACAGGCCAAGGGTGCTGGCAAGACCGCGGCGCTGCTGGAGCAGCAGCGCGAAAATGTGTTTCAGATGAACGTGGCCAATATCCTGCCCGGCGACGAGGTGGCGGTGGAGCTGCGCTACACCGAACTGCTGCTGCCCACCGACGGGGTTTACCGGTTCGTCTACCCCACCGTGGTCGGTCCGCGCTACAACGGCGCGCCGGCCACCGGCAGCGGCACCACGGAGCCTTGGATATCCACCCCTTACACGGCGGTGGGCGAGGCGGGCGGTCCGGCGTTCGACTTGCAGGTGCACCTGGCCACCCCGACGCCCGTGCAGAAGGTACGCTCGCCCAGCCATGAGCTGGCGGTCGAGGGCGATGGCCGCCAGACCCAGGTCCGGCTGCAGGCCGACGACAAGCGTCAGGACGATCGGGACTTTATCCTGGACTACCAACTCGCCGGGCCGGGAATCCAGAGCGGGCTGCTGCTGTCCAAGGGGACCGAGGAGAACTTCTTCCTGGCCCTGGTGGCGCCACCCGAGGCCGTGCCGAGCACATTGATCGTGCCGCGCGAGTATGTTTTCGTGGTGGACATCTCCGGTTCCATGCACGGTTTTCCCCTGGATACCGCCAAGGGGCTGCTCAAGCAGCTGCTCGGCCGCCTGCGTCCCGGCGATCGCTTCAACGTGCTGCTGTTTTCCGGCAGCAGCAGCCTGCTGGCCAAGGACGCGCAGCCGGCGACCCCGGCGAATATCCAGCAGGCCCTGGGCATGCTGGACACCGAAATGGGTATGGGGGGCACCGAGCTGCTCCCGGCCCTGCGCGAGGCCCTGGCCAGCCCCGGCGATCAGGAGCGGGCACGCAGTATCGTGGTGATCACCGATGGCTATGTCACGGTGGAGCGTGATGCTTTCGCCCTGGTGCGCGAAAACCTGGGCAAAGCCAACCTGTTCGCCTTCGGCATCGGCAGTTCGGTCAATCGCCAGTTGATCGAAGGCCTGGCGCGGGCCGGTCAGGGCGAGCCCTTTATCGTGCTGGACGAGGCGTCCGCCAGCGAGGAGGCCGAGCGCTTTCGCAAGATGATCGACTCGCCGGTGCTGACCCGTATCACGGCGCGGTTCGAGGGGCTGGAGGTCTACGACGTGGAGCCCCTGGCCCTGCCGGACCTGTTCGCCCAGCGCCCGGTGGTGCTGTTCGGCAAGTGGCGCGGCGAGGCCAAGGGTCGATTGCTCCTCGAGGGCCGCGCCGCAGGGGCGCCCTATCGCGCCGAGGTACCGATCGAGGCCGCCCAGGCCCGGCCGGAGAACCAGGCCCTGGCCTACCTCTGGGCCCGGCACCGGGTGGCCAGCCTGACCGATCAGGAAACCCTGGAGGGCGACTTCGCTCACAGCCAGGCCATCCTCGACCTCGGCCTGAAATACCACTTGCTGACGGCCTATACCTCCTTCGTGGCCGTAGATGAGGTGGTGCGTAACCCCCAGGGTCTGACCGCGGTCGATCAGCCCGTGCCGCTGCCCCAGGGCGTCAGCCCGATGGCCATCGGCACGGCAGTACCCGGCACGCCGGAACCCAGCACCTGGGCCATGTTGCTGATCGCCGGGCTGGGCATGCTGTGGCTGCGGCATCGGGCGCAGCGGCGAAATGCCGCTATCGCAATGCCTGCGGGCTGAGGATTCTGGCCACTGGCCGCCAGGAAAGGCGGCCCGTTCCCGGTGGAACCGTCCAGATACAGGGGCCTCCAACCAGCACGAGACCAGACTCCGGACGCGCCAGCCCGGTTGTCCTGCAGTCGCCGCCGGGTCGAAGTTGGAAATCGTGCCGCTGTTGTGACTAACCGCAGTTCAACTTAGAGGAACTCGTTATGGCAACCGTAAACACCCACAGCACCGAACGGCGTCATCTGCTGGACCGTCGTTCCGGTGCCCTGCGCAACACCCGGGCCGGCGCCATGGGCCTGAATGTCGCCGATTGGATCGCCATGGTGCTGCTGATTGTCGGCGGCCTGAACTGGGGGCTGATCGGGCTGTTCGACTTCAATCTGGTGGCCAGCCTGTTCGGGCCCATGACGCCCATCTCCCGCCTGGTCTACGGCCTGGTGGGACTGGCCGGGTTGTATGCCATCTACCTGTGCATACGCCTGGCGCGCATGCCCGGTCGATAATCCTCCAGCTGGGTCGGGGCGCGAGGTCCCGATCCGCCCACTATCCCGGGCCTGCCCGGGGTCACCCAGGAAAGCCTCCATGACCCCCCTATCTTGTCTCGCTTGGCTGCCGGGCCCGACCCGCGCGGGCTGGCGCTGGCTGCTCTTGCCGCTGCTGGCGCTCTGGCCGGTCTGGTGGTGGAGCGCCCTGCGCCTGGCCGACGGCTCGGATGATCCCTTCGGCGTGATCGCCCTGGTCGTGCTGCTGGCCGCGCTCTGGCGCGATCGCCGTGCGCTGAGCGCCGCGCCGCGTCCGGGCTGGCTAGGGCTGGCCCTGCTGCTGGCGGTGGCGGCCTGCCTGGTTCCGCTGCCGGCCCTGGCCCGCGCGGTGCTGGGCGTGCTGGCGCTGATGACCTGCGTACTGGCGTTGCGCGCGCCGCGCCAGCCGATGCTGGCCTGGCTGGGGTTGGGCCTGCTGGCCCTGCCGATTCTCTCGTCCCTGCAGTTCTTCGCCGGCTACCCCTTGCGCCTGATCACCGCCGAGGCCAGCCGCTGGTTGCTGCAGGCCACCGGGCTGGAGGTGCTGCGCCAGGGCACGACCCTGGAACTGGGCGGACGCCTGATCATGGTGGACGCCGCCTGTTCCGGGATACAGATGGCCTGGGTCGCCTACTTTACCGCTTGCGCCACGGCGGCCTGGTTGCGCCTGAGCGACCGCCAGTTCCTCGGTCGGGTGCCGTTACTGGGGCTGATCGTGCTGGGCGGCAATATCCTGCGCAACAGCCTGCTGGTGGTCCACGAGTCGGGGTTGCTGCCGGGGCCGGTCTGGCTGCACGAGGCCACGGGGCTGGTGGTGTTCACCGGGGTCTGCCTCCTGGTGCTGCGGCATACCGCCGGTGCCGCGTCTGGCGCTGCGCCAGCACCGCCTCGCGCGGCGGCAGCGGTCGATTCGCCGGCCAGTCGGCGCGGGGTAGCCTTGATGGCGCTGGGCTTTGTCGCCCTGGCGCTGCTGCCGGCGCTGCGCACGCCCGCGTCAGAGGCGCCGTCGCCCCAGGCCGTGATCGAATGGCCCTTGGAATATGCCGGGCGGCCCATTCGGCCGCTGGCCCTGTCGGCGGTGGAGCAGCGCTTCGCCGAGCAGTTTCCCGGGGCCATTGCCCGCTTCACCGATGGCCAGCGGCTGCTCAGCCTGCGCCATGTCACCGCCGCCACGCGCAAGCTGCACCCGGCGGACGACTGCTACCGCGGTTTGGGGTATGCCATCCAGCGCATCGGCCTGGAACGCCGTGACGCCGGGCACGCGCTGCAGCGCTGCTTTATCGCCACCCGAGGCGAGGTCCGCCTGCGGGTCTGCGACTATATCGAAGATGCCCAGGGGCGCAGCTTTACCGACACCTCCAGCTGGTACTGGGCCGCGCTCGGCGGTCAGTCGGTCGGACCCTGGCGCGCGGTGACCCTGGCGCAGGCCCTGTAGCCTGTCCGGGCTGCAGGTGGGTGTGCCTGATGTGGATCCTTGATGGCCGGCTGCCCGAGCGGGTGTGACTGAGTTATACTCGCCGGCTTTTCACAAAGTTCCGTCAGCGAGTGCCCATAGCCATGGAAATCAACCCGATCCTGAACCGTATCAAGGACCTGTCCGAGCGCTCCCAGACCATTCGGGGGTATCTTTGACTACGATCAAAAACATGATCGTCTGACCGAAGTCAACCGCGAGCTGGAAGACCCGAACGTCTGGAACAATCCCGAATACGCCCAGAACCTGGGGCGCGAGCGTGCCCTGCTGGCGCAGATCGTCGAGACCCTGGACACCATGAGCGCCGGCCTGGGCGATGCCCGCGAGCTGCTGGACATGGCCGCCGAGGAAGACGACGAGGGTGCCGTGGCCGATGTGGTCGCCGAGCTCGATCGCCTGACCACGGCCCTGGAAAAACTCGAATTCCGCCGCATGTTCAGCGGCGAGATGGACCCCAACAACGTCTACCTGGATATCCAGGCCGGCTCCGGCGGCACCGAGGCCCAGGATTGGGCCAATATCCTGCTGCGCATGTACCTGCGTTGGGCCGACAAGCGCGGCTTCGAGACCGAGATCATCGAACTGTCCGCCGGCGACGTGGCCGGGATCAAGGGCGCCACCGTGTACATCAAGGGCGAATACGCCTTCGGCTGGCTGCGTACCGAGATCGGCGTGCACCGCCTGGTGCGCAAGAGCCCGTTCGATTCGGGCAACCGTCGGCACACCTCGTTCAGCGCGGTGTTCGCCTCGCCCGAGATCGACGACAACATCGAGATCGACATCAACCCGGCCGATCTGCGCACCGACACCTACCGCTCCTCGGGCGCCGGCGGTCAGCACGTGAACACCACCGACTCGGCCGTGCGCATCACCCACGTCCCGACCAACACCGTGGTGCAGTGCCAGAACCAGCGCTCCCAGCACGCCAACCGCGACACCGCGATGAAGATGCTGCGGGCCAAGTTGTACGAGCTGGAGATGCAGAAGCGCAATGCCGCTTCCCAGGCCTTGGAAGACACCAAGTCGGATATCGGCTGGGGTCACCAGATCCGCTCCTATGTGCTCGACCAGTCGCGGATCAAGGACCTGCGCACCGGTATCGAGCGCAGCGATTGCGACAACGTGCTGGACGGCGATCTGGACGAATACCTCGAGGCCAGCCTCAAGCAAGGGCTGTAAAGCCTGTGACAACGCCTTCTCCCGTCGGGGGAGGGCGGAGCGGGGAACGCCCCCAGCCTGACCTTCTCCCCGGCGGGGAGACGAACCCGTGACGGAATCCTGAAGACATGAGCGACCAACAACTCGACCCGCAAGATGTGCAAGACCTGCAACAGGAAGAAAACAGCCTGATCGCCCTGCGCAAGGAAAAGCTGGCGGCCGTGCGCGCCCAGGGTCAGGCCTTCCCCAACGATTTCCGCCGTGACAGCTACTGCGAGGACCTGCAGAGGCGCCATGTGGACGCGACCAAGGAAGAACTGGCCGCCGCGGCGATCCCGGTCAAGGTCGCCGGTCGCCTGATGCTCAACCGCGGCTCCTTCCTGGTGCTGCAGGACATGAGCGGGCGTATCCAGCTGTACGTCAACCGCAAGACCCTGGCGCCTGAATTGCTCGAGGCGATCAAGCACTGGGACCTGGGCGACATCATCGCCGCCGAGGGCACCCTGGCCCGTTCCGGCAAGGGCGACCTGTATGTCGAGATGAGCGATGTGCGCCTGCTGACCAAGTCCCTGCGCCCGCTGCCGGACAAGCACCACGGTCTGACCGACACCGAGACCCGCTATCGCCAGCGCTACGTCGACCTGATCGTCAACGAGGAGGTGCGTCAGACCTTCCGCGTGCGCTCCCAGGTCATCGCCCATATCCGCCAGTTCCTGATGCAGCGCGACTTCCTCGAAGTGGAAACGCCGATGCTGCAGACCATCCCCGGCGGCGCCGCGGCCAAACCCTTCGAGACCCACCACAATGCCCTGGACATGGGCATGTACCTGCGCATCGCGCCGGAGCTGTACCTCAAGCGCCTGGTGGTCGGTGGCTTCGAGCGGGTGTTCGAGATCAACCGCAACTTCCGCAACGAAGGCGTCTCGACCCGGCACAACCCCGAGTTCACCATGCTCGAGTTCTACCAGGCCTACGCCGACTACGAAGACAACATGGACCTGACCGAGGAGCTGTTCCGCGAGCTGGCCCAGCTTGTTCTGGGGACTACCGACGTGCCTTACGGCGACAAGGTCTTCCACTTCGGCGAACCCTTCGTGCGCCTGTCGGTGTTCGACTCGATCCTCAAGTACAACCCGGAGCTGACCGCCGCCGACCTGCAGGACATCGATAAAGCCCGCGCCATCGCCAAGCAGGCAGGTGCCAAGGTGCTCGGCTTCGAGGGCCTGGGCAAGCTGCAAGTGATGATTTTCGAAGAGCTGGTCGAGCACAAGCTGGAGCAGCCGCACTTCATCACCCAGTACCCTTTCGAGGTCTCGCCCCTGGCCCGGCGCAACGACGAGAACCCGAGCGTCACCGACCGTTTCGAGCTGTTTATCGGCGGCCGCGAGATCGCCAACGCCTATTCCGAGTTGAACGACGCGGAGGACCAGGCCGAGCGCTTCCAGGCCCAGGTGGCTGACAAGGACGCCGGCGACGACGAGGCCATGCACTACGACGCCGATTTCGTCCGGGCACTGGAATACGGCATGCCGCCGACCGCCGGTGAAGGCATCGGCATCGACCGCCTGGTGATGCTGCTGACCAATGCGCCGTCGATTCGCGACGTGATTCTGTTCCCGCATATGCGCCCGCAGGCCTAGCAGGCTGTTGAAAAACTACCTGCGTTGCCGATACGGCGTTAAAAACATGCTCGGAATGCTCATTTACAGCTCGTAAACTGCGCTTCCTCCCCTGTTTTTGCCTTGTCTCGGCTGCCTCGCCTACATTCTTCAACGGCCTGCTAGGTTTTCGGTCCGACCTGCCAAAGCCGCCTTCGGGCGGCTTTTTTATGCGCATCCTTTTACCCTGCGGCACTGGTCTGCGCCGCGACCGGAAACAGTTTTTTTGCGACCCACTGCAGATTTGCGCGTCGGTTTTGTTACCTCTGGCTGAAATTAGTGGTCGAACTTGGGTTCAAAGTCCCCGTTGCCCTTTTTCTCCCCGCAAGGAAAGCCCCCGTCGTGATTTGCTTACCTATTTGTGAGAGTGCGGCCCTGACGGCCGATGCCGTGGCCGAAAGTGTCCAATACCAGGGACGCAAAGCCAGCCGACAAGGCAGCGAACAACGCCGCCAGACCATTCTCGATGCCGCCATGGCCCTGGTCGTGCGCGAAGGCGTGCGCGCCGTGCGCCATCGGGCGGTGGCCGCCGAGGCCAATGTGCCCCTGTCGGCCACGACCTACTATTTCAAGGACATCGACGACCTGATCACCGACACCTTCGCCCAGTTCGTCGAGCGGCGTGCGGCCTATATGGCCGGTTTCTGGACGCGCACCCACGCGATTCTGCAGGAGCAGGTCGACAAGCAGGACGGCAGCGCCCGCTCGCGCCGCCGCGTCGCCGACGAGATCGCCCGCCTTGCGGTGGAATATGTGCGTCACCAATTGCTGACCCGTCGCAACGAACTGCTGGCCGAACAGGCCTTTCAGCAGGAGGCGCTGCTTAATCCCCGTTTGCACGCCCTGGTGCGGGCCCACCGGCAGATCCTTCTGCGGGGTGTCATGCAGTTCCTGCAAGTGTTGGGCTCGCAAGAGCCCGCGCAGGATGCCAAACTCCTGACCGGAATTATTCAGCACATGGAATATCAGGGGCTGCTGGACGGGGTCGAGCACTTGGACCGCGAGGAAATGCTGGCCGTCCTGCAGCGTTACCTGTATTTGGTCATGGGACTTTAACGCGGCCCGCCACCACACCCCGCCGCGGCGAATCTGGGAGTACACAATGAAAGCCTGGCGCGTGATGATCGCCCTGACCTGTCTGTTGCTGAGTGGCTGCCTGGTCACCTTCGAGGACCCGATACCGGCCAACGAGGCGGCACCCATCCCCCTGCTCGGGGAATGGACGCGCAAAAACGAGTGGGGCGAGCAGCTGTACCTGGAAGTCAGCCGTGCCGGTTCCAACCTGTACAAAGCCAGAACCTACATCGACAGCCCGGATAACCTGGATAGCCTGGAAGAGTTCGGCTTCACGGTGGCTCATCACGGTCAGCGCTGGTACCTTTCGGCCGGCGTGCCGCAAGAGTTGGGTGGCAACTTCGCCATTGCCGGCTTCGAGTTGACCGCCGACAACGAACTGCTGCTCTACAACCTGGATGTCGAGCGTATCGGCCAGGAAGTGGCGCAGGGCGGGCTCGAAGGTACGCCCGTGGAGACCCGCCAGGGCGGCGGCGTGAGGGTCACCAGTGGGTTGGAGCAGGTCTGGCGTTTTCTCGACGACCCGGCCAACGCGGATACCTTTATCGAGGTCGCGCGCTACCGACGCGACGGCCAGTAGCGGGCTGCCATCTACAGACGAATGAGGGGCGGATGACCATTCACAAGCCGTTGGACGGGTATCAACTGATCATTCGTGGGTTGTCCGATCGCCTGGTCGAGGCGCAGACGCCCATCCGTATCCTGGATGCGGTCAAGTGGGACGACACTATTCGCGCGGACTTTCTCAAGGCTCCGGGCAAACGCCTGCCCCAGGTCGACCGGGCCTACTACAGCGGACGGCCACTGGCTTTCGATGCCGACGCCAAGAAGCTGGAATTTCAGAACATCGAGCGCGACATCACCCGTCAGCTGGGCCAGTTCAACCCGGTCGGGCAGATCATGCGGCGCATGTGCAAGGAATACCGCATGGTCATCCGCATGCTCGAGGCGCGCGGGACCGCGGACTTCGGCCTGATTTCCCAGGAACTCTACGGCGCTGCTTCCGATGCCTTCCATGCCGGCGATCCGACCCTCGCCGACCTGGGGCTGATGTTTTCCGATTTTTTGAACAATATCGCCCTGCGTGGCGACCTCAAGGACGAACCCAAGACCTTGAATGCCAAGGAGGCCGTCAGCCTGTTGCAGAGTCGGCTGAACCGGGTGTTCGGTGAGGAGGAGGGCACCATCCGGGTGTTCGAGTCCGACGGTATCCTGGCCGATGCCGCCGCTGGCGCCGACTACATCAAGATCCGCAGCGATGCCATGTTCAATCCGCGCGATGTGCGCGCGCTGGAAGTGCACGAGGGGCTGGTGCATGTGGGCACCACCCTCAACGGTCTGAATCAGCCGATCTGCACCTTCCTGTCCAAGGGGCCGCCATCGTCCACCGTGACCCAGGAAGGCCTGGCGATCCTGATGGAAGTGATAGATTTCGCCTCCTACCCGACCCGCCTGCGCAAGCTGACCAACCGCACCCGCGCCATCCATATGGCCGAGCAGGGCGCGGATTTTCTGGAGGTGTTCGAGTTCTACCGTGCCCAGGACTTCAGCGCCGAGGACAGCTACGCCAACGCCAGCCGGGTGTTTCGCGGTTCCACCCCCGATGGCCTGCCGTTCACCAAGGACCTGTCCTATCTCAAGGGCTTTATCCTGATCTACAACTATATCCAGCTGGCGGTGCGCAAGGGCAAGCTGGAACAGATACCGCTGTTGTTCTGCGGCAAGACCACCCTGGAAGATATGCGCACCCTGCGTCAGCTGGTGGACGAGGGCCTGGTGACACCGCCCAAGTTCCTACCGCCGCAGTTTCGCGACCTCAATGCACTCTCGGCCTGGATGTGCTTCTCCAACTTCCTCAATCACTTGAGTCTGGACCGCATAGAAGCCGATTACGCCAATATCCTGTGACGGCAGCACCGGGGGACCTGCCACTGGCTTGCACACCCTGGAGGGATGGCGTTTGAGGGGGATGAGCCTGATTGCTCCGTGCATGCTCCAACCCTGACCCAATGGAGGGATCGATCCATGCACCAAGGGAGTTGTTTGTGCCAAGGCGTCACCTTTACCGTCGCCGGTGCGCTGCCACCCATTCAGGTCTGCCATTGCAGCCAGTGCCGGCAAGCCCAGGGCGGGCCTTTTGCAGCGAATCTGCCGTTGGCCGAGCAGCAGCTGACCTGGTTGACGGGACAGGAGCTGTTTCAGTGCTATGAGTCGTCGCCGGGCAAGTTCCGTTGGTTTTGCCGGGTCTGCGGTTCGCCGTTGTTTAGCCAGCGAACCGATTTGCCGGGTGTACTGCGACTGCGTGCCGGCTTGCTCAAGGGGCACGTAAGTGCTGCGGTTGGCCTGCACGCCCAGTACGCCTCGCGTGCCAATTGGTGGCAGAGACAGGACGATGCGCCCCGCTACGAAGAACTGCCGCCTGCCAGCTGAAATCGCGACGGCGCGGCGGCGCTGATCCCAATGGCTCTGCCCCCAGTCTTGACAACAGGAATTTTCGCGCATGCCCAGCCATACCCTCGACTACGAAATCCTCGGCGCCTCGGCGCAGTGCGTGGAAATCATCCTCGATCCCGGCGAGACGGTGATCGCCGAAGCCGGGGTGATGAACTACATGACCGACGGCATCCGCTTCGAGACGCGCATGGGCGACGGTTCGTCCGGCGGCGTGCTGGGCACCCTGTGGAGCGTGGGCAAGCGCCTGCTCACCGGCGAGTCGCTGTTTATGACGCACTTCTCCAATGCCGGCAAAACCCAGGCCCGGGTGGCGTTCGCCGCGCCTTATCCGGGCACCGTGGTGCCCATCGAATTGTCCCAGGTTGGTGGCCGGCTGATCTGCCAGAAGGATGCCTTTCTCTGCGCGGCCCATGGCACCTCCATCGGCATCAGCTTCAATAAACGCCTGGGGGCCGGCTTCTTCGGCGGCGAGGGGTTTATCCTGCAGAGGCTCGAAGGCGACGGCCTGACCTTCGTGCATGCCGGCGGCACCGTGATCCGCAAGGAACTGAACGACGAAACCCTGCGCCTGGACACCGGCTGCCTGGTGGCCTTTACCGCCGGCATCGATTACGACATCGCCCTGGCCGGCGGCCTTAAAAGCATGTTGTTCGGCGGCGAAGGCATTCTTCTGGCCACGCTCAAGGGCACTGGCAGCGTGTGGATCCAGAGCCTGCCGTTTTCGCGCCTGGCCGAACGGGTGTACGAGGCCACTTTCAAGGCGCGCGAGGAGAGCCGCGTCGCCAATGTCGCCAATAAGGGCGACAAGGGCTGATCCAACACGCAAGTCAGTGGTGCCGGCCCCTCTCGGGGCGTGACAAGCGGCGGGCCTTGAAGAACAATGACCGCCCCTAACCGATGAGCCGCCCATGAGTGAACGCAACCCCATTCCCCTGATCCTGACCGGGATCGCCAGCATCTGCGGCACCATCCTGGCGCTCTGGTATTACGGCTACCTGCATATCGCCAAGCCCGAAGATGCCTTGCTGCTCTCCGAGTTCACCATGCTCAAGACCGTGCCGGGCGAGGATTACAAGGTCTCGCTCAAGCCGGCCAGTCAAGTGGCCCAGTGCGTGGATGGCGTGCTGGTGCTGTTCGACCTTGAGCAGCAGGGCCTGACCGGCGTGCTGGTCGACGCCAGCAAGCGCGCGGTACGTTGTATGCCCCCGGAAGCCCCGTAGAGGCCCTAGCGCTTCAAGCCGGCCCGAGCGCGACCCGGTCCTGAACAGCCATAAAAAAACCCCGCCTTAACCAAGCGGGGTTTTTTATGCGGCCTTGCGTGCCCGGGAGCCGGGCACGGTTCAGCGGGTGCGCGGTGCCACGGGTTGGGCATTATTGGAAATGGTCACTTCCACGCGACGGTTCATGGCACGGTCGGCGGCCGAGCTATTGCCGGCCACGGGATACTGCTGACCGTAACCCTGGGTGACGATGCGCTGAGCGTTCACGCCCATCTTGACCAGGGCCATGCGCACGGAGTCGGCGCGACGTTCGGACAGGCTCTGGTTGTAGCTGGGCGAGCCGGTGCTGTCAGTGTGGCCTTCGATGATCACCTGGCGCTCGGGGTTCTGCTGAAGGAATTCGGCCAGGGTCTGCACGTTGCGGATGCCATTGGGCTTGAGCTCGGCGCGGTCCAGGTCGAACAGCACGTCGCCGAAGGTCACCAGGGTGCCGCGTTCGGTCTGCTTGGCCTGCAGGTCCATCTCCAATTGACGTATCTGGGCATCGCGGGCCGCGAGGGCGGCGTCGCGGGCCTGAATCTGGGCGTCGCGGCCTTCCAGGCGAGCCTCGGCGCGCTGGGCTGCGGCGTTTTCCAGGGCGGCTTCGGCGGTTCTCAGATTAATGGTCTGCTTCGCCACTTCGACGCGCTGGTTGGCCAGGTAGGCCAGCTGGTCGACCTGCTTCTGCTCGGCATCGCTGCGAAAGGCCTTATCGGCCTTGTCCAGCATGTTGCCGGCTTCCTGGGTCTCCAGGGCCGCCATGGTGCTGGCCTTGGGGTCGCTTTGCAGCGCACTGTAGTTGCTGCGTGCCTGCTCCAGGTTGACATTAGGCTGGGTGGCGCAGCCGGCGAGGCCCAGGCTCAGGGCCAGGAAAGTCGGGATCATCAAATGCTTGTGCATGGTTCTGTCTTCCTTAAATCATCGGCGAAGTCGGGGATCGGGCTGCGTGGCTCACGGGGCGCTGCGCAGGCTTTCCTCACGCAATTGCTCGATGCCCTGTTGCGCATCTCGCACAGCCTTCTCGGCCTTGGCGGCCTGTGACTTGCGTTCGGCGACGCGGGCATCCCACTCGGCCTGTTCGGCCAGGCGCTTGGCGTCTTCGTAACGCTGCTCATTCAGGGCTATGTCGGCCTGCTTTAGCTTGTCCTGGGCGGCCTTCATTTCCACCGCGGCATACTCCGGCCCGCCTGCGCTGACGGCGCTGTTGACGGCCGATTGGGTCACGGCGAACTGTTCGGTGGGCGGGTTGCCGGCGCAGCCGGCCAGCAGCAGGGCGCAGCCGGCAATCAAGCCGGCCAGCTTCGAGCCGTGCACAAGAGCGGGTAACGGGGTGCGTGTTTTCATCATGGTGGTGAACTCCAGAAGTCATTCTTGTCGATCTTTTTTCCATGATTGGCCAATGCCAACTGGGCACTGCTGCGCAGGGGAAACCGAAGCTTCGACACCCGCGGTAAGTGCTGCGACCCCTAGTACGATGATGGCTATAAAGAATCGTTCAGATTATTTGACGCCAAGCTAACGTTCGGCCTGGACGTCAATGTCAATAAAGGATCGAACCGGCGCCAGGGCCAGCGAGGGGGATTGAGGCGGGGAGGGCGGCCCGTAGTTGTCGGCCGCCGAGGGGGTCAGGGGTTGGATTTTTCCAGGAGCTCGTGCAGGTGCTTGCGCGACAGGGCGAGAAAGCGCGGAGTGGGGCCGATGTCTTCGTACAGCGGATCGCCTTGCTCATCGATGGCTATGACCTTGCTGCCCTGGATGTAGGGCAGGCTGCCTTCTAGTTCTTCCAGGGCGGCGCCGATCAGTTCGCCCAGCAGTTCCTCGGCGCAGCGCTTGGGGTACATCTCGGCGAGGGCGGCCAGGCGCGCCGCGGCCTCGATATCCAGGTGTATCTGGTAAGGGCTCTTCGTCAGCTGGCCCTTGGCGCTGTGTTCCCACTGGCGGACGAGTTCGCGGATCTTCACTGAGGCCTCTCTGTGCCCCAGGGGGGCATGGCAGGTAGGTAAGGGCACATCGACGATGCGCCAGGGTCTGCTGATTTGAGCCTAGCAGCCCGCGCGCCGGTCGCGGGTGCTGCTCGCAAGCCGCCCACCAGCGCAGCGGCTCTTGTAAGTCACTGACCCGCTGTGCACTCTTGACGTTCACCTGAACAGGGAGTGAAGCCGTCATGGCCGAAATCGACGCGCGTTTGCGCGAGGACGTTCACCAGCTCGGCGAGTTGCTGGGCAATACCATCAGCGCCCAGCGTGGTGAGGCCTTTCTCGACAAGATCGAGCGTATCCGCAAGGGTGCCAAGGCCGCTCGGCGCGGCTCCAGCGACGGGGCCGAGCAGCTGGCCAGCGGCCTGGACGGGCTCGGTGAAGATGAATTGCTGCCCATGGGGCGGGCCTTCAACCAGTTTCTCAACCTGGCCAATATCGCCGAGCAGTACCACCGCGTGCGCCGTCGCGGCGCCGACGAGCCCGAGCCTTTCGAGGCGCGGGTACTGCCCGAGCTGCTGGCGCGGTTGCGGGCAGACGGCCACAAGCCCGAGGCCCTGGCCCGTCAGCTGGGCAAGCTGGAGATCGAGCTGGTGCTGACCGCTCACCCGACCGAAGTGGCGCGGCGCACCCTGATCCAGAAGTACGATGCCATCGCCGCCCAGCTGGCGGCCCAGGACCATGACGACCTTTCGGCCACCGAGCGGGCGCAGATCGGCGAGCGCCTGCAGCGGTTGATCGCCGAGGCCTGGCACACCGAGGAAATCCGCCGGGTACGGCCCACGCCGGTGGACGAGGCCAAATGGGGTTTCGCGGTGATCGAGCATTCCCTTTGGCAGGCCGTGCCGAATTTCCTGCGCAAGGTCGACCAGGCACTTCATGCCGCCACCGGCCTGTGCCTGCCCCTGGAGGCGGCGCCGATCCGCTTCGCCTCCTGGATGGGCGGCGACCGCGACGGCAACCCCAATGTCACCGCCGGGGTCACCCGCGAAGTGCTGTTGCTAGCGCGCTGGATGGCCGCCGATCTGTACCTGCGCGATGTCGATCACCTGGCCGCCGAGCTGTCCATGCAGCAGGCCAGCGCCGCGCTGCGGGCCCGGGTCGGCGAGAGCGCCGAGCCCTACCGGACCCTGCTCAAGCAACTGCGTGAGCGCCTACGCGCCACCCGCGCCTGGGCCCAGGCGGCCTTGAGCGGCGAGCGTGCGGCACCGGACGCGGTGCTGCAGGACAACCGTCAACTGCTCGAGCCCCTGCAGCTGTGTTTCGACTCCCTGCACGACTGCGGCATGGGCACCATCGCCAACGGTCCGCTGCTCGACTGCCTGCGCCGCGCCGCCACCTTCGGCCTGTTCCTGCTGCGCCTGGATGTGCGCCAGGACGCCGCCCGGCATGCCGCGGCCCTGACCGAGATCACCGATTACCTGGGCCTGGGGCGTTATGCCGACTGGGACGAAGAGGCGCGCATCGCCTTTCTGCTGCGCGAACTGGACAACCGCCGGCCGCTGCTGCCGGCCCATTGCACGCCTTCCGCGGACACCGCCGAAGTATTGGCCACGTGCAGGGAGATCGCCGCGGCGCCGGCCGCCTCCCTGGGCTCTTATGTCATCTCCATGGCCGGCGGCGCCTCCGACGTGCTGGCGGTGCAGCTGCTGCTCAAGGAATGCGGGGTCTTGCGGCCCATGCGCGTGGTGCCGCTGTTCGAAACCCTGGCGGACCTGGATAACGCCGGACCGGCCATCGACCGCCTGCTCGGCCTGCCCGGTTACCGCGTGCGTCTGCACGGGCCCCAGGAAGTGATGATCGGCTATTCCGACTCGGCCAAGGACGCCGGCACCACGGCCGCCGCCTGGGCCCAGTACCGCGCCCAGGAGACCCTGGTGCGCATCTGCCGCGAGCATCAGGTCGAGTTGCTGCTGTTCCACGGCCGCGGCGGCACGGTGGGGCGCGGCGGTGGTCCGGCCCACGCGGCGATTCTGTCGCAACCCCCGGGTTCGGTGGCCGGGCGCTTTCGCACCACCGAGCAGGGCGAGATGATTCGTTTCAAGTTCGGCCTGCCGGATATCGCCGAACAGAACCTCAACCTGTACCTGGCCGCGGTACTGGAAGCCACCCTGCAGCCCCCGCCGGCTCCGGAACCGGCCTGGCGCGAGCTGATGGACAAGCTCGCCGCCGATGGCCTGAGCGCCTACCGCGCGGTGGTGCGCGAACACCCGCAGTTCGTCGAATATTTCCGCCAGGCCACCCCGGAGCAGGAGCTGGGTCGCCTGCCCCTGGGCAGCCGTCCGGCCAAGCGGCGCGAGGGCGGGGTGGAAAGCCTGCGGGCGATCCCCTGGATTTTCGCCTGGACCCAGACGCGGTTGATGTTGCCGGCCTGGTTGGGTTGGGAAAATGCCCTGAGCCGGGCGATTGAGCGCGGCGAGGGCGAGCGTCTGGCGCAGATGCGCGAGCAGTGGCCGTTCTTTCGCACCCGCATCGACATGCTGGAAATGGTCCTGGCCAAGGCCGATGCGGCCATTGCCCGGCTCTACGACGAACGGCTGGTGGCACCGCACCTGCAACCGTTGGGCGAGCAACTGCGCGGCCTATTGTCGCAGGCCTGCACCGTGGTCCTGGGCCTGACCGGACAGTCGCAGCTGCTGGCTCACAGCCCGGAGACCCTAGAGTCGATCACGGTGCGCAACACCTACCTGGACCCCTTGCACCTGTTGCAGGTGGAGCTGCTGGCGCGCGCGCGGCAGGTGGAAAGCGCCGCCGAAGGACCGCTGGAGCAGGCGCTGCTGGTGAGTGTGGCGGGAATTGCCGCCGGTTTGCGCAATACCGGCTAAGGTTCAGCGCGGGGGCGTAATACCACGGCCGGAGTTACGCATTGCCGTTGGAGCAGCCGTCACGAAGCCTGTTGTCTTGCCGGTTTCAGCCCGGTTTGCACCGCGCTTGGGCTGCTTCCGACAGCCTGCCAGAGGCCCGGTTTATCCGACTTTAGGTGGCTTGTGCGGTGTGGGTGCGCTGTGTATCGTGATCAACCTTTGGCTGCTCAGCGCCGCTGGGACCCATTAAAGAGAGATTGGCCCCACGAGGCGAGTCCGACGATTTTCCCATCTTTATTTTGAGGAGCACATCGATGCGCGTGATTCTGCTAGGGGCGCCCGGTGCCGGCAAAGGTACACAGGCACGCTTTATCACCGAGAAATTCGGTATTCCGCAAATCTCCACCGGCGACATGCTGCGTGCCGCCGTCAAGGCCGAATCGCCCCTGGGCCTGAAGGTCAAGGGCGTGATGGACAGCGGTGGCCTGGTCTCCGATGACATCATCATCGACCTGATCAAGGAGCGCATCACCGAGCCAGACTGCGCCAAGGGTTTCCTGTTCGACGGCTTTCCACGCACCATTCCCCAGGCCGAAGCCCTGCAAGAGGCCGGTGTGGCCATCGACCATGTGGTGGAAATCGCCGTGGACGATGAAGAGATCGTCAGCCGCATCGCTGGCCGCCGCGTGCATGCCGGCTCCGGGCGCGTCTACCACACCGAGCACAACCCGCCGAAGGTGGCGGGCGTGGACGACGAAAGCGGCGAAGCCCTGATCCAGCGGCCCGACGACAAGGAAGAGACGGTGCGTCATCGCCTGTCGGTCTACCATGCTCAGACCAAGCCGCTGATCGCCTTCTATCAGCAGATGGCAGCTGCCCACGGCAGCCCCAAGTACAGCTTTATCGCCGGTGTCGGCTCGGTCGACCAGATCACCGCCAAGGTGCTGGCCGCCCTCAGCTAAGCGTGATCGTCCTGCATAACGGCCCCTGACGGGGCCGTTTGCGTTTCTGAGGCTTTGTCATCCTGCCTCTGCGGGCAGGCCCTGGCGAAGGCAGGGACCGGCCCCATGTCCTTTATCGGCGCGAGGGGGCTCGCCCAGTGGTGCGTTGCCTGGGTGACGCGACTCTTCCCCGCCGTACGCCCATGACTTGCGTGACGCTGCCCTCGCTCGCGCAGCAGCATATTCGCACAGCGCCATCAGGCTGGCCTGACGGTCTTGCCGGCGCGCTTCGGCCCTCATATAACCGCCGCCGTTCGCCGGGTCGAGGCCGGTTTCTGTGATCGTCAATCCCCCTTACCTGCGCATCCAGGGCCGGTATCTACCCGGCCCTGGTCTTTATGCCGGCGGCACGGAGACCTGTGTTACGTAAATGTTCGAAATCAAACAATTGTCTGACAGTCCGACTAGATTTCCGAACGTTGTCGAATATTGGCTTTAATTCGATGATTAAGTGTTAAATCTATGTTTTTAAATGATTAATTTAAAAACATAGATTCAAGTGAGGATTTTTACGAAGGCCTATCTTTCGATTGGAAACAGCTGTTTTCACTGAAAAAGTGAGATCTGCGTGGAATTATTTTCATTTTCGAAAGACAGCTTCAAAAAAATGTAACAAGATAATGACGCAGATTCACACTGTTATGACGCATCTCCGCAATAGCAGGCCGGTTTAAAACCCACTCAGTACCAGTAACTCCTTGCGCAGAGCGGCAGGCTATTGCCCTTTCGGAGCGACGGCCTGCGCGTGGATTTTAAAAAGTCCGGTGTGCCTATAAATGGAATTAACAAAGGGTAGTCCGATGCCATCAGCCTCCAGCAACACAGCCTCTTCCGCCGATTTCTCCGCCAACGACGCCAGCGTCGTTCACTCACTCCCCCTTCGGTTGGATGCATCGAGCTATGGCTTGCTGGACGAGGAGGCGGGTTTTTCGAATAAAGAACCGGCCGCGTGCATCGCGCAGAAATATGCCCGGTACAGTCGCCCCGGCTTATCCAAGCTGCTGCAGGCGGTGCGGCTGGACATCGTCTACAAGCGTGCCCAGGGCGATCATCTCTTTTACGAAAAGAACGGCGAAGAAGTGCCTGTTCTGGACATGCTGGGCGGCTTCGGCGCCAGCCTGTTCGGCCACCTGTTCGAGCCCTTCGTTGCGCGGCAGAAGGCCTACCTGGATGCCGGCGTACCCTTCCTTGCCCAGGGCAGCTGCCGCACCAATACCGCCTTGGTGGGGGAACGCCTGGACCGCATGTTGTCGGCGCGCACCGGATCGCACTACGTCAGCATCTTGTTGAACACCGGCGCCGATGCCGCGGAAGCCGCGCTGAAGCATGGGGAGCTGCGCAGGATCAAACGCTTCAAGGCGCTGATGGATGCCTTCGATGAGCAACTGGTCAAGGTACGCCAGGGGTTGCAGAACCAGACGCTGAGCCTGAGCGAGCAGTTCCGCGCGTTCGCCGAGAGCGAATTCGGCGTGCCGCGGGGTTTGGGCTCGGACGCGACCTTCGCCGCCCTGGCGCTGCTGATGGGCCAGACGCTGAGCCAGAGCCCCACGGCATTGGCGGTTAAAGGGGGTTA
Organism: Pseudomonadota bacterium; assembly: GCA_040385585.1. GTDB lineage: Bacteria > Pseudomonadota > Gammaproteobacteria > Pseudomonadales > Pseudomonadaceae > Aquipseudomonas. The sequence continues at coordinate 27,330 of JAZKHB010000050.1, read as the reverse complement.
CCACGGCAAGACCACCGGTGCCTTGCAGGTCACGTCCGGTGAAGTCTACCGCAAGCCGTTTGCCGGCCTGGGTGCGCAGGGCAAGTTCATTTGCTCGGCGGAGCCGGGTGCCTTGCAGGCCGCCATTGAAGACAGCCTGTTGTATTACCCGGTCATAGTCGTCAGCAACGGCGAGATCGGTCTGTCGCGCCAGGCAGTGGCCAATCTCAACGCCATGTTCATCGAGCCGCTGCAAGGCGAGGGCGGCATTCGTTTCGTTCCCCAGGCCTTCCTCGAAGACAGTCGGCGTTTGGCGACCGAACATGGCTTTCAGCTGGTGTTCGACGAAATCCAATGCGGCATGGGTCGCACGGGAACCTTCCTCTACTCCGAGCAGCTGGGTGTCAACGCCGACTGTTACCTGTTGTCCAAAAGCCTCGGCGGCGGTTTGTCCAAGGTGTCCGCGGTGTGTTTCTCCCATGGCGTCTACGACCCGGACTTCGACGCCATTCACAGCTCGACCTTCGCCGAGGACGAATACAGCGCCGGTATCGCCCTGCATGCCCTGACGCTGCTGGATGAGGTGCCCGCCATCATGGCGGCCGCGGCTCAGCAGGGCGAATACCTGCGCCAGGGGCTGCAAGCCGTCTGCGCCGAATACCCGGGCATTCTCAAGGAAGTACGGGGTCAGGGCCTGCTGCTGGGCATCGAGTTCCATCCGCAGTCCGAGGCGAAATCGCCGATCATCCGCACCCTGTCGGAACAGAAGTTGCTCGGTTACATCATCGCCGGTTATCTGCTGCACGAGCATCGGGTGCGCATCAGTACCACCCTGTCCAACGCCTTTACCTTGCGCCTCGAGCCTTCGGCGTTCGTCAAGAACCTTGAGTGCGACCAGGTCGTGGCCGGGATTCGCAGCGTCGCCGAGCTTCTCCACAAGCTCAACGCCGGTCAACTGCTGCGCTATATCGTCGGTCGGGAGCAGTACGGCGACACCGCCGCGGTGGCCTGCTATCGCAATGTGACAGCGCCGATTCCCTTGTTCGAACCCGGGCACAGGACCGTCACCTTTATCGGCACGCCGCTCAGCGCGCGCGACTTCGCCGAGGCCGACCCGAGCCTCAAGGCGTTCTCGGATGCCGAGCTCAGTTGCCTGCTGGAGCGCTTCCGCCCCGTGGCGGCGCCCCTGCATGTGCAGACCAATACCATTACCTCGGCCACCGGCGACAAGATCAATTTCCGCTTCGTCGCCATGTTGCACGAGCCGTCCCATATCACCCAGCAACTGGCTACCGGGGCCCTCGACGAAATGGTCGGGGTGATCCGCGACAACCTGCACGAGGCCGTGGAAAACCGCCACGTCGCCTATGGCCTGGGGGCCTACACCTCCATCGTCACGCGCAATGGCCTGGACCTGGTGTCCGACAAGCTGAGCATCACCACCGGCAATGCGCTGACAGTGGGCATGGGCGTGCAAGGCTTGCTGCAGACGGCCACGGACAAAGGACTGGACCTGAAGCAGTCGGTCTTCGCGGTCGTCGGCGCGGGGGGCAATATCGGCTCGGTGTACACGGAGATCCTCGCCGACTATGTGCCGAAAATCATCCTGGTGGGCCGCGAGAAAAGCGAGGCGCGGCTGATCAACGTGGCGGCCGACATTTACCTGAACGCCTATCGGGACGTGTTGGCGGGCAAGTACCCGGCCTCCAGCGTGGCCGCTGTCCTGGCCAACACCCGGACCTTCGCCCAGATGAAGGCCTATGGCGAAACCCTCGAGCAGCCCGGGCAGTTCATCTACCTCGAGCTGCAGAAGGAGCTGGGCGAGGCGGCGCCCGTCGTCGTCAGCACCGACATCCGCAGCATCAAGCAGGCCAACCTGATTCTGGCCACCAGCAATGCCGCCGAGCCGATCATCTACCCCGACATGCTGGGCGGCCAGCCCGCGGTGATCTGCGACGTGTCCGTGCCCAACGACGTGCACGCGTCGGTCGCGGCCCAATGCCCGCAGGTCGATGTCATCCGTGGCGGGCTGGTGCGCTTGCCGGGCAACCCGGATATCAGCTGGTCCGGCAAGAACTACATGGGCAACGGGGTGAGTTACGCCTGCATGGCCGAAACCATGCTGCTCGGTCTCTCCTCCACCTCGGCGCATTACAGCTATGGCCGTATCACCAAGATGCAGGTGAAGAAGATCCTCGACCTGGCGGCGACCCATGGTTTCGACCTGGCTCGGATCAAGGTCGACAGCATTTTCTGATGCTCGCGCCGCGGCGCAAACCGCTGTATTGGCGGGGGTGATCGGTAAAAATCGAGCGGTAAAGGGAGCGAGTTGTGACGGAAAAAAGCATCGTGATGGCGGCGGTCGAAGTCGACCAGGACTGGGTGGTTCACCCTGACGGCCTCGACGCCACGGCCAACCTGAGGGCCTCGATCGGCGGTAAGGCGGCCTCTCTGTACGAGTTGATGGCCTGGGGCCTGCCGGTACCCGAGTGGTGCTGCGTGACCACCGCGGCGTTCGAGCAGACGCTGCGGGCCAACGGCCTGGAGGCGGTGGCCGATTGGCTGCGGCGCCCCTCGCAGGCGCTGCCCATGCCCCTGGAGGCGTTGCGCGAGGCGATCATGGCCTGTGTCCTGCCGGCCAGGATTGCCCAGGGGGTGCAGTTATTCCTGCAACGCTTTCCCGAGACCCACTTTGCCGTGCGCAGCAGCGGGACCCTGGAGGACGGCGCGCAGGCCTCGTTCGCCGGGCTCTATGTCACCATCCTCAATGTCCAGCGCTACGAAGACGTCTGCGATGCCATCCGCACCTGCTGGGCGGCGCTGTTCGACGACCGCGTGCGCAGCTACCTGCAGGACCGGCAGATCGACGGCGCGATGGGCCTGGCCCTGGTCGTGCAACGGTTGATTCCGGCGCAAAAGAGCGGCGTGCTGTTCTCCGTGGACCCGGTGCGCGGCTGCGATACCCAGGTGCTGATCGAGGCCTGCTTCGGCCTGGGCGAGGCCCTGGTCTCGGGGCACGTGACGCCCGATCGCTACAGCTACGACTGGTTCGCGCAACAGGAGCTCGAGCGGACCGTCGCCGAAAAGGAAGTGCAATGCGTGCGCTTGCCCGAGGCGCCCTTTACCCGTCTCGAACCGCTCGATGCGCTGCAGGGGGCCCAGGAAGTGCTGTCCGCCGCGGAAGTGCGCGAACTGGTCGAGCTGGCCCTGCAGGTGCAGGAAAACGCCGGTTACCCGGTCGACCTGGAATGGGCCAAGGTGGGCGGGCACTTCTACGTGCTGCAGAGCCGTCCCATCACCCAGTTGGGCTATGCGGGTATTCCCGGGCAGTGGTCGACCGCCGACTTTCGCGATGGCGGGGTCTCGGCCACTGTCTGTACGCCCTACATGGCCTCGCTGTACAAGTCGGTCATCGACGTCACCATGCCGGCCTACCTGAACCGCATCGGCCTGCCCAGCAAGGGCGATCAGGGCGCCTGGCAGCAAAGCTTCTTCGGCCGGCCCTATTGGAACCTGCAGTCGGTGAAGCGCCGCCTGAGCGCTATTCCCGGCTTCAAGGAGCGGGTCTTCGACGAGGGCGTGGGCATAGTCCCGGGCTACCCCGGCGATGGCGTGGTCACCAGGACCACCCCGCGCACCCTGTTGACCGGGTTGCGCGTGCTGCTGGCGCTCAAGGCCTCCTGCCGCAGGCAACTGAAGAACAATCCGGCCTTTGCCCAGGCGCAAAAAAGCCGCCTGCAGGCCTTGAGCGCGCTGGACCTGGCGAACATGCCCGAGGGCGAGCTGTTCGCCTTCAGCGACGCGTTCCTCAGCCAGGAATATTTTCGCAGCGAATCGGCCTACTTCAACTTCATCTACGACAACTCGAACCTGAACAACCTGTTCCAGGAGGCCGTGGCCAAGGTCGATTTCGACGCCTGCGATTTCCCGCTCCTGCTGAGCGGCCTGACCGGTGTCTCGCACCTGGCCCCCATCGAGGCGGTGTGGGCCCTGCGTGGGGAAATCAAGCAGGACGCCGATTCCCTGGGTTTCTGGCAGGGGAACAGCCCCGACGCGATCGCCGCGGCGCTGGCGACGGGCGAGCGGCGTTTTCATCTGGATCGCTTCGCCGACTACCTCAGGCACTACGGGCACCATGCCAAGCAGGAGTTGGACCTGATGGTGCCGCGCTATCTCGAGGACCCGCGGCCGGTGATCGCCAACTGGCAGGAAGTGCTGGGCCAGCCGGACGACTGCGATCCACGGGCGCGCAACCAGGATCAGGAACGCAACTACCAGGCCGCCCGTGGCCGCTTCCTCGCCGCGGTGCCCTTCTGGAATAGGAAGGCCATGGCGGCCCGCCTCGACCAGGTGCGCGAATTCCTCTGGTGGCGTGAAGAACTGCGCGACCTGTCGACCCATTACTACCATCACGTGCGTCGGGTGACCCTGGCCGTGGCGCAGCGGTTGGTCGAACGGGGGGTGCTGCACGCGCGGGACGAGGTGTTCTTCCTCGAACTCGATGACCTGTTGAACCTGCTGCGCGGGCAACTGAGCGCGCAGCAAGTCGGCGTGCTGGTCGCGCGTAACCGCCGCTACTACCGCAGCTTCGCCCGCTTCACCATCCCGGACGAAATCGGCGAACGCTTTTCCCTGAGTGGCGATGGCGCCGCCATGGCCGGCCAGGGCGGCGAGCGCTTCGCGGTCGCCGGCAGCCCCGGCATCGCCTCGGGCACGGCCCGGGTCATCGCCAATATCCACGACGCCGATCGCCTGCAACCGGGCGACATTCTGGTGACGCGCTGCACGGACCCGGGCTGGACCCACAAGTTTTCATTGCTCAGCGGCGTGGTGACGGAGACCGGGGGCGTGCTGTCCCACGCGGCGGTGATCTGCCGCGAGTACGGCATGCCGGCGGTGTTGGCGGTACAGAAGGCAACCTTGCTGATCAAGGATGGCGAACTCATCACCATCAATGGCAGCACGGGCACCATCACCCTGGGCGCTGGCGACAGCCAGACGAGCCTGGCCGAGCGCAGGCAGGCCCTGTATCCCAGCGTTCAGCAAGGAGCCACAGCATGAAACTGGTCGGTGTCTACAACCCCCCCACCTTGGTGACCATGGCGGGCCTGCTCAGTGGTTTCGGCGCCTGCTGGCTGGGTATTGCCGGGCAGCTCGAGCTGGCGGTGGTGGCCTTGATCTGGGCGGGAATCTTCGATCTGTTCGACGGGATGCTGGCGCGGCGGACGAAAATGACCGCTCGCGAGTCGGCCTTCGGCGTGCAGATCGATTCCATCGTCGACATGGTCAGCTTCGGCGTCGCGCCCGTGCTGGTAGCCATCAGCTTCGGCATGGGCGGCGTGCTGGGGGTGGTCGCGGGGATGCTGTACGTCTGCGCGGCGGCGCAGCGCCTGGCCTTCTTCAACGTGCTGCAGGAAGAGAGCCGCGAAGAAAGCGGCACCGGGCTGACCTGCTACACCGGCCTGCCGGTGACGTTCTCGGCCTTGATCTTCGGCACCTTGCTGACGCTGAGGGACGTCATGAGCGAGACCGGGTTCGCCCTGTTCCTGCCCGCGTTGTTCATCCTCGTCGGCGGGCTTTACGTCTACCCGCTGAAGATCCCCAAGCCCAAGGGCGCGGCCTATGCCTTTTTCCCCCTGCTGGCCTGCCTGTTCACCGGCTACTGGCTCGTCCAATACGCGGCTCGCTAGCCTTTTCTCACGCAATGGAATGAGCCTCTATGTTCGCCTCCATCATCACCGCGCTGTACCTGGCCATCCCCTTGGTCGTGTCCGGATCGCTGCATATGCTGATCGTCAGCCGCAACTGGTTTGCGCCCTTGGCCGTGCCGATCAACCGCACGGCCTTCGGCGCCAACAAGACCTGGCGCGGCATGCTCTTCATGCCGCTGGCCAGCATCCCCGGGGTCTATCTGGCGCTCCTGATCGAGCCGCTGCTGTCCGGCCACCTGGTCGTCAGCCTGCTCGACCTCAACCCCTGGCTGCTCGGCATCGCCCTGGGCATCGGCTATGTGCTGCCTGAGCTGCCCAACTCCTATGTCAAGCGCCGGCTGGATATCCAGCCGGGCAAACAGCCGGAGAAGAACGCGTTCTGGTTCGGCCTGATGGACCAGGCGGATTCGGCCATCGGCTGTGCGCTGGTCTACTGGCTGATGCTGCACCCGAGCCTGGTCGTCATGCTCTGGATCATCCTCCTGGGGCCCTTGTTGCACTTGATCGTCAACCTCTCGCTGTATTCCGCCGGGCTGCGCAAGCAGCCGTTTTGAAGAGAGATTGAGGTCCATGGCAACCGCGAAGCTGTATTACATCGACCGTGAAACCGGTCGCAAGGAAGCGGAGATCATCTACGGTGAAACGGAGCTGAATTTTCTCTACGGCAACCCCTGGGGCAGGGCGCTGCGGCGCTTGTTCGTGACCCGCCCCTGGTTCAGCCACCTCAATGGTTGGCCCAAGCGCCGGGCTTCCAGCAAGGGCGCGATCCAGCAGTTCATCAGCCAATACGGCATCGCTGTCGACGAGGTGGAAAAGCCGGTCGATGCCTACCGTTCGCTGGACGATTTCTTCAGTCGCCGCCTGAAGGCCGGTGCCCGGCCGGTGAATCCCGAGCCCCGAGCCCTGGTCTCGCCGGCCGATGGCCGGGTACTGGTCTATCCGACGCTCGATGGACAGACCCTGCGGGTCAAGCAGCAGCAGGTGGCCCTTGCCGATTTATTGGGATGCCCGCGGGCGGCGGCGCAACTCGCCGGCGGCAGTGCCGTGGTGGTACGTCTGGCGCCCAAGGACTATCACCGCTTTCATTTTCCGGTAGAGGGACGGGTAAGCGAGTCCCGTGCGATCGCCGGCAAGCTGGAGTCCGTCCACCCGATCGCCCTCGACGCCGGCGCGCCCAGCTTCGCCAACAAACGGGTGGTGACGCGGATCGAGACCGCCATGTTCGGTCCCCTGTACATGGTCGATGTGGGCGCCTTGACCGTCGGCACCATAGTCCAGACCCATGCCCCCGGCCCCGTCGAGAAAGGCCAGGAAAAAGGCTATTTCCGCTTCGGCGGCTCGACCGTCGTGGTGCTCTGGGGTCCCGGCGGGCCCGCCTTGGACCAGGACCTGATAGACAACACGGCCCTGCAGCTCGAGACCCTGGTCAAGTTAGGCGAACAGATCGCTTATCAAAATTAATGGTTGAAGCCTGTTTGCACCACTCATCACGAATAGAAGTCGATCCCATGACGCCTTATGTAATTCACGCCGACAATTATCACGCGAACGCCACCGTGGGCGTCGGCGGCAAAGCCCGCAACCTGTTCCATTTGCAGCAGCACGGCTTGCCCGTTCCAGAGTTCCTGTGCGTGTCCAGCCGGGCATTCGCCGCGTCCCTTCAAACGGTTTTCCACGAGATCAAACGCCTGCTCGGCGACTGCGTGTATGAGGATCAGCAGCAGGTCGCCCAGACCTCGACGCAGATCAAGGCGCTGGTCATGGGCTGCGAACTGCCCCAGGACGCCCGCCGCGAACTGCAGGGGCAGATGAGCACGCTGCGGCGCTGGGATTCGTTTTCCGTGCGCTCTTCCGCGGCCAACGAAGACGCGGCGAACAGCTCCTTTGCCGGACAGCTCAGCACCTGGCTGCACGTTGCCGCGGACGATGTCGCCGACAAGATCAAGGCGTGCTGGGCCAGCGCGTTCGACCCCGGCATCCTGGTCTATATGCACCGCATGCAGCGCGACCCGCTGAGCAACGAGGTGTCGGTCATCGTCCAGCGCATGGTGGCGGCCCAGAGCGCCGGGGTCATGTTCCAGGCCGACCCGCACGGTGCGATCCACAAGGAAGTGATAGCCGCGGGCTACGGCCTGGGCGAGGGCGTGGTCGCCGACAAGGTCGAGTCCGACCTCTATTACTTCGACAAACTCAACGGCGAATGGGAGCTGCAGGTCAACGAGAAGCTGCGCCTGATCGGGTATGGCGCTGCGGGCGGCACCGAGGAGTTCGCGGTCGCGGCCGATAAGCAGAACGAGCCGGTGTTGTCCGCCGCGCAACGCCAGGAGTTGGTCCGCCAGTCCGCGAGAATCGCCGCGATCTATAGCCATTACCAGGACATCGAGTGGGCCTTCGACGAGCGCGACCAGCTGTACATCCTGCAGGCCCGCCCCATCACCACCATCCCCCAGGGCACCGATCGCGTATTCGATAACAGCAATATCATCGAGAGTTACCCGGGCGTGGTCCTGCCGATGACCTTCTCGGTCCTGCACCTGGATTATTACCACTGCATCAAGGACGCGTTGCTGCGTTGCGGCGTACCGGCCTCGGCGGTGCAAAAGCGCGACGATGTCCTGCAACACCTGGTCGGCTACCTGAAGGGCCGCTCCTACTACAACATCAGCAACTGGTACCGCACCCTGCTGCTGGTGCCGTTCTTCAAGCAGAAGATCATCAAGTATTTCGAGCAGATGATCGGCAGCGAAGGCTCGTTCGTCGACGAGCTGGACGACCAGAAGATCAGCGCCTGGGAGCGGGTGCAGCTGCTGGTGCGTTTTCCGCTGTTCTTCGTCAAGAACCTGCTGGGGCACGATCGCCTGATCAAGGAGTACTTCCAGATCACCACGGGCATTCGCACTGAGTTCGAGCGCCTGGATCTGGAGCGCCTGTCGTCGGATCAGCTGATCGGCTACCTGGGGCGCTTTTCCAAGCGTTTCATGCAAAGCATGAGCATCCCGATCCTCAACGATTTCTTCGCCATGATCTTCATGGCGGTCACCCGCGAGCAGTTCCAGCGCAAAGGCATTCCCGACGCCGAAAACCTGCTCAATCGCTTGCTCTCCAACCAGCAGATCGAGAGCACCAAGCCGGTGGTCTCGATGATCGCCCTCGCCGAGACGGTCAAGCACGACGCGGCCTTGACCCAGAGCCTCGGCCGGATCATGGCGCGGGCCGAAAACAACGAGATGGCAACCCTTTACCGCCTGCTGATCCAGGCCGGTCACGGGGCGTTCCAGCAGCAGTTGCAGACCCACCTCGAGCTCTACGGGCATCGCTCGCCCAAGGAGCTGATCATGGAAGTGGATACCTTCCGGGAAAGTCCCTTCCACTTGCTGCAGATCGTCCTGGCGTCCGGCACGGCCACGCTGCTCGACCGCAAGGGGCAGGACGACCCGGATCAACTGTTCAACAGCCACCTGGAGCGGGTCAGCGGCAAGGGCCTGCTCAAGTGGCTGCTGAAGAAGACCCGGCAGACGGTGGCCTACCGCGAGGCGACACGCCTGGATCGCGGGCTGCATTTTTCGTTTTTCCGTTCCACCCTGCATCACCTCGGTCGACGCTTCGTCGAGGAGAAGGTGCTGGAACAACCCCGCGATGTGTTCTACCTGACCCTCGACGAGCTGGATGCCTACCGCAAGGGCTGCTCGCCGAACAGCGACCTCAAAGGCCTGGTGGAGTACCGCAAGCGCCAGGTCGAGGACTGGCAGCAGCTGGACCCGGAAGATCGGGTCTTTACCTGCGGCTCGGCCTACGCCAACAGCATTCCGCAGAAGACCGTCGGCTTCCAAGCCGGCTCAGGGGTGCTGCGCGGCACCGGATGCTCCAGCGGCGTCATTACCGCCGAGGCCCGGGTCATTCGCAATCCCAATGGGGAAGCCGATGTGAAGGGCAAGATCCTGGTGTCCGAAAGCACGGATCCGGGATGGGTCTTTCTGATGGTGATCTCGGCTGGCTTGATCTCCGAGCGCGGCAGCCTGCTGTCCCACACTGCCATTATTGGTCGCGAACTGGGCATACCGACCCTGGTCGGGGTCAAGAACGCGACCAAGCTGATCCAGGATGGCGCCACCATCACCATCAATGGCACGACCGGCGAGGTCCAGATTCACCCCCAAGCGGACCTTTAATTCACCAATTGAGAGATCCACGATGCGCAAGCAGCTCGATGACGCGTTAGTCCAGCTCGAACAGTTCCTAAAACAAGAAAAACCGGCGCGTCAGGCGGTATTGGACCATCTCAGGACCACGCCCCTGCCCTTTATCGCGTGTTACGGCGAGCAGCTGTCGAGGGGCGAGATGTTTCTCTACTCGTTCCGCTTTCTGCACCTGCTCGGCAAGCACAATGTGGCGCTGGCCGTTGGCCTGTGCATGAATCAATACATCGCCTACAGCCTGGCCTGCTATCCCGCCCAGGAGGGTTCGCCGATTTCCCGGCTCAAGCACGAATTCCTCGCGGGGGTCAGGGAGAACCGGTGGCTGCTGGCGGTTTCCAGCTTCGACGATTTCGTGCGCAACAAGGACGACCTCGGTAATCAGGTGGCCTGCACCACCCGCGCCGATGGCTCGCTCAGTTGTTCGGGGGTCAAGAACTTCCAGTCCAATGTCTCCGCCGCCGATGTGCTGCTGTTTTCGGGGGTCGTCGATCAGTCGAGAGTGGGTCTTTTCTATACCTTCCTCAAGCAGACCCCGGGCATCGAGCTCGGCGCCGCGCTCTATCCGGGCGCCATGGCCGATACCGATACCCGTTCGGTGCTCTTCGACAACCTCGTCTTGCCTGCGCAACAGATGCTGCCCGCCAGCGACGAAGGCGAAACCCTGGGCCTGCATGCCCTGACCCGCGTGGTATTCGCGGTCATGGCGATGGCGCCCTATATGGGCGGTGCGCAACGGGCCCTGGAAGAGGCCGCGCAATTCCTCAATGGCGTGCATGTCGAGGGCCAGCCCCTGGCCAGCCTGGATGGCTATATCACCGACATGGGGCGAGCCCAGGTCGACTACCAGATCTGCCAGAACCTGATCGAGGGCTTCGAAAGCGCTGTCGATACCCTGCAGGCGAACAACTTCGACGCCTGGCTGCACCGCGAGGGCAGCAAGGCCCTGGCGTTGAAATACCATGTGACGGCGGTCTGCGAGCAGTTGGTCGGCCGTGCGCGGAAGATCATCGGTACCCGCTCGTTATTGCCGAGCCATATTCTCAGCCAGCTGTCCCAGCAGATCCTGTTCGGCGCCCTTCATCCGGTGATCAACGCGAAGATCGAGCGGGATTTCGGCGCCTCGCTATTGCGGGGGCGTTAACCGCGACCGCGGCCGGTATGAGGCGATCAGCTTAAGGCGTAGCCATAGGCCAGGTCGCCCAGATGCCCCAACACGGGAACCAGGAAGAACAGGAAGCCAAGGATATAAAACGGCTTGGCGGTTTCCAGGGACGGATGACGGATCAGCTTGTATTCAAGGTGGAGTATGAGAGCCAGCATCAGCACCAAGCCGCCGAGAAAGCCCCCAGGCATTCCGTTCGAATAAGCCAATATAAATCCCAGCAGTCCGCTGATCAGAAACAACACGAGCGAGAGTCGGGCCAGAAAATCCTGGTCGATTCTATTGATGGGGTTCAGTGTTTCCGGCGCGCGGTCGCGGGTGTCCATTAAACTATGGGAGTAATCATGGGCCAAACCGCCCAGCCAGAAAAAGCCGCCCATCAGCAAATGAAAGCGGCTTATTTCGCCATATAACAGCAGGCCGCTGTAGACCGGGAAAACGCACAGGGAGAAATTCAACAGGGTGGTATGAACCAGCGGGTGCAGGCCGGGTTTGAGTTTGAAGAATACACCGAAGAACAGCAGCGTAAGTCCCGAGAGCAGCAGCGCGCCAGGATGGCCCAGCTGCAAGGCCAGGAACAAGGCGATAGCCAGTAGGCGGAAGCGGTTCATGGTCTTCAAGGGGCTCAGGCCCGAACACAGGGCTCGCTGCGGGTGGGTGATGCTGTCGATGGGAATATCGCAGATGTCATCGCTCAACCGGATCATAAATAAGAAAATGAACATGGAGAGCCAGCCGGATAAGAATAACGCCGGATGCACATCGAAGTTCTTCAGGCCGGCGGCGAACAGTAACAGCGAAAGAATCGCGGTAAAGGCCAGCGGACTGCGCTCCTTGGCATAGACAAGCACGGCGTTGAACATCAATTGACTCCAATGGATAGTTAGGGCCCGCGGCCAAGAGGTGTGCGCTGCTGGTTAGCGATTTATTATTTTATGTGTGAGCTGCGGCGCACGAAGAAACCGTATTTTATATTGGGCGGGTTCTTCGAATTATAAATTCAAGCTTAACTGCTATGGCTGATCTTACTCAAGATCAATTGATTGCGAGTGGCTGATTTATTATTAGTGGTTGGATAAATAAGCGATAGTTTCGCTTGTCGCAGTCCGGATAAACCTTGGCGTAATCCGGGGCAGCAGTGACCCGGATTGCGCTGCGCTTATCCGGGCTACCACATACAGCGGACGGGGTAGTGAAACTGCTAGGCCGCCTGGCTGAGCGCCGGATTACGGGCCAGGGCTTGGTCCAGCCACTGCACCAAGTCGGCCATTACCTCATCGCGGTTGCTTTCGTTAAGCAGCTCGTGGCGGGCGTCCGGGTAGATCTTCAATTGCACGTCTCGATTGCCGGACTGGCGCAGGGCCTTGACCAGGTCCTCCAGGCGCTTGCCTTGGCTGATCGGGTCGCGGGCGCCACCGATCACCAGCAGCGGCAGGGCGTTGTCGACGTGCGCCAGATGCTTGCGGGGCGTGATGTATTGCATGCCGCCGAGCATGTCGAGCCACAGCTGATTGGTCCAGCGAAAGCCGCACAGCGGGTCTTCCACATACTTATCCACCTCGAGCGGGTCGCGGCTCAACCAGTCGTGGGTGGTGCGCGTGGGCGTGAAGGCCTTGTTGAACGAATTGAACGAGAGGTATTCGAGCAGGGCGCTGCGCCCGGTCGGGCCCTGGCGCCAGCGTTCGAAACGTGCCAGCAGGATAGCGGCCCGATAGAGTGCGACCGGCTGGTAGTTCGACCCCGAGAGAACGGCCCCTTGCAAGCTGTCGCTGTGCTGGATCAGGTAGCTTTGGCTGATATAGCTGCCCATGCTGTGGCCGAGCAAAAAGATCGGAGCGTCGGGGTGTTGCTGGCGGATATGCCGGTTGAGGTCGGCCAGGTCGTTGACCACCTTGTTCCAGCCGTCCTGGTCGGCGTAGTGACCCAGGACCCCCCGTTCCGCCGTACGGCCATGTCCGCGTTGGTCATGGGCATAGACGGCATAGCCGGCGGCGACCAGCGACTGGGCGAGCCGGGCATACCGCTCGCTGTGTTCGGCCACGCCATGGGAAATCATCACCACCGCCTTGGGCGGTTGCTCGGGAAGCCAGTGATTGACATGGAGGGAAGCGGCGTCGCGGGCGGTTAGCCAAAAAGCATCGTGGCGCATGACGGGTCCTTTTGCAGAGGCACGGTTGATTGTTGTTCTTATCGAGGCGCTGTCGAGGTCTTCAAGGGCGTCGCGTTGCCGAGTGTAACCCCACCGGCCTGCGCGGCTACAAAGATCCAGGTACATCCTGGCCTGACGCCTATTGTAGAGGCGGTGCGCGGGCTTTTCCACGCCGCGTCTGCACGCCTTGGCAGGCCGTTGAAAACTTAGTCGATGCCGCCGAGACAAGGCCCGGTTTTTCAACAGTCTGGTAGCCGAGCAGCGACAACAGCCTGGGTTTATACTGCCCGGCCCTTTTTCATGCGGAACCGCCTATGACCACCCTGCTGGCCCTGGATACTGCCACCGAAGCCTGCTCCGTTGCGCTGCTGCACGAGGGCCGTGTGCTGAGTCACTACGAGGTGATCCCGCGCCTGCATGCCCAGCGGGTGCTGCCGATGATCCGCGACCTGCTGGCCGAAGCCGGTGTGGCCTTGTCGGCCGTCGAGGCCATCGCCTTCGGCCGCGGGCCTGGAGCCTTCACCGGGGTGCGCATCGCCGTGGGGGTGGTCCAGGGCCTGGCCTTCGCCCTGGAACGTCCGGTGCTGCCGGTCTCCAACCTGGCGGTGCTGGCCCAGCGGGCCTGGCGTGAGCAGGGCGCGGAGCAGGTCGCCGCGGCCATCGATGCACGTATGGACGAGGTCTATTGGGGCTGCTATCGCCTGGAGCAGGGCGAAATGCGGCTGGCCGGGCTGGAAGCAGTACTGGCGCCGGAATCGGCCTGTCTGCCGCGCGATGCCCAAGGCGACTGGTTCGGTGCCGGTACCGGCTGGGGCGCACATGCCGCGCGCATTCCGTTCACCCCCAGCGGCCAGGCGCCTGACTTGCTGCCCCATGCCCAGGACCTGTTGAGCCTGGCCGCGTTTGCCTGGGCCCGTGGCGAGGCGGTAGCGGCGGACCTGGCCCAGCCGGTCTACCTGCGCGACAAGGTGGCGACCCCGAAAGCCGCACCTGCGGCTGGGTGACACCCACCTGGCGTTCCGAGTGCGGGAGCGCCTTAAAAGACCTTACATCCGGATTCTGCAACACCTGGCAGTACGCCATTGCCAAGGGGCGCGGGCGCCGTTAGATTTGCAGCATTGTCGCTGAACCCAACAAGCCGAGCTGTCACCGATGCGGATCGACGGATTCACTCCCACTCCCTTGGACCGCGGACCCCGTGCGGGCGCCGCGGTCACGCCGTTTCGCGAGGTTCAGCGCGAGATCGAGCAGCGTCGCGAGCAGCCCGCGGCCCCGGCGAGCAGCCAGGGTTTCGAGTCCGTGGCGCAGACCCGGCGGGTGCAGCCCGGCAACGGCAGCAGCGAGAACCTGCCGGCCCGGCCCCAAGACCTGTATCAGCAGGCTGCCACCAACAACCGCGCCGCCCAGGCGCTGGCCAGTTACACCAACACCGCCGGTTACGGCGCCGAGGCGGATGCGCAGGAAGTCCTGGGCCTCGATCTGTTCGCTTGAGCGCGTCACCCCTTCCTTACTACCTCGGCTGTCCCTCCTGGAGTGAAGCCGCATGGCGCGCCTCGCTGTATCCGCGCCACGCGCGTGCGGCTGACTACCTCGGGCTTTACAGCCAGGTGTTCAACACCGTGGAAGGCAACACCACCTTCTACGCCCGGCCCTCCGCGGACACGGTGCAGCGCTGGGCCGCGACCCTGCCGGCGGACTTTCATTTCTGCGCCAAGCTGCCACGCGATATCAGCCACGGCGGCGATCTGCGCGAGCAGCTGGATGCGATGCACAGTTTTCGCCAGCTGCTGACGCCCTTGGGCGCGCGGGTCGCGCCGTTCTGGCTGCAGCTGCCGGCCGCGTTCGGCCCCCAGCGCCTGGGCGAGCTGGCCCTGTTTCTCGAGGCCTGGGAGGAGGGCGCGACGCTGGCGGTAGAAGTGCGCCATCCGTTGTTCTTCGCCAAGGGCGACGAGGAACGGTCCCTCAATCGCCTGCTGCATGGGCGCGGCATCGAGCGTATCAGCCTGGATTCCCGTGCGCTGTTCAGCTGCCAGTCGAACGAGCCGGCCGTGCGCCACGCCCAGTCGAAGAAACCGCGCCTGCCAATCCGCCCGACCGCCTTCAGCCAGGCGCCGCAGCTGCGTTTTATCGGCCATCCGGAACTCGCGGCCAACGATCCTTTCATGGCGCCCTGGCTGGACAAGGTCGCCGCCTGGATCGAGGAGGGGCGCAAGCCCCATGTCTTTCTGCACACCCCCGACAACCACTTGGCACCGCAGCTGGCCCGGCGCTTTCACACGCAGCTGAGCCAGCGCCTGCCGGGTCTGCCGGACCTGCCCGAGTTGCGGGACGATAGAGAACAGCTCGGCCTTCTCTAGGGCCTGTTGACACTAGCCACACGCGCCGCGTTGCTGCGAAAAATGGCCCCAGGCCAGGCGCGGGACGCAGGCAATGGTCATTCCCTTGCCAAGTCCCGCAACACCGCATGGGGCCATTTTGCGCGCAACCCGCAGGGCCGGGCCCGATTGGGTGCGATACGGCGTTACTCGTCGCTCATGTGGAATGGCCAAACCTCGCGACTCGTGCCTGGTCTCGCGCCCAATCGGGCTCCGGCGCGGCCGTGCGCATAGTGTCAACAGGCCCTAGCGCTTAGTCGCGCTTGGGTCGAGGGCGACAGTTGGGCTATGGTCGGGGTCTTCTTAATCGATCGGTGCAGCCTTATGGATTCCCAGCTTCAGCGCGCCCTGGCCTTCGCGGCCCTGCATCAAGGTCCTGGCTGTTTCGTCATCCCCAATCCCTGGGACGCCGGCTCGGCCAAGCTGCTGGCCTCCATGGGTTTTCAGGCCCTGGCAACCACCAGCGCGGGCCTGGCGTTTTCCCTGGGACGGCCGGATGCCGAAGGGGCGCTGTCGCGCGCGGACATCCTGGAAAATGCCCGCGCCATCGTCAATGCCACGCCCCTGCCCGTGGCGGCGGATCTGGAAAACGGTTTTGCCGATACGCCCGAAGGCTGCGCCGAAACCATTCTGCAGGCCGCCGCCGCGGGGCTGGTCGGCGGCTCGATCGAGGATGCCAGCGGTCGGCCGGAACAGCCCATCTACCCTTTCGAACTGGCCGTGGAGCGGGTCCGGGCGGCGGTCGAGGCCGCGCGCAGCCTGCCGTTTCCCTTTGTGCTGACCGCCCGCGCGGAGAACCTGCTGCACGGTCGGCTGGACCTGGCCGACACCCTGCGTCGGCTCGAGGCATACGCCGAGGCGGGCGCCGATGTGCTGTATGCGCCCGGGTTGCGTAGCGCGGAGGAGATCCGCGCGGTGGTGCGGGCGGTCGCGCCCAGACCGGTGAATGTGCTGATGGGGTTGTCCGGGGTGAAGCTGTCGCTGGCGCAACTGGGCGAGCTGGGTGTCAGGCGCGTCAGCGTCGGTTCTGCCCTGGCGCGGGCCGCGTTCGGCGCAGTGTTCCAGGCGGCAGGGGAAATCGGCAGCACGGGCACCTTCGGCTTTGCCGAGCAGGCCATGCCGTTCGATCGGCTTAACGCCTTGTTCAAGGGTTGAATGCCACGGGGAGCCTGTCCGGTTTGCGTGTTGTAAAGCTTTTGCTGCTGTTCCTGCTGCTGGCTGGCCCTGCGCTGGCGATCTGGCGCGGCTGGCTGGAGGTGCCGCCGCAGTGGAACCCCTGGGCGCCCCTGGATGTGCGCTTGTCGCCCAATGCGCTGACGTCCTACAAACTCTGGCGCCTGGGCGCTAACCCCGATTTGTGCGCCCAGGCCCTGGCCACGTCGTCCCTGCGTTACACCAACCTGCCCGACAGCGCGCCGACGGCGAACTGCCCGCTGGAGAACAGCCTGCGCATCCAGTCCGCTGGTGTCGGCTTCAACAGCAGCTTTATCGCCACCTGCCCGCTGGCGGTGGCCGTTGCCCTGTTCGAGCGCCATGGGCTGCAGCCGGCGGCCCAGGAAGTCTTCGGCCAGGCGGTGACGCGCATCGAGCACTTCGGCAGCTTCGCCTGCCGCACCATCGCCGGCAGCACCCGGCGCAGCCAGCATGCCTCAGCCAATGCCCTGGATATCGCCGGTTTTCGCCTGGCCGATGGCCGACGCATCACCCTGGCCCGGGACTGGAAAGGCGATGGGGACGAAGCGCGCTTTCTGCGTCGGGTGCGCGATGCCGCCTGCCAGAGCTTCAATACCACCCTGGGCCCGGACTACAACGCCGCTCACCAGGACCATTTCCATGTGGACATGGGGCTTTTTCGTATGTGCCGATGAGGGCGCCGACGGCACCCGGCGGACAGGGTTTCAGTGGGCGCTTTGCCTTCCGGGTAGCTCGCTTAGCGCCGCGCCAGCAGCAGGTCGGCGGCTTGGCCGCCGCGGCCGTCGCTGAACTCGAAGCTGCCCAGCTGGGCGATTTCGTCGTAGGCGCCCAAGGCGACCTTCACCTCCCGGGCCTGCAGCTGGATCGCGCTGACGCCGGCCTGGGCCAGGGACTGCTGCTGAGGCCGACCCTGGTCGTCGAAGCGCAGCAGGGCCAGGCGCTGGAAGATCGCGTCCTGGATATCCAGGCGGCCATCGCGGTTATCGTCGAACTTGGCCAGCTCGGCAAAGCCATTGGCCGCGCCGTGCTGATCGCCGAACAGCTCGCGACCGTCGTCGATACGGCCGTTGGCGTTGCGATCCAGGACCAGCAGGGCATCGTCGCCGGTGGGCACGCTGATCCGGTCGTTTCGGCCATCGGCATCCAGGTCGAAGCCGACCGGGCGTTCCAGGCCGCTGGTGGTGAAGCCGTTGCTGGCCAGGTCGAGCACCAGGGGGTCGGTCTTTTGCGGACTGGCGGGGCTGGTGACGTTCAGCTGCAAGGAGCGTTGCTCGATGACCTGCTGGAAGCTGGCGACCTGGGCGCTGTTGTCGACCGGCCCGGGAGCGGCTTTTGCACGGTTGGCGTCGCGGATCCCCTCGGCGGCTTTCTGTGCATCGGGCGCCTCGATACCCAGGGTGCGGCGCAGGATCTGGTAATCGATCGAGTCGCGCACGGCGACCGGCAGTTCCTGCTCGCGCTTGTGCTGCGCGCGACTGGATGTGGCGGGTAATGAATCGATCATGCTCAACTCGCTGCGGCCGGAACACGCCGGGTCTGGCAGAATGCCGCTTTCCCGGGTTATCGGCCGCGTGCGCGTCGAGTTGAATGTTTTTTAACTGTTGAGTCCGCATTTTCCATGACTGACGTACAAGCAATCGCCACTGTCCGGGTTGAAGCCCTGGAGCCGTCCTACGCCGCCGCGGCGGCGACCTGGGCCGAGCGCCTGGCCTTGCCGCTGCAGGGCCCGGCGCAGTTCGTGCTGCAACTGGGCGAGCAGGGCCTGCAGTTGATCGAGTCGGGTCCCCAGGCGCCGGGACCGGTGCGGGTGGATTTCATCGAGGGCGCGGTGGCCCACCGGCGGCTGTTCGGCGGTGGCAGCGGGCAGATGATCGCCAAGGCCGTCGGGGTGCAGCCGGGCGTTCGGCCCTATGTGCTGGACGCCACGGCGGGTCTGGGTCGTGATGCGTTCGTACTGGCCAGCCTGGGGTGCGCCATGGCCCTGATCGAACGCCAGCCGCTGATCGCGGCCTTGCTGGAAGATGGCCTGGTCCGGGCGTTGCGCGACCGCGAGGTGGGGCCGATCGCCGCGCGGATGCGCCTGCTGACCGGCAACGCCATCGAGCTGATGGGCGCCTGGGAGGGCGAGCCGCCCCAGGTCATCTACCTGGATCCGATGTTCCCCCACCGCGACAAGAGCGCCCTGGTGAAAAAGGAAATGCGCCTGTTCCGGCCCCTGGTGGGCGACGACCTGGACGCCCCGGCCCTGCTCGCCGCGGCCCTGGCCCTGGGCAGCCACCGGGTGGTGGTCAAGCGCCCGCGCAAGGCGCCGATCATCGACGGACCCAAGCCGGCCTACGCCCTGGACGGCAAATCCAGCCGCTACGACGTCTATTCGAAAAAGGCGCTCAAGGGGTAGTGAGGGTTTTGGCGATCGGTCAGGGCGCGTAGGCGCGCAGAAACATGTCCACTACGTCCTGCGCATGGCGTTCGGCGTCTTCCTCCATCTGCGGGGCGGGGCAGCCGAGCAGCAGGCGGAAATTGTCGCAGCCCTTGACCAGGCAGAAGAAGTGGTCGGCCGCGCGAAGGGGGTCGGCCACCCGCAACTTGCCGTTATCGCTGGCCCTGCTCAACAGGCGCTGCATTTCCTCCAGCACCCGCTGCGGGCCGGCGTCGAAGAATATCTGGGACAGCTTGGGGTCGCCGGCGCTCACCATCACCCGGTGCAGTTCGATGGATTCGCGGCTGTTGACCAGTCGATAGAAACCCCGGGCGATATTGCCCAGCACCAGTTCGATCGGTGCGTCGTCCGACAGCTCGAAGAACAGCCCCGGCAACTGCGACTCGCATTTGGCCTTCACCGCGGCCGAGAACAGGGTCTCCTTGTCGGTGAAATGGTTGTACACCGTGAGTTTGGAAACCCCGGCTTCGGTGGCGATGGCATCCATGCTGCTGCCGTCATAGCCATGGCGCAAGAACAGGGTTTTCGCGGCCTCGAGTATGGCTTGGCGCTTGGCCAGGTCCTTGGGGCGGCCGGGGCCGTTGGGAAGTGAGGGGTTGTTCGACATTTTTGCGTTTTAATACTGGACTGATGAGTTTTGTATTTTTACTATACTCGCCAGTATAAGTATTCCAAGCACTATTCGCGAAAGGTTAATCCCATGCTGCGCCAAGCCTTCTCTCTCGCTCTGCCTTTAAGCTTCGGCCTCCTGCTTGCCGCCTGCGGCAATGACGAGACGGTCCAGACCCCGGTGCGCCCCGCGATGGTGGTGCAGCCCCAGCCGGCGGGCGAGGCCATGCAGGCCTACCCAGGCGAGGTGCGTGCGCGGTTGGAGTCGGAGCTGGCCTTTCGCATCGGCGGCAAGGTAGTCAAGCGCCTGGTGGACGTGGGCGAGCGGGTGAAGAAGGATCAGCCCCTGGCCGAACTGGATCCCCAGGACGTGCGCCTGCAACTGGAAGCCATCCGCGCCCAGGTGGCGGCCGCCGAAGCCAACCTGCAGCTGGTGCGCGCCGAGCGCGACCGCTACAAGACCCTGCTGGCGCGCCAGTTGGTCAGCCGCTCGCAATACGACAATACCGAGCACCTTTACCGCTCCGGCGAAGCGCGCCTCAAGCAGGTGCGCGCCGAATACGACGTGGCCAGCAACCAGGCCGGTTATGCCGTGCTGCGCGCGACCCAGGACGGCGTGGTGTCCCAGCGTCTGGTGGAGGCCGGACAAGTGGTGGCCGCCGGACAGACGGCCTTCACCCTGGCCGCCGACGGCGATCGGGAAGTGCTGATCAGCCTGCCCGAGCAAGCCTTCGAACGCTTCAAGATCGGCCAGCCGGTCAGCGTGGAGCTGTGGTCGCAACCCGATCAGCGCTTTCCCGGCAAAATCCGCGAGCTGTCGCCCTCGGCCGACCCGCAATCGCGTACCTTCGCCGCCCGTGTGGCCTTTACCGAGGGCAAGGTGGCGGCCGAGCTGGGCCAGAGCGCCCGGGTCTTTATCGCCGTCGAGGGTGAAGTGCCGTTGGCGGTGCCGCTGTCGGCCCTGACCGCCGAAGGCGGCAAGCCCTATGTCTGGGTGGTCGACCCGCAGAGTTCGAAACTGATCCGCACCCCGGTGAGTGTCGGCGCCTACGATGAAAACAGCGTGCCGGTGCTCGAGGGCCTGAAGGCCGAGGACTGGGTGGTGGCCGCGGGTGGACAGGTGCTGCGCGAGGGTCAGGAAGTGCGGCCGGTGGACCGCGACAATCGGTTGGTCAAGCTGGCGGCGAAGGAGTAACCCATGGGCTTCAATCTGTCCGAATGGGCGCTGCGCAACCGCCAGATCGTCCTCTACGTGATGTTGTTGATGGCCGTGGTCGGCGCGCTGTCCTATTCCAAGCTGGGCCAGAGCGAGGACCCGCCCTTCACCTTCAAGGCCATGGTGGTGCGCACCAACTGGCCGGGGGCGAGCGCCGAAGAGGTCTCGCGCCAGGTCACCGAGCGGATCGAAAAGAAGCTGATGGAGACCGGCGACTACGACAAGCTCATCTCCTTCTCCCGGCCGGGTGAATCGATGGTGACCTTTATCGCCCGCGACTCGATGAACTCCCGCGACATTCCCGAGCTCTGGTACCAGGTCCGCAAGAAGATCAGCGACATCCGCCACACCCTGCCCCAGGGCGTGCAGGGGCCGTTCTTCAACGATGAATTCGGCACCACCTTCGGCAATATCTACGCCCTGACCGGCGAAGGTTTCGACTACGCGGTGCTCAAGGACTACGCCGACCGCGTGCAGCTGCAATTGCAACGGGTCAAGGATGTCGGCAAGGTCGAGCTGGTCGGCCTGCAGGACGAGAAGATCTGGGTCGAGCTGTCCAACGTCAAGCTCGCCACCCTCGGCTTGCCCCTGGCGGCCGTGCAGCAGGCCCTGGAAGAACAGAACGCGGTGTCCACCGCGGGCTTCTTCGAAACCAGCAGCGACCGGATTCAATTGCGCGTCAGCGGGCGTTTCGAGACGGTCAAGGAAATCCGTGATTTCCCGATCCGGGTCGGCGACCGCACCTTCCGCATCGGCGACGTGGCCGAGGTCAGCCGGGGTTTCAACGACCCACCGGCACCGCGCATGCGCTTTATGGGCGAAGACGCCATCGGCCTGGCCGTCTCGATGAAGGCCGGCGGCGACATTCTGGTGCTGGGCGAGGCCCTGGAAGTCGACTTCGCCCGCCTGCAGGAAAACCTGCCGGCCGGCATGCAGCTGCGCAAGGTCTCGGACCAGCCGGCCGCGGTGAAGACCGGCGTCGGCGAATTCGTCCGCGTGCTGATGGAAGCGCTGATCATCGTGTTGCTGGTGAGTTTCTTCTCCCTGGGCCTGCGTACCGGTCTGGTGGTGGCCCTGTCGATTCCGCTGGTGCTGGCGATGACTTTCGCGGCCATGTACTACTTCGGCATCGGCCTGCACAAGATCTCCCTCGGCGCCCTGGTGTTGTCCCTCGGCCTGCTGGTGGACGACGCGATCATCGCGGTGGAGATGATGGCGATCAAGATGGAACAGGGCTTCGATCGGCTCAAGGCGGCCAGTTACGCCTGGACCAGCACGGCCTTTCCGATGCTCACCGGCACCCTGATCACCGCGGCCGGTTTCCTGCCGATCGCCACGGCGCAATCGGGTACCGGCGAATACACCCGCTCGATCTTCCAGGTGGTGACCATCGCCCTGTTGGCCTCCTGGGTCGCCGCCGTGGTGTTCGTGCCCTACCTGGGCGCCAAGCTGTTGCCGGACCTGGCGAAAATACACGCGGCCAAGCACGGCGGCAGCGCCGAGGGCCACGACCCCTATGGCACGCCGTTCTACCGGCGGGTACGTGGGGTGGTGGAGTGGTGCGTGCAGCGGCGCAAGACGGTGATCCTGCTGACCATCGGCCTGTTTATCGGCTCCATCCTGTTGTTCCGCTTCGTGCCCCAGCAGTTCTTCCCGGCCTCCGGGCGGCTGGAGCTGATGATCGACCTCAAGCTGAGCGAAGGCGCCTCGCTGACCGCCACCGGTGACCAGGTCCAGCGCCTCGAAGCCATGCTCAAGGACCATCCGGGCATCGACAATTACGTGGCCTATGTGGGCACCGGCTCGCCGCGATTCTACCTGCCCCTGGACCAGCAATTGCCGGCCACCAGCCTGGCGCAGTTCGTGGTGCTGGCCAAGACCATCGAGGACCGCGAGGTCCTGCGCAGCTGGCTGATCGAGCGCATGGCCGAGGAGTTCCCGACCCTGCGCACCCGGGTCACGCGCCTGGAAAACGGCCCGCCCGTGGGCTACCCGTTGCAGTTCCGGGTGACCGGCGAACGCATCGAGGAAGTTCGCGCCCTGGCCCGCCAGGTGGCGGACAAGGTGCGTGAAAATCCCCACGTGTCCAACGTGCACCTGGATTGGGAAGAGCCGAGCAAGGTGATCTTCCTCAAGGTCGACCAGGAGCGTGCGCGGGCCCTGGGCGTCAGCACCGCCGACCTGTCCAGCTTCCTGCGCAGCTCCCTGACCGGTTCCAGCGTCAGCCAGTACCGCGAAGGCAACGAGCTGATCGAGATCCTGCTGCGCGGCACCTCCAGCGAACGCCAGGAACTGGGCCTGCTGCCGAGCCTGGCGGTACCGACCCAGAGCGGCAAGAGCGTGGCCCTGTCCCAGGTCGCCACCCTCGAATACGGTTTCGAGGAAGGCATCATCTGGCACCGCAACCGCCTGCCCAATGTCACGGTGCGCGCCGATATCTACGGCAAGGAACAGCCGGCCAGCCTGGTCAAGCAGATCATGCCGAGCCTGGAACCGATCCGTGCCCAGTTGCCGGACGGCTACGAGATGGACGTCGGCGGCACCATCGAGGACTCGGCCCGCGGCCAGGCCTCGGTGAACGCCGGCGTGCCGCTGTTCATAGTGGTGGTGCTGACCCTGCTGATGCTGCAGCTGAAAAGCTTCTCGCGGGCGGCCATGGTCTTTCTCACCGCACCCCTGGGGCTGATCGGCGTGACCCTGTTCCTGCTGATCTTCCGCCAGCCCTTCGGCTTCGTCGCCATGCTCGGCACCATCGCCCTGTCCGGGATGATCATGCGCAACTCGGTGATCCTGGTGGACCAGATCGAGCAGGACATCGCCAGCGGCCTGGACAAGTGGCACGCCATCATCGAGGCCACGGTGCGGCGGTTCCGTCCCATCGTCTTGACGGCCCTGGCCGCGGTACTGGCCATGATCCCGTTGTCGCGCAGCGTGTTCTTCGGTCCGATGGCGGTGGCCATCATGGGCGGCCTGATCGTCGCCACGGCCCTGACCCTGCTGTTCCTGCCGGCCCTGTACGCGGCCTGGTTCAGGGTCAAGCAAGAGCCGCGCGAGGCCCTCTAGCCCAAGCCACGGCGCAAGCAAAGCCCGGTCCATGACCGGGCTTTTTTATGCCTGCGTATCGGTACCCCACGGGATACCCGCCTTCCTGCGCGGGCATGTACCCGCCTTCGCGGCTATGACGGGGCAGGGTGCGGCTGGCGCTCTAAGCCTTTTAAAGTGCGCCGAACACTTGTCGGGCAAGGCCTGTGGCCGCGGCAGCCGGGTTTTGGCGCAGGCTGGCTTCCTGCTTGGCGATCATCTGGAACAGGCCGTCCAGGGCCTGCTCGGTGACGTAGTTCTCGATATTCGCGCTCTTGGTATCGATCACGCCGAAGGTCGCCGCCTGGCTGGCGAAGCTGTTGTACTGCTGCACCAGGCCGACCTGGGCCGTGGCTTTCTTGACGATGGGCAGGAACTGCGCGCGTATCTGTTCGCGGCTGCTTTTGTCCAGGTACTGGGTGGCCGAGTCCGGGCCTCCGCTCAGCAGGCTCTTGGCATCCTGCACGGTCATTTTCTTCACCGCGTCCACCAGCAGGGCCTGAGCCTGGGGCATGGCCGTCTCGGCTGCCTGGTTCATGCTGGTTTCCAGCAGTTCGACCTGAGCGCCCAGGCCGAACTGCTTGAGCTTTTGCGCCGCCTTGCCCAGTTTGCCCGGCAACTCGATGCGTACCTCGGGGTTGATGCTGAAACCGCCGGGCTTGCCCAGCTGTTGCACCGCCACCTTGGTGCCCTGGGTCAGGGCATCCTTCAAGCCCGCGCTGACGTCCTGTTGCGTCAGGTCGGACAACGACAGCGCCATTGCCTGGACCGACAACAACAGACCGGCGAACAGCGCGGTAAACGACAGGGCAGGGCGAGACATGGGAGCAGCCTTTTCGAGAGGGGAAGCCCGAGCATAACAGGCCCTGGCATCAGGCAAACCGCCGAGAGCCATTGCCCGGCGGTGTGCTGGGTGAGTCGCCCCGCCTACCCTTAAGCCTGCGATCACGCGCCAACCCGATCCTCCAGAGTACCGAGACCAGCCGACCGATACCCCCAAACGCCCGCTGGCCGCGCTGCCCATCGGGGACGCTTGCCTTGGCGCCGGGCACGCCGTTGAATACCTCCAGGCTTATTCTTGGTCGATTAACCGCCATGCCAGCCGAACGGCTAGCCAAAGGGCTCGGTCATCCGGAGGACCCCCCGACGTTATGTCACGCATCCTGGTTTCATCGCTGCTGGTGGTGGCCGCCCTGTACCTGGGCATCTGCATCGCCTTGTGGGTGTTCCAGCGCGCCCTGATCTACTTCCCCCAGCCCCTTTCCGGCAGTGCCACCGATCTGCTGACCTTGTCCGTCGACGAGGCCCGGGTGCGGGTCTCGGTCAGGCCCCACGACGGCCCGCAGGCCCTGATCTATTTCGGCGGCAATGCCGAGGATGTCAGCCTGAACATGCCCGGGCTGGCCCGGGCCTTTCCCGACCATGCCCTTTACCTGTTGCACTACCGCGGTTACGGCGGCAGTTCCGGCTCGCCCTCCGAAGAGGCCCTCCAGCGCGATGCCCAGGCCTTGTTCGACCGGGTGTGGGCCGAGCACCCCGAGATCCTGCTGGTGGGCCGCAGCCTGGGGTCGGGGGTCGCCGTGCGCCTGGCCAGCCAGCGACCGGCCTCGCGGCTGATCCTGATCTCCCCTTACAACAGCCTCCAGGACATCGCCGCGGCGCAGTTTCCCTTTTTCCCGGTGCGCTGGCTGCTGCGGGACAAGTTCGAGTCCTGGAAATACGCGCCGCGGATCAGGGTGCCGACCCTGTTGATCCTGGCCGAACACGACCGCGTCATCCCGCGCGCCAGCAGCGAAACGCTCCTGGCGCGGTTCGCCCCGGGCGTGGCGACGCTCAAGGTCGTACCGGGCGCCGACCACAACAGCATCTCCCAGCATTCCGAGTATTTTCAGCTGCTGCACGGCAGCGCTACGACAGGGTCGTCAATCAACCGAAAGGAGCGCCTCCCATGATCCACCCGATAGGCTGCACGTGCGGCAGGCTCAAAGGCACGCTGGAGCAGAGCCGCAGCGTCAACCGTGGGCGCTGTTATTGCGCGGACTGCCAGGCCTTTGCCCGCTACCTAAAGCGCGACGCGCAGATCCTCGACCCTCAGGGCGGCACCGATGTCGTGCAGGTCCTGCCGAAGAACCTGCGCTTTACCCAGGGCCTGGAACACCTGGCCTGCATGCGCCTCTCGCCCAAAGGGCTGCTGCGCTGGTACGCCGCCTGTTGCAACACGCCCATCGGCAACACCCCGGCCAACTTCAAGCTCTCGTTCGCCGGGCTGATCCACAGCTGCCTGGCCAGCGGGCCGCAAACCCTGGACCAGGCCTTCGGGCCCATCCGCATGCAGGGCTATACCGAGGCCGCCCTGGGGCAACCCAAGCCCAAGTCCTTCGGCTTGCCGTCCGCCATCCTGCGCATCGCCGCCATGCTGCTCAAGGCGCGGCTCTATGGCAGCTACAGGCACACGCCGTTTTTCGACCCGGCCTCGGGCGCGCCCATGGTCACGCCCAAGGTGCTCAGCCTCGAGGAACGGGAGGCGCTGAAGCATGGGCGATAACCCCAGGCCGGCCTTCCCCTCGACTCTCTTCAGGTCCTTGCCTCCATGAGCATCCAACCCCTCGACATCGGCCCGCAGGCGATGCAATTGCTCGCCGGCAACCACCTGCCCACCGATGACCTGCACGCGCCCCCGAACACCTTGCGCTTGTTCGGCCATTGGCAGGGCGATTGCCTGACCGGCCTGGTCGGCCTGGAACTGCAGGGGCCGGCGATGCTGCTGCGCTCCCTGGTCGTGGCGGAGTCGGCCCGCGGCCAGGGCCTGGGCGCCCGACTGGTCGAGCATGCGGAGCACTGTGCGGCGGCCCAGGGCGCTCGGGCCCTCTACCTGCTCACCACCAGCGCCGAAGCCTTCTTCGCGCAACGCGGCTACCAGCTCGCCGAACGCGCTACGGCCCCCGGCGCCATTACCGCGACCCGGCAGTTCGCCGGCCTCTGCCCGGCGGCCGCGGCCTTTATGGTCAAGCGCCTGATCTAGGGCATTTTCACGAAATGCCTGTCCACACATGAGCGTTCGACACCACCTTGGTGGGTTACGCCGCGCGGCGAGTGCGGCGTGGTTTGCCAGCCCGGCTTTCCGCGCGGCTAGCCTAGGCGGCCCTATACACCCTACGAAAAACGGGCCTGCGTAGCCTGGGTTGAGCGTAGCGATACCCAGGTCGATACGGCAGACA
>JAZKHB010000049.1:1472-2905 GCA_040385585.1 Pseudomonadota bacterium | reverse complement strand
GTGATCCTGAAGGTAAAACGGGCGCCGGAGTATAAAACGCCGCGCGCCCGCTGTCCCATCTGAAGGGTGCCGTAGTGATGGTGGATGAACAACACGTCATCCACCCTACAGGGTTAGCGCACCTTGCCGCTGGCCAGGGTTAGCTCCTGCGGACTGAAGTCGTCCACATCGATCACCTTGCGCCGCGCGGCCTCGGCCCGCTGCAGGCGCTGCGCTTCATCGGCACTGAGCACGCCGCTGCGCAGCGCCGCGTCGATCAGGCCTTCGCCCGGCGTCGGCAACAGCACGTCCTCCTTGACGGCTTGGTACAGTTTCTTGTGCAGGGGGCGTACCGCATCCAGCTGGTCGGCGGCGTATTGCAGGGCGCCCACGGCATCGTCCGGATCCTGCGGACGGAAGCAGCCGGCCAACAGCTCTTCCAGCGCGGCATCGCCGCGGGGACGGCCAATCAATGCGGCGATTTCGGCATCCAGGCGGTCGGACGGGCCCTTGTGACGACGGCCGAACGGAAATACCAGCACCCGCAGCAGGCAGCCCAGGACCGGGCTGGGGAAATTGCTGAGCAAGGCATCCAGGGCTTTTTCGGCGTGGTACAGGCTTTCTTCCATGGCCCAGGCCAGCAGGGGACGCAAATGCTCGGGATGGCCCTGGTCGTGGTAGCGTTTGAGCGCCGCCGAGCCCAGGTAGAGGTGGCTGAGCACGTCGCCCAGGCGCGCGGACAGGCGTTCACGGCGTTTCAGCTCGCCGCCCAACAGCATCATGCTCATGTCCGCGAGCATGGCGAAGGCCGCGGCCAGGCGGTTCAGCGCGCGGAAATAGGGACGGGTGATGCTGTCGCCCGGGGTTGCGCCCAGCAGGCCGAAGCTCAGGCTCAACAGCAGGGTGCTGGCGGCATTGCTCACGGCAAAGCCGATGTGCTGCAGCAGCAATTCGTCGAACTCCAGCAGTGCCTGGTCCTTGTCCTCGCGGCCGGCCAGGGCCATTTCCTTGAGGACATAGGGGTGGCAGCGGATCGCGCCCTGGCCGAAGATCATCAGGTTGCGCGAGAGGATATTCGCGCCTTCCACCGTGATAAAGATCGGCGCGCCCTGCCAGGAGCGTGCGAGGTAGTTGTTCGGGCCCATGATAATGCCCTTGCCGCCGTGCACGTCCATGGCGTGGGTGATGCACTCGCGGCCGCGTTCGGTCAGGTGATACTTGAGCACCGCCGAAAGCACCGAGGGTTTTTCCCCCAGGTCCACCGCGTTGGCGGTGAGGATGCGCGCGCTGTCCATCAGCCAGGCGTTGCCGCCGATGCGCGCCATGGCCTCCTGGATGCCCTCGAAAGCCGACAGCGGCACATTGAACTGTTCGCGGATGCGCGCGTACTGGCCGGTGACCAGGCTGGTGGCCTTGGCCGCGCCGGTACCGACGGCGGGCAGGGAAATCGAACG
>JAZKHB010000049.1:0-1462 GCA_040385585.1 Pseudomonadota bacterium | reverse complement strand
ACGACCCACCGACAGGCAGTTCATCAGCATCATCCAGCCCTTGCCGAGCATCGCCTGGCCGCCGATCAGGTAGTCCAGGGGCACGAAGACGTCCGTGCCCGAGTTCGGTCCGTTCATAAAGGCGGCGCCCAGGGGCAGATGACGACGGCCGATTTCAACGCCCGGGGTCGAGGTGGGAATCAGCGCCAGGCTGATGCCCAGGTCTTCCTCGCCACCCAGCAGGCGCTCGGGGTCGTAGGCCTTGAAGGCCAGGCCGAGCAGTGTGGCCACCGGGCCCAGGGTGATATAGCGCTTCTCCCAGGTCAGGCGCAGGCCGAGCACGTGCTCGCCCTGCCAGTCGCCCTTGCAGATGATGCCGACGTCCGGCATGGCCCCGGCATCGGAGCCGGCCAGTGGACCGGTCAGGGCGAAACAGGGGATATCCTCGCCGGTGGCCAGGCGCGGCAGGTATTGCTGGCGCTGGGCATCGGTGCCGTAGTGCAGCAGCAGTTCGGCCGGACCGAGGGAGTTGGGCACCATCACGGTCGAGGCCAGGTCGCCGCTGCGGGTCGCCAGCTTCATCGCCACCTGGGAGTGGGCATAAGCAGAAAAGCCCTTGCCGCCGTATTCCTTGGGAATGATCAGCGCGAAGAAACCCTGTTCCTTGATATAGGCCCAGGCCTCGGGCGGCAGGTCCATGCGCTGGCCGATGTCCCAGTCGCTGACCATGGCGCACAGGGTTTCGGTGGGGCCGTCGATAAAGGCCTGCTCCTCGGCGGTCAATCTGGCCTTGGGGTAGGCCAGCAGTTGATCCCAGTCCGGGCGGCCGCTGAACAGTTCGCCATCCCACCAGACCGTGCCGGCCTCTATGGCGTCGCGCTCGGTTTCGGACATCGGTGGCAGCACCCGTTGGAACCAGGCGAACAGCGGCGCGGTGAATAGCCTGCGGCGCAGCTCCGGCAACGCCAGGGGGAGGGCCACGGCCAGCCACAGCAGCCAGAACAGGCCGAGCAACCAGCCGGGGGTGTGGCTGAAGGCGCCCATGGCCAACAGGAAGACGGCGGTGACCGCCATGGCAGGCAGGGGGGCAGTGCGCCGATGGGCCAAATAGGCCACGACCAGCAGGAGCGCCGGCAACCAGATCAACAGCATGGGTAATCCTCCATGATAACGGCGAAGGTAGAGCGTGCCGTCACAAGCGTGGTTGCCCTGACACGAAGAAAAGCGGTCAGGGCAGTGAGCGTTACCGAAGTGGCGCACCTCGAGGTCATTGAGGACCTGGCAGCAAGAGCGTGGGTGGGTACGCACAGCGCGGCTGTTGCACCGTAACAGACTCCCTGGCGCTCTCGGAGTTCGGCTGGCGTGCGGGCCGCCCTCCAAGGCGGCGCAGCCGCAAAGACAAGTCTGGACGCTAGACTAGGGCCTGTTGACATTATCATCGCGAGTTGCGTTGCCGCGAAGAAGGGTCCCAGGCAAGGCGCGG
>JAZKHB010000048.1:0-14465 GCA_040385585.1 Pseudomonadota bacterium | reverse complement strand
ACGCCATCGCCGAGATCTGGCAGGCCCTGCTCGGCCTGGAACGGGTCGGCCGGCATGACGGTTTCCTGGAACTGGGCGGCCATTCCCTGCTGGCGGTGCAACTGCTCTCCCGGTTGCGCCGCAAGCTGGGGGCGAAAATCAGCCTGCGCGAACTGTTCGACGACCCGACCGTGCGCGGGCTCGCCTCACGGGTCTGCGCCAGCCGGCCCGCGGAGATCCAACCGATCCCGCTCGCCAACCGCGCGGCCAGGTTGCCCCTGTCGTTCGCCCAGCAACGCCTTTGGTTTCTCGACCACCTCGATCACGCCGCGGGCGCGGCTTACCACCTGCCCCAGGCGCTGCGCTTGAAGGGCGCGCTGAACACCGCGGCGCTGCACGCGACCCTCGACCGGGTCATTGCCCGTCACGAGAGCCTGCGCACCCGTTTCGAACTGCTGGACGGCGAACCCGTGCAGAAGATCGCCCCCGCCGATCATGGGTTCCAACTGGCCGAGCATGACCTGCGCGGCTTGCCCGAGGCCGAACGTGCCGCCGCGCTCGAACGCCTCGGCGAGGCGACCTTTTCCGGGCTCTTCGATCTGGCGCAGGGCCCCTTGTTGCGCGGTTGCCTGATCCAACTCGACGACGACGAACATGTGTTGCTGATCACCTTGCACCATATCGTCTCGGACGGCTGGTCGACCGGGGTGTTCGCCCACGAGGTCAGCGTGCTGTACAGCGCCTTCAATCAGGGGCTGGCGGACCCGCTGCCCGCCTTGCCGATCCAGTACGCGGACTACGCCGCCTGGCAGCGGCAATGGCTGGAAGGCGCGAAGCTGCTGGAGCAGACCCAGTTCTGGCGCAGCCACCTGGCCGGTGCGCCGAGCCTGCTGAACCTGCCCCTGGATCGCCCCCGCCCCGCCGTCCAGCGTTATGCCGGCGGCATACTCGCCTGCAGCCTGCCAGCCGCCCTGAGTGCGGACCTGCGCGCCTTCAGCCAGGCAAATGGCGCGACCCTGTTCATGACGCTGCTGGCCGGCTGGTCGAGCCTGATGGTGCACCTGAGCGGCCAGTCCGAGGTCGTGGTCGGCACGCCGGTGGCGAACCGGCAGCGCGGCGAACTGGAGCCACTGATCGGTTTCTTCGCCAACACGCTCGCCCTGCGCGTGGCCCCCGAACCGAGCGAGACGGTCGTCCAGTTGCTGGCGCGGATCAAGACACTGACGCTGGCTGCCTATAGCCATCAGGACCTGCCGTTCGAGCAGGTCGTGAGTGCCGTGCAACCCATCCGCAACATGAGCCACAGCCCGCTGTTCCAGGTCATGCTGAGCTTCAACAACACGCCCGCGGCGCTGTTGCAGTTGCCGGACCTGAGCGTGGAAAGCCTGGAGAGCGCCCACACCACCACCCAGTTCGATCTGTCGCTGTCGCTGGTCGAGCATGAAGGCCTGATCAGCGGGAGCCTGCAATACGCCAGCGACCTCTTCGACACCGCCACGGTCGAAACCATGGTCGGCCTGTATATCCGCGTGCTCGAAGCCATGCTGGTCGATACTCGGCAGCCGGTTGGCGCCCTGCTCGCGTCCCTGCCCGTGCTCGCCCGGGTCGAAACCCTAAACGCGGCAGCCGCGGCGCCCCTGACAGAGGAGTTGCCTTATGCGGCGCCGCAAGGCGAAACCGAGCAGGCCATCGCCAGGATCTGGCAGGACCTGTTCCAACTGGAGCGGGTCAGCCGGCATGACGACTTCTTCCGCCTCGGGGGCATTTCGCTGATGGCCGTGCAGATGACCTCGCGGTTGCGCAAGGTGCTGGGCAAACCGGTGGCGGTTCGCGATCTGTTCGTCGAACCCAGCCTCGCCGGGTTCGCCAGCACGCTCGACAGCCAGTCCCGGACGGGATTCAGCAACCTGGTACCGGTTCGACGCAGCGGCTCCCAACGGCCATTGTTCCTGGTCCACCCGCTGGGCGGCGAAGTTCAGTACGCCAGGGACCTGGCCCCGGGGCTCGACGCCGATGTACCGGTCTATGGCCTGGCCGCCAGCGGCTTCGCGCCGGGGGAAACCGCACTGCCCACGGTCGAGGCCATGGCGGTCCGTTACCTGGCCGCCCTGCGTGAGGTTCAGGCCCAAGGGCCGTACCGGATCGCCGGCTGGTCGGCCGGTGGACTGATTGCCTATGAAATGGCCAACCAGCTGCTGGCGCGGGGTGAGCGCATCGAGTTTCTCGGCATCATCGACGCCAGCGCGCACCCCGGCCCCGCCGTGCCGGAGACCCTCGATGAAGCGCAGTTCCTGCTCTCCTGGCTGCCCGAACGGATCGAGCCCGCGCTAAGCGCTCGGCTCGAGGGCCTGGCGGCAGAGAGTGCCATCGAACCGATGCTGACCCTGTGCCAGGAGCAAGGGCTGCTGCCAGAGGAGTTGAACCAGGACATCGAAGCTTCGCTGCTGCGCCGCCACCTCGGCGTGGCGTATGCGACGCGGCTGGCCATCGGGGCCTATGTGAGTCCCCCGCTGGCGGTCAAGGTTTGGCTATTCACGGCCATCGATCAGCCGCGTAGCGACCCGACCCTGGGTTGGCACGCGTTGCTGGATGGGCGGGTGCAGATCACGCCGCTACCCGGCACGCACAACAGCCTGGTCCAGGCGCCGCAGGTCAAGGCGCTGGGCGAGGCGATTTCGCATGCCCTGTCCACGTGCAGCCAGGAGGAATCAGGCGTGTCGAGGCTGCGGGAGGGGTCTACCCATCGAGTAGCCCCGGCGTAACCTCGGTGTGCGGCACATCCTGCCGCACACTTGCTTCAACGCTGCAATACGCGGATTGACCCTGTGTCGCCTTTTTCAGTTTCAGCGGCCGAATGCGCTTGTGCTTTCGGCCTGTTTCGCCGCCCGAGGGTCACGCCTTCAGGCGTCCATCATCCATTTAGCCAGCCCGTGGCGCCCGCTGATGCCTAGCTTGGCTGAAGCACGCTTGAGATAAGTTTCGACCGAGCTGTTCTTGACACGCAGTTTTTCAGCCATCTCTCGTACGCTCGAACCGATAAGAAACTCCAGGCAAGCTTCCTTTTCCCGTTTCGATAAGGCGATCTCGCTGCGCATCAGCCGTTCATTGAAATCCTGCTGCAACTGCGTGTGCGTTGGCACCGTGCCCACTGCAGCATCAACAGCCTTGGGGACGGACTCGTGCCGGTTTAGCTGGGCATGCCGCTCCAGTAGCGGTAGCAGCGTCTCCGAAAGGCTCTTGAGAAAGCATAATTCCTGCAAGGAGAAGTCACTGTGCATCTGGGGCCGATGCAATGAAATCAGGTAACGGCGATTGGCTTTGCATGAGATTAAACTGCATTGATGCGAAAGACCGTTCTGCCTGTTCCCCCGGGTGTCAGTGAGCGGTGTATTGAGGTGTATCAGCAGCGAGTGGTCTACGTCGACTATTCGTTTGAATAACGGGTGATCTTCGTGCTTGGGGGCGGAGCTATTGCAAGGGATGTGCGAAGGCGAGCTTTGCAGAGCGCCCGTGTAGCCCAGCCCTTTAACCGCTATTACGCACGACTGACTTTCATCTATTGTCCACTCGCTCAGTTCGATCACGCTGAGGGGAATTGATCGGGTAATCAGTTGGTACATGCTCAACACGAAATGATCACTGCCGACGCTGGAGACCAACTTCCCCAATTCAACAATGTAGGAGTGAGGCCTTTCGATATAGAGGGTTGAATTATTGATCTTGTCGATTCGACTCATTACTTTTATCCGCATCCCGAAATATCTAAACCGGCGTTGCTGCCGGGCGCCTGGAGATGGCAACTTCCTTTTTATCGATATCGACTGATTATCTGGTCTGGCTGAATCGTCCCCCCTTGTGCAAGTTTCTAGGCTGCCCTCTATCTGTACCGGTCAAAAAAGTGGGCAACTGTACTACAGCACGCGATAAAATGGGCAAATGTGACGCCGTTCATGCCTGCCGAACGCCGACGGCCTGGGACAAACCGCACCGCAACAGGGGCTGGCAAATAATTCACGGTTCTGCGACAGGCTATCAAAGGCGTTTGCGCTCCTACGCGGTTGGTGACTGACCGTCCAGTCTGGAGTACAGCCGTGCGCTGTTGTAAAAGCCGGCGATATGATCAGTTGCATCAGTTATCGTCTCGGCGTGATTGGCGGCGTCGCCTTACCAGGACCGCTTGATTGTTTCTGCAATCAAATGCAGCTGGAGGGCGCGACTGTACGCATCACAGTGCCTTCCAACGCCCTGAGTTAAACCCGCTTGCCGCGCGTTCATCCGCATTCGGAAGACACAACGACCTGTCACCGGCGCAGTGGCGAAATCCAACTCACGGCCTCCGTCATAACAGTTGTCGGTTGTAAAAATGGCTGGGGGTCCGAACCGATGGCTACCTCTGCTATTGGTCAGTGCACAAAGCGGGCGATTTTTTTCATTAAATTAGCGCAGTAGCAGGACGCTGACCTGTCACCCATTTGGGTGAAGCGTTCCTGCCTTCACTTGACAGGAATACCGACCACCCTGCCAGGGTCGGCTTAAACCCGATAGCGTGCTGGCTGCCACCTGACACTGTATGAGAGGGGCCGCCGGAGAACGGGTTACGCCTCGAGGGCGAACCTTGAGCAGAGTCAGCTGGTTGGGCTGCCTCACCAGCCGATCCTAGTAGTCCGTCACGCTTCAAACTTCGCATACAAGTCTTACAGTTTCACCCGAGCCTGATCGGTGCGACCGACTTGTCGCGGTCTCCCCCGCCCCCCTGGAGTCTTTGGACCGAAAGAAATCCCGTTTCGGCCTGCTAGGCGTTTGTTACGCGAGCTTCGGCAGATGGGCTCCTAGTGCGGGCCATTTCAAACACATATGCATATTCCTAAATGATCTTTATTAACTATTTCTTAGATCGTTTAACTTGTTTCCACCGGATCACCGGGCCTGCTCAACCCCCTTTAGTTCCAGTGATCCGGCCACTCCTGCGCAGCAGTCGATTGGCTGTGAGGAGTCTTGTCATGCTGAATAAATTCCTGCCCCGACGCCTGTTTGCAGCCATCGCCCTCAGTGGTTTTGCCCTGAATGCCCATGCAGTCGATTTCACCGTGGCCTACCAGACCACCGTAGATCCGGCCAAGGTCGCCCAGGCCGCTGGCGCCTATGAGCAAGCCAGCAAAGCCAAGATCGACTGGCGTAAATTCGACAGCGGTGCCGAAGTCATCACTGCCGTTGCTTCCGGCGATGTGCAGATTGGTTACGTCGGTTCCAGCCCGCTGGCTGCTGCGGCCAGCCGTGAGTTGCCGATTCAGACATTCCTGATTGCCACGCAGATCGGTGCCGCCGAGGCGCTGGTAGCGCGCAATGGCAGCGCGATCAACAGCCCGGCTGACCTGGTCGGCAAGAAGGTTGCCGTGCCTTTCGTTTCAACCGGTCACTACAGCCTGCTGGCTGCGCTCAAGCACTGGAAGATTGATCCGAGCAAGGTGCAAATTCTCAACCTGGCTCCACCGGCAATCATCGCCGCCTGGCAGCGTGGCGACATCGATGCCACCTACGTCTGGGATCCGGCGCTGGGCGTGGCCAAGGAAAGCGGCAACGTGCTGATCACTTCGGGCGAGCTCAGCGGGTTGGGGGCTCCGACCTTTGACGCCTGGATCGTGCGCAAGGATTTTGCCGAACAGCACCCCGAGGCTGTGCGTGCCTTCGCCAAGGTCACCCTGAACGCCTACGCCGAATACCGCAAAGACCCGCAGGCCTGGCTGGCCGACAGCGGCAATATCGACAAGCTGGTCAAGCTGTCCGGGGCCAAGCCCCAGGACATTCCGCTGCTGCTGCAGGGCAACGTCTTCCCTCTGGCTGCTGATCAGGTCAACGCGCTCGCGGCGCCAACCACCCAGGCCATCACAGAGACCGCCAAGTTCCTCAAGGAGCAAGGCAAGGTCGATGCAGTGCTGCCGGACTACGCGCCCTACGTCAGCAATCAATACCTGCCCCACTAACCCGACTCGCCCGTGCAGTGGAAGCAACCTGGCTAGCCGCTGCACGCTGCATTGCTACGGAGTAAGCACCATGCGTTTCCGCCCATTACGCAGCCTGCTGGCTGCACTGGTTATCACCGGTCTGAGCGCCGCCGCCCAAGCCGAAGACCTGATCATCGGCTACCAGACCGGCATCGACCCCAGCAAAGTGGCGCAGTTTGACGGCACCTACGACAAGGCCCTGGGCCAGAAAATCGACTGGCGGCGTTTTAACAGCGGCGCGGAAGTGGTGACCGCCATCGCCTCGGGCGACGTGCAGATCGGCAACCTCGGCAGCAGCCCGCTGGCTGCCGCCGCCAGCCGCGGGTTGCCCATCGTGACCTTTCTAGTGGCCGCACAAATCAACGCCGCGGAAGCCCTGGTCGTGCGCAACGGCAGCGGCATCGATAGCCCGCAGGATCTGGTCGGCAAGACCATCGCCACCCCATTCGTATCCACCTCGCACTACAGCCTGCTAGGCGCGCTGAAGCACTGGCAGATCGAGCCGAGCACAGTGAAGATCGTCAACCTCAACCCCAGCGAAATAGCGGCGGCCTGGGCGCGCGGCGATATCGACGGAGCCTTTGTCTGGTCCCCTGCCCTCGGCGCCATCAAGCAGAATGGTCGCGTGCTGACCGATGCCGCGGAAGTCGGCACCTGGGGTGCACCGACCTTCGAAGTCTGGGTAGCACGCAAGGACTTTGCCGAGCAGCACCCGCAGCTGCTGGCCCAATTCGCTCAGGTCAGCCTGGGTGCCTTCGCCGACTACGCCGCAAACAAGGACAGCTGGACTGCCGAGTCCGAGCCGGTACGGAAGATCGCCAAGCTGACCGGCGCCGATCCCAAAGATGTGCCTGAGCTGCTCGCCGGCTCGGCCTTCCCGGATGCCAAGCAGCAAGCCGAGCTGCTGGCTGGCAAGACCGCCAAGGACATCGCGGCCACGGCGGTATTTCTCAAGGAACAAGGCAAAGCCGACAGCGTGCAGAGCGACTACTCGCCCTATGTCAGCGACGCCTATATCCGGTAATCCGCTGTAACTCCCCTGGCACCGGCTGGGGGAGCATCCAGGAGCATCACGATCATGGCCCTACTTGAACTGGAGCGTATCAGCGCACAGTACCCCGGCACGGCCGAGCCGGTACTGACGGATATTTCCCTGAGCCTTGGCCCCCAGCAACTGCTGGTCGCCCTCGGCCCATCGGGCAGTGGCAAGACCACCCTGCTCAACCTGATAGCCGGCTTTGTTTCACCCAACGCCGGCCGCATCAGCCTCGATCAACAACCGGTACAGGGTCCCGGCGCCGAACGCGGCGTGGTGTTTCAGGATGACGCCCTGCTGCCCTGGCAGAACGTGCTGGAGAACGTGGCTTTCGGGCTGCAGCTGGCCGGTGTGGCCACGCCACAACGCGAAGCCAAGGCCCGCGAACTGCTGAGCCTGGTGGACCTGGCCGGCTTCGAACAACGTCGCATCTGGGAGCTGTCCGGCGGCCAGCGTCAGCGTGTCGGCCTGGCCCGCGCCCTGGCCGCCGAGCCACGGGTGCTGCTGATGGATGAGCCCTTCGGCGCGCTCGACGCCTTTACCCGCGAGCAGATGCAGGAACTGCTGCTGCAGGTCTGGCAGCGCACCGCCAAACCGGTGTTCCTGATTACCCACGACATAGAAGAAGCGGTGTTTCTCGCCACCGACCTGATCCTGCTGTCACCCAACCCTGGGCGCATCAGCGAACGCCTGAGCCTGGACTTCGGCCAACGCTATGCCGCCGGTGAGAGTGCCCGCGCGATCAAATCCGATCCGGCATTTATTGCCACTCGGGAACATGTACTGAGCCAGGTATTCGCCGAACGACACGGGAGACGTGCATGAGCAGCCATGAGTACCTCTACGCCAACACCCAGAATGAACAACAGCCACGGCGCGTACCGCGTGAGCTCAGTCAGTTCGCTATCAGTAGCTTCACAGTCGCCTTTCTGCTGTGGGCCTGGTGGGCAGTGACCTACTGCGGTTTGATCGAGCCGCTGTTTCTGCCCAGCCCGCAGGCCGTGGCCAACCGGGGTTGGCTGGTGCTGAGCCAGGGTTACATGGATTCCAGCCTGTGGCAGCACCTGGCCGCTAGTCTGCAGCGCATCGGCCTGGGCCTGTTGGCCGCCGTGCTGACCGCCATTCCGCTGGGTATCGCCATCGGCCGCTGCCGGATTGCGCGGGGTATTTTCGACCCGCTGATCGAGTTCTACCGCCCTATTCCGCCGCTGGCTTACCTGCCGCTGATCGTTATCTGGTGCGGGATTGGTGAACTGTCCAAGGTGCTGCTGATTTTCCTGGCCATCTTCGCGCCGATCGCCATCTCCACCGCCACCGGCGTGCGCAATGTCGACCCGAGCAAGGTTCGCGCGGCGCAATCATTGGGTGCCAGCCAGGCGCAGCTGATCCGCTACGTGATCCTGCCCAGCGCGCTGCCGGAGATTCTCACCGGCGTTCGCATTGGTCTGGGCGTTGGCTGGTCGACTCTGGTCGCCGCCGAGTTGATCGCCGCCACCAGCGGCCTGGGCTTTATGGTGCAGTCCGCCGCTCAGTTTCTAGTGACCGATGTCGTGATACTCGGGATTCTGGTCATCGCCCTCATCGCCTTTTCCCTGGAGATGGGCCTGCGTGCCCTGCAACGTAAGCTGGTGCCCTGGCATGGCCAGGCCCATTGAATGGGATAAATGGCAATGAGCATAGAAATCACCCCACTGAGCCCGGCACTTGGCGCGCAGATCGACGGCATCGACCTGAGCGAGCGACTGAGCGCAGAGAACCATAAGCGGATCGAACACGCGCTGCTCGACCATCAGGTGCTGTTCTTCCGCAACCAGCCGATCACCCCGCAGCAGCAAGCCAGTTTCGCGCGTCACTTTGGTGACCTGCATATCCACCCGATCTACC
Organism: Pseudomonadota bacterium; assembly: GCA_040385585.1. Classification (GTDB taxonomy): domain Bacteria; phylum Pseudomonadota; class Gammaproteobacteria; order Pseudomonadales; family Pseudomonadaceae; genus Aquipseudomonas. The sequence continues at coordinate 5,564 of JAZKHB010000048.1, read as the reverse complement.
CCAATGTGCCGGAGCAGCCGGAAGTGTTGATCCTCGACACGGCCGAGACTGACGTGCGCGACAATGCCATCTGGCACACCGATGTGACCTTCCTGCCGACCCCCGCCATGGGCGCGGTGCTGTCGGCGAAGCTCTTGCCACCCTTGGGTGGCGACACCCTGTGGGCCAGCAGCAGCGCAGCGTTCGAGGCGCTCTCCAAGCCACTGCGGGTATTGCTCGACGGCCTGACCGCCACCCATGATTTCACCCACTCGTTCCCGCTGGAGCGCTACGGCAACACCCCCGAGGCGCTGGAGCACTACCACGCGGTGCAGCGCAAGCATCCGCCACTGTCGCACCCGGTGGTTCGCAGCCACCCGGTCACCGGGCGCAAGGGACTGTTCGTCAACGATGGTTTTACCACCCGGATCAACGAGTTGGAGGCCGATGAAAGCGATGCGCTGCTGCGCTTTCTGTTTGCCCACAGCACCCGCCCGGAATTCACCCTGCGCTGGCGCTGGCAGACCAACGACATCGCCTTCTGGGACAACCGCATCACGCAGCACTACGCCGTAGACGACTACCTCCCGCATCGCCGGGTCATGCAACGGGTGACGATTCTGGGTGACGTCCCGGTTTAATGGCGCAACACCATGAAGAGTTCAGGGGCGCTGCTGCAGCCAAACCAGCCCTGCGCAGGCACGCACCTGCATCGCTGAGGGCGGCACCTTGTTTGAGGTACGCAGCGCCGAAGGCCATCGGCCCATGAGCGCCGGCACCGGCGGATCGGCGGGCGCGGGGCGCGACGAACGCGAACCCTGGCTATTGGCAAGCAAGCTGCCCGAAAGCCAGTGGAGTGCGGCCCAGGTCGTGGCGCGCTACAAGCGCCCCCTGCAGCCGCGATGGGAAAAACGTCCCGTTTAGGCAGGGCCTCGACCTGCCCGCAGCCGCTGCCCCAAGCGTATTGAAATTCTGTGGTGCGCAAGGGATCTCGGTTTACTGACGATAGGTATTGCGAAGGCACGCGAGTCTTGTCGCTCGTGATTTTCTATTGGTCAAGATAGTCAGCTATCAAGCTTTCAAAGTCTTCTGATACCACAGACACGATTTTCTGTTTTGAAGTATCATAGCCAACTATTTTGGAAGAGCGTTCATTTGCAGACGCCATGCACCAAAGCAATTTATCCGCCGACGAATAGATAACAATCAACCCTTCTGGCAAATCCCAGTTTTGTTGCGCAAAATGCGTCATCCGAACAACACTGCCCTCGCCCTCATCTTGCGAAGCAACCCCAAAGAAATAGTTATTGATCACTTCCAACCAGCCCACCTGTGAAAGAAATTCCTTATATGGAACCGGAAACACCATATTAAGTGCTTGTTCAGCGGATTGTATTTTATCCTTGGTCACGCCTCCGCCAATACGATACTCATCGGAGTCAAAATTTTCTTCGAGTTTTTTTAAAATATCCATTACATAACACCCTAAGCCCTTGGCTCTTTCTTTCCAACGGTTTAGCACATACCAGCCGAGGCGGTACACCGTGTTGTTCGTGTTGGGCGGGTTGCTCAGGCCCCCATGCAGGTCGGACTGCTAGCGCAGGCGTCAAAGGTCAAGCGCTCGCTGGCGCCGCCGGAGTAATGAAGGGTGCGGATCCGGACGCGCCAGTCTTAGCATTGTTGGGTACAGTTGTCGGAGTAGTCGGTATTGCCCAGCACATCGACAGGGCAGATCCATGACACTGCGCCTATTCATCTGTATACACCCAATCGACGTGAAAATCGGCTCGTAAAAAGTCACCTCAGCCATCAAGCCCGCCCTAAAAACTCATAACTATTCAGGCACTTCATGATCAGCATAAAGTGGAGATTGCAAGGAGGATAGAAACTCATCAAGGGTCTTGGCGATCATTGACAAATTATCTTCCTCGAGTTCATGATCAAAAAAATAAACACACCCTTCATTTTCGCCAGATAAAGCCAACACAACCTGATTTCCAAAAACGTCTGAAGCAATTGGAATAAAATCCTTTGGCAGCCGCTCTGAAAAAATCGCCAATTTGAAATTTAAATTCAAATAATCTTTCTTGGTATTCTTTTTTCCTGGAACCCCATAAAAATTATTAATGACAGACTGATCCAGACCGTTTTTATTAATATCAAAAAACGAAAACCTATCCAGAGCAGGTTTCCCGCCATTAGACTCAAGCAAAAAAGCCTTATAGCTATCAGGAAATTTAAAATTCCATTTTTGCTCAAATTTTTTTATAGCTTCCATGTCAATATCATCAAATCCATTAGACAATCTTATCATTTCCTGTTTCCTAAGCGCTTAACAAAATCAGATATTTATCAAACGTGGGCGCGGTGCTCTAAATGGGCTATAGGATTATTAAATACTTGGTAACCTCTTATATTTTACACTACGCCGTGGCAATGCAGCCAGCATGGCTAACAGTATCAAGGATATTTTCAGGGATTATTTGCCTATATCCTTTATCTTGTAGAAGACCTCAATCGAGCTTTTCGGTTGCTCGGGTTCGGCTTGTTTGTCCCGGTTGTGCTTGGCGTCGAATTTGCGCTGGGCCGCCCCCACCGTGGCGTCCCACTGCTCTGGATGGCGGTCCATGAGGGCCAGCCACTCCAGGGGCAGTGGGAAATCTTCATGCTCTGATTTCTCTGGCGGCTTTTCTTTGCTAGGCACCAGAGCCAGGGGCACAAAGCGCTCGGGCTCGTAGAGGTACAGGATCTGTTGATCGCCCTGGCGTTCCAGCAGCAGGCGGTTGCCGTCCCAGCTGAAGTGGGTGGTGCCGCTGTCCAGCCGGGGGCGGCTACGTTCGTGGCTGGCTAGGTCCAGGCGGCTCTGATCAAGGGATCAATGACACTGACACCATTCATCTCTCTTTGGTGTGTCGTCAGTTCCTGGTGCGGCTCGAATACTGACGACCTACTGATGAGCGCGACGGTTATCCTTTTATAAAATCGTCACCAAATTCCTTCGGTTCCAGCTCAACCAAGTCTTCATAATTACTTAATTCAGCTTCAGGCTTTCCTGGAAAAAACTCACCATTCACAATGTTGTAAGAATATTGTCGATATGAGTATCGCCGTATGGAATCAGCAATATACTTATCAAGATTCTTCTTTTCCTTCCAAATAGAGCCACATTCACCACAGCCAAAACACGACCCCTCACCATCTAACTCAGCATAACTGACCCATCCAGTACACCCAATCACTGGACATCGGTAGACAGGGACATTTGAATCATTACCCAGATCAGATTTTATCGTCAAATCGGCATAACAATGAGGGCATTCCAACATAACCAAACCCGCCCCCTTCAATCTCACCTTCTCAATTAAATCGCACTGCGCCTTGTTAGGCTCAAAACTCTCATTACAAAATTCACAGATAATTTTCATTTAGTCTGGTATCCCATATGGATTTTCACCAACCTCGTAATAATGGAGATCCTTATTGTTTTCTTTATGAGTTTTCTTATCAAGCAACACCAGATTATCGAAGCAGTTATTCCCACCTCTAAACAAGGGCTTCTTATGGTGAACCACATAGTCATCTGGGACCTTCCCCTTAGCCATGTCTATAACTGCTTCCTGACCATATTTAATTAAAGATTTAGGGTCCTTAGCCATATCTTTTAAGAATTTCTCACGAGCTCCTCCGGACCTATCAAAATCAAGCCTCAGTGCAGCTACCTCAGCAGGCGTTCGCTTCCGGATGTCGCACATCTTGGCCAAACCCAAGGGATCTACCCATTTAACCGGGTTCGGGGCGTACTGGTAATGGTTGTTACCACCCGCCAACCCAATCGGGTCCTGGCTGACAAAGCGCCCGCAATCCGGGTCGTAGTACCGAAAGCGATTGTAGTGCAGCCCGGTTTCCAGGTCGAAGTACTGACCCTGGAAACGCAGATTTTGTTCGAGCGGGTCGCGCTGTTCTTCCCAACGCTGGGTCTGGGTGTTGCCCACTGTATGGGTCACCAACCGGCCCGGTCGTTCGATGTTCACTGTGCTGCCCCAGGCCTTATAGGCCGCCGCCCAGACGATATGGCCCGTGCTGTCCGTCAGCTCCCGTGGCGTGCCCAGGTGGTCGACGTGGACGTAGAAGACCTCGGCCAGGCTTTTCGATTGCTCGGGTTCGGCTTGTTTGTCCCGGTTGTGTTTCGCGTCGAACTTGCGCTGAAGCACCCCCACCGTGGCGTCCCATTGCTCTGGATGGCGGTCCTTGAGGCCCAGCCATTCCAGGGGCAGTGGGAAGCCTTGCTGCTCTGATTTCTCTGGCGGTTGTTCTTTGCTGCGCACCAGGGCCAGGGGCACAAAACTCTCGGGCTCGTAGAGGTACAGGGTTTGTTGGTCGCCCTGGCGTTCCAGCAGCAGGCGGTTGCCGTCCCAGCTGAAGTGGATGGTGCCGCTGTCCAGCCAGGGGCGGATACGTTCGGGGTTGGTCGGGTCCAGGCGGTACTTGGCGATGCGCCGGCCAAAGGGGTCGTAGTCGTAGCCCCAGTGTTCGCGGTGCAGAAAGCGCCCTTGCTGGCGCACGACCGTGGCGCGGCTCAGTTGATGCTCGGCATCCCACTCGAAGGTGCGCACGCTGAGCGGCCCGGATTTTTTCTCGACGCAATTGCCCCAGAGGTCGTAGGCGTAGCGGTGTTCTTCCCAGACCCGCAGGCGGTTGGGTTTGCTTTCGCCCCAGGTGCTGGGGTCGGCCGCCGCTTCCGCCGGGGTCAGCAGCGGGTTGAAGGCCGGGTTGTCCAGGTTGGCCTGCACATAGGCGGCCCACTCGGCCTCGGTCCAGGTGGTTTTTTGCAGCCGGGCTTCCTGCTGACGGGCTTCGTCCGCCGGCATCAGGTTATGCGCCGGGTCGAAGGCGAAGGTCTCCTGGGCATGGGGTGCCGAAGCGGCCAGCAGCCGGCCGAGGGCGTCGTAGCCGTACTGGGTGGTGCCCTGACGGCGATCCGTGATGCTTTTCAGCTGCCCACCCAGGTCGTACTGGTAGCGCCGGGCGATGCGCTGGCCTTGGGAGGCCTTGTCCCGTTCGCTTTTCCCACCGCCCACCAAGGGTTCGCCAGCCTGGCCTTGGGCCTGAAGCTCAACCTGACTTTGCAGCAGGCGGCCGAGGGGGTCCAATTGGAAACGACTGGTCAAGCGCCCTTGCGTACGCCCCACTTCGCGGTGCAGGGCGTCGCGTTCGAAGTCGCAGATCACCTGGAAATCCAGGTTGATCTGGTGCACATGGCCGCTGCCGTAGCGCAGGGTATTGAGCTCCCGGCCGTCGGGCAAGGTGGTGGATTCGCGGTTGCCCAGCGGGTCGTAGCGGTGCTGCAGTTCGCTGCTCAGGCCGCCGCGGCTGCGCAGCACTTCGCGGCTGAGCTGGCCGACCTGGTTGTAATACAGCTCGACCCGCGCCTGGCCGTTGCGCGCGCGCACCAGTTGTCCGGCGGCGTCGTAGGCGTAGCGGCTGTGGGCGATCGGTGGACGGCCGTCTTGCGCCGTGACGCCGGGCTTGGTGCTGAACTTGTCCAGCAGCCGCCCCATGACGTCGCGCTGGTAGCGGGTGCGCAG
>JAZKHB010000047.1:0-110735 GCA_040385585.1 Pseudomonadota bacterium | reverse complement strand
TGGCTGACCTTCAAGGACCCGTGCAACCTGCGCAGCCCGCAGCAGCACGTGGGCGTGGTGCACAGCTCCAACCTGTGCACCGAGATCACCCTGAACACCAACGCCGACGAGATCGCCGTGTGCAACCTGGGCTCGGTCAACCTGCCGAACCACATCACAGATGGCAAGCTCGACACCGCCAAGCTCGAGCGCACCATCAACACCGCCGTGCGCATGCTCGATAACGTGATCGACATCAACTACTACTCGGTGCCGCAGGCCAAGACCTCCAACTTCAAGCACCGTCCGGTGGGCCTGGGCATCATGGGCTTCCAGGACGCCCTGTACCTGCAGCACATTCCCTACGGCTCCGACGCCGCCGTCGCGTTCGCCGACAAGTCCATGGAAGCGGTCAGCTACTACGCCATCCAGGCCTCCTGCGACCTGGCCGACGAGCGCGGCAGCTACGAGACCTTCGACGGCTCGCTCTGGTCCAAGGGCATCCTGCCGCTGGACTCCCAGCAGATCCTGATCGAGCAGCGCGGCCAGAAGTACATCGACGTCGACCTGGCCGAGTCCCTGGACTGGGCCCCGGTGCGCGCCCGCGTGCAGAAAGGCATCCGCAACTCCAACATCATGGCCATCGCGCCGACCGCGACCATCGCCAACATCACCGGCGTGTCGCAGTCCATCGAGCCGACCTACCAGAACCTCTACGTGAAATCGAACCTCTCGGGCGAATTCACCGTGATCAACCCCTACCTAGTGCGCGACCTCAAGGACCGCGACCTGTGGGACTCGGTCATGATCAACGACCTGAAGTACTACGACGGCTCGGTGCAGCAGATCGAACGCATTCCGCAGGAGCTCAAGGAGCTCTACGCCACCGCGTTCGAAGTGGACACCAAGTGGATAGTCGACGCCGCCAGCCGCCGCCAGAAGTGGATCGACCAGGCGCAGTCGCTGAACCTCTATATCGCCGGCGCCAGCGGCAAGAAGCTCGACGTGACCTACCGCATGGCCTGGTACCGCGGCCTGAAGACCACCTACTACCTCCGTGCCCTGGCCGCGACCAGCACCGAGAAGTCCACGGTCAGCACCGGCAAGCTCAACGCCGTGTCCAACGGCGGCATCGACGAGGGCCTGCTGGCCGCGCCGGCCGGCCCGGCACCGGTGCCTAAGGCCTGCTCGATCGACGAGCCAGACTGCGAAGCCTGCCAATAAGCATTAACAGGTGACGCGCGGATCTGAGCGGCGCCCGCGGTGTTGCCGCATCACCCGACCCCGGTCACGTACTTCAGTACGCTCCCGGGGCCGGGCGACACGGCGCCTAGCGCTCACTCGCTCAGCTACACGCTCGATCCGGGCGTAGAGCGAAAAGCGTAGAGCCGGAACGCGCGGCGATGTGGGTCAGACAGAGGAACCGGCAACCGGGCCAATCGCGGCCCGCCGGTGATAACGACAGGTGACGGCCATTGGTTGCACACCGCGAATTAACTGTATATTTATACAGACCGGATATTCCTCCGGTCTCTAGCAGGAGCCAAGCCATGCTGAGCTGGGACGAATTTGATAAGGAAGACGGCGAAGTCGGTCAGGCGAGCGGCACCCATGCCGCCTCGGTGGTCGACATGAGCCTGGAGAAACTCGACAAGGCCGGCGGCGCCGCCGCCCACGAGGCCCGTGCCGTCTCCAGCGGCGACTCGCCCGCCATCGCCCGTGCCAAGGCCGCCCTGGACGACCTCGACATCGCCGAGGGCCTGGCCGAGCTGGAAGGCACCGCCGCCCGCGTCGCGGTCGACGAGAAGCGCATGATCAACTGCCGCGCCGACCTCAACCAGCTGGTGCCCTTCAAGTACGACTGGGCCTGGCAAAAATACCTGGACGGCTGCGCCAACCACTGGATGCCGCAAGAAGTGAACATGAACGCGGATATCGCGTTGTGGAAAACCCCGGACGGCCTGACCGACGACGAGCGTCGCATCGTCATGCGCAACCTGGGCTTCTTCTCCACCGCCGACTCCCTGGTGGCCAACAACCTGGCCCTGGCCGTGTACCGCCTGATCACCAACCCGGAGTGCCGCCAGTACATCCTGCGCCAGACCTTCGAAGAGGCGATCCACACCCACGCCTACCAGTATTGCATCGAGTCCCTGGGGATGGACGAAGGCGCGATCTTCAACATGTACCACGAGATCCCCTCGGTCGCTAAAAAAGCCAGCTGGGGCCTCAAATACACCCGCTCGATCTCCGACCCGACGTTCAACACCGGCACGGTGGAGACCGATAAAGAACTGCTACGCAATCTGATCGCCTACTACTGCGTGCTGGAAGGCATCTTCTTCTATTGCGGCTTCACCCAGATCCTCTCCATGGGCCGGCGCAACAAGATGACCGGCGTCGCCGAGCAGTTCCAGTACATCCTGCGCGACGAGTCCATGCACCTGAACTTCGGCATCGACGTGATCAACCAGATCAAGATCGAGAACCCGCACCTGTGGGACGCCCAGCTCAAGGACGAAGCGACCCAGATGATCCTGCAGGGCACCCAGCTGGAAATCGAATACGCCCGCGACACCATGCCCCGCGGCGTGCTGGGCATGAACGCGGCGATGATGGAGGACTACCTCAAATTTATCGCCAACCGCCGCCTGACCCAGATCGGCCTGAAGGAAGAATACCCGGGTACCACCAACCCCTTCCCCTGGATGAGCGAGATCATGGACCTGAAGAAGGAGAAGAACTTCTTCGAGACCCGGGTTATTGAGTATCAGACTGGCGGGGCTTTGAGCTGGGATTGATTCCCTATTTGGCAAAGCATATGACCGTAGACCTAAGGCTTCGGTCATATGCTTATTAGATATCCCAAAAAGGAATAGCAATGGACTGGAAAGACCATCCTTTGACTGCAGCCGCCATTTCATGCGCCTCAACTGCGGTTTTCTTTCTAACTATCGTCACCCCCATATATGAAAAAAAGAATACGAATACAATTGATGAGCTACAGCAAAATCTAAGCAGCATAGAAGAGGCAGCATTAAAAGAAAGCACAACCAACCAAGCCCTGATTAAAAATTTAGAAAACCAAAATTTCGAGTTCAGCAAAAAAATAAAAGAGCAAAACGTTGCAATATTAAAGCTTCAAGAAGAGGACCGATTTTCAGCTGAAAATCCATTCCCAAAAGGATTCAGGGAAATTGGAATATTAGAAGACTACAAAAAAATAAGAACACTCTACCCAAGCGCAGATATTTCCGAGAAAAATAAATGGATGTCTGTAAAAATAAAAGACACTCTATTCAAATCCGCAACATATTATCCAATTGAATGCAACAACAGCATTCGCGTCTCACATGTTTTATTCCAAACCAAAAATTCACTTGATAAATACCTCGAAGACACGACCGAACAACGCCCAAATTTTGAAGAGCAAGAAAAATCAGAAGAGCAAACACTTAACGCCCTCCTTGCAACATTTAGAGAAAAATACGGACAAGAAATACTCAACGACGATGAAGAATATTACTTCAAAGTAAATGAGCTCTGGTTAGCAAGGCTAAGCAAAAGCGGACTGTTAATTCAATCAATCTTGCCTGATGACGATTTAATCAACGTTTGTAACAACCCGAACTACTGCCCTAGCGAGTAGCCCGGATATCCGTAGGGTGGATAACGCCTTCCTTATCCACCACCCTGGGCACAGGCCACGCCACTCCAGGAGGAGCTGCCATGTCCCGTTATCGCCGCGCCCGCGTTGCCGGTGCCTCCTATTTCTTCACCGCCAACCTGCTGGATCGCCGCGGCGATCTGCTGACCCGCCATATCGACCGGTTGCGCGAGGCGGTACGGCTGGTCAAGACCCGCTATCCGTTTTATATCGATGCCTGGGTGGTGCTGCCCGAACATATGCACTGCATCTGGACACTGCCCGAAGGCGATGCCGATTTCGCCCTGCGCTGGAAGGTCATCAAATACGGCTTTTCCAGGCGCGTGGAGAACACCGAGCCGCGAACGATGACCCAAGGGGTACGCGGTGAGCGAGGCATCTGGCAGAGGCGCTATTGGGAGCACCTGATCCGCGATGATCTCGACTACCAACGCCATAGGGATTACGTCCATTTCAACCCGGTGAAACACGTATACGTGCGGCAGGTGCGGGATTGGCCGTATTCGAGTTTTCATCGAGCCGTGCGGGACGGCTGTTATCCGGCCGACTGGTCGGGCAGTGATGACACCACCGGGTAAACGGTGGATGAAAAGAGCGTCATCCACCCTACCGCTGCCCGAAGGCGATGCCGATTTCGCCCTGCGCTGGAAGGTCATTAAATACGGCTTTTCCAGGCGCGTGGAGAACACCGAGCCGCGAACGATGACCCAAGGGGTACGCGGTGAGCGAGGCATCTGGCAGAGGCGCTATTGGGAGCACCTGATCCGCGATGATCTCGACTACCAACGCCATAGGGATTACGTCCATTTCAACCCGGTGAAACACGTATACGTGCGGCAGGTGCGGGATTGGCCGTATTCGAGTTTTCATCGAGCCGTGCGGGACGGCTGTTATCCGGCCGACTGGTCGGGAAGTGGCGACATCATCGGGTAAACGGTGGATGAAAAAAGCGTCATCCACCCTACTGCTCGCTGGCAGCGGCGCCATTGAGAGCACATACCTCAGAAAAGTCAGCTATCGCAGATTCGGTCTCTGTACACTTTCGCTTTAAACGACGCCAGGGAAGATGAAATGCAGCAAAAATGGTTGGATCGCCCGGCAACGGACGAGGATTGGATTGATCTGGCACTGGCGCTCTCCAACGGCTTTTTCCGCCGACATTTTTCCTTAATGGCCAAGGTCGCCCCGCCGCTCTTCGGCTTCGGCATATTCGTCTTCTATTTCTATCGCAACCATTTTTACCCCAGCTTCGACCTGTTTCAGTTCTCCTCTTTGCTACTGGCTGCTGCGGCCATTGGCTTCGTCATCATCGGCTTTTTGGTGTTGCCTCTGTTCCTACCGGGCCCCTGGATCGTCAGCCAATTTCTCGATCGCAAGGCGATCAAGGACGCGCTGCAGTACTCGCGCCCCTATCTCGATAACAGGCGGGCCTGGTGGGTCCTGAAATTGGGCTGCACGGTGTTCTGGCTTCCCTTCCTGGCTTGCACGGCCGGGTTGGTAACGGTGCTACTTCTTGCTCCAGAACTCTTGGTGCTGTCGGTCATGCTGGTGCCAATAGTGGTTAGCCTTATTGTCGGCCTGATCGTCCAAGTCGCCTTTGGGCTGCCGCCGTTTAGCTTCTTCCGCTATCTGTGGGTCGCCTATTTGGCGGTCATGGCCGTCGGTGTGTCTGTCACCATTATCCTGGCGCAAACCGCTCCGGTTATCGAAGGGTTCGATATTGGCGGGTGGAAGTGGCTGGTGTACGGGGTCGTCATGCTGGCGGTTTCGCTGATAGCGGCGATGTGTTCGTTTCTCTTTATCGTAGGCTGGAATGCCGCACTGCATTTTTCCATATTCTTCGCACTTCTGATTGCCGGCTACAGCGGCGTGCTCACCACCCTGCCCGAAAATACGGTGCGTGCCCTGGGGCTCGGAAACTACCCAGCCGAAGCACTGTTGCTGGAGCAAAGCTACTGCGACGAAGCAACGCTGAAACGCTTGCCCTTGGACGAAAGTTGCGCGTTGACAAAGGTACATGTGGTTTGGTCGCTGGGTGAAAACCTGATACTGCGCACAGACGATAAACGCACCGTGCAAATCCCCTCCAGATTTATTCGCGCCATTGTGAAGTCAGACAATTAAAACCCCTCGCTGACGTGATACTGAAACAATACCCATCGGCCGTGACATAAAAGAAGGATTTGCACCATGACTCGACCCATCGCCGCACTGATGCTTGGCCTGTGCCTGGCTGGCTTTGCCCACGCCGCCGAATTGGACGAGGCGCAATCCAGGCATCAAGGTGCGATTACCTGCATCGACAAACTCTTCTTCGACGGTGGCTATGAGGTAGGCGATACCGAGCGGGTAAAGCTTATCGACGAGTTTCTCACCCACCATCAGCTCCCTGCGTATGACGAGGCGCTTTACAGCCAGGGCCAGGCTTCAGGCACTAAGGTCGAGATGCCGGCTTTTATGGCGGGTTACGGCCTGTGCTATGAAGACGTTGACTATCTCCTCGCCCTTGGCAAACGCCATGGGCATCAATTGCCCGAGGAATAAGCGCAGCACGCGCGGCAGCACCGCGTGGCAAACGTTGCGCGGATGCCCGCGTTACGCAGGCGCAAGGCCTAGAGCGTGCACAGCCCACCCGGCATGGCCATGACCCACTCCCGCACCGCCTGAATGGTCGGGTCGTGCTTGCGGGTTTCCGGGTACACCAGAAAGAAGGGCTTGCCTTGCAGTTCTGGGCCGAAGGGCTGTACCAGCCGCCCTTCCCTGAGTTCATCCTCGATCAGCTGGCGGCTCATCAGCGCCACGCCCTGGGCGCCGAGGGCGGCCGAGACGGCATGGGTCTCGTCGGAGAACACCAGCCCGGCGCTGACCTCCAGGCCCGGTACCTTGGCCTGCTTCTGCCACGCGGCCCAATCGATGGGCGAAGAGACAGCGGCCTGATTGCGGAAGTGGATCAGCGAATGCCTGGGCAGCTCGGCCGCGTCGTGCAAGCCGAGCAGCGGGCTGCAGGCCGGGATAAAGGTGTTGTCGAACAGCTTCTCGGCCACCAGCCCTGGCCAGCGGCCGTCGCCATAGCGAATGGCGATATCCGCGGTGACGCCATCCAGCGCGACCGGCTCATGGGAGGCGTGGATCCGCAGGTCGATATCCGGATGGGCATCGCGCAGCAGGCATACCCAGGACAGCAGCCAGCGCACCGCCACGGCCGGCGTGGTGCTGAGCGTAATGGCCTGGCGACAGGGCACCGCGCTGAGGCGTACAGCCGTTGCGCTGATGCTGTCGAACGCGGTTTCCAGCACCTGCTGCAGCTCGCGCCCCTGGGCGGTCAATTCGAGCTGGCGCGGCTTGCGCAGAAACAGCGCGACACCGAGCGACGCTTCCAGCGCGCGAATCTGGTGACTGATCGCCGTAGCGGTCACCGAGAGTTCGTCCGCGGCCTGCTTGGCGCTCTCGTGGCGGGCGGCCGCCTCGAAGGCCCGCAGGGCGGAAAGCGGAGGTAGCCAGCGCCGGGCCATAGATGAGTTTCTCTCATTCGTAGCGGAAAATAATCGTCGGTTGTCGCCCTCAGACGCTGAACCTAGGCTGAGTCTGCTGCGAATGACAGATGAATTCAACTTCGAACAGGAGACGCGACATGCCGCACATACTGCACCTGGATGCCAGTGCCCGCCCCGGCCTTGCCGGCCAGGATCCCCACGGCTCGCACAGCCGCCACCTCAGCCAGCGCTTCGTCAGCCAATGGCTGGCCCGCCGTGCCCAGGACAGCCTGACCTACCGTGACATCGGCCAGAACCCGCCGTCCTTTATCAGCCATGACTGGATCGCGTCCTCCTTTACCCCGGAGCAGCAGCGCGAGCCCTGGATGCGCGAAACCCTGGCGGAGAGCGACAAACTGGTCGATGAGTTGATTGCCGCGGACGTGCTGGTGCTCGGCACGCCGTTCTACAACTTCGGCATGCCGGCCGCGCTCAAGGCGTGGATAGACCAGGTCGTGCGCCCGGGCAGAACCGTGGACATCGATGACAGCAACCCGCTCGACCCTTACGTGCCGAAGCTGGCCGACCGGCCACGGCATGCCATCATCCTCACGGCCAGAGGCGGTATCGGCTTTGGCGTCGGTGGCGAGATGGCCCATATGAACCACCTGGAACCGAACCTGATCACCGCCCTGGGGTTTATCGGCATTACCCAGGTGCACCAGATCGCGATCGAGGGCCAGGAAGTGGGCGGTGAGCTGCTGGCCGAATCGGTGGCCCAGGGCCTGAACCAGGTCGATGCCTTGGTGGCGCAGCTGCAACTGGCGCTGCAGGCAAAGCGCACGCCAGAGCCGGCCTGAAAACCGCCGGCCCGCGTCGCGGTTTTCCAGGGAGTGGCCCTAGATCTTTACGCAGGCGAACAGGGCATTCCCGGATACACCGTCCCAAGGAACGATCTTTTCGTAATCGTGCTCGAGCACATGCACCTCAAAGTACGGCCGCAACAGCGCCTGTAACTCGGCGAAACTCAGGGCGACCATCGGATGCTCGTCGTGCCAAACCTCGGCTTGGCCAGCAGTGGACTTTTCAATCCGCAGCCTCAAGGACTGTTTCTCGCCCTCGCCGCCGTAACGCCAACCGGAACTGAAGGTGAATAGGCTTCCCTGATGTTCGACGCTGTGCGCTGCAAACAGGCTGTTGTCGATCTTGCCCTTATCGACACTGTTAAAGCAGAACAGGCCATTGGCTTCGAGTGCCGCATGCACACTGGCGATGCAGGCTTTCAGCCTCTCGATTGCGCCGCTGTAATGAATGGAGTAGAGGAAGCAGGTAATTAGATCCAGCGGTTCGGTCACCGTGAAACCGCACATATCCTGCAAAGAGAAGCGCGCCTGCGGACAGCGCATGGCGGCCTTGTCCAACATGGGCTGATTAATATCGAGCCCACTGCTGCTGTAGCCGGAATCGATGAAATGGCGGACATGGGGCCCGGTGCCGCAGGCCAGATCGAGGTGCCGGGTTCCAGCGTTGCCAAACAGCTGCTGCAGCCTATGGACACAATGGCTTTGCGCCCGATAGTCGATATCGGCGCACATCAGGTCGTAATAATCGGACAGGTCGGTATACAGGGCATTAACGGACATGGTGACCTGATGATTTCAACGGGTGGGGGGCGCGCGCATCATAGCCGAACCCAGGCCACGGGATGTTTTCGTAGCCGCTACGCCATTCAGCAACCCCGTGGCAGCGATCAAACCCGCGGGCGTTACAATGCGCCACTTACCAACGGGCGCGCCCCCGGAGCCAGACCCTCGATGTTCACCCTTGTAGAGCTGGACAGCCCACCGCCGGAGTCCCTGAAGGACCAGGTGCTGCAGATGGTGGTGGATTACTTCACCGACATCAGCCCGGTGTCGCTGACGCCCGGCAACCCCCTCTACCCGCTGTACCAGTACGTGATCGGCTACGAGGTGCACCTGTACCTGCAGGCCATGGACGCGGCGGTGGAGACCACTGCGCGCTTGATCCTGGCCCTGGATGATGAGGATCCCGCCCGGGTGCTGGGCTTCGCCCTCTACCTGCCGGTGATGGACAACCCCGAGGCCTGCACCCTGGCGTACATGGCGGTCCAGGCCAGCCACCGCCGCCAGGGTATGGCTCGCGCCTTGCTGCGGCAGATGATCACCCGGCGTCCCCACGCCGAATTGGCCTGCGTGGCAGGCCAGGTGCCGACCTTCGAGGCCCTGGGGTTTCAGGTGCTGGCCGCGCGCGGCCCGCAGGTGCTGATGAGCACCCGGGATCGTGGCGCGGACGGCACGGTGGCGGTGCAGGACCTGGCGCCCATCTACCAATCCAGGGAAGTGCGGCAGATCCACGCCTACCTGGTGCAGCAGCACGGCAAGAAGGCCATGAGCGAGGCGGAGAAAAAGCGCGACCGCCAGCTCGACCAGATGGCCCGTCAGGCCCAGGCGCTGGTGGACGAGCGCCTCGCCTAGGGCCCTAGGGCCTGTTGAAACTGCCATCGCGAGACGCGGGCGGCCTTCGGAAGCTCGTCCTTCGCCTGGGAGACTCTAGGGCCTGTTGACATTAACCTCGCGAGTCGCGTTGCCGCGAAGAAGGGTCCCAGGCAAGGCGCGGAACGCCGGCAATGGTCATTCCCTTGCCACGTTTCGCAACGCCGAATGGGGCACTTATTCGCGCAACCCGCAGGGCCGGATCTGTTTTGATGCGATAGGGATTACTCGCCGTTACTTTATAAGCACCTGACGGGGCGTCTCATGCCGGGTCTGGTTTCAAGACAGCTTCCGGCGCGGCCGTGCAGGTAGTGTCAACAGGCCCTAGGGCCGGACCTCAGGTTTGGAACGCCGGGACGGGCACAACCCGCGGCACCAGGGCCTCAGGGGGAAGCGCAACTGCGTTCAAAGTAACACCATCGTGCTAGCAGCCTTCGCAGGCATCGCAGTATAGTCCTCGCCATGAATTCAAAATCCTACCTGCCCCACGACAAACTGCTGGATCTGCTACTGGACGTTGTCTGTGTGGTGGATAAAGAAGGTCGCTTTCTATCGGTTAGCGCGGCCAGCGAACGGGTTTTCGGCTTCCGGCCCGAAGAAATGATTGGCCGGACCGCCTTTGAAATGATGCATCCGGACGATTGCGCCGCCAGCCGGGCCCTGGTGGAGCGCATTAATTCGGGCCAACCCTCCCATGATCATGAGAACCGTTACTTTCATAAAAACGGTCATATCGTTCATATCATGTGGTCGGCCCAATGGCTGGAAGCCGAGCAGGTGCGGGTGGGCGTGGCGCGCAATATTACCGAGCGCAAGCGTGCGGAGGCGGTGCAAGCCGCCCTGTATGCGATATCGGAAGCGGCTCACTCGGTTGACGATCTGCAGCTGCTGTATGGGCGAGTGCACGAGGTGATTGCCCAGTTGCTGCCCGCCGAGAATTTTTGTGTGGCGTTATACGACGCCGCGCATGACCAGCTCAGTTTTCCGTATTACGTGGATCAGTTCGGCGCGCCGCCGCTGCCCATGCCCCTGGACGCCGACGCCTTGAGCGCCGAGGTTATTCGCTCCGGCGCGGCCCTGTTGCTGACGCCCGAGACGGCCAAGCAGAAGCTCGCGCAGCTCGGCGTGGTGGCCGGCGAGCATCCCTTGCACTGGCTGGGTGTGCCGCTGCTCTCGGGCACGGACAGCATCGGGGCTCTGGTGCTGCAGAGCCATTCCGGGACCCTGGGTTACACCGAACAGGACCAGGAGCTGCTGCAATTCGTGTCGAGCCAGGTGACGGCGGCTGTGCAGCGCAAACGCACGCACTCGCGCCTGGAGTTTCTCGCGCAATACGACCAGCTGACCGAAATACCCAACCGGGCGCTATTCCTGGACCGCTTGCGCAACGCGCTGCAACGGGCGCAGCGCGATTCCTTGCGGCTGGCGGTGCTCTACCTCGACATGGACAATTTCAAGCACGTCAACGATACCTTCGGCCATACCACGGGCGACCATCTGCTGCGGGAAGTCGCTCACCGCCTCAGGCAGTGCGTGCGGGAATCCGACACCATTGGCCGTTTGGGCGGGGACGAATTCGCCATTGTGCTGGACAGCATCGCCAGGCAGGAAGATGCCATCACGGTGGCCGAGAAAATCCTTGTCAGCCTGAGCGACCCCTACCATCTGGAGGGCACAACCTTGCTCAGCGCGCCCAGCCTGGGTATCGCGGTGTACCCCGATCACGGCCAGAGCGAGCTGCATCTGGTTCGACACGCGGATGAGGCCATGTACGTGGCCAAACGCAGTGGGGGCAAGCGCTACAGTGTCGGCGAGAAGCCGGTGAGCCGGATCGATAAGCCGGAGTAACAGGCGCACCGCTTGGACACAGAACGCCAGGGCCCAGCCGAGCAAGCAGCGAGCGGCACGCGCATGGCGTGACGCCGAGCGTCGGAACGCGCCTAAGGCGCGCTCGCTGCGCCCATAGGCACTTCGGGGTCGGATTCAGGCAGCCTTCGCAACGAGGCTG
Source organism: Pseudomonadota bacterium (assembly GCA_040385585.1). Classification (GTDB taxonomy): domain Bacteria; phylum Pseudomonadota; class Gammaproteobacteria; order Pseudomonadales; family Pseudomonadaceae; genus Aquipseudomonas. The sequence continues at coordinate 99,095 of JAZKHB010000047.1, read as the reverse complement.
CGCCTAAGGTGACAGGCCATTTATCCGATCGACCTGGAGCTCCAATGTCTGACTTCATCACCGTTCTGCGCGACACCTGCCCCACGCCCGTGCTGAACGCCACCAAGTGGAAGCGCATTGGCGGCGACCCGCATACCGTGAACCTCAACGCCTACCTGTCCAAGGACGGCAGCAAGATCATGGGCACCTGGATCTGCACCCCTGGCACGTTCGAGGTGAATTACGACAAGTGGGAATATTGCCACTTTCTCGACGGCTACTGCGTGATCACGCCCGAAGGCGAAGCGCCGGTGCACCTGAAGGCCGGCGACGTGTTCGTGATCGAGCCCGGGATGAAGGGCACCTGGGAAGTGCTGGAAACCGTGCGCAAGTACTTCGTCTTCGCCTGATAGCGCGCGTCGTCATTCAGACGATTTTGATCCTTCCATGCTCGGGGCGGGAGCGCGGCTCAGGACGCTTCAGCTTAGACCCGAGCAGACAGCGAGCGGCCAGCGCACGTCTTGATGCGCAGCGCCGCAGGTATGCTAACACGAGATAGCAAAGTGATATCATTGCGCCTCCACTACTGCTATCCGAAGGGATTCATATGCTGAAGCGCTTTATCTGTCTTGCCACCGTCGCCCTTATCCTCCAAGGATGCGGCGTCGCCATGACACGCTACGACGCCAATGTCGATAACGTACAGATGCTGAAAGATCAGGCTCCACTGAGCAAACTCAACTCGCCGACAGTCACGGCGGACAAGGGGCAGGATTCGATTTCCACCCGCGCCAACCCCATCCGCAGCCCAGAAGGCTCGATCAGCAAGCATATACAAAAGGCGCTGGAAGACGAGCTGCGCCTGGCGGGACTGTTGGACCCATCGGCCTCGCGCCATCTGGATGTACAGCTGCGCCAGAGCAAACTGGATGCGGCGATGGGCACCGGCAGCGGCGCGATCAGCGCGGATTTCAACCTGCGTGAAGGCGAGCGCGCCCTCTATAGCAGCAGCAAGACGGTAACCAGCACCTGGGAAAGCAGCTTCGTCGGCGCCGTGGCGATCCCTGCGGCGGCCAATGCCTTCAACCCGCTGGTGCGCAAGCTGCTGGCCGAGCTGTATCAGGACCCTGCGTTCATCAAGGCGATGAAGCAGTAAGTGCAGAAATCGGCGCGCCCACGAGGGCGCGCCGATCTCGGTCAGCCGCGTAGCGGCAACACATCCCCTTGTGCGTACTTCAACACCTGCTGATCGACCATTTGCTTCAGCAAGGCATTGAACTGGCGACGGAAACTGTCGCTCACCGCTTCAGCCGGGGTGTAGCCCATCATCGGGATGAAAACCAGCCCTATCCAGGTACGCACCGAATCGTTGTTCTGCGCAGTCGACACCGGTTGGCCCTGTTCGTCCAGAACCTGCAGCGTCATGGTGTACTCATCCTTTGCGGTACCCGGTATCACCAAAAAGGTGAAGCCGGAAATAAAGCCGCTGACCATTGCTGCGCCGGCGGAGCCGCTGTTGTAGACGTTCAGCTTGAGCGTGTAGTCGCCCGGCTGCTTCTGAAATCCGTCGAGCGTGTACCGGCTGAATAATCCCGAGTCGCGCAAAGCAGCTTCCAGCTGCGGCTTGAGCATGTCCTTTGCCTGGGGGAATTCAACGGCGTTGCTAGCGTTCGCTTTGCCTTGATAGAAAGTGAAATCAACGAACACGCTGGGACGTTGCTGGTAGCTGGCCATGGAGGGCAGCGTGGTTTCTGGAACCTGGTCTCCCGGGAAACTGGCGCAACCGGTCAGCGTCAAGACCAGCGCCATGCCCAATAACTTCAACTTCAACTTCATTCTGAATCGTCCTTGTTTATTGATGTATTCCACCGGCCAGGAGAGCGCCCTCGCGGCAGGCGCACACTCTATGCAAAGCGTGCCTTGATGGCAATTTGCCCATATTAAGCTGTTTGCGCTCCGCTCCTTGCAAAGCCTTGGTCGGTTTCGGCATCGCCATACCCACCGGCGGATGCCTCTGCGTCAAACCCCCGCTACAATGCGCGCTCGCCGTGCCACGCCCGATAACAAGAAGAGCCGCCATGTCCTTGCCCCAACACCATCTGGAACTGCTCAGCCCCGCCCGCGATGTGCACATCGCCCGCGAGGCCATCCTGCATGGCGCCGATGCCGTGTATATCGGCGGCCCGAGCTTCGGCGCGCGGCACAACGCCTGCAACGAGGTGAGCGAGATCGTCCAGCTGGTGGAGTTCGCCCACCGCTTCCATGCGCGGGTGTTCGTCACCCTCAACACCATCCTGCATGACGACGAGCTGGAGCCGGCCCGCGCGCTGATCCACCAGCTGTACCAGGCCGGTGTCGATGCGCTGATCGTGCAGGACCTGGGGGTGATGGAGCTGGATATTCCGCCCATCGAGCTGCACGCCAGCACCCAGACCGATATCCGCACCCTGGAGCGGGCCAGGTTCCTCGACCGCGCCGGTTTCTCCCAACTGGTGCTGGCCCGGGAGTTGAACCTGCAGGAGATCCGCGCCATCGCCGCGCAGACCGACGCGGCCATCGAATTTTTTATCCACGGCGCCCTGTGCGTGGCCTTCTCCGGCCAGTGCAATATCTCCCACGCGCAGAACGGCCGCAGCGCCAACCGCGGCGATTGCTCCCAGGCCTGCCGCCTGCCCTACACCCTGAAGGACGACCAGGGCCGCGTGGTGGCTTTCGAAAAACACCTGCTGTCGATGAAGGACAACAACCAGAGCGCCAACCTCGGCGACCTGGTCGACGCCGGCGTGCGCTCGTTCAAGATCGAGGGGCGCTACAAGGACATGGGCTACGTGAAGAACATCACGGCCTATTACCGCCAGCGCCTGGACGCCATCCTCGCCGAGCGCCCGGACCTGGCCCGGGCCGCCAGCGGCCGTACCGACCACTTCTTCGTGCCGGACCCGGACAAGACCTTCCACCGCGGCAGCACCGACTACTTCGTCACCGACCGCAAGGTCGACATCGGCGCCTTCGACACCCCGACCTTTACCGGCCTGCTGGTGGGCCAGGTGGAAAAGGTCGGCAAGCGCGACCTGATCGCCGTCACCCATGAGCCGCTGTCCAACGGCGACGGCCTCAACGTGCTGGTCAAGCGCGAGGTGGTGGGTTTTCGCGCCAATATCGCCGAGCTCAAGGAGGAATTCGAGGACGAGGGCCAGAAGCGCTGGCGCTACCGCGTCGAGCCCAACGAGATGCCGGCCGCCCTTGGCCGCCTGCGCCCCGAGCACCCGCTGAACCGCAACCTCGACCATAACTGGCAGCAGGCCCTGCAGAAGACCTCGTCCGAGCGCCGTATCGGCCTGTCCTGGCAGGTCAGCCTGCGCGAGGAGCGCCTGCAATTGACTGCCACCAGCGAGGAAGGCATTCAGGCCAGCGTGGGCCTGGACGGCCCCTTCGGCGCGGCGAACAAACCCGAGCAGGCCTTGGAGCAGCTGCGCGACCTGCTCGGCCAGCTCGGCACCACGATTTACCATGCCGAGGCGGTCAAACTGGATGCGCCCCAGGCGTATTTCATCCCCGCCTCGCAGCTCAAGGCGCTGCGCCGCGAGGCCATCGAGGCGCTGACCGAGGCCCGCGTCGCCGCTCACCCCCGCGGCGGGCGCAAGGCCGAGAGCAACCCGCCGCCGGTCTACCCCCAGGCGCACCTGTCGTTTCTGGCCAACGTCTACAACCAGAAGGCCCGCGACTTCTACCACCGCCATGGGGTGAAGCTGATCGACGCGGCCTACGAGGCCCATGAAGAGCTGGGCGAAGTGCCGGTGATGATCACCAAGCACTGCCTGCGCTTCTCCTTCAACCTGTGCCCCAAGCAGGCCAAGGGCGTCACCGGCGTGCGCACCAAGGTCGAGCCGATGCAACTGATCCACGGCGACGAGGTGCTGACCCTGAAGTTCGACTGCAAGCCGTGCGAGATGCACGTGATCGGCAAGATCAAGGGCAATATCCTCGGCCTGCCCTTGCCGGGCAGCGCCGCCTCCCAGGTGGTCGGCCATATCACCCCGGACGACCTGCGCAAGACCATCCGCAACAAGCCGGGCTACAGCCATTAGGGCGTTTTCACGAGATACCTCGCTTGCTGGTAGCTGCAGCGCAGAGCTGCATGTCCACCAAGAACTCTTATTGTCACCGTCGTTCCCCGTCATTCCCGCCTGCGCAAAGTGGCAGGCAAGTGAGTGAACGCAGGACGACACAGTGCGTCCGGACATCCCCCTGGCGCCATCCGGGAGGGCCGCGCGGGCCCTGGACAGGAAAAAATGAAAAACCCTATTAACGCTTATTCAGCACTTCCTGGGCTTTCTGTTGCGCCTCCTCCAGCTCCTGTCCGAATTGCTCCCAGGAACCGCTGTGGCGCGCGCCATGGCGCAGGCCGGAGCCAATCGCGTACCCCATGACGGAGGCGATAATGAGTGCGATCCAGGCCAGGATCGCCTCCAGTGGCTTGTAGTCAGCGCCCTTTATCGTCAGGGCGCCCATGTACCACATAAACCCGCCGAGCCAGATGGGGGTCAGGGTCAGCACCCAGCCCAGCATCAAGCCCAAGCGCGGCATGAGTTTGCCGATAAGGGTGGCGGCCATGATCAGCGTCAGACTCACGACTATCGCCAAGGCCTCCGGGTCCACGAGGTAGATGACAGCGATGGCGGCCAGGCTGCTGGCGATAAGCCCGCCGATGATGGTCGCGGCATTTCTCGGCACGGGCTGGCTGGCCTTGGCCTCGGCTGGCGGATCGGCGGGGACCGGGGCCGGGGTTATCCGAGTAAGCAGCTCCTGCTGGGCGACGACCTGCGCCTGGGGGGTGAGCTGCCCGGTTTCGACCCGGCGCTCGATTTCCGCAGTCGGCATGTCCCGGTACAGCTGCTGCAGGGAACGCTGTTTAGCCGGCGACATGGAATGCGCTCCGGTCCGTGCAGCTGATCACGGGAAGCGAGCACTGCACAGCGCCCTGGTCATCCACCGGCGCCGGTTCGGGCGCGCGGTTGGCGCGTGCTGCCCGTGTCATTCGTGCTCGAGCTGTTGCATCAGGATATAGGTGCATTTTTCTTCCGCGTAGGCGGCTACCTCGTCCTGAACGGCCTTGCCGCGTCGATCGTTTTTGGCCGCGTCGGCCAGGACATCGGCGCTGAAGCGCTGCCGGCAGGTGCAATAGGCCTGCACCGTCGGGCGTGAATACAGTGCGCGCAGGTCGGGCAAGGCCTCGATGCCCTCGACGCAGGCCGCGGTATTTTGATCGATCTGCTGGGCACGTTGCTGGTCGCTGCTGATGGGGTATTCGGCCGACCAGCCACAGGTGCTCCACAGGACCGCGGAGAGTAACAGCGTACGGCGCATGTGCAACCTCGATGGGCAAGGCGGGGGGAGCGCCTCTAATCGCGCAGTGATAGCATTTTCACGCGCGCCGCGAAAGTGCCGCGCACCGGCTAAAGGACGGCTTTCCAGGCAAGCCACCAGCCAACAGGCAGGACGACTGATCCTCCCCACGCGGAGCGCGGGAAGGATCAACGCGGCACACGCCAAGCGGCCTTATCCTGCGACGCCTGCTTCCCGCTTCTTCCGCCTTCTTCCCGCCTTCGCAGGAATGACGAGGAATGACGAGGAATGACAGGGCATGGCGGGGAATAAGGACGGGGAGAATGCTCTACGGACTGCCGCTGTTGCGGCTTTCAAGCGAACACAAAAAACCCGGCCACTCGCGAAAGTGGCCGGGTTTGATTGATCCTGGTTCGATCAGGCCTTGTCGACGCCGCGCTTGATCGCATCCTTGACGTCGCCCTTGAGCTGCTGGGCCTTGCCCTTGATCTGCTGGGCATCGCCTTCGCCTTCGAGACGAGGATTGTCGGTCGCCTTGCCGAGGCCTTCCTTCACTTTACCGATGGCTTCGTTGGTATGGCCTTTGATCTTGTCTGTTGTGCTGCTCATGTGGCACCTGGTTTCAATGGGTTACAGGGAGTAGAGCCCTGAGCGCGGTAATCGTTTGATTTATTCGATGGCTCTCACAGGACAGGCTCGGAAATCCCTGTACGAACATCGCGGCTTACCCGAGATCGGCCGGGCGCTGCCCGGTGTTATCACGCCGGTCAGGCTCGAAGGCCCTTCCTCCTGCCCCGCGCGCGGTCCGCATGGCGTAGCCGCGGTAGAACAGCAACGTCGCTCCCCGGTGCCAAGAAACAGGGGGTTGCCCGCCGATGCAAAGGCCCGATTTCGTCGATTGGGCAATGCCGGTCTCAGGTCGTGATGCTTCTGAGCGCCACAAAAAACCCGGCCACTCGCACGAGTGGCCGGGTTTGATTGATCCTATTTCGATCAGGCCCTGTCGACGCCGCGCTTGATCGCGTCCTTGGCTTCGCCCTTGACCTGCTGGGCCTTGCCCTTGATCTGCTGGGCATCGCCCTCGCCTTCCAGGCGACGGTTGTCGGTCGCCTTGCCGAGGCCTTCCTTCACTTTGCCGATGGCTTCGTTGGTATGGCCTTTGATCTTGTCTGTTGCGCTGCTCATGTGACACCTCGCTTGGATGGGTTACAGAGAATGGAGCCCAGCGATTCGGAATCGTTTGGTTTATCTGACGAGCTTCTCCCGGCAGCGCGCGCCTCGGGGCTTGAGCCTGGACAATTTTATGTGTAGTTTTTCTTTACGTATCCAAGTTCTTGACGTGCAAGAACCCGGCTTAGATAAAGGAGTAACGGGCATTAAGCGCAAGCAGTCGGTGGAAGGGGTTCGCTGGGACCTGGCCCTGCGTTATCGCCTGATCGAGACGGTGGCTTGGTGGGAAGGCCGCTTGACCACCAATCACCTGATGCAGAGCTTCGGCATCAGCCGCCAGCAGGCGTCCAAGGACATCAACAGCTATCTGGGCGACTACGCCCCCGACAACCTGGACTACGACAAGCACCTCAAGGGCTATGTGCCGAGCGCGGGCTTTACGCCGCTGTTTATCGATGACAGCGCCAGCGCCTACCTGCACCTGCTCAACCAGAACCACGAGCGGGCGCCCCATGTCGAGGGCCTGGCCCTGGCTTATGCGCATACCGAGGTCCTGCGGGTACCGGACCGTTCGATCCGCCCGCAGATTCTTCGCCCGCTGCTGCGGGCCTGCCGCGAAGGGCTGCGCCTGGAGTGCGAATACGTGTCGCTGGCCAACCCGGTCGCCGAAACCCGTCTGGTCGCTCCGCATACCCTGATCTACACCGGCATGCGCTGGCATGTACGGGCCTATTGCGAGAAGAACCGCGATTACCGCGACTTCGTGCTCAGCCGCTTTCGCGGCGAGCCGCAGGTGCTGGATGCCTCGGAGAATAGACGCGAGGACGACGAGGGCTGGTCGACCGAGATGACCCTGGTGATCGAGCCCGATCCGCGCCTGCAACCGGCGCAGAAAACCATCATCGAACTGGACTATGGCATGCAGGACGGGCAACTGCGGGTGCACAGCCGTGGCGCCCTGGTCCAGTACGTGTTGCAGCGCTACCAGATCGACCCGCACAAGGTGCAGTCCAAGGCCAGCGCCCAGCAGATAGTGGTGACCAACCTGGAGGCGCTGGAGCGCTGGCTGTACCGCTGAAATCCGCTGCCGATCGCAGCCGGGCTATAGGGACCACTGCGCAGCGGTCGCCCGGATAGGCTCAGCGTAACCAGCCACAGAGGCAGGCCTGTTCACTCGGCCGGCCCGTAGGCCACCAGGGCCAGCAGCAGGAGAAAGGCGCCTATGGCCAGCAGGGTGGGCGCGTTGTCGAGCGGTGTACCGAGAAGCCACATGGTGCGTACCTTCGATGCGTGTCGGAATGTGGACACACCCTAGGCCCGCCCTGCGCCGCCGTCGATCTGTCGCCTTTTCGCACGTAAAGTTTCGGCACAGGTTAGGCCCCCCGATCCATGATGACCCGTCGTACCGGCGCAGCCTGATAGCGAGCACTGCCACTCTCATACCCCAACATTCCCCGTCATGCCCTGAATACTGGAAGCAGCCGGTTAACCCGCCTTGAGCGCGGCGACCTGTTTCGGTCCGGTATGCGCATGCAGGATAAGGCCTTAAGCAAGCTCGGGTATCGGAAGGTTCCAAGAGCAGATATGGATTAACCCTACGGCAAGCTCAGCCACCTTATTCATGCCTTCCAGTCAACTATCATTTGCCTGGTACCCACTGTTTCCGCCCGCCCTCACCCCCTAGCCTGCCGTTATCCCACTGACGGAGGCTTATGCCATGAAGAAAATCCTGCTGCTCGACGGCGGTAAACGATTCGCCCATTCCGAAGGCCGTTACAACGCCACCCTGCATGACAGCGCGCTGGCCTTTCTCGACCGCGCCGGCTTCGACCTGAAGCAGACCCAGATCGATGCCGGCTACGACGTCGCCGAGGAAGTGGAGAAATTCCTCTGGGCCGATGTGATCGTCTATCAGATGCCGGGCTGGTGGATGGGCGCGCCCTGGACGGTGAAGAAGTACATGGACGAAGTCTTCACCGCCGGCCATGGCAGCCTGTACGCCAGCGACGGTCGCACCCGCGCGGACGCCTCGCAGAAGTACGGCAGCGGCGGCCTGATCCAGGGCAAGCAGTACCTGCTCTCGCTCACCTGGAACGCGCCGCAGCAAGCCTTCGACGACCCGACGGACTTCTTCGAGGCCAAGGGCGTGGATGCGGTGTACTTCCCGTTCCACAAGGCCAATCAGTTCCTCGGCATGCACCCGCTGCCGACCTTCCTCTGTGTCGACGTGATGAAGCGTCCAGCCATCGAGGCGGATATCGCCCGTTACCAGGCACACCTGGCGCAGGTGTTTTCAGTAGGGGTCCGATCCGCCATTCAGGGTTCGCCGAACAGCGCCGTCCAGTAGATGCCCGCATCGCTCCTGGGATCGATCGCGTAGGCCGCGCCCAGGTCGCGGAACTGCGGGTTCATCAAGTTGGCGCAGTGCCCCGGGCTGGCCTGCCAGCCGTCCAGCACCTTGCCCGCACTGTCCTGCGCGGCGGCGATGTTCTCGCCGATCTGCCGCCCGGTATAACCGGCCAGTTCCGCCCGGTCCCCCGGGGTGCGACCGTCGCGGTCGCGGTGGGCGAAGAAATTGGCATTGGCCATGGCCCGGCTATGGGTCTCGGCCGCCGTCGCCAGCGTGGCGTTCCAGGCCAGCGGCGGCGCCGCGGCAAAGGACTGGGCGCCGCACTGACGCGGCTGCGCGCGCACGGCGTTGATCTGCTCGAGCAGCTTCTGCCCCTCCGCCGCCCCGTCGCCCAGGCGCGCACCCAACAGCGGCCGCGCCAGGACGATGCGCCAGTCGCGGCCCGAGCGGCTCACGCCGATATCGACGAACTGCGGGTCGAGCAATTGCTGGCAGAAGCTCTGCTGCAACTCGGTCATGGCCGCCCGGGCATCCCGCGGACCGGACAGGCGAATGGCCTGCACGTTGACCAGGGGATAGGCGGCGCGGGCCAGGGCCTGCTGCAGGTCCCCGCCCTCGACCGGCAGGACCAGGCGCGGGTCGGACGTCAGAGGTGGCAGTTCCTCGGAGGCCTGATCGGCACAGCGCTGCACCTGGCTGCGGTAGCTGTTCACCGACTCGATCAGCTGCGCGTCCTCGGCGGCGCTGGCCGCGGCGGCGGACAGCAGCGACAACGCGGCGATAAACGCAATGGATACTGTGACGCGCATGACCCTCTCCCTCGACCGGACTGCGCCCATGATGCGCGATTGCGCGCCGTTGCGAAGCCCTTCTCTCGGACAAATACCGCGCCGACACCCGACAGCCGGCTTGGCGGGTCGTGCCTGTGGCATCGCCGGGGCGCTCAAGGCCGGGAGAGCGGCACCGCGAAGACCCCGCTGGCACGCGCGACGGTGCGGCCTTCTACCTCGAGACTGACCGTGGCGAAGGCCATCTGCCGCCCGCGCCTGGAGTGCTCCAGGCGGACCACCAGCCAATCGCCCAGCTGCACGGGTCCCAGGTAGTCCAGGGTCATGCTGGCGGTAATCAAGGGCAGGGGCGGCTCGCTGGAAAACGCCATGGCGTAGCCCATGCCGATATCGGCCAGGGTCGCCAGTACGCCGCCATGCAAGGTGCCTCGGCCATTGGCATGACGTTGATCGGTACGCAGGCCGATCTCCAGCTGCAGGCCGGTGCCCCGGCTATGGAAAGGGCCGAGCAGGTCGAGCAGCGGGCTGCTGCGCTGCAGCGGGGCAAAGCCTTCGGGGGTCGAGGAGTCGTTCATCGGGGGACTGTCCTGTACTGATACCGAGGTTGAGTGGGGTGCCGGTAAGCATGTCAATTCAGGGGGCGTTCCTCATCCCAGTAACCTTCTTGGCTCAGAACGGCGCGAATCGCGCCCTGCAGGGAGGCCGGCACGCGGTACTCGGGGTGGGCACGAAACAACGCGGCGGCGTCCACCATGCGCACCAGCGCGTCGAATTGCCGCTCGACGGCCTCCCGCTCGCTGCGATCGCTGGCGATCACCCCCGGCTGGGTCAGGCCGGCGGCCCGGGCCTGGCGCAACGCCGGCATTTGCCGTTCGCAGCTGCAGGCAGCTGCCGGGTTGGCCAGGCCGCAACTGGCCCGGGTAAAGGCATCGAGCTTGGCGCGGGCCCGGGACAGGCGCTGGCGATAGGCAGCGGCCGAGATCCCGAGCACTTCGGCCGCCTCTTTCGAGGGCAGGCCGAATACCGCGTCCAGCACATAGGCCAGGCGTTGCTCGCGGTCGATGGCCATCAGCATGTTCTGCGTGCAGCCCAGGGCAATCTGGCGTGCCTCGATCTTTTCTTCGGGGCGCAGCGCTTGGCCGCCGCCATAGGGGTCGCCCTGCCTCAGGCTGAACTCGATCCCCTGTTGCAAGCGTTCGGCGAGGCTGTCCAGGGACACCTCCGGCGACTCCCTGGCCCGGGTGATGGCGGTCAGCAGGTGGTTGCGCGCCACCTGGAAGACCCAGGTGGTGAAGGCGGACTCACGGCGAAAACCGCTGAGGTGGGTGATCACCTTGAGCAGGATTTCCTGCGTGGCATCGGCCGCGTCGTCACGGTTGCCGAGCATGCGTACCGCCAGGTTGTAGATGCCGGGCTGAATGGCCAGGAGCAGCGCATCGAGGGCAGCCAGGTCGCCGTCGGTGGCGGCCTGGACAATGGCGAGGCCGGGATCGAGGATTTTCATGCCGTGGGTACCCGAAAAGTGAATGCAAGGGTCGCCATGACCCGCTTTTGACACCCCGCCGGTCGGGCTTGGCGCTGCCCGCCACGGCGACCCGCTGGCGCGGTCATGGCACCAGCGCCTGCTGCGCAACCACCTGGCTCGCCTGGGCGATGGGCAGCAGCAGCGGCGTATCGAACCACTCGATCCGGGCAGCGCGGCCATGACGCTCGACGACGTCCCGGTGCCAGTCGGCGTTGAACCAGGCGCGGGCGCTGGCTTCATCCTGCCACAGGTACAGACCGCCGAACGAACCCGGCTCGGTGAGCAGGAAATGCTTGCGCAACAACCCTGGAACCTTTCGATAGGCGGGCACGGCCGCCTCGAACTGGGCCACCAGTCGCTGGGCATCGACACCCTCGGGAATCGCCATTTCCACCAGCGTCGCCACGGCATCGCTGTCGTTATCCGCCCGGGTGCCGCCGGGGACGTTGTCGAGGCTGACCGGCGCCGCGAAGATCCGCACACGGCCCTCGACACCCCGCTCCTGCCTCACCCGGGCGAACCAGGCCTCGTTGAACCAGGCCTTGGCATCGGAGGCGTCGCGCCAGTAATACAGGCCACCGTAAGCGCCGCTGGCGCGTTCGAAGGCATAGGCCTTGAACGCCAGCCCAGACGCCGCTCGGTATTCGGGAATGCTGTCGCGCATTTTGCCGACCACCAGAAACCGGGGGGCATACCAGGGCTTCGGCACCTGGACGATGCTGATCACCGGTGTGCCGGCCGGCGCTGCCAGCGGCGCTTCGGCGCCTGATGCCAGCGCAGGCAGGGCCAACAGGGCGGCCAGGGTGGTGCCGGAGTGGCCGAGGCGTGTGGGCCCGCGGACGGGCAGTGAAGTGGAAATAGGCATGAAGGACCCCGTTCAGGCTGGTTGAGCACAGGATGGCGTGCTTAGAGTCTTGGACACGGGGCCGCGCCATGTTGTGACAAGCGCCGCGGGGCGCTGCCCGGCTTCAGCCTGCGGCGTCGGTCCCACGCAAGAGCTGCAGCAGGTAGAGGGCCCCCAGCAGGCCGCAGCCGAAAATCAAGGACTGCGAGGTCAGGGAGTCGAAGGTATAGAGCGGGTGATCACGCAGGTTGTAGTGCAGCCCGGCATGCACCAGGGTGAAGCCTGCCAGCAGCCACCGCGACCCCTCGCGGATTTTCCGGTTGTGGTGCCCGTTCAGCCAGAGCAGCAGGGCCAATAGCGGTACGTGCGACAGCACGAACAGCGGCTCGGCAACGCGCTGCTCGAGGTGGCGAAAACCGTAGAGCAATCGCCACTCGGCCTGGGTCACCGCATCCAGTTCATGGCCGACGAAAAAACTGAAACAGAGTATGAAGATCAGGTTGTTCACAAGCGCTAATCCAGAAAGGTGGGGGTAGGGCCAGGTTAAGAGCGCTATACGTCCGCCTCAATGACCCGACAGGTCATAGACAGTCGCCTCGGCGAATGCCAGAGTCGCGCCATGCCCACGCTTATCCACACTCCGCAATCCGGCTCTGCCGCGGTCGGCGCACAGTTGCGCATGCTGCGACGGCGGGCACGGCTGAGCCAGCTCGACCTGGCCCTGCATACAGGCGTTTCCCAGCGGTACCTGAGCTGCGTGGAAACCGGCCGCTCCCGGCCCAGCCCGGCCATGCTGCACGCCCTGCTCTGCGCGATGGACACGCCTCTGGAAGAGCGCAACGCCACTTTTCTCGCGGCCGGCTATGCCCCCCGCTACGAAGCCCTGCCCCTGGCCGATCCGGCGATGGACAGCGTGCGCAGCGCCATCGAACACCTGCTCCGGGCCAACAACCCGGCCCCGGCGATCGCCCTCGATGGCTGCTGGCAGATGCTCGCGGCGAATACCGCCACGGGGGCGCTGTTCCAGCTGCTGGGTCTGCCCGTGAGCTCGGGGAAAGGCGGGTTCAATCTGCTCAGGACCTTGCTGGAGCCTGGCGGTCTCGGCGACTGCCTGATCAATGCCGAAGACATGCGTAGCGTGGCCTGGGCGCGGGCGAACCGGGAGGCGCTCACTTACCCCGCATTGGCCAGGCTTCTGGCGACCTTACCGGCGCCGCGCGGCCAGGAAGGCCTGTCGCCCGAAACCACCCTCAGCCCCCTGATGCTGGTGCATGCACGCTCCTGCGTCGGAGAACTGCGTTTTCTCTCGACCTTCACCACCTTCGGCATGCCCCTGGACATCACCGTGGCCTCCCTGCGCATCGAACACCTGATCCCCGCCGACGAGGCCACCTGGCAGGCCATGACGGCCGCCTGCGCGGTCGCCTGACAAGCCGCTGGAAACGACTGGCAGGTTTTCAACGGCCGGCTCATCCAGAAAAGGAAACAGGAAGGAACCCTTGTCCGTACTGCATGGAACTTGCCCGGCATTCCCGGGCCCATTACTAGCAGGCCGTTGAAAAACGTAAGCGAGGCAGCCGAGCCTGTTTTTAACGCCCCAGTTCTTTTAATCAAGAGGGGCAACGCAGGTAGTTTTTCAACCGTCTGTTGGGTAACCGGCACCGCTTTGGAGGCATTTGCCATGACCGACGAAAAAACCGCACCCGATACAGACCAGGACCCAACCGAGCAGGCCGAACGCCTAAAGGTGTTGCCCGACGAGGTGGTCGAGAACCTGGAAAAACAAGCGCCACTGCCGGCCCCCATCCCGGAACCCGGCCCGATGTAACCCTGGCCGCGCCCGGCCCTTGCAGTACAGCCCCGCTTGGCGGCCCGACAGGCACGGGCCAAGTTCGCCTCGCCTCCGCGATCTTGTAGCGCAAGAAGTTCCGCACTACCGACCAATGGTGGCTCCGTTCGTCTCTGAGCGCTTAACGTCGTCCGCGCCGCGCCGATAATCCCTTCGCGTGCCGAGTCAACGCCAGCCCATGGCGTACCTCGCGAGCGGAGTCTCTTGCCGCCCTGGTTCGCCCGATCATCGGGTGTCGTTATGCAGCTTGTGCCTTCCGGGATCGCCATGAAAAAATCGCTGTTCGCCCGTTACCGCCGTGCCGTCGGCGCCGCGTCCTTGTGTCTCGCCCTGGGCGCCGCCACTGCCGGCGGCTATTGGTACTCCCAGCCGCCCGCCGCCCCTCCCCAGGGCGATGCGGCGGCCCTGATGCTGCACGAACTCACGCGCTCCACCGATGCCTGGACGGCCCAGCGCCGCGACCTGTCTACCCTGGTCGGCGACATGCGCGCCAATCGCATCGCCAGCGCGGCGCTGAGCCAGAGCGCGGTGTACGTCTCCACCCTCGACGGGCAGCGGTACTGGCTGGCGGACCAGTCCGGACGCATCGGCGAGATGATTCTGCGTGACTACAGCAGCGTCGGTGCCGCGCTGTTTCCGGTCACCCTGTTCGATACCGATGGCGAGCTGCCCTGGTTTCAACCGCTGCTGAGGAACTGGCCGCTGTTCCTGCTGATCCTGGCGGGGCTGAGCGTTGTGGGCTGGAAGCTGCGCCCGTTCCAGATGCTCAAGCACGGCACCGGCGTGCGCTTCGCCGATGTGATAGGCGCGGGGGAAGCCAAGCTGGCGCTGCAGGACGTGACCGCCTACCTGCGCGCCCCAGCCGCCTTCGCCGCCCTGGGCGCGCGGCCGCCCAAGGGCGTGTTGCTCACCGGCGAACCCGGCACCGGCAAGACCCAGCTGGCCAAGGCCCTGGCCACCGAATGCGAGGCGCACTTCATCCAGGTCACCGGCAGCGATTTTTCCTCGATGTATTTCGGCGTGGGCATCCACAAGGTCAAGTCGCTGTTTCGTACCGCCCGCAAGCACGCCCCCTGCATCATCTTTATCGACGAGATCGACGGCATCGGCCGGCGCGGCGAGCAGGCCCGTTCCAGCGATGGCGAAGGTAACCGCATCGTCAACCAGTTCCTCACCGAGCTCGACGGCTTCAGCGCCGACAGCGGGGTGCTGGTGCTGGGCGCCACCAACTTCCCCAACTCCCTGGACCCGGCGCTGGTGCGCGAGGGGCGTTTCGACCGCAGCATCTGCGTCGGCCTGCCGAGCCTGTCGGAGCGCGAGCAGTTGTTCCGCCTCTACGCCGGCAAGGTCAAGGTCAATGGCGCGGTCGACCACGCCCAGCTGGCGCGCAACAGCGTCGGCCTGACCCCGGCGGCCATCGCCTATATCGTCAACCACGCCGCCCTGCTCGCCGCACGCGACCGCTGTAGCCAGGTGGTGATGCAGCACTTTGTCGACGCCCTGGAAACCTGCCGCATCGGCGAGCAGCCGGTGGGCGCCAGCGCCCTGTCGGAAACCGATCGCACCCGCATCGCCGTGCACGAGGCCGGCCACGCCGTCATCGCCGCCGCGCTGAACTGCGGCCGGGTGGAAAAGGTCACCATCCTACCCCGTGGCCAGGCCCTGGGCGTGACCCTGGTCACGCCGCTGGAGGACAAGCGCCTGCACCTGGAATCCGAGCTGTGCGCGCGCATCCAGATGCTCCTGGCCGGCCGCGCGGCCGAGCAGCTGTATTTCCACGAGGTGTCCTCCGGGGCCGGCCAGGACCTGCACGAGGCCAGCAAGCTGGCCCTGTCCATGGTCGGCGCCCTGGGCATGGGCCCCACCGGTTCGCTACTGAGCCTGCAGGCGGTACGCGACGCCCACCTGGACAGCGATCCGCGCGAAGCGCTGCAAGCGGCCGACGACCTTTTGCAGCGCCTGAGCCGCGACTGCATGGCCCTGTTGCAACGCCTCAAGCCGGCGCTGGACAGCGTCAGCGAACGCTTGCTGGCCGAAGAAACCGTGCCCGGCGAAGCCGTGGTGGCGGAGGTCTCCGCGCTGCTCAGCGCACCGCACGAACCCAGCACCTTGCGCCCCGTCCATCGCCACCTGGAGTGCGTGGCCGCCAGCGCCTATGACGGCCTCGATCCGCTGTTCGACCTGTCCAGGGTGGACGAGCAAGAAACGCCACAGGGACCGGGCATGGCCTGACTTCCAACGCCCCTGCCACCTGGGTTCCCGCCTGCGCGGGCGGGTACCCAGTGGAACCTTGGCATTTCGGATTCCCACCCATTTGAGCTGCACGCCCCCACCACTAGTACATTTCAGTCAGCCGTTTTACCCGGGCTGCGGCAGGCCCTAGAATGGCGGGCGTCCGGAGACCGTGCCGATCGATCGCGGCGACCCCCATCCACGCGACACACCGACCAAGGAAGATCGAGCCCATGTCGACCGCGATGCCCACCCTCCTTCGCTTCAAGCTGGCGCTCGCCCTGACCTGGGTCGCCGCCTGCATGCCATTGGCCGCGCAGGCCGAAACGCCTCGGCCCACGGGCCGAGTCACCGACCTGGCCGGGGTATTGCCGGTCAAAGATGCGCAACGCCTGAGCCAATTGCTCGGCGACTACGAGCGCGAAACCACGCACCAGATCGCCGTGCTGACCGTCCCTTCCCTGGGAGGAGAGTCGATCGAAACCTATGCATTGCGCGTGGCGCAAAGCTGGGGCCTGGGACACAAAGGGGTTAATAACGGCATTCTCGTGGTCCTGGCGCCGCAAGACAGGCAAGTGCGGATCGAGCTCGGCCTGGGGTTCGAGCGCCATATCAGCAACGCACGGGGTACCGAGATCATTCGCCAGCAGATGCTGCCTGCCTTCAAGGAAGCGGATTACGCCGGTGGGCTGGAGCGTGGTATCGAGCAGTTGATGCAGGACGGTCGAGGCTTTGTGGTGCCACAACCTTAAGAAACGCTGCGCTAGGCGCTGCCGTTGCAGAACACCCGTAACCGCTGATACCCGATAAAGGACTTTGTCGACCATGACGTTTTCTAAAACCACGCCTATCCTGCGGATCTTCGACGAGGCCAAGGCCAAGGACTTTTACTTGGGGTTTCTCGGTTTCACGGTCGACTGGGAACACCGCTTCGAGGCGGGGCTGCCGTTGTATATGCAGGTATCCAAGGATGGCTGCGTGCTGCACCTGTCCGAGCACCACGGCGACTGCAGCCCCGGCGCGGCCATGCGCATCCAGACCGATGAACTGGCCTCATTCCACCAGCAACTGCTGGCCGCGAACTATGCCTTCTGCCGGCCCGGCCTGGAGACAATGCCCTGGGGCAGCCGGGACATGTCGGTGACCGACCCCTTCGGCAACCGCCTGACCTTTACCGATACGGTCGGCGGTTAAGCCCCGCGAGAGGCGGGCAATTGCGGACCTACCCCAGGAACAGGCCGGGGCTCTATGGTCGCTGCGCGAACAACCCGCAACTACCCGCCATCGGCAAGCTGGCTTTAGCGGTTTTTGCGGCGCGGCGTCACAGCTTTGCAGCGGCGGCGGCTTTATAGTCCCGCGCGCCTGTGCCTTCCGTTCGTCCCTTTACAAAAGGATTTGCCTGCCGTGAAAACCCGCCTTCTTTCGCTCGCCCTGGTCCTGCTGCTTGCCGGCTGTGGGCAAAGCCTGGACTACTCCATCGATAACCCGACCGACGCCGCCATCAAGCTGGAAATCGACGGCACGGCCTACGAAATCCCGGCCCAGGAGGCGCGAGAGATCAGCCTCGAACCCGGCGAGCACAGCCTGCGCAGCGAGCAACTGGGGGAGGTGAAATTCATCGTCTACCGCGAGCGTCAGAGTGGCCTGATCAACCCCACCCTGAGCGACTATGTGATCGCCCGCGAGATCTATGTCACCGACGAATCCAAGCTGAAAAACTTCGGCAGCTTCGCCAGCCGTATCCTGCTGGATGGCGTGGAGTTCGAGGGTGCGTTCGAGCAGACTCACGCATTGTTTATCGACAAAAGATGGAAATTCGGCGTACGGGAAGCCTTCCCGGACAACGTGACCGGGTACGACCCGGGTAACGGCGGCAATATTTTCTCCAAGATTTTTACCACCCGGGATTTCATCGCCTATTTCGAACAACGCTACGAAATGCCGGGGTACTTCGAGCAGAACCGTCCCGCGAACGCACCCAGCGCCGCGCCGCGCCAGGCCGAGCCCGCCCCCGCCTTGCCGAGCCTGGCGCCGGAGTACGAGCGCCACAGCACCGCGCTGCGCGAGCTGTACGCCCAGTACCTCAAGGCCACCGACGTCGGCGAACAGGAGCGCTTGCAGAAGGCCTATTTCGACGCCCAGATGGCCTACACCAGTGCCACCGCGATGGTCGGTTCCAAGCTACCCGCCGAGGCCAATGAACAGGCCAACCTGTTCGTGACGACCCTGGGCCAGGCGATGGGCACCTCGGCCATGGTTGTGCGCTGAAAGCCGCCCCAAGCATGATCCTCGGGCTCGTTCGAATGCCAACGCTTTGAACACCGGGTGTTCGGGCGCGCCCCCCGCTACCGCGCCCTATCCCGGGCGAAGACTGGTTGATCCGACGCCCCTTGACCAGGCAGGCCGCCATGCCCGGCGTTTGAATACGCCGGCGTTTGCGGTAGGCTCTGCGGCTTCTTTAGAGAGGAGTTCCCCCATGGCCAAAGCCACTGCCCGTCATATCCTGGTTTCATCCGAAGCCAAGTGCAACGAACTGAAAACCGCCATCGAAGGCGGTGCCGACTTCGCCCAGGTCGCCAAGGATAACTCCAGCTGCCCGTCAAGCCGCGACGGTGGCAACCTCGGCACCTTCGGCCCGGGCCAGATGGTCAAGGAGTTCGACACCGTGGTATTCAGCGCCCCGGTCAACGTGGTGCAAGGCCCGGTGAAGACCCAGTTCGGCTACCACCTGCTGGAAGTCACCGACCGCCAGGACTGATCCCAATCGCCCCGAGGGACGCGGTCGCCAAGACCGTTGCAGTCCATTCGGGGCGCTTGCGGGACGGTAGTCACGCCAGGCGCCAGCGCCCGTACAACCAGCCACCGCAGACATTGATCAGCAACCCCAGCATGACCAGCAGCACACCGACGAGCTGCAGAGTTCCGAGGCCCTCATCGAGCAGCAGCGCCGAGGACGTCAGCCCCACCACCGGCACCAGCAGCGAAAACGGCGCCACCTGGCTGACCGGATAGCGCGACAGCAGGCGACTCCACAGGCCGTAGCCGAGCAGGGTCGCACCGAAGGCCAGATAGGCCAGCACCAGCAGCGAGTCCAGGCCCAGACCGCGCACTGCGCGCTCGATCGCGGCCGGCCCCTCCAGCCACCAGGACAGCGCCAGGAATGGCAGCGGCGGTATCAGGCTTCCCCAGACCACCAGGCCGACCAGGTTCACCTTGCCGACCTTGCGCGTGACGATATTGCCCAGCGCCCACATCGCGGCCGCGCACAGGGTCAAGGCGAAACCCGCCAGGGTCAGGTTGCGGTCGCCCTGCAGGCCGATCAGCAACAAGCCGCCCGCCGCTACCAGCAGCCCGAACAGGCTGGCCAGGCGCAGGCGCTCGCCCAGCAGCAGCGCGGCGAAGAACAGGGTGAAGAAGGCCTGGGACTGCAGCACCAGCGACGCCAACCCCGCCGGCATACCCACCGACATGGCATAGAACAGGAAGGCGAACTGGCCGAGCGAAATGGTCAACCCGTAGGCCAGCAGCCAGCGCAGCGGTACCTGCGGGCGCTTGATAAACAGCACCGCCGGGAAGGCGGCCAACATAAAGCGCAAGGCGCCCAGCAGCATGGGCGGCATGTCGTGCAAGCCGACCTTGATCACCACGAAATTCAGCCCCCAGACGATGATCACCACCAGCGCCAGCAGCAAGTCCTTGGGCGCCATGGCGCGTCCTCGAAATAAGCGGACACCCATTAGAGCAACCGCCGTCCATCGCCGGCCTATACAGTCGCCGGATAAAGCGGCCGCACAGTGCCGCGCGGGCCGCTCTTGCGGATTGCACCGCGCTTATCCAGGCCGCGCCATCCGGGGCCGCAGCGTCCCGCATTAGGCGTGTGCTGTGGCGGCCGTTCAGAGCGCCGACAGCGCCCGGTATTCGTCCTGTGCATGCTGATCGGTCATGCCGCTGATAAAGTCCTGCAGCATTCGGCAGCGGTGATAGAACTCCCACAGCACGCTGTCCGCAGACGCCACGGGGAGGGTCTTCAAGGCCTCGTGGTAGGCCTTGACCAGCTGGCTGGGCAGGCGCCGGGCGAGCATCTGCAAGTGCGGTTCGGCGCGGCAGGTGCCGGCGGTCAGGGCGCTGAAGCGCGCGGGGCTGGCCTGGAGCAGGGGCGCATAGAAATCCAGCAGGCCCTGGAGAATGCGGTAGCCCTGCAACTGCAGGGTCTCCACCTCGCGGTGGCAGAACACCCACTCCATGGCCACATCCTTGAAGGTCTGCACGATGCCGTGGGCCAGGCTGCGGTCCTCCATCAGCGCGCGATCGAAGGTGCCGTGGTAGACCGCCTCGATGTTCTCGACAAATTGCCGGGCCGCGTGCTGCACCAACGGATGGATCATGTTCACCCGCAGCCAGATAAAGAACTCGCCGACCTTGTTGATCGGCTCGTCCTGGGCGCGCTTGAGGGCGTACCCGACCGACTCGCGAAAAGATTTTCCCTCGGGCAGGCCGGCCTCGGGGTCCTGGTGCCGGGCGAAGGTCTCGATCAAGAGCTGCGCCAGTTGCTCGACGCTGAAGATGCCCTTTTCCACCGCATCCTCGATATCCGCCAGGCAGTAGGAAATGTCGTCAGCCGCTTCCATGATGTAGGCGATCGGGTGACGGCTGCCCGGCTGCATCGCCAGGGCGCGGTGCAGCTCCGCGATAAAGGGCTCTTCGGCCAGGTAGAAGCCCGGCTTCTTGTTCAGGTAGGCCCCCGGGCTCCCCTTCTCCGGCGCGGGCAGATAAGCCGGGCGCAGGTATTTGAGCAGACCGGCGGTCTGCACATAGGTGAGGTTCAGGCGCAGCAGGCTGACCACCAGGCGCAGGGCCTGGGCGTTGCCCTCGAAGTGCTTGAGGTCGCGAAGCATGCGCGCGCGCAACGCGGCATCGCCTTGCCCGACCGGCACCGCCGCGGCGAAATGCCGATCGAGGCCGCGCTCGAACCATTCGCCGATGGCGAACTCGCCGAAATGGCCGAAGGGCGGGTTGCCGATGTCGTGCATCAGGCAGGTCATTTCCACCAGGCTTTCCAGGGCGCCTTCCAGGCCGTCCAGGCCGAAGTCGGCGGCCCGGGGACCGAGCTGCTTGTAGAGGGTGCGCACGATGAATCGGCCGATCTGCTGGACTTCCAGGGAATGGGTCAGGCGGCTGCGCACCGCGGCGTTACGCTCCAGGGGAAAGACCTGGGTCTTCTGCTGCAGGCGCCGCACGGCGGCGGAATTGATGATGCGACCGCGGTCGCTTTCCAGCTGGTCGACGAGGCGCACCCGCGCGTCCTCCTCGGCCATCGTCGGGGGCTGGAGCTTGCCGTGGGGGCGCTGGGAGGACAGCTTCAGTTTGAAATTCACCGGACCCTGCATCGCATCGCGCCTCTACTTGCACACCAACCCGGAGCCTAACCCGGCCCGGGGCCTTTACCAAGCACCCCGGACGCCGCGCCGCAGGCGACATCCGAGCCGCGCCCCCCTACGCGTAACAGCGTTAACGCGGCCGGCCGAACACCTGGGTCCAATAGATGGCGCCCGGGCTGGCGGGGTCGAGCGCATAGGCGGCGCCCATCTCGGTGAAATCCGGACGCATCAGGTTGGCGCAGTGGCCCGGGCTGGACAGCCAGCCGGCGACCGCCTGCTGCGCCGAGCCCTGGCCGGCGGCGATATTTTCGCCTATGGCCCGCCAGGCATAGCCGGCGGCCGTGGCGCGGGCGTCCACCTGACGGCCGTCCTGGCCGGTATGGCTGAAGTAGTGCTTGCCGGCCATCTCGCGGCTGTGGACCAGGGCGGCGGCGGCCAGCCGCGCGTTCCAGCCCAGGGGCGCGGCCGGCTGGAAAGTCCGATCGCCGCAGCGCCTCGCCTCGCCACGGGCCTGGTTGACCTGCCGCAGCACCTCCCGGCCGGCGGCCTGCCAGTCGCCCAGGTCCGGGGCCAGCAGCGGGCGCGCCAGGATCAGCTGCCAGGTGGCGGCGCTGCGCAGCACGCCGATCTCGGCGAACTGCGGGTCCAGCAGGGCGCTGCAATAGCGCCCTTTGATGGCATTCATCGCGGCCGCGACGGTCCCCGGGCCCGACACATTGATCACCTGGGCGGTGGCGGCCTGGTAGCTGGCCCCTTGCAGCACGCCTTGCAACTGCGCCGCGGAGGTGACCAGGCTGCGCGCCAGGCGCGCCTCGGGAGCCAGCGGCCCGACCGGCTCGACTGGCTGGCCGGCGCAGGTATCGGGCGCTTCGCGGTAGTCGTTGATCAGGGTGAGCAGCTCCTGCTCGTCGCCGGCCTGGGCGGTCGCCGTTGCGAGCAGAACGGCCAGCGACACGGCAATGCGGACCCGGCGGCGCCTGGGGCGTTTGGCATGGAAAAAAGCGTTGGGGGCAACAGGCATGATCGAGGTGCTCGGTACGGGTGTAAGGCAATAAGCCGGGCAAGGTGAATGTGCTGCCTTCATAAGCAGACCTCGAGCGGCGACAGCCGATCCAAAAATCGCCTGACCTGACCCGGGGCGCTCAGTGGGCCGTTGAAAAACCTCGGCGTTCCCATAATAGGTCGCGGCTGCCACGAGGCGCGTGCGAGTGATGCCAGGGCAAAGAGGCGGAACGATCCGCTGCCGAACACTTCAGATACACGACCGCGTCTTATCCGTGCTTTAGTGTCTGGCGCGCACCCATCCATCCACGCAAGGAATTCTTTATGGGCCTGTTCAATTCGATCCTGGAAAAACTCGGCTTAGGCAGTAAGGCGCAAGCGGCGCCAGCGAATGCCGGTTCCGGTTCCGGTTCCGGTCCGGCAACCGGCGGCGGCGCTTCGACCCCTGGCGCAACGCCTGCGGCACCTCAGGCGATCAGCCAGGTGGATGTGGCGGCCAAGCTGGAAAGCCTGGCGGCGAATCATGGTGAAAAGCTCAATTGGCGCACCTCCATCGTCGACCTGCTCAAACTGCTCGGCCTGGACAGCAGCCTGGGGGCGCGCAAGGAACTGGCCACGGAACTGGGCTGCCCGGCGGACAAGATGGGCGACTCGGCGCAAATGAACATCTGGCTGCACAAGCAGGTGCTGCGCAAGCTGGCCGACAACGGCGGCACGGTCCCGGCCGATCTGCTGGACTGACCCCGCGGCGCGGGGCGCGACTCGCCGCATCGCCATCGGCGCTGCGGCCTGATCGGAAAATCACCCGGACCTGGCTTCATCACGCGCCGACGCGGGGCAGCAACCCCGCCCCTGGCTTACCCCCCTTAGCCCTTGCCGGGGCGCATGGCAATGGCCGCGCGGATGGGCGCGGGCATCTCGCAGCGGCCGCCATGACGGCGCGGTTCCTGGCCCTGGCTTTCCAGCAGCGCCGGACCGTCGGCCAACACCGAGGCCAGGTCCTCGCCCGGGCAGGTCAGGGCCGTCATCAGCACCACGCCGTCGCGGTCCACCCATTGCTGGGGAAAATAGGCGCCCTGCTCGGTCAGGAAGGTCTTGCCGACCAGATGGCTGACCGCCCGGGTGTCGGCGTCGCCCAGCCAGGTCGGGAGCAACTCGATGGACATGTCCTCCCAGCGGCCCAGCACCCGCCCCGTGCCGTCGTGCAGGCGCGACACGCTGCCTTCGACGCCGTCGGCCAGGTAACGCCGGCTCCAGATGCGGTCATCGCCCCACAGCAGCACTTCGTAATACTCAGGCGCCAGCAGCTCCCGCCCCTGACCATCCATCAGGCCGTAATAGCCCTCGCGGTTGAAGATCACGCCACGGGAGGTCAGGTCCTGGGCGTGGTCGAAGACCTCGCCGACGAAAGCCTCCTGGGCCAGGTTGTACAGACGCATCCCCTGTTCCTGTTGCACCAGCAGCAGGCCGCCGTCGGGATCCGCCTGCTGGATGCGACTGCCCTCGGGCAGCAGGTGCTGGCGCAACTGCGCATCGATCCACACCCGTGGCGCCTGTTCATCGGCCAGGATACCGGCAAACCCGGCGCCCATGACGTCCAGCTCGCGCACCCGGGGATCCTCGAACAAACGTTTGCCGCGGCAATCCACCAGGGCCTCCTGGCGACCCTCCTTATAGGCGATCAACCGGTCGGGATGGCCCTCGACGGGCTGCCAGCCGTCGTCGAGCATGGGGCCCAGCGGCTGCCCTTGGTCGTCGACCAGCCAGTAGCGCGGCTCCTCGGCGGCGTCGTTGACCCGCCAAGTGCCCGGGCACAGCTCGTAGGCACCCTGCGCGCCGGCCACCGGGTGGAAGCTGCCGTCGCGCCGCATAAACCCTTGCGCCTCGGTCAGCGGCAACGCGCTTATGCCATCCTCGGCCAGGCCGTAGGCGGTTATCCAGATCGGCCAGGCCAGCGCCTGGCTGTCCGTTTCCGGGGTGCGGAAGCGCGGGGAGTGCTGGCTGTCGGTGTAGAGGCGGTCGCCGACGGGCTGGCCCCGGGCATCCAGTTGGCGCCAGGCCTCACCCTGGCGGGCCAGCCAGCGGCCGTTATCGAGTTCGCGCAATTCGTCGATAGGCGCCTCGAACAGCGTGGCGCCGTCTTCGTCGCGCAGCGCACAGGGTGTCGCGCGCGCGTCGTCGCAGAGCAGGTAAAGCGCCCGGTTGGGGAAGGGCCCGGAGACACGCCGAGGTCCCTCGTCGGTCAGGCGCAGGCGTTCACGGCCACGCCAGTCGAACACCACCTCGCCGCCACTGCGCGGCGCCCAGACGATACGCCCGGGATGCGCCGTCGCCTGCCAGTCGCCATGGCCATCCTGCCAGGGCAGCGGCAGGCTGCCGTCGGCGGTCACCAGGCTGACCCGGTCGTTCGACCAGATCTTCCACAGCGGACTCTGGTCGGGATCGTCGGGGTTGCGCTGGAAGGGCTGCGAATCGATTTCCGCATAGCTCAACCGGGCCAGGACCCGGCCGCTGTCGTCGAACCAGACACTGCTGTCGTCTTCGAGATCGATGGCCACCCAGCGATCCGGCGCCAATCGGCGCGGCTGAGCGGCCTCCAGGTGCAGCACCCGCCCCTGGCTGTCCGCCACCCCGGTGGCATTGAAACCGCTGGCATGGAATTCGAAAAGCGTTCGCTGCGGCGGCTCGCGGATGGCCTGATAGACGGCCACGAGCCCGAGGAGACCCGCAAGCGCGGCCGCCCCCCAGACGAACTGTTGCCGGCGCGTCATCGACGGCCCCCATGGCTCGCCACGAGCCGGCTGACGCCTGCCACGAAGGAAGCCTGTCGATAAGAACCCATGCCCATGCCCTGCTCCCGATGCTCGCCTTCGCGCCGCGCCTTGCGGCTAAGCGCGCGGCCACAGGCCTGTGGCTGGCCAATCTACTGCCCGCGCCGGAAAACGCAACCCGTGGCTGCCCGGGCCGGCAGGCGGCGCCCAGGCGAAACGATCGATTGTCGGCTCCGGCATGATTGCCAGTACCTGGCCATCCAATTATTGCGAATAATTAACACTTAGATTATCTTGCGCAGCTGACCCCATAACGAGCCGCGCTGCCGCGCCATCGACCCATGCTGCTCGCCAAACCCCTCTCCCTGGACACCCTGTACAGCGACCACCACGGTTGGCTGCAACGCCTGCTGCAGCGCCATGCCGGGTGCGGTGAAACAGCGGCGGACCTGGCCCAGGACACCTTTGTGCGGCTGCTCGGCCGCCGCCAGGACCTGGGACAGATCGATGAACCCCGGGCCTACCTCAGCCGTATCGCCCAGGGCCTGCTCGCCAACCATTGGCGGCGGCGCGACATCGAACGGGCCTATCTCGAGACGCTGAGCCAGCAACCCGAGGCGCTGGCGCCCTCGCCCGAAGAACGCTACCTGGTGGTCGAAACCCTGTGCCGAGTGGACGCCTGGCTGCAGGGGCTGCCGGACAAGGTCCGTCGGGCTTTTTTGCTGTCGCGCCTGGATGACCTGCGTTACGCCGAGATTGCCCAGATCCTCGGCGTGTCCGAACGGATGGTGAAGAAATACATGGCCCAGGCCATGTTGCATTGCCTGCTGCTGGCACAGGAGCTGGCGCCGTGAACCCCCTGCCGCGCGGCGAGCCGATCGGCAACGACACCCTGGAGCAGGCCGCGCACTGGTTCGCAGTACTGCAGGACGATGAGCTGAGCGGAGCAGAGCGAGACGGCTGGCAACGCTGGATCGCCACCAGCGAGCAGAACCGCAGGGCCTGGGCGCGGGTGGAACAGATCGACCGGCAGTTCCGCGGCCTGCCCGCCACGGCCGCCCGCAACGCCCTGCAGCCCGGCGGGCAGAGCCGCCGTCAGCTGTTCAAGGGACTGGCCGGCCTGGCGCTTGCCGCGCCCCTGGGCTGGTCCACCTGGAACCTGCTACCGGCCGGCCTAGGCCGCGCCGACCTGCGCAGCGCGGTCGGCGAAGTCCGCGAGAGCCGCCTGCCCGACGGCGGCCGGCTCTGGCTGAACACCGCCAGCGCCGTGCAACTGGACTACAGCCCCACCCAGCGCCGGGTGCGGCTGCTCGCCGGGGAAATCCATATCCAGACCGCCGCCGACGCCCGCCCCTTCAGCGTGCAGACCCCCGCTGGCGATGCCATGCCCCTGGGGACCCGTTTCAGCGTGCGCCTGGAGGCCGACGCCACCCGTGTCGCGGTGAGTGCCGGGCGGGTCGCCGTGGTGCCGCGCCTGCAGGCCTCCGGCCGTCAGGTTATCGAAACGGGCCAGGCCTTGCGCTTCGATGCCCGGCAGGTCACCCGCGCTCAGCCCCGTGCCGAGGGCGAAGCCGCCTGGCGAACCGGCATGCTGGTCGCCGACAACCTGCCGCTGGGCGACTTCCTCGACGAACTCGCCCGCTATCGCCATGGGGTGATCCGCTATGACCCCCAGGCGGCGCGCCTGCCATTGCTGGGCGCCTACCCTCTGGGCGACACCGACCGCATTCTCGATGCGCTGGCCGACACACTGCCCGTGACCGTGACCCGGGTTACGCCCTGGTGGGTCACGGTGACCGCGCGTACCTGACGCGCGGCACCGTCGAAAATAAATCGCCGTCCGAGGTTCCCTTTTTGCTCCCGGCCCGGGGCATACAGAGCAAAAGCCCCTTGCCTCGATTGAACAGGACCCGTTCCATGCGTTTTACCTCCAGACCCCAGGCCACCGCGCTGCTTGCCACCACCCTCGCACTCGCCCCGCTGTGGCTTGCCTGCACCGCCCAGGCGCAAACGCCGGTCGGCGCCAGCGCTGTCGGCGATCTGCAGGCGACCCGTGCCTATGCCATCCCCGCCGGCCCGTTGAGCAGCGCACTGGCCGGCTTCGCCGCCCAGTCCGGCCTGCTGCTGTCCAGCGACGCCAGCCTCACGACGGGCAAGCAAACCGCGGGCCTGCAGGGCGACTACAGCGTCGAACAGGGCCTGCAGCGACTGCTGGCGGGTTCCGGGCTGCGCCATCGGTTCACCGAACGCAACGCGGTCACGCTGGAGGTGGCCGCGCCGCTCGTCGAGGGCCAGGTCAACCTGGCTCCGGTCTCGGTGGTGGCCGGGGAGAACCTCTACGGCGATGCCCCCACGCTTCAGGAGCAGGGCTACCGTGCGGAGCGTTCGAGCGCCTCGGGATTTCGCGAAAAACCGGTGCTGGATACCCCCTTCTCGGTCAGCAGTTTCCCGGCCGAGGTGATCCGCGACCAACAGGCGAAGTCGCTGATCGACCTCACCAAGAACGACCCGTCCATCTCTCAGGCCAACTCGCCGCTGTGGTACGACCGGGTCAATATCCGCGGTTTCTACCTCGGCGTGAACGCCATTCAGCGCGACGGCCTGAGCATCAACGACCAGGGCTCCATCGCCTTGGAGAACAAGGCCGCGGTAGAGGTCGCCAAGGGCCTGTCGGCGCTGCGCTACGGTGCCACTTCGCCCGGCGGCGTGATCAACTACCTGGTCAAGCGGCCGACCGACGAGCCTTTGGCGCGCGTCACCCTGAGCGGCAACGATGACGCCGGCGTCGGCGCCCATGGCGACTTCGGCGGTCGCTTCGGTGATCAAGAGCAGTTCGGCCTGCGGGTGAACATGGCCCAGGAGGACGTGCAGACCTACGTCGACGAGGTCAGCGGCGACAAGACCTTTTTCAGCACCTTCTTCGACTGGCGGGTCAACGACCGCCTGCTGATCGAGCTGGACTACGAATACCAGAAGCGCGACATGGTCGCGCCCAGCACGGCCTCGATTTCCTGGTTCGACAGCGTCGACGAGGCCCGCGCCTTCTACCGCCACCTCGACGCCGAAACCTTCACCGGGGAGTCCTGGGCCAAGGAGCCGAACGAGCAGAATTACTACGGCAGCCGCGTGCACTACCAACTCGCCGATAACTGGAAGGTCATGCTGGCGGCGCAACGTGGCGTGCTCACCCGTGGGCAGAACGCGGTGGAGCCGGTGTCGCTGCAAGCCAACGGTGACTACGACGCCTTCCTCTATTACTCGCCCGATCAGGAGCGGCGCAACGACGCGTACCAACTGGTCTTCGAAGGCGATTTCGACACCTCGGTGCTGAGCCATGAAACGGCCTTCGGCTACGACCAGCTGCGCCGTGACATGTACTACCCCGACGGCTTCTACGGCAGCATCGGCTCCAACAACCTGTTCGACCCGATCTCCATCGCTGATCCCGGTGTCGGCTCCGATCGTTCGAAACTGCAGAACAGGACCGAGCAGTCCTCCGTGTTCTTCACCGACACCATCAGCTATTCGGATTGGCTGCAGCTGTACGGCGGGCTGCGGCAGACCCGCATCCAGGGCTTCTCACCCGACGCCGGTGGGCGGCTGACGGAAAACTACGACGAGTACGCGCTGAATCCGACCCTGGGCCTGGTGATCAAGCCGCAAGCGGACCTGTCGCTCTATGTCAGCTACGCCGAGGGCATCGAGCAGGGCGGCACCGCTCCGGACAACGCGGTGAACCGCGGCGAGGTCATGAACCCCCTGGAAAGCCAGCAGTACGAAGCCGGCGTGAAGTACGAACTGGGCGGCAACGCGCTGCTGACCGCGGCCTACTTCCATATCGACAAGGGCCTGGAGCTGCTCGACGGCGGCAATCGCTACGTGCAGAACGGCCGCCAGGTGCATCGCGGGGTCGAGGCCACGCTCAGCGGCAACCTCACGCCCAATCTGCGGATGATCGCAGGCCTGGCCTACCTGGAAGCGGAAATCCAGAAGACCGACGACCTTTCGTTGATCGGCAAACGGCCCCAGGGCGTGCCTGAATGGCAGGCCAACCTGTTCGCCGACTACGAGCTGTCCGACTGGGTCGAGGGCCTGGCGGTGAACGGCGGGATCTACTATTCCGGCGACAAGGCCATCGACTCCGGCAACACCTGGCTGGCCGACAGTTCCACCCGCCTCGACCTGGGCCTGCGCTACCGCGCGGCGCTGTACGCCGACACGGCGACCACCTGGCGACTCAACGTCGAGAATGTCAGCAATGAACGCTACCTGGTGAACACCACCTACGGCGCCCTCGATTTCGGCGCGCCGCGTACCGTCAAGGCCTCGGTCGAGCTGAACTTCTGATGCGTCGGCGGCTGCTCTGGCTGCACCGTTACGTCGGCCTGGTGCTGGCGCTGTTCCTGCTGCTCGCCGGGCTCACCGGCGCGCTGCTGGTGTGGTACGAAGAGCTGGACGCCGCGCTCAACCCACGGCTGATGCGGGTCGAACCGCCCGCGCCGGATGCGCGACCGCTGGACGCCCTGGCCCTGCGCAGCCGCGTCCAGGCCGCGTACCCACAGCTGCGCGCCGACCTGGTGTCGTTCAAGGAAGCGCCGAACCGGGCCAGATCCTTCTGGCTCACGGCATCGTTCGATCCAGCCCACACCACCACCGAGGCCTCGTCCGGCCTCGAGGTGTTCGTCGACCCTTACTCCGGCGCGGTGCTCGGCAGCCGACGCTGGGGCGATATCGGCCAGGGCCTGACCAACCTGATGCCCTTCGTCTACCGCCTGCATTACCAGCTGGCGCTGGGCACCGTGGGCACCTGGCTGTTCGGCCTGATCGCCCTGCTCTGGACCCTGGACTGCTTCGTCGGCGCCTACCTGACCCTGCCGGCGACGCCCCGCACGCGGCGCAACGCGGCGCCTGCCCTGGGCGCGCGGTGGTGGGCACGCTGGCGGCCGGCCTGGTCCCTGCGCTGGAACGCCGGCGCCCACAGGCTGCAGTTCGACCTGCACCGGGCCGGCGGGCTGTGGCTCTGGGCACTGTTGCTGGTCTTCGCCTGGTCCAGCGTCGGGCTGAACCTGAGCCCCGTCTATACGCCGGTAATGGGTTTGTTCTTCGACCAGCAGACGCGACATCAGGCGATCCCGGCGCTGCCGGAAGGGCCCCGGGAGCCAGCCATGGACTGGCCACAGGCGGTCGCCCACGGGCAGCAACTGATGGCCGAAGCCGCGGAGCGCGAGGGCTTCCAGGTCGTGCGAGCGGACCGGCTGGCCTACGATCCGCAGCAGGGCGTGTTCCGCTACACAGTCAGAAGCAGTCGCGATGTGATGGACAAATGGGGCGCTACCTCCTTGTACTTCGCCGCGAGTACCGGCGAGTCGCTCGCCCTGTTCCTGCCCAGCGGCAAGGCCGCTGGCGACACCCTCACCAGCTGGTTCTACGGCCTGCACTTCGCCGCGCTCTGGGGCCTGCCCTGGCGCCTGTTCGTCACCCTGATGGGCCTCGCGGTCGCGACCCTGAGCCTGACCGGTGTGCTGATCTGGTGGCGCAAACGCTCCGCTCGGGGCCGCAGCCGCCAGCAGCGCCGCGCCACGCCATGCCCGACGGAGCAAGCCCCTTCGAGCAGCGAGGCGTCCGCCGCCGGCTCGATCAGCAAGACGGGCCGCGAGAGGGGCGCGCTGCCCAGCCGGTAAGCCAGACGCCCATTTTCAGGAAAAACCTGCCTGCCCATAGGGGGGCAGCTTATGTTTATCTGCAAGGCCTGCGATCTCGTGGTGTGGATCGGGACGCATCGCTGGCGCTTTATCCATCCACTCCATCGCGATGGTGGATGAGCAAGGCATCATCCACCCTACACCGCTTATCTATGTCCATCTTGCAGCTTCGTAGCCTGGGTTGAGTGCAACGATACCCTGGAGTGGGCCATCGCCGCGCTATCCGGGGCAGCGCGGCCCCGGACTGCGCCAAGGCTTGTACGGGCTACAAAAACGCTTGCCATACGGCTAGCCGTACGGCTAGCCGCAAGATGGGCTTGCATAAGGCGAAAACGCCCTAGCCCTTGCGCGCGTGCAGGCGCGCATTGAGCTCGTCGACTATGGGCGCCCACTCGGCGTCGATCATCAATTGCTCCTTGAGAAAGGCACCCTGGGTGGCGCTCCAGAAGGACGCCTCGGATACCTTGACCTCATCCGCCAGGGGATAATGCCGGGCGATAAAGGCGTCGATGCTGGTCGGGTCGGATGCCAGGCCCAGCTGCTCGAACAGTGTGCCGAGGTCTTTGTTAGGCAGTTCCATGCATGCTCCAGAAAATCGATTGGCCGCGAGGCCGTCGTGGGTGGGTAGTGGGTGGATTGCCACCGACAATAGAAGCCCGGTGCCTGCATTCGGTTCAACCTATCTCGGCGTCGGGATGCGCGGGGATAAGCATCGCGCCGAGCAATTGCTCTGAACATTGGCCAGCCGGACCAGTCGGAACAAGGGAATCCAACGCACAGGAAGTACCCTTATGCTCAAGTTTCTCGGCGGCACCATCGGCATCATTTTCCTGATCGGCCTGGCGGTGGTCATCGGCCTGTTGATGCTGGTGTTCTGAATCCGTCTTGCCGACCCTTTCCTGACTGCTTCACGCGCGCCCAAGGCGGCATAGCTCCCCTTGGACCGGCTGGGTTTCAGAACACCAGCAATGGGGTTGGCGCCTTTGCCTTCCCCGGGGCAGGACTCGGCCGAGCGCAGTCGGCAATTCGTCTAACGCTTCCACCCGGGTCTGCCAGTACGGGTACACTGCGCTTTTTCTGGCCGCACAGCTGCCCGCCACCGGGCCACGCCTGCTGCGCTGACACCGGCCAGGGTCCCCGACTCAGGTTTAGCTCAATGACCGCTTCCCCCCTTATGGGTTGCCACTCGATCAATAAAGGCCTTCTGGTCCTGGCGCTGGCCGCCACCTCGCTGGCCGCCTGCGTGCAGTTCGAGCCCTTGCAAACGGTGCCCTCGAGCATTCCGACCGACCAGCGCGTGGTGCCGGCCGAGCCGGTCTACGGCGTCGTGAGTTACGAAATGCCACTGATCATGGCCCCGTCCAGCAGCCCGAAGGCGGCACCCCAGGGCCAGGTACAGGAGCTGCCGCCCCGCACCGAGCCGGGGCTTGAGGCCTTGCGCGAAGCACGGCTGTTGCAGGCCAGCGGCGATCAGGCCGGCATGCTGAAGTGGCTGCACCAGGCCGCCGACGAAGGCAGCGCCCAGGCGCACCTCGAACTGGCCCTGCATTACCAGAACGACGTGGATCAGCAGGCGGCATTGACCCACCTGAGCCGGGCGGATGCCATGGGCCACGCCGAAGCCACCCGCGTGCTGGCCTGGCATTACCTCAAAGGCCAGGGTGTGGCCATGGACATCGCCTACGGCACCCGCCTGCTGGAAAAAGCCGCCTGGGGCAGCACCCGGGCGCAACGCGAAGCCGGCCTGCTCTACCTGAATATCTACACGCCGAACCTGAACGACTCGGCCCGCGGCCTGGAGCTGCTCAAGGCCGCCTCCGAGTCCGGCGACACGCCGGCGCAGGCCTTCTACAAACATGTGCTCGACAAGCCGAATACGCCGCCGCGCGTCCCGGTCCCCCAGACCGCGAGCGAAGCCCCAGCCCCTGGGCTCGACTCGCCATCGCCGAGCAATCCGGACCCGGACTCGGCGATGACGGTGGATTTCGGTCCGATAGGCGAACCAGCCATTACCCCGCCCGCCCCGGCCCAACCCGAGGCCTCGGCCCCGCTCCTGCAGGCACCGCCTGGCGCGGGCATCGATGAAGACCCGGCCGAAGCGACCAAGCGGGCGGCCCTGGCCGGCGATCTGGACGCCATGTGCCGCTATGCGGACCAGGTACTGAGCGGACAATCTCCGTCCATCGAGCCGGAGCTGGAAGCCTATGCCTGGCTGGCGGTCGCGGCCGACCGCGGCAGCCAGCACGCGGCCCGGCAAGTGGTCGCCCTCGACGGGGTGCGTGCCGCCACCGAGCAGCGCCGACCCGGCGAGCTGGATGCCCGCATCGCCGCGCTGAACCAGGTCATCGCGCCGCCCTCCGAGCAGCCGCTCTGACAAGAGGCGCACCGCCGCGCTCGCCCGACAGGAGAAGACCCATGCTGGAGCCCATACGCTGGGGCATGATCGGCTGCGGCGACGTGACCGAACGCAAGAGCGGACCGGCCTTCTACAAGGCGCCCGGTTCCGCCCTGGTTGCCGTCATGGCCCGGCGCGCCGAGCAGGGACAGGACTACGCCGCGCGCCACGGCATCGCCCGCAGCTACACCCAGGCCCAGGCCCTGATAGACGACCCAGAGGTGCAGGCCGTCTATATCGCCACGCCCCCGGACAGTCATTACGCCTACAGCCTGCAGGTCGCCGCGGCGGGCAAGCACTGCTGCGTGGAAAAGCCCATGGCCTTGAACCTGGCCCAAAGCCGGGCGATGCAGCAGGCCTTCGCCGAGGCCGGCACCCAGCTGTTCGTGTCCTACTACCGGCGCTCGTTGCCACGCTTTCTCAAGGTCCGCCAGTGGCTGCAGGACGGCCTGATCGGCGAGGTGCGCCAGCTGTCCTGGCACCTGTGCAAATCGCCCTCGGCCGCCGACCTGAACGGACAGGCCAATTGGCGTACCGACCCCGGGGTCGCTGGCGGCGGCTACTTCGCCGACCTGGCCAGCCACGGCCTGGACCTGTTCCAGTTTCTGCTCGGCGATATAGTCGAAGTCCAAGGCCTCAAGGCCCGGCAGGCCGGTCTCTACGCGGCCGAGGATGCGGTGGCGGCGGTCTGGCGCTTCGCCAATGGCGCCCTGGGCCTGGGCAGCTGGAACTTCGTTGCCGACAGCCGCCAGGACAGCGTGGAAATCGTCGGCAGCCAGGGCCGAATCGCCTTCTCGGTGTTCGACGAAGCGCCGGTGCGCCTGAGCGGCCTGCACAACGCCTGCGAAACCCTGGAACACCCGGCGCATATCCAGTGGTTCCACGTATTGGGCATGAACGCTCATATCCGCGGCGAACGCCTGCACCCGGCCGTGGCCAGCGAGGCGATCAAGACCGACTGGGTGATGGACCGCATCCTGGGCCGTGACGAAACTGGCCCCTAACCCGGCCAGTTTCAGGCCCGCCATAGGCCGCGCGCCGCGACCCCACACCTGACCGTCCGGCCCCGGATGGCGCTGCGCTTTTCCGGGCTACCCACCACCAAGGCCCGGGCGGGCCAACCTGAATGCGCCATTAGCGCAGCCCAGGTATACTGCCGCCCTCGGCGCCACCCCCTTCCTCCATCACCCGGCGCTTGCGGACGTACCATGACCACCCACGCCACCCCAGATACTCCCGAAGCCGTCTCCCCCGACACTACTAACAGCGCAGAGTCGCTCGCCTCGTCGACTCCGGCCGAGAAAGCCGGCATCCCGGCGTTCAGCTTCCCCTTCTCGCCGGGCACCTTCGCCCCGGGCAAGAGCGAGGATCAGCCCTGGCACCAGAAGGGCAACAAATCCGCTCACCACAAGACCCCCGGACGCGCGCCCAACGGCACCCGCCGCTCCATGGGCAAGCGCTGACAGGCACCGCGCCTGGGATGGACTTGCCTCGGACAATGAAAAACCTGGGCAACCGCATGGCGAAAAAGCCCGCGCCCGCGGTCTGAACCCGCAACAGGCCACAGTGGCGTTTGCATCCAGCCCAGGGCAGCCCCATGACTTTCACCGCCAGCGGGCAGGCAGTCGCCTGCCCTAGCCCTCCATGAACCAGGCGACCGAACAGCCGGCCCGCGTCTGGACAATCGGCCACTCCACCCACAGCCTCGAGGCCTTTGTCGCCCTGCTCAGGGCCTATGCCATCGAGGGCATAGTCGATGTGCGGCGCTTTCCGGGCTCGCGGCGTTATCCGCAGTTCGGCAGCCAGATCCTGCGTGACGCCCTCAAAGCCGAGGGCATCGCCTACCTATGGCTGGAGCCGCTGGGCGGACGGCGCCGCGCCCAGGCCGACTCGCCCAACCTGGGATGGCGCAACGCAGCCTTTCGCGGCTATGCCGATCACCTGGCCAGCGGCGAATTCGCCCGAGGCCTAGAACAACTGCTGGCATTCGCCGGCCGGCAACCCAGCGCCCTGATGTGCGCCGAGCTGCTCTGGTGGCGCTGCCACCGCGTCCTAATCGCCGACGTCCTGAAGCAGCGTGGCATGGAGGTGATCCATATCCAGGACGCCGCGCATAGCACCTTGCACCCCTATAGCGTGGCGGCGCGCCTGGTCGACGGCCGCCTCTGCTACCCGGCCGAATCGATACCCGAGGATCGGCAGGGCGACTTATTCGGGTAAAATGCCGGCCAATCGCCGTCCGGCGCCCCGTGCGCCCTTTATCGCTTGCCCGAGGCCCCGCCATGTCAGTCGCTTCCCCGTCCGCCCCCCTGGTGGACGACCCGCGTGCGCAGTTTCTGGCGCGCCTGGACACCAGCCTCGCCCAGCACACCTTCGTCAAACTGGTGCTGTCCAAGTACCGCGGCGGCGAGGCCGGGCTGCAGCGCGTGGACGCGCGCCTGGTGACGGTCAAGGAGCAGCCCTGCCTGTCCTTCGTCTACCGCTACAGCACCCGCGACATCACCAAGAACCTGCCCCTGGACCAGGCCCTCGCCAGCATCGCCGCGCTGCTGCCGGAGGCCTTCAAGAACGCCCACCTGCTGTCGCTGACCGAGGAAGTGCAGCTGGTCTTCAGCAAGAAGGATGTCGGCCGCCTGTTCGTCGACCAGGCCGTGCAGCGCGAGGCGCCGTCGGCCGAGCATAACCGCGAGAAGAAGCGCTACCTGGAGCTGAGCCGGCCCTTTCTGACCGACCTGGGGGTGACCAACGCCCAGCATCAGCTGATCCCGGCCATGGCGCGCAAATGGAAGCAGATCAACAAGTTTATCGAGGTCTTTTCCCACGCGCTCAGCGCCTCGCCCCTGCCCCAGGACCAGCCCCTGCACGCGGTGGATTTCGGCTCGGGCAAGGGCTACCTGACCTTCGCCCTGCACGACTACCTGCGCAGCAGCCTGGGCCTGGAGGCCCATGTCAGCGGGGTGGAACTGCGCGAAGAAATGGTCGCGCTGTGCAACGCCGCCGCGGCGCGCCTGGAGCAGCCGGGCCTGAGCTTTCAGCACGGCGATGTGCGCACCCATAGGCCCGCCGCCATCGATATCATGATCGCCCTGCACGCCTGCGACGTGGCCACCGACTATGCCCTGCACCTGGGCATCCGCGCCGGCGCCGCGATCATCATGTGCTCGCCTTGCTGCCACAAGCAGATCCGCCCGCAGATGCACAGCCCGGCCCTGCTGCGGCCCATGCTGCAATACGGCGTGCACCTGGGCCAGGAAGCCGAGATGGTCACCGACAGCCTGCGCGCCCTGCTGCTGGAAGCCTGCGGCTACGAGACCAAGGTCTTCGAGTTCGTGGCCCTGGAGCACACCAACAAGAACAAGATGATCCTGGCGGTCAAACGCGCCGAGCCGGTGGACCCGGCCGAGCTGCTGGAAAAGATCCAGGGCATCAAGCGCTTCTACGGCATCCAGGAACACTGCCTGGAAAGCCTGCTCAAGGCCGACGGCCGGGTTTAGCCGATCGCTTGGGGCACCGCCTTACTGAGTCAGGCGCTCCAGCACCTGGGCGCTGCGCTTGAACCACTGCAGCAGGTAGTCGGCCAACACCTGGGTGCGTCGGGGCAGACCGCCCTGGTAGGGGTGCACCAGAAACACCGGGGTGGTGCGTGTCTGGTAGTCGCGCAGCACCCAGCACAAACGGCCCTCGCTCAGGTCGGCCTGCAGCATGTAGGACGGTAGGCGAACGATCCCGGCACCGGCCAGCGCGGCCTTTTTCAGCAGGGTGTAATGGTTGCTGGCCAGGGGCCCGGCCACCTTGACCCGGTGCAGCTCGTGCTGGCGGTGATAGAGCCATTCTTCCGGGCCGCGGTAGTGGCTGTTGAGCAGGCAGGTATGCCCGGCCAGGTCCTCGGGCCGGAACGGTTCGCCGTGCTGGGCGAGGTAGGCGGGACTGGCGCAGGTCAGCTCCTGCAGGGCGAACAGCGGCTTGGCGACCAGGCGCTCGTCGTCGGCCACCCCGGTGCGGATCGCCAGGTCGAAGCCGTCTGCCACCAGGTCGCGATAGCCATTGTTCAGCTCCAGCTCGATGCGCATCAGCGGGTAGCGTTGGGCGAACTCCAAGAGCAGCGCATCGAAAAAGGTCTCGCCCAGGGACACCGGCACGGTGATGCGCACCGTACCGCTGATGTCCTCCTGCAACCGCGCCAGGGTCTGGCGCGCGCGCTGGGCCTGCACCACCAGCGCCTGGGCCTCCGGCAGCAAGGCGCTGCCGGCCACCGTCAGGCTCAGCCGGCGCGTGGTGCGGTGCAGCAGGGTCACCCCCAGGCCCTGCTCCAGCAGGCGGATGCGCTTGGACAGCTGGCCCTTGCTGCAGCCCAGGCGTTCGGCGGCGCGGGTGAAACTGCCCACTTCCAGCAACACGGCAAAGGCCGCCAGGTCGTCCATCTCGCTCACTATTGTTTCCTATCGAGAACCAAAGGTTTCCTATTGCCTGGCTTATCCCGCGTAATCATGCCCCTACACTGGCGCCTCACACAACCGGAGCATTGCCATGAAAATTCTCTTGATCGGCGCCAGCGGCACCATCGGCCAGGCGGTAGAGCGCGAACTGGCGGCACGCCACGAGGTCCTGCGCATCGGCCGCAGCAGCGGCGACTTCCAGGTCGATATCAGCGACAGCGCCTCGATCCGCGCGCTGTTCGACAAGACCGGACGCTTCGATGCGCTGATCAGCGCCGCTGGCAACGTGCATTTCGGCGCCCTGGCCGAGATGACCGAACAGCAGTACGCCATCGGCCTGAAAGACAAGCTGATGGGCCAGGTCAACCTGCTGCTGATCGGCCAGGCGTTCGCCAACGACGGCGCCTCCTTCACCTTCACCTCGGGCGTCCTCAGCCAGGACCCGATACGTTTCGGCAGCTCGGCGAGCATGGTCAACGCCGCCCTGGAAGGCTTCGTGCGCAGCGCCGCCATCGAGCTGCCGCGCGGCCTGCGGGTCAACGTCGTCAGCCCCACGGTGCTGCAGGAATCCATGGACAGCTATGCGCCGTACTTTCGCGGCTTCAAGCCGGTCGCCGCCGCCGAGGTGGCCCTGGCCTACGCCAAGAGCGTGGAAGGGGCACAGACCGGCCAGACCTACTCGGTGCTCTAACAGGCTGATGAAAAACTACCTGCGTTGCCCCTCTTGATGAAAACAATGGGGGCGTTAAAAACACCCTCGGACGAACGCAGTGAGAACGTTTGCAAGACGGCCCGAAGGGCGAGCGGAGCGAGTAATGCTCATTTACACCTCGTAAATTCGTGTGCGAGCCCAGTGCGCTTCCTCGGCTGTTTTTGTTGGGGGCCGCCTAGGTGGGGCGCCGAGCCTTGTCTCGGCCGCCTCGCCTACGTTTTTCAATGGCCGGCTAAATCCCTGGGTTCAGCCCGGGTCCTCGCCGGCATAGCAGACCGGCGAGCTGCCGGGCTGCTGGCGCTCCAGCTCATCCTCGAGCCACTCGGCCAGTACCCGCGCATTGTTGCGCTGCCCATCCCGGGCGGCGAACAGCAGGGTCAGGTTGCCGGCCCGCGCCTTGTCCAGCAGCCCCATCCAGTATTCGGGGTGGGCCGCCAGTTCGGCGCGGTAGCCCTGACGAAACGCTTCGAAGCGTTCGGGGCGATGACCGAAGGCCTTGCGCAGCTCGGCCGAGGGGCCCAGCTCGCGCAGCCAGGCGTCCAGCTTCAGGCTGTCCCTGGCACAGCCCCGCGGCCACAGCCGGTCGACCAGCACGCGGTAGCCGTCCTGCTCGGCGCTCGGTTCGTACAGCCGTTTGCACTGGATCATCCGCCGCACCCTTGTGGTGAATCCTGCCTCTGCGTAACGTGGCCCATTTTACGAGGAGCCCCACCATGCAGGCCGCCCGCCTTTCCCTGTTTGCCGCCGTCGCCCTGCTGGGCGGCTGCCAGCTGTTCGACACCGCGCCCGAGAGCAACCCGGCCGCCAAGCTGGTGCGCCTGCAGGGCGAGCTGTCGAGCCGCGACGGCCAGCTGCTGTTCCGCCCCTGCCAGGAGCAACGGCGCTTTACCCTGGCGGACGACAACAGCGGCCTGACCCAGGATATCGCCGGCCTGGGCGCCGGAGAAACCACCCTGTTCGCCGACCTGCGCGGCCGACTGGAGGCCAACGGGCAGAACGGCATCGACGGCCAGTTCCGGGTCGTCCAGCGCTACCGCGTGCAACAGGGGCCGGGCTGCGAAGACCCCAACTTCAAGCGCCTGACCTTGCATGCCGGCGGCGCGGACTGGCGCCTCGATACCAGCGGTCGCGGCCTGGTCCTCGACCGCCCCGGCCAGGAGCCCCTGGCCCTGCCCTACCTGGAAGAGCAGCTACCGGACGGGCGCTTCAACCTGAGCAGCGAAGCCAACAACCAGCGCCTGGAACTCTGGGTCGCCCCGCAACGCTGCGTGGACCCGGCCACTGGCGCGGTGCAGCACCTGTCCGCCGAGCTGCGCCTGGACGGCCAGGTGCAGCGCGGCTGCGCCTATTACGGCGGCGCGCGCAACGACTGAGCCGCGCGGGGAATTATTCGGCCCCTGGGCACCCCAAAGAAACCGGGGCCAGCGCCTGTTGCGTGACGCAACCCGGCGCGCTGGCCTAAGGTCTATAGGGCCAGGGCTCGATTTCCCAGAGGTGCTTATGCTGCGTATTGCAATCAACGGTTACGGACGTATCGGGCGGGTGATGGTACGCGCCCTGTTCGAGCGCGGCCTGCAGGACAGAATCCGCCTGGAGGCGATCAACGACCTGGGCGACTACCAGACCCTGGCGCACCTGACCCGCTTCGATTCCACCTTCGGCCGCTTCGACGGCCTGATCAGCCTGGAGGACGATCACCTGCGGGTGAACGACCAGCGCATCCGCCTGCTGCGCGAGCGCGACCCGGTCAACCTGCCCTGGGCCGAACTGGGCGTGGAGCTGGTGCTGGAATGCACCGGCAAGCTGAAAAAGCGCGCCCAGGTCGAACAGCACCTCACCGCCGGCGCCAGCCGCGTGCTGCTCTCCCACCCCCTGGACAGCGCCGACCTGACCGTGGTCTACGGTGTCAACCACGAGCTGCTGGGCAGCCAGCAGATCGTCTCCAACGCCTCCTGCACCACCAACTGTCTGGCCCCCCTGGCCATGGTCCTGCACCGGGCGGTGGGCATCCGCCAGGGCCTGATCAACACCGTGCACGCCTACACCAACGACCAGAACCTGCTGGACAAGGCCCACAGCGACCCCTACCGCGCCCGTGCCGCCGCCCTGTCGATGATCCCCACCAGCACCGGCGCGGCCAAGACCATCGGCCTGGTGCTGCCGGAGCTGGCCGGACGCCTGGACGGCCTGTCGGTGCGGGTGCCCACCCCCAATGTCTCGCTGCTCGACCTGACCTTCAGCGCCGAACGCGCCACCAGCGTCGAGGCCATCAACGCGGCCCTGAAAGACGGCGCGGCGCAACTGCCGGCCGGGGTGATGGAGTGCAACGAGGTGCCCCTGGTGTCCCGGGATTTTAGCGGCTACCCGGTGTCCTGCGTGGTCGACCTCAACCACACCCGGGTGCAGGGCGACCTGGTCAAGGTGCTGGCCTGGTATGACAACGAATGGGCCTTTGCCCACCGCATGATCGATGTGCTGCAGGCCTGGCTAAAGCCCTGAAACGTTCGCACGACGTCCTGCCTGCAGAGGCCGCCGAGCCAGGTCACCCGGTCCCCGTAGGCGGATGACATTTTTCTCATCCGCTATCGCGGCTTGGTGGACGGATAAAGCGTCATCCACCCTACGCCCTGAAACGTTAGCACGACGTCCTGCCTGCAGAGGCCGCCGAGCCAGGTCACCCGGTCCCTGTAAGGCGGATGACGTTTTTCTCATCCGCCATCGCGGCTTGGTGGATGGATAAAGCGTCATCCACCCTACGCCTCGTCATACCCGCGAATGCGGGTATCCAGAGGAGGCGGGAAGAGGCCGGGTATCCAGAAGCGCCCGATCAGGTCCCGGATGGTCTCAGGGCCATGCCCGTACGCGACACCGCCAATACCTGAGGTAAAACCCTTATAATCGCCGCCTTGCGAAAAGCTGCCGGGTTGCCACCGGCCCTTAACCTGGATGGCCCCATGCTGCGTATCACCGAACTCAAGCTGCCGATCGATCACGCCGAAGAGGCCCTGCGCCCGGCCATCCTGCAACGCCTGGGCATTGCCTCGGACGAGCTGCTGGACTTCAGGCTGTTCAAGCGCAGCTACGATGCCCGCAAGAAATCCGCCGAGCTCTGCTTTATCTACACCGTCGACCTGGACGTGCGCGACGAGGCGGCGCTGCTGGCGCGCCTCAGTGAGGACCGGCATATCGCCGTGGCGCCGGACACCGCCTACTACCCCGTGGGCCAGGCCCCCGCTGATCTGGTCGAGCGGCCGCTGGTGGTGGGCTTCGGCCCCTGCGGTATCTTCGCCGCCCTGCTGTTGGCGCAGATGGGCTTCAAGCCCATCGTCCTGGAACGCGGCAAGGAAGTGCGTCAGCGCACCAAGGACACCTGGGCCCTGTGGCGCAAGAACGTGCTCGATCCCGAATCCAACGTGCAGTTCGGCGAGGGCGGCGCCGGGACCTTTTCCGACGGCAAGCTCTACAGCCAGATCAAGGACCCCAAGCACCTGGGCCGCAAGGTGCTGCACGAGTTCGTCAAGGCCGGCGCCCCGGCGGAAATCCTCTACGTCAACAAGCCGCATATAGGCACCTTCCGCCTGACCGGCGTGGTCGAGCATATGCGCCATCAGATCGAGGCCCTGGGCGGGGAAATCCGCTTCGAGCAGAAGGTCACCGATGTGCTGATCGAGGACGGCCAGCTGCAGGGCGTGACACTGCAAAGCGGCGAGCAGCTGCACAGCCGCCACGTGGTCCTGGCCCTGGGTCACAGCGCCCGCGACACCTTCCGCGTGCTGCATGGCCGCGGCGTATTCATGGAGGCCAAGCCCTTCTCCGTGGGCTTTCGCATCGAGCACCCGCAATCGCTGATCGACCGCGCGCGCCTGGGCAAATTCGCCGGCCACCCCAAGCTCGGCGCCGCCGACTACAAGCTGGTGCACCACGCCAAGAACGGCCGCGCGGTCTACAGCTTCTGCATGTGCCCGGGCGGCACCGTGGTCGCCGCCACCTCCGAGGCGAACCGCGTGGTGACCAACGGCATGAGCCAGTACTCGCGCAACGAGCGCAACGCCAACGCCGGCATCGTGGTCGGCATCACCCCGGAACAGGACTACCCCGGCGGCCCGCTGGCCGGCGTCGAGCTGCAGGAACGCCTGGAGTCCCACGCCTTCGTCCTCGGCGGCGGCACCTACGAGGCCCCGGGGCAACTGGTCGGCGACTTTATCGCCGGCAAGGCCTCCACCGCCCTGGGCAGCGTCGAGCCGTCCTACAAGCCCGGGGTCAAGCTGGTCGACCTGGCCAGCGCCCTGCCGGCTTTCGCCATCGAGGCCATACGCGAGGCCCTGCCGGCCTTCGACAAGCAGATCAAGGGCTTCGCCCTGCACGACGCGGTGCTCACCGGCATCGAAACCCGCACCTCCTCGCCCCTGCGCATCACCCGCGGCGAAGACCTGCAGAGCCTCAACGTCAAGGGCCTGTACCCGGCCGGCGAAGGCGCGGGCTACGCCGGCGGCATCCTCTCGGCGGGCGTGGACGGCGTGCGCATCGCCGAAGCCCTGGCGCGGGATATGCTCGGCGGCTGACGCGTTGGGGTAGCCCAGGCGGACCTATAGCCCGGATCGGCGCAGGGCCATCCGGGAGCCTGCCTGGATACCCGCGTTCTTCCCGCCTTCGCAGGAATGACGGAGTATGACGGGCATAACGAATAAGGGCTTTGCGGACGCAGGAGCGTCGAAGGCATCGCTCCCACGCTTCGCGTGGGAACCATCCTGCAGCCGCTGCCGCCACACTCTGTTGCGATAGTCTCAGGGCGCGGACGCCCGGCCCTGCAGGGACTCCACCGCCATCACGCAGTTGCGGCCGTTGCCCTTGGCCCGGTACAGCTCGCGGTCGGTCAGGGCGATCAGGCTGTCGCAGCTGTCGCCTATCTGGGGAATCACGCAGCCCACGCCGATGGACAAGCTGACGAAGCCGCTGGGCGCCTGGGGGTTGGCCAGCTGCAGGTGTTCGATGCCGCGGCGGCATTTTTCGGCCAGTAGCAGGGCGCCGTCCAGGTCGGTTTGCGGCAGCAGCACCACGAACTCCTCGCCGCCGTAGCGGGCCGCCAAATCGGCCGGGCGCTTGAGGTTTTCGGTGAGTACCGCCGCCACTTTCTTCAGGCTGAAGTCGCCGTTCAGGTGGCCATGGGTGTCGTTGTACAGCTTGAAGTGGTCAATGTCGCAAAACAGCAGGGCGAGGCTGTGCTGATGGCGCATGGCGCGCTGCCACTCGTCTTCCAGGGCGTGGTCGAAGCAGCGCCGGTTGGCGATGCCGGTCAGCCCGTCCAGGGCCACCAGTTTCTGCAGCTCGATATTGGCCTCGGCCAGTTGACGTTGGCTCTCGCGCAGAAAGGCGAAGGCCTCGTCCCGTTGCAGGCGGTGAATATAGGCGCCGGAGTGATGACGGATGCGCGCCAGCAGTTCGAGCTTGTCCGGCAACTTGACCAGGTAGTCGTTGGCCCCCACGGCAAAGCCCTGGGCCTTGACGCTGGGGTCGTCCTTGGAGGACAGCACGATGATCGGGATATCCTGCAGTTCCGGCTGCTGGCGAAACAGCCGGACGGTGTCAAAACCGTCGACGAAGGGCATCACCAGGTCCTGCAGAATCACCGTGGGCTTGAGCTGCAGGGCCATGGGAACCGCCGCGGCGGCATCCAGCACATAGTGCAGCTCGATATCGGGCTGGTCGGCCAGCATGCGCCGCACGGCCTCGACGATGATCAGCTGATCGTCGACCAGCAGCACCCGCACCTTGTGCGTGGTACCGGGGTAATCCTGTGTGATATCGGTATCGGACATTACAACGTTGCCCTTGCGTGCTGAATTGATGAAGGGTGGCTCTTATATATCTGCGGCTACCCTGGGGATAAATCTAGGTAAAACAACATCATTTTGCCAGAAGCTGGCTTTAGCCAGGAGGACCGGCGGTCCATGACTTCAATTTCCCATGGATTTGTTCGGGTGGCAGGACCCACTCGGCCGCCTCCAGCCTGGCCGCCGCCCGTGGCATGCCATAGACCGCGCAGCTGGCCTGGTCCTGGGCCAGTGTTGGATGCCCGGCCTGCCGCAGGGCCAGCAGGCCGCTTGCCCCGTCCTCGCCCATGCCGGTCAGCAGGACACCGATGGCCGGCTGGCGCCAATGCCGCGCCAGGCTGTGGAAGAACACATCGACCGAAGGCCGGTAGGGGTAATCCAAAGGCTCGGCCTGGTAGGCGAAGGCGCCTTCGGCGTTGAGCACCAGGTGGTCGTCGGCCCGGGCGATGTGGATGCAACCCGGCTGCGGACAAGTGCCGGCCTCGACCAGCCGCACCGGCCACTGCACCTGCTCGGCCAGCCAGCGGGCAAAACCCTCGACAAAACGCTGGTCGATATGCTGCACCAGCACCACCGCGGTATCGGCCGCCACCGGCCAGTCGCCCAGCACCTTGGCCAGGGCCGCGGGGCCACCGGTGGAGGCGCCGA
This sequence comes from Pseudomonadota bacterium, assembly GCA_040385585.1. Lineage (GTDB taxonomy): Bacteria > Pseudomonadota > Gammaproteobacteria > Pseudomonadales > Pseudomonadaceae > Aquipseudomonas. Next base: position 54,137 of record JAZKHB010000047.1, on the reverse strand, counting down.
TGGCCACCAGCCGCTTTGCACCCGCCGAGCGCAACTGGCTGGGCCGGGCCCGACCGACCGGCGTCCACGCCGATTGTTGCAGGCGCTGATCGACGCGCACCAGGCGCTCCAGGGTGGCGATCTTGCGCAGCAGATCGCCGCCGTCGTCGCCGCCGCCCAGGGCCGGGGTCGCCGTCACGTCCAGGGCCCCGGCGCCCATGGCGCGGAACACCGCCCCGGTGCTGTCATCCGGGGTGGCGGTGACTATCAGCACGGCGCAGGGGCTGTGCCGCATGATCTGCCGCGTGGCTTCGATGCCGTCGAGCCGCGGCATGATCAGGTCCATCAGGATCAGGTCGGGGCGCTGCTCGCGGCACAGGGCGACCGCCTGCTCGCCGTCGCGGGCCACCCACAGCACCTGGTGCCGGCCATCCTCGACCAGCAGCCGGCGCAGGGCCTCGGTGGCGATCAGCAGGTCGTTGGCGATGGCGATCTTCATGGATCACCGATCAGGTCGTGGACGGCATCGATCATGGCGTCGTCGTGAAAGCTGCCCTTGGTCAGGTAATAGTCGGCACCGACCTCCAGGCCACGGGCACGGTCTTCGGGGCGGTCCTTGTAGGACAGTATCATCACCGGCAGGGCGTGCAGGCGCGGGTCCTTGCGGATCAGCTCGACCAGCTCCAGGCCGTTCATGCGCGGCATATCGATGTCGCTGATCACCAGGTCGAAGCTGCCGCTGCGCACCGCGTTCCAGCCATCGATGCCGTCCACCGCCACCTCCACGGCATAGCCGCGGCCCAGCAACAGCTTGCGTTCCATTTCCCGCACGGTGAGCGAGTCTTCCACCACCAGCACCCGCTTGGTCTGCCGCACCACGGCTCGGGTCGCGCCACCCACCTGTTGCAGCCGCCCCTCGCCCAGCAACTTGGCGGTGGCCAGCAGCAGGTCGGCGACATCCAGGATCAACACCGGCGTGCCGTCGTCCAGCAGGGCCGCCGAGGCGATGTCGCGCAGCTTGCCGAAGATCCCGTCCAGCGGCTTGAGCGCCAGGCTCTGCTCGCCGCCCAGGGCATCGACCACCAGACCATAACGCTGCGCGCCCTGGCCGATCACCAGCACCTGCAGGGAACCGGTCGGCGCGGGGGCCTCGCCCAAGCCGAGCAGCTGGCGGGCCGACACCAGGCCCAGGCGCGCCTCGCCATCGAGGAAGAATTGCTTGCCTTCCAGCAGGTGGATGGCCTCAGGCTGCAGGCGCAGCACCTGCTCGATCTGGCTGATGGGCACGCCGTAGGGTTCGCCGTCCAGCTCCACCACCAGCACCCGCACGATGGCGCGGCTGACCGGCAGCACCAGGGTAGTGGAAAAGCCTTGCCCCGGCTGCGACTCCAGCAGCACGCGGCCGTCAAGGGCGCGCACCGCATCGGCCACCACGTCCAGGCCCACCCCGCGGCCGGACAATTCGGTGGTCTGCTCCTTGAGGCTGAAGGCCGGCAGCAGCAGGAATTCCAGCAGCTCGGCCACGCTCAGCTCGGCCGCCACCTCGGGACTGGTCATCTGCCGGCGCACCACGGCCTGGCGGATCCGCTCCGGCGCCACACCCTGACCGTCGTCGCTGATCCGCAGGTGCAGCAGCCCGGCCTGGTGGCGCGCCTCCAGGCGAATAGTGCCTTCGGCCGGCTTGCCGGCGGCGCGGCGCGCGTCCGGCAGTTCCAGGCCATGGTCCATGGCATTGCGGATCAGGTGATTGAGCGCGCCTTCCAGCTGGCCGAGGACTTCCCGGTCGATCAGGCAGTCCGCCCCCTCGACCTGCAGCTGCACGGCCTTGCCCAGGCTGCGGCCCAGGTCGCGCACCAGGCGCGGAAAGGCCTGGATGCCGTCGCGGAACGGGCGCATGCGCACCGCCAGCACTTCGTCCAGCAGGGACTGGCTGATACCCAGCAGGCGCCGCTCGAACTGCTCCAGTTCCTCCAGGCGCTCGCCCAGTCCCACCCCACCGGCCGCAGCGGCCTGCACGCGCTGCAACAGCGGGTGCAGGCCGTGGCCGATCACCCGCGCCTCGCTGGCCAGGGCCAGGATCTGGTCGAAATTCTGCGCCCCGACCTTGAAGGCCTGGGCCGCGGCAGGCACGGGCATCGCTGGCGGTACGCTCGGCAGTGGGACCGGGACCGGAACCGGAACCGGTACCGGTACCGGCGTGGCGACTGGCGTGGGCGCCTGTTCCTGGGCAGTGGCGGTTATCCCCGTGACCGGGGTCTCGGCCACCGTTGGCGCGGCATTCAGGGCCGCGATCACCTGGGCCAGGGCGTGGACATTCTCGGCCAGCCAGGGGCCGCACTGGGCCTCGTCGAAGGCCGCGGCGCGGCTCATCAGGTCGACCCCGGCCAGCAGCTGATCGATGCACGCACTGCTCAGGCGGCGCTGTCCGGCCTGAGCCGCCACCAGGCAGTCTTCCATGGCATGGGCCAGTTTGATCACCGGCTGCAGGTTGACGATGCTCGCCGCGCCCTTGATGGAATGGGCGGCGCGCATCAGCGGCTCGATCACCTTCAAGTCCTGCAGGTCGCGGTCCAGGGCCAGCAGGCCGTCGTTGAGCACCTGGGCATTGCCCTGCACTTCGGAGCGGAACAGGTCGAACAGCGACATCTCGGCCAGCGGCCGCAGCGGTGGCTCGCTCATCGCAGGCACTCCGCCAATAAACGTTCAAGGGCCGGCGTGGCCAGCAGGCCGACCTGCAGGTTGTCCAGGGCCAGCACCCCCTGCAGAAAAGGCTGCAACACGGTGGTCGGCGCACTCTGCAAGTCCGTGGCGGCGTAACGCTGCAGGCCCCGCACCTCGTCCACCGGCAGGGCATAGGTGTGGCGTCCCAGGTTCACCAGCAGCAGACGGGGGAAGGTCCGGCGCTCGCCCACTGTGCCGGAGGTGCGCGGCGCTTCCTGGTCGATGCCCAGGGCCACGGCCAGGGAGACGCAGGGGTAGAGCCGGCCACGCACATTCACCAGGCCCAGTAGCATGGGGGCGTTGCGGTGGGGAATGCGATGCGGCCGGGCCGGATCGGCGGCGCCGACCAGCAGACCCGCCGGCAGGGCCAACCATTCGCGGCCCAGGCGCAAGACCAGGGCGGCCTGGGTGCTGTCGGCCTGAACCGAGGGCACCCGGGCATGCGCCTGCGCCCAGTCCTGGCGAACGCCGGCCGGCAGCGCCTGCCCACGCAGGGTGGCGGCCGCCTCGGCATAGACCTCGCAATGCTGGCAATGGCCGTGCTGGCAAAGGCGTGGGCAGCTCTGGTCGCCCTGCACACCGATGCGGTTCCAGCAGTCGTCTAGCACTACCTGAGGCGAATCCACGGCGGCTGGCATGCTCAGGCTCCCTTATTCGGTTCGGCGCGGCCGGCATCGGCGCCGCCGGCGTCGGCGCGGGTCTGCACCCGCCCGGCGCGGGCGCGTAATTGCGCGGCCTGGGCGCCGTCGCCCTGCTGTTCGCAAAGCAACGCCAGATGGCAGAGGGCCTGGTAATGCGCGGGTTCTAGGTAGATGGCGCGGCGCAGCAGCCGGGCCGCTTCCGCCGGCGCCTCGCCCTCGAGCAGCAGCCCCAGCAGAAACCAGGCCTCGGCCGACTCCGGAGCCTGCTGCAGGTGGCTGCGCAGGCTGGCCTGGGCCGCGCCGAGCTGACCGGCGTCGGCCTGCTGACGCGCCTGCTGCAGCAGGTGATCGGGGCTGACTGCTGGCGGCGCCTTGGCAGGTAGCAGGGGCGTTGCGGGGCGGGCCGGCAGCGACGACGGACTGCGCCCGGCACTGCCGGCCAGGCGTGGGCGCAAGCCCGACGCTGCCGGCGTTCTGGCCGGGAGCGCCTTGGGTACACGGCCGATTGCAGGGCTGGTGCTGGCTTTGCGCATGGCCGCAGGCTGGGCGCCGCCGGCGCCAACGAAGCCGTGCTGAGCGCAGACATTCATTTCGGCGAAGCCGGCAAACAGCAGCCCCTGCTCGCTCAGCAGCGCCCGCAGATTGGCGATGGCCCGGCCCTGGGTCGGCGGGTCGAAATAGATCAGCAGGTTGCGGCAGAACACCAGGTCGTACTGACCGGCCAGGAGCGTGCTATCGAGTTGCAGGATATTCTGCGGGTGGAAACTCACCCGCTGGCGCACCCGCTCCATCAAGGCATGACCGCCCTCCACCGCGTTGAAATGTCGCTCACGAAACGCCAGGTCCTGACCGCGAAAGGAGTTACGACCATAGACCGCCCGTTGCGCGCGGGCCAGGGACGGCAGGCTGATGTCCCAGCCCTCGACCTGGAAATCCGCCTCGCCCAGGCCCGTGTCCAGCAGGGCCATGGCCAGGCTGTAGGGCTCTTCCCCGGTGGAGCAGGGCAGGCTCAGCAGGCGCGCGCGCCGGCCCAGGCCCTTGAGGCCTTGCACCGCCTGCACCGCCTGGGCGAAGGCGGCCGGGTCGCGAAAAAACCAGGTTTCCGGTATCACCAGCAGGTCGATCAGTTCGGTCAACTCGGCGGCACTGCCCAGCAGCAACCGGGCATAGTCCGCCATGCCGCTCAGGCCCAGTTCGCCGATGCGCCGCTTGACCGCGCGCAGCACCAGGTTGTCGGCCATGTCCAGGCCAGCCACCGCGCGGATGCGCGCGGCGATGCGCGGATCGAGGGCGGCATTCATGGCGCGGGCGCCGAAAACAACAGGGCACGCACCGCTGGCGGCAACAACGCCTGCAGCGCGATCAGTTGCAGCAGGCCCTGATCGGTGGCGACCACCTGTCCCAGCTGCGGTGCGGCTTCCAGGCGAACGCCGCTGTCCAGCACCGCGGTCGGGTCGAGGCGCGCGGTACCCGCTACGCCTTCGGCGAGCAGGCCCAGGGGATGGGGCAGCCCATCGGCGCCGGGGTACTCCACCAGCAGCAGCCGGGTGTTCTGCCGCTCGGCGGCGCTGGCCGCCCCATGAATGGCGCCGAGATCGACCACCGGTACCGCGCGGCCGTGCAGCTCGACCAGGCCGGCCACACAGGGCGGCGCACCGGGAATCGCGGTGCAGGCCAGCATGGGCAGCACCCGGGTCACGGCGGCGGTCGGCAGGCCGAAACGCGCGGCGCCGATATGAAAGATCAGCACCTGCATGGCGTCAGGCATTGACCGAAATGGTCGAAACGCTGCTCTGCAGATCCTGGGCCGCCTGTTGCAGGACCATCACCGCCTCGCTGGTGGCCTTCAGGGCCTCGCTGGTCTGCTGAGTGCTGTCGTTGAGCTGCATGATGGTTTCGGCGATCTGCGAGGCACCGACCGCCTGGGATTGCATGCCTTCGAGCACCAGGTCGATATGCGAAGGCAGCTTCTGCACCTGCTCGATCACTCCGCCCAGCTGATCGCTGACCTCGCCGACCTCCTCCACGCTGCGGCGGATTTCCTCGGAGAATTTGTCCATGCCCATCACGCTGGCCGAGACCGCCGAATGCATGTCCTTAAGCATCTGTTCGATGTCCCAGGTCGCGATGGAGGTCTGGTCAGACAGCCGGCGGATTTCCACCGCCACCACGGAGAAACCGCGCCCGGCCTCGCCGGCCTTTTCCGCCTCGATAGCGGCATTCAACGACAGCAGGTTGGTCTGATCGGCCACCTTGGTGATGGTGGTCAGCACCTTGTTGATATGGCTGGCCTTCTCCGAGAGGGCGGCGAGTTTGGCATTGATCGAGTCGGTGGCCAGCACCATGCGCTGCATGGTCTGGTCCATCTTCTTCAGGTTGCTGCGCGCATCCATGGCGCCGGCGGTGGTCTGGTCCGTGACCTGCACCGCCTCCTCCATGGTCTTGAGCAGGGCCGTGGCGTTGGCCGATATCTCGCGGGTGGTGCTCAGTACCTCGACGCTGGTCTGCGCCTGTTCGATGCTGGTGGCTTCCTGCTGACGGGAAGAGGCGGCGATCTCTGTGGTCGAGGACGTCACCGCGATACCCGCCCGCTGGACCTTGAGCAGCATGCTGCGCAGGTCGCTCAGCATGCGGTTCAGGCCCTGGCCCAGTTGACCGATGGCATCCTCGCCATGCACCTCGACGCTGCCGGTCAGGTCCCCCGCCGCTGCACGCGAGACCAGGGCCAGCAGCAGGTCGACCTCGCGGCGCAGCAGTTCGGTGGCGGCCTGCTCGCGCATCCGGTTGTCCTCGATGGTCTGGGCCATCTGGTTGAACTGCTCGGTGACCAGGCCCAGTTCGTCCTGCCCCAGCACCTGGGCGCGGGCCGAGGCCTCACCGGCGGAAATGCGCGTCACCGCGCCGGTCAACAGGTTGATCGGACGCAGGATGGCCCGCGACAGCAGGCTGGCGATCAGCGCCGCCAGGGTGATGCAAAGCAGGCCACCCAGGGCCAGCACCAGGACCAGCCGGGTACGCAGGGCGTCGGTCTGGGCGGCGCGTTCCTCCAAGAGTCGCTTTTCCTCGGCGCCGATCACCTGCAACAGATCGCGGATCGCCGCCACGGCGCTGGCGCCCTGTTTGATGATCGGCTCATCGAGGATGGCCTCGGCCGACAGGCCGCCCAGGCGGCGCTTGTTGACCAATGGCTGGATAATTTGCTGTTTCCAGTCCGCGATCAGCCCTTGCAGTTTATCCAGGCGTGCCTGCTGACCCGGGTTGTCGGTGGTCAACTGCTTGAGCCGCGCTTGCGACTGCGCCACCGCGTCCCACTGCCCCTGCAGCGCATCGACGGCAGCGGTATCGCCGATGAACCAGTAGCTACGGGTGTTGGCGCGGATCTCCAGCACGATCTCGCCCAGCACGGCCTCCTCCAGCAGCACCTCGGCCGTGTGCCGGTCCCGGGCATTGGCCGCGGTGAGGTTTTGCAGGTTGTCGTAGGCGAGCAGCAGCAGCAGCACCAGCAGCGCGATAATGGCGGCGAAGCCGGCGTAGAGTTTGGTCTGGATGCGGATATTGCTGAGCATAACTTCGGTGACCCATATGCTTGAGAAGGGGTGGCCAACAACCACGGCGCGGGCACGCCCGACTTGCCGATAAGCTTGCCGAACGGCTTGCCGAAAGGCGTAGCCCTAACCGGCACGTCTCGGCAGAATAGCCGTTAATCGAAGCTTAGGGGAGCTTGCGTGCGCGCCGCGGCCGGGCCGCTCAGCAGCCGGCCCAGGGCAGTGCCGGCAGATCCGCGCCCTGCTCGGCACAAGCGCTGATCGCCTCGATCAGGGGCTGCAGTTCGAACCCCTGGGCCTGCAGCCACCCCGGGTCGTAATAGGTAGTGGCATAGCGTTCGCCACCGTCGCAGAGAATCGCCACCACCGAGCCGTGCTCGCCGGCCGCGACCATGCGCGAGGCCACCTGCAGCGCACCGACCAGGTTGGTCCCGCTGGAGCCGCCGACCCGCCGGCCCAGCCGCCCCGCCAGGTAGTGCATGGCCGCCAGGGACAGGGCATCGGGCACCTTGCACATGGCATCGATCACCGAAGGCAGAAAGGACGCCTCGACCCGTGGCCGACCAATGCCTTCGATGCGCGAGCCATGCTCCAGACGCAGGCTGGCGTCGCCGCCGCGGTAATAGTCGAAGAACACCGAGCGTTCGGCGTCGGCGCACAGCACCCGGGTGCCATGCTGGCGGTAGCGCACATACCGCCCCAGGGTCGCCAGGGTGCCCCCGGTCCCGGGACTGGAAACCAGCCAGCTGGGCTCGGGATGAGGCTCGAAACGCAGCTGCTGGAAGATCGATTCGGCGATATTGTTGTTGGCCCGCCAGTCCGTGGCACGCTCGGCGTAGGTGAACTGGTCCATGAAGTGCCCACCGCTTTCGCGGGCCAGGCGCTCGGATTCGGCATAGATCTGCGTGGGGTCCCGCACCAGGTGGCTCTGGCCGCCGTAGAAGGCGATCTGGGCGATCTTTTCCGGCGAGGTGCTGGCCGGCATCACCGCGATAAAGGGCAGGCCCAACAGGCGGGCGAAATAAGCCTCGGAGATCGCCGTCGAACCGCTGGAAGCCTCGACCACCGGCGCCCCGGGTTTGAGCCAGCCGTTGCACAGGGCATAAAGGAACAGCGAACGCGCCAGGCGGTGCTTGAGGCTGCCGGTGGGGTGGCTGGATTCGTCCTTGAAATACAGCTCGACCCCGGGCAGCCCGGGCAGGGCCAGGGGAATCAGGTGGGTGTCGGCGCTGCGCTGAAAATCCGCCTCGATCAGGCGAATCGCCTCGCGGGCCCACTGCCGTGCTGCGCTCATTATCTGCTCCTTAGGGCCTGTTGACACTACCCGCACGGCCGCGCCGTACCTGTTTTGAAACGAAACCCGGCATGAAACGCAACATTGGGCGTTTCAGAGCGAGCGATGAATAACGCCTTATTGCATCAAAACAGATCCGGCCCTGCGGGTTGCGCGAATAAGGGCCCCATACTGCGTTGCGAAACTTGGCAAGGGAATGACCATTGCCCGCGTTCCGCGCCTTGCCTGGAACCCCTCTTCGCGGCAACGCGACTCGCGAGGTTAATGTCAACAGGCCCTAGTCGAGAATACCGGCCGGTACCGGCGGCGGATTGCGCCATTGGCTGAGGGCCACGCCGCCAAATACCAGGGCCGCGGCCACCAGCTGTTCGAGGTTCAGCCGTTCGCCCAGCAGCAGCACGGCGAACACCAGGGTGAAGACCGGAACCAGGTTGATAAAGCCCGAGGCCTGACTGGCGGGCAAACGACTGACCGCGAAATTATAGAGGCCGTAGGCGCCCACCGTGACCACCACGCCCAGGTAGGCCACCGCGCCCAGGCCCTGGACACTGACCTGCCGCGGCAGCGGCTCCAACAGCAAGGCCAGCGGCAGGAAGAACAGGCTGCCGACAAAGGCCAGCACGGCCGTCAGGATAAACGCCGAGTAGCGCGCCGACAGGCGCTTGAGCAGCAGGGTGTAGCCGGCGGCGCAGAGCATGGCGAGAAATTCATAGAAATTGCCCAGCAGCGGCGCGGGCGCCTGGGCATCGGCCTCGCCGGCCAGGCCCAGCCAGATCGCCCCGACCACCGCCAGACCGAAGCCGACCAGGGTGGTGGACGAGGTGCGCTCGCGGAGGAAGGCGAAGGCGCCGACCGCCACCAGCAACGGCAGCAAGGCGGTGATCATCCCGGCCTGGGCAGCACTGGTGCGCTGCAGTGCCAGGGCTTCGAAAACGAAGTAAAGGCAGGGCTCGCAGGTGGCCAGCCCCAGCAGGTATTTCCAGTCACCTGCGCGGTATTGGATACGCCCGCGCCAGCGCCAGGCCAGCAGAAACACCAGGCTGCCCAGGGCCATGCGCCCGAAGATCACCCACAGCGGCGGCAACTCGGCGAAGGCCAGCTTGAGGGCGATAAACGAGCTACCCCACAGCGCCATGGCCAGCACCAGGCAGCCCAACGCCACGCCCCTGCCCCGCTCGCCCATGCCGTTCTCCGCGCAAAGCCAGGCAGTGTAGAGAGGCCGAGGAAACAAGGACAGGTACAGTCGGACGCAAAAAAAGGGGCGCTCAATGCGCCCCCTAGCCCTAGACAGACCCGCGGTAACTTCGGGCTACAGCAGGATGGCCAGCAGGATAATGATGGGAATGGGTACACCGAGGAAAAACAACAGGATAGAGCGCATTTCGTTCTCCTAACTCAGGTCGCGGGTATAACTCGCACGGTCGCGCTGCTTGCCGCCGAAGGTGGCCGCAAGACTGGCGATAAAGGCGCCGCACAACAGGGCGACGAACATCCACAGGGCGCTCCAGGCAGCGACTTTGCGCGCCTCGTCGGCCGTGGCCTGAACGGTCGTCTTGGCCTGCGCGAGCGCCTGGGTGGCACGGTCGAAGGTCTCCTGCACACGACGCTCGGCGTCAGGCGGGCTGAGACCGGTGCGTTGCGCGACCACGCGACTCAGGTATTGCCGATCGGCGGGACTCAGCTGAGCCTCGGCGGACAGCGCGCTGGTGGTGAAGATGCGCAGCGCTTCGCCACGCAGGTCCGCATCGCTGGCAGGCACGGCCTGGTCGGCGCGAAACAGGCTGTCCACGTAGTAATCCAGACCGTTCTCGTCGAGCGTCGCGGACACGCCCTCGCCCACCACGCTGCCGGCCGCGCCGGACACCGCCGAGGCGCCCGCCTGCAGGCCACCGCTCAACAGGCTGCCGACCGAACCCAGCACCAGGCTGGCGGTCAGCAGGGTCGCCACCGACCAGCTCAGAAAGCCATGGGCGGTGTCGCGGAAGAACACCTCGTCGTCGTGCAGGTTGGCCCAGCGCACGCGCAGGCGGCCGGCCAGATAACCGCCCAGACCCGCTGCGGCGACCTGGGTCAAGGTCAACCAGACAATGGCCGACCAGCCCAGGGTTTCGGCACTGGCGCCGCTGCCGGACCAGGGCGATACCGCGGTGAAACCGAAGCCGAAACCCAGCAGTATCAGAATCAGCGACAGGGCCGCGGCGCCCACGGCACCGGCGATTACCGCGCCCCAGGACATGCCCGGGTTATTGGCCTGCGTCTGATCGACAGAGTAGGCGGTGATGGACTCGATCATGGTGCAACTCCCTTTTCAGAACGCGCGGTCAAGCGGCTTGATTCGACTCGTTCTTGGCAGCGGCCATGATCTCTTTCTTGCGCTGGGCCTTGAGCGCTTGCATCTGCTCGCCGAGTTCGTCCAGCAGGGCCTTGCCCAACAGTTTTTTGGCCTGGGGAAACAGCTCGGTTTCCTCTTCCTCGATATGGTGCTCCAGCAGCTCCTTGACCACCTTGAGCCGGCCGGCGAATTCCGGTGCCGACGGATCGGTGACCTTCAGGTCGGGCAGCACCAGGGAGTCCACGGCGCGATGTTCTTCCTTGGCTTCGTAGTACATTTCGGCCGCCTCCTTGCCACCGGCTTCCTTGAAGGCTGGGTAGAGGATTTCCTCTTCCAGGCTGGTATGCACGGTGATTTCCGTTTCCAGTTTGCGCAGTAATTCGGTGCGCTTTTTCACGGCACGATGGAGTCGCTCAGCTGCGAGAGGATGTCCTTTACGGTTTCGTGATCGGCTTTGAGCAATTCAATGGCATTCATGGGCTCGGCTCTCTTATTCATTCAAGTCGGACAGACACGGGTTTTTACCGCACCGCATGAAGGGAGCATCGACCATGCCAGGTCTTTATTTTATAAAATATCTTTAAATAACAAGTGCTTGACGATATAAACACAGCACTTGACCGTGCAGGATGCATGATCGGCAGGGATGGCCAAGGCATTTTGCATCGCATCCGGCTCAGCGGACGGCGCCGGCAATTCGGGCAGCACGCCCGACCCTGCCCGGGCGCTGCGAGGGACGGGCATCAGCTGCCGACGCGGTTCAGCGCCCGGCCCACGCCGCGCCAGAACCCCTGCTGCGCACGCACCCGCGTCTCGCGGCGGGCGATGCGCGCCAGCGGTTGTACCTGGCGGGTTGCCGGCAGTTCGCCTTGGGCCAGGTCAGCCGACACCCGCTGCAGCGGGCCTTCGCTGGCGACGGTCAGCACTTCGTTCAGCGGGGGCGGATCGAGTTCGTCGTAGCGCAGGTAGTGCAGGCTCCCGGCCTCGACCTCCAGGGCGAAACTGATGATCCGGCTGAAATCCACGGGGCCTTCGGCCAGCAGGGTCCAGAAGCTGCCGAACAGCGGACGGCGCATTTCCAACTGATAAGTGCCGGCTTCCAACGCCAGGGCCAGGAAGCCGTTGCTCGGCAGGCTGCCGATCGGTTGGTGATCGAGAAACAGCCCCGGAGCCTCCAGCTCCTGATCGGCCCAGGCGGTCCTGGGGCGGTAGACGTAGACCAGGGCCTGCTCGGCATCGCCGACAAGGGGGGCGAAGGCCTCGCCGTCGAGGGCGCCGAAAAAGGCACCGGGGGTGGAACAGCCGGCCAGCAGGATCGACAGCAGCAGCAACAGGCGGTGGCGGCGCATCGGCGCCTCCTGGGTGAAAGGTGGTCGCCGAGCATAACCGCGCCCCGGACCGCGAACACCGGACCAAAGGCGGGCACCTGGGGCGGCTAGCCGCGACGGTCCAGCAGGTTGATCACCAGGCGGTCCAGCCAGCCCCACAGGCGCTGCTGCACACGCCGCCATAACGGTCGGGCGCGCCAGAGCGCCGCGGTGATTTCTTCGCTGCGGGCGAAGTCGGCGGTGAAGCTGGCGGCCACCGCCGCACTCAGATCGGGGTCCAGGGCTTCCAGATTGGCTTCGAGGTTGAAGCGCAGATTCCAGTGATCGAAGTTGCAGGAGCCCAGGCTGATCCAGTCGTCCACCAGCACCATTTTCAGGTGCAGAAAATTCGGCTGGTACTCGAAGATTCGCACCCCGGCCTTGAGCAGGCGCGGGTAATAGCGCTGGCCGGCAAAGCGCACCGGCGGGTTGTCGGTGTGCCGCCCGGTCAGCAGCAGGCGCACTTCCACGCCGCGGGCCGCCGCCTTGCGCAGCGCCCGGCGCACGGCCCAGGTGGGCAGGAAATATGGCGTGGCCAGCCAGATGCGCCGCTTGGCGCCGCGCAGCGCGCGCACCAGGGACTGCAGGATAACGCGGTGCTGACGGGCATTGGCGTAGGCCACGCGCCCCAGCCCGCCGCCACTCGCCGGGTTGCGCGGCAGGTGCGCCAATCCCAGCTCGTAGGCCCTGCGCCAGGGAAAGCGCAGGTGGCAGGCCTGCCAGAGGTGCTCGAACAGCTGTTGCCAGTCCGTCACCAGAGGCCCGCTCACCGCCACCATCACCTCGTGCCAGGCGGTTTCGGCCTGGCCCGGGGTCCAGAAGGCATCGGTGGCGCCGGTGCCACCGATAAAGGCCAGCTGCCCGTCCACCAGCAGCAATTTACGGTGATCGCGGTACAGGTTGCGCAGCCCCCGACGCCAATGCAGCGGGTTATAGAACCGCAGCTGCACACCGGCCGCCAGCAGGGTTTTGGCTTCGACGGCGGCGAAGGCGCGGGTGCCGAAGTCGTCGAACAGACAGCGCACCGTCACGCCGCGCCGCACAGCGCCGCACAGCGCCTGAACCAGGGCATCGGCGCAGGCGCCCTGCTCCACCAGGTACAGCTCCAGTTCGACGCTGCGCTCGGCCGCCGCGATGGCCGCCAGCATGGGCGGGAAGAAGGCCGGGCCGTCGATCAGCAACTCGAGGCGATTGCCTCCGCGCCAGGGAAAGATCGCCCCCGTCACGCCATTGCTCGCGAGGCCAGGGATAGAGACGCGTTGGACAGGGCAGTCAGCGCGCAGGGAACGCAGTTAGAGGATGGGGGCATGCTGCGCTCGGAGACCGAGATAAAGGAACCAGGCCGAACCATAGCCGTCCGCCCCTCAGGGCTCAAGTACAAGCGGTATTCGCACGGCTTTTGCAACGTCCGCGATCGCCTGCCTGGCCGCAATACCGAACCTTGCGCAGCGCAATTCGCGAAGGCGCTGCAGCGGGCCCGAAACGCCTGGGTATCCGCCCATACCTGCGAATGCTCGGACGCCTTCTGGCTCGACAAGCATCAAGGCAAGGCATCCGCCTGGGGCAACAGCAGACAGCCTTCCCGCGGGCCCAGCCAGACCGCCGTCTGAGTGCTGCCCAGGGCACGCGCGGTCACCCGCTTGGCCGCCGCATCGTCGAAGAAGCCGCTCAGCGGCACGGCCAGCTCGATATAGGCCGCGCAGTAGTCGGCGCCGTTGCCCATCACATAGCGGCACGAACAGTATTCCTTGGCCGAGTAGGCACCGACCATGGCCGGCGCGGCCTGCAGGTGCACCCGGTTCTGCCAGGCCAGCAGCCCCAGCATCAGTACGATCAGCCCGAGCAGGCTGCGCCACGGATGACGGCGGATCATGGCGAGGTCTCCTGGCCGAAGGCGGCCAGGGCCAACCCCAGCAAGCGGTTGTGCCGGTACTGGCCATCGCGGTCATCGGCGTAGCGCACGATCACCAGTTTCTGCTCCGGCAGCACATAAAGCGCCTGGCCCCAGTGGCCCAGGGCGGCGAAGGTGCTCTCGGGCGCATCCGGCCAGGGCCGCGGCGTGCCCGCCACGGGCAGGTTGAGCCACCAATGCCCGCCGGGCACGGAATTCCAGGGTTTCTCCGGGTCCGGCCGGTAGTTGGCGAAGGCCGTGCGGTTGAACGCGACCCAAGCCTGGGGCAGCAGTTGGCGTTCGCCCCAGCGGCCATCGCGCTGCATCAACAGGCCGACCCGGGCCAGGTCGCGGGCGGTCATGTAGGCGTAGGAGGAACCGACGAAGGTGCCGCTGGCGTCGCGCTCCCACACGGCGCTGCGAATGCCCAGCGGCTCGAACAGCGCGGTCCAGGGATAGTCGCGGTACAGCGTCTCGCCGAGCAGGGCCTTGAGCGTCGCTGACAACATGTTGCTGTCGCCGCTGGAATAACGGAACCGCGTGCCCGGCGGCGCCTCCGCCGGCTGCTCGGCGGCGAAGGCCGCCATGTCGGCGCGCCCGCGGGTATAGAGCATGGCCACCACCGCAGAACGCAGCGGCGCGTATTCGTAGCCCTCCTGCCAGGCCAGGCCCGAGGCCCAGTGCAGCAGGTGGCCGAGCTTGATCTGCGGGTGCGCGGCCAGGGCCGGATAATGCTGGGCCAGGGAATCGTCCAGTTTGAAACGGCCCTCGCCGTAGGCCACGCCGAGCAGGCTGGCCAGCAGGCTCTTGCTGATCGACCAGACCAGGTGCGGGGTCTGGGCGGTCGTCGGGCCGGCGTAGCGCTCGAAAATCACCTCGCCGTCGCGAATCACCAGCAGCGCGTCGGTGCGCACCCCCGTGCGCGCACCCTCGTCGCGTTCGGGAAAGGCATAGGCCTGCAGCGCCTCGAGGGCGGCGCTCGGTGGGGCGGGGCGTTGCGCCCAATCGGCAGCGGGCCAGGATTCGGCCTGGGCCAGGCCGGCGCACAGGCCGACCGCCAGACTCAGGCGACGAAGAACAACACGGATCATGGGTAGCCCGACAGGGTTTCGAAAGCCGGCACCCTAACACGGACGGGATGACGGAACGAAGCGCCCTAGCCGCGGGCGCCCGGCGCGGCTGTTCTCCTTACTGCGGCTAGCCCTAGGGCTAGCCGAACGGCTAGCCGAAAGTCGCCTCGGCTTTTTCCAGACGTTTGCCGCGGGCGCCGCGGGCCATATCCATCAGCCCGCTGTCGCGTCGCCAGAGCGCCGCGAGGTCCGCCGGACCGGCGGCGAAGGCGGCGCTCAGCTCGGCTTGCAGCCCCTCGAACTGGGCGAACAACCCCGCCAGCAGCAGGTGGGTGGTCGGCTGCGCCGCCGGTTGGCGCGCCACTTCGGCGCAGCCGGCCAGCAACCCGAGCAGGCGCAGGCGCAGGTCCCTGGGCCAACCCTGGACCTGGGCGATGCCGTGCAGCCAGGCGCCGATGGCCGTCAGCACATGCACATCCTCAAGGGTGCGGAACGGCTTGACGTAGGCCTGCCAGCCATCGCCGGCCAAGCGTTCGCAGTGGGCGTTATCCAGGTGCAGCCGGGCGTGGCCGATATCCGGCATCAGCCCCAGGGCCGGCAAGGGCTCGATGCGCACCCCCGGCGCGCCGTTGTAAACCACGCACAGGGCCAGGCCCGGCGATTCCCCAGGCGCCTCGCTGCGCGCCGCCACCAGCAGCCAGTCGGCGGCCTCGGCGGCGGTGACGAAATCCTTGCGTCCGCTCAGGCTCAGCCCGTTCAGGCGGGTGCTCATGTCCGCCGGCCGCGTGCTTTTGTGTTCGGTCACGCACAGCGCGCCGAGGCTACGCGGCGCCGACGGCCAGAGGGCGCGCAGGGCGCCCTGGTAGCCGGCGAGAAAGGCCAGGCCAGGCGTGGCCGCCAGGCGCCCGCCGAGCAGCGCCAGGGCGAAGGCGTTCGGCTCGCCCAGCTGCTCCAGCAGCTGGGCGTACCAGGTATCCAGGGCCGCGACCGGCAGGGGTCGACGGGATTCGAGCAGCTGTTGCCAGGGCATAGAAGGGCTCCTTGTCATGCAAGCATCACCAAAGGTTCACCGGGGTGACACCGGACCTACCTAACGTGAGCTTGCACAACAAAGTCGATCGGCCGCAACCCATCAGGCTGGCTAACGGAGACGCACCATGACCCAGATCGCCCGCACCCGCGACCGCAGCACCCCGGAACGCCGCCTGCAGGCCGAGCGCCTGCTCGGCGCCAGCGCCCTGCGCGAGGCCCAGGCCCTGCGCTTTCGCGTATTCAGCGCCGAGTTCGACGCCAAGCTGCACGGCGCCGAACTGGGCCTGGACATGGACGACTACGATGCGCACTGCGCCCATATCGGCGTGCGCGACCTGAACAACGGCCAGCTGGTCGCCACCACCCGCCTGCTCGATCACCAGGCCGCCCGTGGCCTGGGTCGCTACTACAGCGAAGAGGAATTCCAGCTCGAGGGCCTGACCCACCTGCAGGGTCCGATCCTGGAAATCGGCCGCACCTGCGTCGATCCGGCCTATCGCAACGGCGGCACCATCGCCGTGCTCTGGAGCGAGCTGGCCGAGGTGCTCAACGAAGGCGGCTACCGCTACCTGATGGGCTGCGCCAGCATCCCCATGCAGGACGGCGGCATCCAGGCCGAGGCGATCATGCAGCGCCTGCGCGAACGCTACCTGTGCACCGAGCATTTGCGCGCCCGCCCCAAGACCCCGCTGCCGGCCCTGGACCTGCCGGGCAATGTGATCGCCGAACTGCCACCATTGCTCAAGGCCTATATGCGCCTGGGGGCCAAGATCTGCGGCGAGCCTTGCTGGGACCCGGACTTCCAAGTCGCCGACGTGTTTATCCTGCTCAAGCGCGACGAGCTGTGCCCGCGCTATGCCCGTCACTTCAAGGCCGCGGTCTGATGCCCCCTTCCCTGCTGCAGCAGCTGCGCCTGGGCTTGCGCAGTATCCGCTTGCTGCTCTGGCTGCTGATCGGCTGCGTGCTGGCCGGCATGGTCGGCCTGCTCGAACGCTTCACCGTCCGTGGGCTGCTGGGCCTGCGCCAGCGGCTGATGCGCCTGTGGATGGCCGGGCTGGTGGGCTGCCTGCCGTTCCGGGTACGGGTGCTGGGCCAACTGCCGCGAATGCCGGCGCTGTGGGTCAGCAACCATGTGTCCTGGTGCGATATCCCCCTGCTCGGCGCCCTGCAGCCGATGTCCTTTCTGTCCAAGGCCGAGGTGCGTCAGTGGCCGCTGGCCGGCTGGCTGGCGGAAAAATCCGGCACCTTGTTTATCCAGCGCGGCGCTGGCGACAGCACTGTCCTGGGCCAGCAGATCGGCGCCTACCTGGGCCAGCAGCGGCCGCTGCTGATCTTTCCCGAAGGCACTACCACCGATGGTCGCGGCGTGCGCACCTTCCATGGTCGCCTGCTGGCCAGCGCCCTGGAACACCAGGTGCCGCTGCAACCGGTGGCTATCCGTTACCGCCGCCAGGGCCAGCCGGACGACCTGGCACCCTTTATCGGCGACGACGATCTGCTCAGTCACCTGAAGCGCCTGCTGCGCGCCCCGGTGGCGGAGGTGGAGCTGCACCTGCTGCCGCTGCTGCAGCCCTGCCCGGGCGAGAACCGCAACCAGCTGGCCCGCCGCGCCCAACAGGCGATCACCCGCCAGGTGACAGTGGACGGCGGCGACGCCGTGCTGCAACCCCTGCCCCAGGGTGCCTGAAGCAAGCGATCCCGCGAGTGCCGCACCTGGCGGGATTAGCCGCCTCGTCCCGGGTCTGTCTGGATGCCCGCCTTCTTCTTGCCTGCGCAGGAATTAAGGGGCACGACGGGTAACGACGAGGACATCCCAACCCGAGCTTGCGAAGCATCATTCGGCTAGTCCCACGACCTGCCTGGATACCCGCTTTCGCGGGTATGACGAGCAAGGGTTTTCAGTCGATCAGTCAAACCACCCGTGACTCGGTAGCGGCCCTGGCGTGGCATTCGATTCGCCAATCGCCTCAGGCGGTTTCGGCCTTCCAGCCCTGCAGGCGCACCACGCTCTCGCGGTAGGGCTTGAGGCCCTTGCTCAGCAGCAGGACCGAGCTGAGCAACGCCAGGGTGCTGACGATCAGTAGGGAGTAGCGCAGGGCCTGGTCGTCGCCGAAGCCGTAGTCGGTGACCAGGGCCACCGCGGTGGGGCCGATGCCCAGCCCGATCAGGGTGATGACGAACAGGTAGATGGCCGAAGCCTGGCCGCGCATGCTGTTGGGCATGATTTCCTGGATCGCCGCCGGCGCCACGCCGAACGGCATGCTCAGGAAGAACACGGACGGCGCCACCAGCACCGCGGCCCAGAGGGCGCTGTCCATCAGGGGAAAACTCAGCACGAAAGGCACCGCGCCGATGGCCGCGTACAGGCCCACGCGCATATTGGCGTCGCTGCGTCCGCGCTTGGCCATCCAGTCCGCCAGGCGCCCGCCGAAGACGATGCCCAGGCAGCCGAACAGCGCCACGATGCTGCCGTAGACGATGCCCACCTGCCCGGCGTCCCAGCCGTAGGTGCGGATGAAGAAGGTCGGCACCCAGGCCGCGCTGCCGTAGCCGGCGAAGGCCAGGCCGGCGAAGCCGAAGTTGTGGCACAGCACGGTGCGTCGGTTGGCGCGGATATAGCGGCCGACCTCGGCCAGCGGCACCGCCACCCCGGCGCCCACGCCGCGGCGCGCCGGCTCCTGCACCGCCAGCATCAGCAAGGTGAAGAGCACGCCCGCCGCGCCCAGCAGCAGGAAGATCAGCTGCCAGGGGCGCACCTCGCCGAACACCGGCAGCACCACGTCGCCCTGGGCCGAGGCGAACTTGATCACCAGCCCGCCCAGCAGAAAGGCCAGTCCCGAGCCCAGGTACACACCCATGGAATAGACGCTGATGGCAGTGGCCCGGCGCTCGGCCGGGAAGCTGTCGGCGATCAGGGAGTAGGCGGCCGGCGACAGCGCCGCTTCGCCCACACCGACGCCGATGCGGCAGATCAGAAACTGCCAGTACAGCTTGGCCAGGCCGCAGGCCGCGGTGGCGGCGCTCCAGAACAGCACGCCGATGGCGATCAGGCCACGCCGGCTTTTAGTGTCTGCCAGACGCCCGAGGGGAATGCCGCAGACGGTGTAGAACAGGGCGAAGGACAGGCCCATCAGCAGGCTCATCTGGGTGTCGCTGATCATCAGGTCGCGGCGGATCGGCCCCACCAGCAGGTTGAGTATCTGCCGGTCGATAAAGGACAAGACATAGGCCACCATCAAAATGGCGACGGTGCCCCAGGCGCGGGCCTGGGAGGGATAGCCGGTGCTGCTGTTATTGTTATTGAGAGGCACTGCGGGCTCCTCGGCGCCGCTTGCACGGCGCGCGACGGGTGGGAAGTGGCCTCAGCTTAGCTTTATCAACACCCCCGCCTATAGCATCGGGGGACCTTTATCCATCTAGCGAATGAGCCCAGCCCCCTGAGGCGAATGACCCAGCGGTCACAATGCCTGGGGCGCCCGCTCGCACAAGGTGGTGAGCGCCGCCACCCAGGCCGGGTGCTCGTTCAGGCAGGGCACCAGCACCAACTCCCGGCCGCCGGCGCCCACGAACTGCTCGCGGCCACGGTCGCCGATCTCTTCCAGGGTCTCGATGCAGTCGGCGACAAAGGCCGGGCACATCACCAGCAGTTTCTTCACCCCCTGGGCGGCCAGCTCGTCGAGGCGGGTTTCGGTGTAGGGCTCGATCCATTTGTCGCGGCCCAGGCGCGACTGGAAGGACACCGACCATTGACCGTCCTCGAGACCCAGGCGCTCGGCGAAGGCCCGGCTGACATGCAGGCACTGGGCGCGGTAACAAGTGGCCAATACCGCGGGCGAGGCCGTGCGGCAGCAGTCCGGACCTTTCAGGCAATGCCCACCCGAGGGGTCGCGCTTGCGCAAGTGCCGCTCGGGCAACCCGTGAAAACTCAGCAGCAGGTGATCGAAGCCCTGCTCCAGGTGCGGACGGGCACTCTGCACCAGGGCATCGAGGTATTCGGGCTGGGCGTAGAACGGCGCCAGGGTGGAGAAGCGCAGGTTCAGCCTGTCGTCGCGCACCACCCGCTTGGCTTCCTCGATCACCGTGGTCACGGTGCTGTCGGCGAACTGCGGGTAGAGCGGCGCCAGGGTCACCTGCTCGATCCCCTGGGCGGCCAGGCGGGTCAGCGCGGTCTGCAGCGAAGGCTCGCCATAGCGCATGGCCAACTCCACCGGCCCCTTGGTCCAGCTGGCGCGCATCTTTTCCTGCAGGCGCCGGCTGAGCACCACCAGGGGCGAGCCCTCCTCCCACCAGATCGAGGCGTAGGCATGGGCCGATGCCGCCGGCCGCTTGATCAGGATCAGCGACACCAGCAACCGGCGCAGCGGCCAGGGCAGGTCGACCACATAGGGGTCCATGAGGAACTGGTTGAGGTAGCTGCGCACATCGGCCACCGAGGTGGAGGCCGGCGAGCCGAGGTTGACCAACAACAGCGCGTGCTTAGTCATGCAATGTCCTGTCTATGGGCGCCCCAGCAAGTGCTCCAGGGCTGCCTCCGATTCGGTGAAACGAAAGGTGAAACCGGCCTGGGTCAAGGCCTCCGGCAGTGCGCGCTGGCCGCCCAGCAACAGCCCGGACATTTCCCCCAGGCCCAGGCGCAAGGCGAAGCCCGGCAGCGGCAGCAACGCCGGACGGTGCAACACGCGACCCAGACTGCGGGCGAATTCCAGGTTGCGGACCGGCTGCGGCGCGCAGGCATTATAGGGACCGCGGGCGCCGTCCTGCTGCAAGAGAAACGCGATCAGGGCCACCTGGTCGTCCAGGTGAATCCAGGGCATCCATTGCCGGCCGTTGCCGATCGGCCCACCCAGGCCCAGCTTGAACGGCAGCAGCAGGCGCTTGAGAAAACCGCCGTCGCGGGCCAGTACCAGTCCGGTGCGCAACAGCACGACGCGAATGCCCAGGGTCTCGGCTTTCAACGCCGCCGCCTCCCAGGCCGCGCACAGCTGGGCGGCGAAATCCCCGCCGAGCCTTCCCGTGGCCTCGCTCAATTCGCGATCGCCGCCATCCCCGTACCAACCCACCGCCGAGCCCGAGAGCAGCACCCGGGGTTTGTGCGCACGCGACTGCAGCCAGCCCACCAGCTGCTCGGTCAAGGCGACCCGACTGGCCCACAGCAGCGCCTTGCGCTTGTCGCTCCAAGGCCGGTCGGCGATGGGCGCGCCAGCCAGATTGATCACCGCATCCACGGGCTCTTCACCCAGTTCCTCGAGCCGGGCGATACCGCGCACGCCCTCGCCGCACAGGCCAGCGACCCGCTCCGGAGCGCGACTCCAGACCGTCAGGCGATGCGCGGCCAGGTGCCGGCAAAGCGCCCGGCCGATCAGTCCGGTACCACCGGTCAGCAAGATGTGCATCAGTTGCTCCTCACAGGGGGTCGACGGCTTTTTTAACCGCGGCGGCTGTCCTAACCTTAGCCAGACATACTCGACCAGGCTTCTTTGATCACTCGCGCCGTGGCACACTCCCCTTATACACGAAAACGCTTTTGTACAGGACTTGTCCAACAACAAGCCTGCAGCCCAGGTAACGAGGTAATCCAATGACTGCACCCATCGCCATCATCGGCACCGGTATCGCCGGCCTGTCAGCCGCCCAGACCCTGCAGGCGGCCGGACAGGCCATCCACTTGTTCGACAAGAGCCGCGGCAGCGGTGGCCGCATGGCCAGCAAGCGCAGCGATGCCGGCTCGCTGGACCTGGGCGCCCAGTATTTCACTGCCCGTGACCGCCGCTTCGTCGACGCGGTACAGCAGTGGCAGACCCGTGGCTGGGTCGCCGAATGGACCCCCAGCCTCTACCACTACAGCGACGGCAACCTCAGCGCCTCGCCCGACGAGCAGGTGCGCTGGGTCGGCGCCCCGCGCATGAGCGCCATCACCCGCGCCCTGCTCGGCGCCTTGCCGGTGTCGTTTTCCTGCCGCATCACCGAGGTCTTCCGCGGCCCTCAGCATTGGCACCTGCTGGATGCCGACGGGCAGAGCCACGGCCCCTTCAGCCATGTGGTAATCGCCACTCCGGCCCCTCAGGCCACCACCTTGCTGGCCGCGGCACCTAAACTCGCCAGCGCCGCCGCTGGCGTGGCCATGGAGCCGGTCTGGGCGGTAGCCTTGTCCTTCGACAGCCCCCTGGACACCCCGGTTGAAGGCTGCTTCGTGCGCGGTGGCCCACTCGACTGGCTGGCACGCAACCGCAGCAAGCCCGGCCGCGAAACCCACCAGGACACCTGGGTGCTGCACGCCACCAGCCAGTGGAGCAAAGAGCAACTGGACCTGCCCAAGGAGGCGGTGATCGAACAGTTGCATGGCGCCTTCGCCGAGCTGATCGGCTGCGCCGTACCGGCGCCGAGCTTCAGCCTGGCCCATCGCTGGCTCTATGCTCGCCCCGCCGCCGCCCATCAGTGGGGGGCCCTGGCCGATGTCGACCTGGGCCTGTACGCCTGTGGCGACTGGTGCCTGTCCGGGCGGGTGGAGGGCGCCTGGCTCAGCGGCCAGGAAGCGGCGCGCAAGCTGCTCGAGCACCTGCAGTGACCCGCCTTAATCCGCGCAAGCTGCTGCTGTCGAAATGGACGGCCACCGTGCCGCAGGACCGCGAAAAGCATTTTCTGGTCACCGAACTGTTCTGCGACGAAGACGGCAGCGTGCTGGAAATCGAGCTGCAGGCGGTGCTGACCCAGCGCAGCAACCGCCTGGACTGGCGTGCCCTGCAGGATGCCGAGCGTTGGGTGCAGGGCTGGAAGTAACCGCAGGTCCGGGCTCGGTACCGGTACCGGGGTCGCCAATCTCCGCAGCCGGGCCCCGATGCTACGATAAACGACAATAACGCCGAGCTACTTCCGTCCGCACCTGACACTATCCCACCTCGAGACACGCGCTCACCCCCGCGCCAGGGACCTTCCCGGCAGGCGGACGGCTAAAGCGCTACAAGCCTTGTACAAATATCTTGACCTGTACAATTACCTATCTATGATGGACGCAGATTGTACAGATCCAGAACCTTGTATAAGTAGTGTTCAGAGGGTGAGCCATGTCAGCACTCATATCCAGCAAGCCCCGCTTGGGCATCAGCGCCTGTCTGCTGGGTAGCGAGGTGCGCTATAACGGCGGCCACAAGGAGTCACGGTTGTGCAGCCGCGCGCTCAATGAGCACTTCGACTTCGTTCCGGTCTGTCCCGAGGTGGCCATCGGGTTGGGCATTCCCAGGGAGCCGATCCGCCTGGTCGGTGACCCCGCCGCGCCGCGTGCGGTGGGCACGGTGCAGCGCGAGCGCGACGTGACCGCCCCACTGGCCGAATACGGCGCGCGAATGGCCGACGAGCTGAAGGGTATTTGCGGCTACATCTTCATGCAGCAGTCGCCGTCCTGCGGGCTGGAGCGGGTCAAGGTTTATCAGGACAACGGCATGCCGATCACCGGTGGCGGTCGTGGCATCTTCGCCGCCGCCTTCTGTGCGCGCCATCCCGACCTGCCGGTGGAAGAAGACGGCCGGCTCAACGACCCGATCCTGCGCGAGAACTTCATCAGCCGGGTGTTCGTCTACGCCGAATGGCAGGACCTGCTGCAGGCGGGGTTGAGCCGCCACACGCTGATCGCCTTCCATGCCCGGCACAAGTACCTGCTGATGGCCAGCAATCCGCTGCAGTACAAATCCCTGGGCCAGATGCTCGGCACCATGGGCCAGCAAGAGCTGCAGCCGCTGGCGGCGCGCTACTTCAGCGAGTTGATGGCCGCCCTGAAAAAATGCGCCACCCGCCGCACCCACAGCAATGTGCTGCAGCACCTGAGCGGCTACCTCAAGCAGGCGCTGTCGGCTGACGAGAAAGTCGAGGTCAGCCAGCTGATCCACCAGTACCGCAAGGGCATCGTGCCGCTGGTGGTGCCCATGACCCTGCTCAAGCACCACTTCCGCCAGCACCCCGACGATTACGTGAGCCAGCAGGTGTACCTGCAGCCGCACCCGGAAAACCTCAGCCTGCGAAACGCCCTGTGAGCCTGGACGACTTCACCACCGAGCCCGAAGGCGAGGATTACCAGGCCGCCCTGGCCAGCGGCATGCTGCCGATCCGCGACGTGGCGCGCAGCACGGGGGTCAATGCCGTGACCCTGCGCGCCTGGGAGCGGCGCTACGGCCTGATCGTGCCGCACCGCACACCCAAGGGCCACCGCCTGTATTCACAGGAACACGTGGCGCGCATCCAGGCGATCCTCACCTGGCTCAACCGCGGCGTGTCGGTCAGCCAGGTCAAGGCGCTGCTCGACACCCGCCAGCCCAGCAGCCAGAGCGCCGACAACGGTTGGGACGAGCTGCGCCAGCACCTGCTGCAGGCCATAGTCGACCAGGCCGAACGACGCCTGGACGAGGGCTTCAACCGCGCATTGTCGCTCTACCCGCCGCGCACCCTGTGCGAACAGTTGCTGCTGCCGCTGCTGGCCGAGCTGGAACAGCGTTGGCAGGGCCAGTTCGGCGCCCAGCTGGAGCAGGTGTTCTTCCTCTCCTGGTTGCGCAGCAAACTGGGCGCGCGCATCTACCACAACAACCGCCAGCACAGCAGTCCACCGCTGCTGCTGATCAACCTCTCGAGCCTGCCCATGGAGCCCGGCCTGTGGCTGTGCGCCTGGCTGGTCAGCAGCGCCGATTGCCCGGTGGAGGTGCTGGACTGGCCGATCCCGGCCCTGGAGCTGGCCCTGGCGGTCGAGCACCTGAGCCCGCGCGCGCTGCTGCTGTACTCCAGCCAGGCCCTCAACAGCGGCCAGCTGCCGCGCTTGCTGGCTGGCGCCGACTGCCCGCGCCTGCTGGTCGGCCCGGCGGTACGAATCCATCAGAGCGACCTGAAGCTGCTGACCCAGCAGAACGACGGCCTGAGCCTCGCCCTCGACCCCCTTGGCGCCCTGCAGACCCTCCAGGGCCTGGGCTTGCTCGATCCCCTTTAAGGACCGTTTTATGCGTCAACTGATCTGGTTTCGCACCGACCTGCGGGTGCAGGACAACACCGCCCTGGCCACGGCCATGGCCGCCGGGCCGACTGTCGCGGTGTTCGTGCTCAGCCCCGGCCAATGGCAACGCCATGACGATGCCCCGAGCAAGGTGGATTTCTGGCTGCGCAACCTGGTGCAGCTGTCGCACAGCCTGGGCGAGTTGAATGTGCCGCTGTTGCTGCGCCAGGCGGACACCTGGGAGCAGGCGCCCGAGGTCATTGCCCGGCTGTGCGAGGAACAGCGCATCGACTGCGTGCAGGTCAACCGGGAATACGGGGTGCATGAGAGCCGTCGCGACCAGGCGGTGGAAAAGGCCCTCGAACCGCTGGGCGTCACCCTGCGCAGCCACCTGGACCAGCTGCTGTTCACCCCGGGCAGCGTCTTGACCCAGTCCGGCAACTATTTCCAGGTTTTCAGCCAGTTCCGCAAGGTCTGCTACAGCCGCCTGCACATCTCCATGCCAGGCTGCGTCGCCCTACCCAAGCCGCAGGCGCCGCTGGACCTGTCCAGTGACCCGATTCCCGCCAACGTCGAGGGTTTCGCCACGCCGCCCGAGAGCCTGCGCCTGCTCTGGCCGGCCGGCGAGCGCGAGGCCCTGGAGCGCTTGCAGCGCTTCGCCGCGGAGCAGATCGAATTCTACAAGGAGCAGCGCGACCTGCCGGCCGTGCCCGGCACCAGCCAGCTGTCGCCCTACCTGGCCGCAGGCGTGGTCTCGCCGCGCCAATGCCTGCATGCCGCCTTGCGCGCCAATCACGGTGAGTTCGAGAGCGGCAATCTGGGCGTGATCACCTGGATCAACGAGCTGCTCTGGCGCGAGTTCTACAAGCACATCCTGGTGGGTTACCCACGGGTCTCGCGCCACCGCGCCTTTCGCCCGGACACCGAGGCCGTGCCCTGGCGCCGGGTACCCGATGAGCTGGCGGCCTGGCAAGAAGGGCGCACCGGCTTTCCGATCATCGACGCGGCCATGCGCCAGCTGCTGGCCACCGGCTGGATGCACAACCGCCTGCGGATGATCGTGGCCATGTTCCTGACCAAGAACCTGCTGATCGACTGGCGCGAGGGTGAGCGCTTCTTCATGCGCCACCTGATCGATGGCGACCTGGCGGCGAATAACGGCGGCTGGCAGTGGAGCGCCTCCACCGGTACAGATTCGGCACCCTACTTCCGCATCTTCAACCCGCTGTCGCAGTCGGCAAAGTGCGACCCCGACGGGCGCTTTATCCGCCATTGGCTGCCGGAACTGGCCGGGCTGGCGAGCAAGGACCTGCACAAGGCGGTGGTCGCCACCTCGGCGGGGCTGTTCGATGCCCCGACCTACCCGCGGCCCATGGTCGACCTGAGCAAGAGCCGGGTACGCGCCCTGAGCGCCTTCAAGAACCTGGCCGCGCGCGCCGATAGCCTGGAGATGACCCCATGACCCCGTCCCAGTCACCGCAGCCGGGCCCCGTGCCGCCCGAATCGACCGGCGAAGCCAACGACTTCCTGCGGCGCTTCGCCTATGCCTTCGCCGCCCTGGATGCCCACAACCTGGACCGCCTGGGCGAGCTCTACAGCGATGACGCCCTGTTTATCGACCCCCTTCACGAGATTCGCGGGATCACGGCCATGCGCCAGTATTTCGGCGAACTCTACGCTAACGTCAGCGGGCTGCGTTTCGATTTTCATGGCTTCGATCCGGTACGCAAGGGCGAAGGCTACCTGCGCTGGAACATGCGCTACCGCCACCCGCGCCTGAACGGCGGCAAGGAGATCCAGGTGCGAGGCTGCTCGCACCTGCTCTGGCACGGCAAGGTGCATTACCACCACGACTATTTCGATGCCGGCGCCCTGCTCTACGAGCAGGTGCCGGTACTGGGAGGGATTATTCGATGGCTCAAAGGGAGATTGGCATGACAGACGTACGGCGTATCTGGCTGACCGGCGCCAGCAGTGGCATCGGCGCGCGCCTGGCCGAAGAACTCCTCGATGCCGGCCATCGCCTGGCCTTGAGCGCCCGTACCGTGGCGCCCTTGGAAGCCCTGGCGCAGCGCTACCCGCAGCAGGTGTTGGTGGTGCCGGGCGACCTGGGCGAACCGAGCCAAGTGCGCGCCATAGGCGAGGCCATCGCCCAGCGCTGGGGCGCCCTGGACACGGTGATCCTGAATGCCGGCACCTGCGAGTACGTCGAGGTCAAGGCCTTCGATGCCAGCCTGATCGAGCGCGTGTTGCGTGCCAACCTGCTGTCCGCCAGCTACTGCATCGAGGCCGCCCTGCCGCTGCTGCGCCTGGGGCATAAGCCGTACCTGGTGGGCGTGTCCAGCTCGGTGACTTTTCTGCCGTTGCCCCGGGCCGAGGCCTATGGCGCGTCCAAGGCCGGCCTGCGCTACCTGCTCGAGGCCCTGCGCATCGACCTGGCGGCCGAAGGCATCGACGTCACCCTGGTCAGCCCGGGCTTTGTCGACACGCCCCTGACCCAGAAGAACGACTTCCCCATGCCCATGCGCTGGCCGGTGGAAAAAGCCGCCCGGCATATCGCCAAACGCCTGGACAAGCGGCCCTTCGAGATCGCCTTCCCGGGTCCCTTTATCGCCGGCCTGATCCTGCTGGCGCACCTGCCCAAACGTTTGCAACTGGCCCTGGGCAAACGCCTGGCGCGCGCGGAAAGCGCTTAAGACACAAGCCGTAGTCCCTGAGGGTGCAGTATGAAGATTGCCATTATCGGCAGCGGTATCTCCGGCCTTACCACGGCCTACCTGTTGAATCGCCAGCATGAGATTCAGGTATTCGAAGCCAGCGACTGGGTCGGCGGCCACACCCATACCGTGGACGTGGAGGTCGGCGGCCAAGCCTATGCGGTGGACACCGGTTTTATCGTGTTCAACGACTGGACCTACCCGAACTTCATCCAGCTGCTGGGCCAGCTCGGGGTCGGCTACCAGCCCACCGAAATGAGCTTCTCGGTGCAGGACCCGGCCAGCGGACTGGAATACAACGGCAACACCCTCAACAGCCTGTTCGCCCAGCGGCGCAACCTGCTGTCGCCCAGGTTCTGGGGCATGCTGCGCGATATCCTGCGCTTCAACCGCGAGACCCTGGACGACCTGAGCCACAACCGCATCAGCGCCCAGACCACCCTGGGCACCTACCTGCAACTGGGTGGCTACAGCCAGCGTTTTATCGACCATTACATCGTGCCCATGGGCGCGGCCATCTGGTCCATGTCCCTGGCCGACATGCTCGGCTTTCCGCTGCAGTTCTTTGTGCGTTTCTTCAAGAACCACGGCCTGCTGTCGGTCAGTGACCGTCCGCAATGGCATGTGGTGCAAGGCGGTTCGCGCAGCTATGTGGCACCGTTGAGCGCCGGCTTTGCCGAGCGCATTCGCCTGAACTGCCCGGTGCAGCGCGTGGAGCGCGATGACAGCGGCGTGACCCTGCACAGCGCCGCGGGTGTGGAGCGCTTCGACAAGGTGGTGTTCGCCTGCCACAGCGACCAGGCCCTGGCCCTGCTGGCGCAACCGAGCGTCGCCGAGCAGAGCATCCTCGGCGCCCTGCCTTATGCCGACAACGAGGTGGTGCTGCACACCGACACCCGCCTGCTGCCCAAGCGCCGCCTGGCCTGGGCCAGCTGGAACTACCGCCTGGGCGGCCCGAGCGCGCGGCCGGCGGCGGTGACCTACGACATGAACATACTGCAGGGCATCCAGAGCGAAACCACCTTCTGCGTCAGCCTGAACCAGACCGAGGCCATCGACCCGGCCAGCATTCTCTCGCGCCACACCTATGCCCACCCGCAATACAGCCTGGCCGGCATGGCCGCCCAGGCGCGCTGGGAAGAATTGCTCGGCGCCCAGCACAGCTACTACTGCGGCGCCTACTGGGCCAGCGGCTTCCATGAAGACGGGGTGGTCAGCGCCCTGCGCGTGGCACGGGCCTTCGGGGAGACCCTGTGACAGCCGCAGGCGCTGCCAGCGGGACGCTACGCAGTGCACTGTACAGCGGCTGGATCAGCCACCGACGCTTCGCTCCCAAGGCCCACGCCTTTCGTTACCGCATGGGCCTGCTGTACCTGGACCTGGAGGAACAGGAGGCCGTGCTGGCCCTGTCGCCCCTGGCCGGGCGCGGACGCTTCGCGCCGTTCGGCTTCCGCGAAAGTGATTTCCTGCCACAGTTCACCGGCCAGGGCATGCGCCTGATCGATGCGGTGCGCCAGCGCGTCGGCGAAGCCCTGGGCCATACGCCCCTGGGCCGCATCTGTCTGCTGGCCCAGCCGCGCAGCTGGGGCCTGGCCTTCAACCCGGCGAGTTTCTTCTATTGCTTTGAGGCCGACGGACGCCTGGCGGCGGTGCTCTGCGAGGTCAGCAATACGCCCTGGCACGAGCGCTACCACTATGTGCTGCCGGCCCAGGGTGACGGCCAACAGCACGTGTCGGTGGCCAAGTCCTTTCACGTCTCGCCCTTTCTGCCGCGCGATCTGGAATACCGCATGGCCTTCAGCGCTCCCGGCGAGCGTTTGGGGCTGCATATGGCGGACTGGCAGGGCGAGCTCAAGCTGTTCGACGCCAGCCTGAGCCTGCAGCGCAGCGCCCTGACCCGCCAGAGCCTGCACCGCCACCTGCTGAGTTTCCCCTGGATGACCGCCAAAACGGTCCTGGGCATCTACTGGCAGGCCCTGCGCCTGCTGCTCAAACGTACCCCGTTATTTTCCCATCAGACGGCGCAAGGCTCCTTTCGTGTAGCCCGCCTGGATTCAAAGGAAGCGCCTCATGAAAAGCTCTAGCCTCACCTCCGCCAAGACCCAGGTACGCACCGGCCATGGCTTGGGTGCCGGGTTGTTGCGCCGCGCGGTGCTCAGCCAGCTGGCCCGGTTGCGCCATGGCCAGTTGGTGATCCACGAGGGCGGCGAGCGCCTGGTCTTCGGCCAGGCCGGCGCGCTGGTGCAGGCCGAGATTCAGGTGCTGGACCCGGCGCTCTGGGGGTTGGTGGCCGGCAACGGCTCGATCGGCTCGGGCGAGGCCTATATCCACGGCTACTGGAGCACCCCGGACCTAACCGCGGTGATCCGCGTATTCGTCAGTAACCTGGACGTGCTCGACGGCATGGAGCGCGGCCTGGCCCGTCTCGGCCGCCCGTTGATCCAAGGCCTGCATTGGCTCAACCGCAACACCCGCAAGGGCTCGCGCAAGAACATCGAGGCCCACTACGACCTGGGCAATGCGCTGTTCGAGCAGTTCCTCGACCCAACCATGATGTACTCGGCCGCGCAGTTCCTGACCCCCGAGGACAGCCTGGAGCAGGCCCAGCTGAACAAGCTGGAGCGCATTTGCCAGAAGCTCGCCCTCACGCCCGCTGACCACCTGCTGGAGATCGGCACCGGCTGGGGCAGCATGGCCCTGTACGCGGCCAAGCAATACGGCTGCCGGGTGACCACCACCACCCTGTCCAAGGAACAGTTCGCCTATACCCAGGCGCGCATCGAGGCCCTGGGCCTGCAGGACCGGGTCACCCTCCTGCTGGAGGACTACCGCGACCTGCGGGGCCAGTACGACAAGCTGGTGTCCATCGAGATGATCGAGGCGGTCGGCCACCGCTTCCTGCCCGACTACTTCAAGCGCTGCGCCGCCCTGCTCAAGCCCAAGGGGCTGATGCTGCTGCAAGCCATCACCATTCGCGACCAGCGCTACGAACAGGCGAAGAAGGGCGTCGACTTTATCCAGCGCTATATCTTCCCCGGCGGCGCCCTGCCCTCGGTGAACAAGATGCTCGAGATCGTCACCCGCGAGACCGACATGAACCTGCACCATATGGAGGATTTCGGCCTGCATTACGCGCGTACCCTGCGCCTGTGGCACGATAATCTGCGCGCCGCGCAACCGCGTTTGGAGCAGCTGGGCTACGACGACTACTTCTACCGCCTGTGGGAGTTCTACCTGTGTTACTGCGAGGGCGGCTTTATCGAACGCACCATCGGCACCGCGCAACTGTTGCTGGCCAAGCCGGCGGCCCAGCCGGCGCCCCTGCTGGGACGCTTCGATGCCTAAAGTGATAGTCAACGCCCTGCTGTTTCAGCTCGGCTGGTTCGCCTGCGTGCTCAGCCCGCGCTACCCCGTCCTGCTGCTGGTGCCGCTGCTGGCCATCGCCGTGCACCTGGCCTGGGTCAGCAGCTGGGCCCTGGAAGGCAAACTGCTGGTCAGCGTGTTTCTGGCCGGTAGCGCCCTGGACACTGTCCTGATGCACCTGGGGGTGTTCGACTTCGGCGAAGAACGCCTGCTGCTGCCGTTGTGGCTGGCGCTGCTCTGGCTGCTGCTGGCCAGCACCCTGAACCACTGCCTGGCCTGGACGGCCAAACCCTGGTGGCGCGCCAGCCTGCTGGGGGCGATCAGCGCCCCGCTGTCCTACTACGGCGGCGCCCAGCTGGCCGGCGTCGGCCTGCCCTACGGCACCTGGCCGACCCTGGCGCTGCTGGCCGGCATCTGGGCCCTGGCATTGCCGCTCATGCAGGCCTTCGCCGGGTTCTATCGACACCAGGCGGCGCGCTAGCAGCCGGGGGGATGCGCCCCAACGCAACGTCGGTGTGTTCGACGCAAGCGGGCGCCTCGACGCAAAGTGAAATAGAACCCAGTTGTTGCACCTGGGCCCGGCGGCTGATTTACACTGCGCGCCTATGACCGACACCTTGATCCCCCTGACCCCGCTCGAACCCGAGCCGGCGGTGACCTGCTCCAACTGCGCGGCCTGCTGCTGCCAACTGGAGGTCATCCTGCTGACCGACACCGGCGTGCCCGAGCGTTATATCGACACCGACGAGTGGGGCGGTGACGTCATGGCCCGGCTCGACGACGGCTGGTGCATTGCCCTCGACCGCGACAGCATGCTGTGCACCATCTACGAGAATCGCCCCTGGGTCTGCCGCGAGTTCGAAATGGGCTCGCCCGAATGCCTGGACGAGCGCGGCGCCCTGGCGACCATCTACCGCTAACGTCATTGGGTGATGATAGTCCCCACGCGACGGTGGCGAAGCACTGGATACCCGCCTGCGCGGGTATGACGGGGCCAGTGCACACCGTACGAGCACGGCGACAATACCCCGCAAGCGCGATACCCGCGCACCAAAAAACCGGGCCTCGGCGCGGTTCTTGGACAACCCTTTTCGATTACAGACCCATGCGGTAATGCAGCAGGATATTCTCGATGCCGTCGTTGGGTTGCTTGAGGCTGGCATTGGAGTAATGAATGGCCCGCAGGCCGATCTCGTGGCCCTGGCCGAAACGCAGGCCGGCGCCGATGCGGTCCTCGAACTGGAAGCTCGACCCCAGGTCCCGACCTTCCAGCTGGGTATTTTCGAAGGCGGCCAGGCCGATGCCGAATTCCAGGTAGGGCCTGACGGTCTCGCCCGCGAACTCGTAGACGAAAACCGGTGAGAAGGACAGCGTGTGGTTGCTCGTGGTGCTTTCGCCGTCCCAGTAGGTGTAGCTGGCGTCCCAATAGCCAGTCAGCCGCCCCGTATCGCTCTGCCACCAGCTTTTACCGAAATCCATTTGCACCCCGGTGCGCAGCACGCTGGTCGACTCGCTCGACTGCCCGGCGGCCAGGGTGACATCGGCGGCTTGCGCAGTGCCCAGGGCTCCCAATACAAGAGCCGCCAGTGCGGTGAAGGGGATGAGTTTTGTCATAAATACGTCCTTATGTTTTCGACTGTTTGTCCAAGTGCCCGGCCTCGCAGGGCGATTTAATATCTTTTTGCCAAGACGCTATAACGGACTCTTAGCGTTCGAAAAAGTGCGCTCGTACCAACTCGCCCCAGAGCAGCGGCAGCACCCGCTCCATCTGTTCGGGGTCCCCGCTGGACCAGAACCGACAAGGCGCGGCAGGGCCCGCTGCCAGGGCCCCGCGGGTTTGCAACAGACGCTGTAACTGGCGGGCCACCGCGGCGGCGGTGTCCACCAGGCGGATATCCGGCGGCAGCAGTTCGGCCAGCAACGGCTTGAGAAAGGGGTAATGGGTGCAGCCGAGGATCAGGGTGTCGCAGCCCTGCTCCAGCAACGGCGTGACATAACCCTGCAGCAGGGCGCGGGTCTCGTCGTCGGCCAGCTGGCCGGCTTCGATGCGCTCGACCAGACCGGGACAGGGCTGGGTGATCACCCGAACATCGTTGGCGAAACGGTCGAGCAAGGCGGCGAAGCGCGCGCTGTTCAGGGTACCGGTGGTGGCCAGCACGCCGATCCGGCCGTTGCGGGTCGCGGCAGCCGCCGGCTTGACCGCCGGCTCCATGGCGACGATGGGCAGCTCCGGGTAGCGCGCGCGCAACTGGGCCACCGCCGCGGCGGTGGCGGTGTTGCAGGCCAGCACCAGGGCCTTGATGCCCTGCTCAAGGAGAAAATCGGTGATGGTGCAGCAGCGCTGGACGATGTATTCCGGGCTCTTTTCGCCATAGGGCACATGACCGCTGTCGGCCACATAGAGCAGGGACTCCGCGGGCAGGCAGGTGCGGATTTCCCGCAGCACCGAGAGCCCGCCCACCCCGGAATCGAAGACCCCGATCGGCGCCTCGCCCTGCGCTGTCGGTTGCGCGCGCTCACTGGTCATGGCGCACGCCACAGACGGCGCAACCCGGGTCGCGCTTGACCCGCAACTCGCGAAAGCGGCTGCTTAACCCGTCGATCAACAGCAGGCGACCGACCAGGGACTCGCCGAAACCGGCCAGCAGCTTCAGGGCTTCCAGGGCCTGCAACGACCCTACCAGTCCTACCAGCGGGCCGGCCACCCCCGCCTCGCTGCAGCTCAGTTCGGCCTCGCTGCCATGGCCGTACAGGCAGTGGTAACAGGGGCTGTCGGCGCGGCGCGGGTCGAACACCGAGAGCTGGCCGTCCAGGCGGATCGCCGCGCCGCTGACCAGCGGCTTGCCGGCCGCCACGCAGGCGGCGTTGACCGCCTCGCGGGTGCCGAAGTTGTCCGAGCAGTCCAACACCAGGTCAACGGCCGCCACCGCCGCGGCCAGGGAATCGGCGTCCAGGGCCGCGCGGTGGGGCACCAGGCGGATCTGCGGGTTGATCGCCGCCAGGCGGGCCAGGGCCGAATCCACCTTGCTCGCGCCGATACTGGCGCCGTCGTGCAGGATCTGCCGCTGCAGATTGCTCAGGTCCACCCTGTCGAAATCGGCCAGGTGCAGCTCGCCGATACCGGCGGCCGCCAGGTACAGGGCCACCGGCGAGCCCAGGCCGCCCAGCCCGACTATCAGCGCGCGGCTGGCCTTGAGCCGCAACTGGCCTTGGATATCCACCTGCGCCAGCAGAATCTGCCGGCTGTAGCGCAGCAGTTCCTCATCGCTCAGCTCGCTCATGCCCGGCTCGTTCATACCCAGACCGCTCATACCCAAAATCCCAGGGAAATCCGTTCGTGGCCGCCCAGGTCGCGGCGGCTCTGTACCCGGGCGAACCCCCGGGCCGTCAGCAAGGCGCGCACCGCGTCGGCCTGTTCGAAGCCATGTTCCAGCAGCAGCCAGCCGCCGGGCTGCAGATAGTCCGGGGCCTGGGCGACCAGCAAGCGGATATCGTCCAGGCCATCGACCCCGGCCACCAGGGCACTGGCCGGCTCGAAACGCACATCGCCCTCGTCCAGGTGATGGTCGCCCGCGGCGATGTAGGGTGGGTTGCTCAGGATCACGTCGAAGTGCTGGCCGGCCAGGGCCTCGAACCAATGGCTCTGGCAAAACCGCGCATTGTCCAGCCCCAGGCGCCTGCGGTTGCGCTCGGCCAGGGCCACCGCTTCGCTCACCCGGTCGACCCCGGTCAGTTGCCAGGCCGGGTGTTCGCTGGCCAAGGCCAGGGCGATGGCGCCGCTGCCGGTGCCCAGGTCCAGCACGCGCGCCGGGCTCGGCCCCTGCAGTTCCAGCGCGGTTTCCACCAGCAGCTCGGTGTCCGCCCGGGGAATCAGGGTATGCGGCGCGACCTCCAGGTCCAGGCTCCAGAAGCCCTGCTGACCGAGGATATAGGCCACCGGCTCGCCCTGGCGGCGGCGCTGCAGATCGGCGGCGAAGCGGGCGGCGGCCCCGGCTTCGACCTCGCGCTCCGGCCAGGTGTGCAGGTGGCTGCGCGCCTTGCCCAGGGCGGCGGCCAGCAGCAGCTCGGCGTCCAGCCGGGCGCTGGGCGAGTCTGGCAGCGTGGCGCCGGCAAGCAGGGAAGCGATGGTGGCCATAGGGACGGTTCTCTTACTCGTCGGGTGAATCACGCGTCATCGATCCACCCTGGCAAACACTGGTGGATGAACAAAACGTCATCCACCCTACAAGCTCGCGTAGGGTGGATCACGCATCACCGATCCACCGGGGATATTCAATCGCCCAGGGCCGCCAACTGGTCGGCCTGGTATTCCACCAGCAGGGGCTCGATCACCGCCTCCACGCCGCCGGCCAGCACTTCGTCCAGGCAGTAAAGCGTCAGGTTGATGCGGTGGTCGGTCACCCGGCCCTGGGAGAAATTATAGGTACGGATGCGCTCGGAGCGGTCGCCCGACCCCACCAGCAGGCGGCGGGTGTCGGAGATCTCCTTGTGCGCCGCGGCGTCCTGCTGGTCGTTGAGCTTGGCCGACAGCCAGGCCAGCGCCCGGGCGCGGTTCTTGTGCTGGGAGCGCTCTTCCTGGCACTCGACCACCATGCCCGAGGGGATATGGGTGATGCGCACCGCCGAATCGGTCTTGTTGATGTGCTGGCCACCGGCGCCCGAGGCGCGGTAGGTGTCGACCCGCAGGTCGGCGGGGTTGATCTCGATCACCGCCTGCTCCTCGGGCTCGGGCAGCACCGCCACGGTGCAGGCCGAGGTGTGGATACGGCCCTGGGATTCGGTTTCCGGCACGCGCTGCACGCGGTGGGCGCCGGACTCGAATTTCAGCTTGGCGTAGACATTGTCGCCCTCGACCCGGGCGATCACTTCCTTGAAACCGCCATGCTCGCCGGGGTTCTGCGAGAGGATCTCGACCCGCCAGCCGCGCCGTTCGGCGTAGCGCGAATACATGCGGAACAGGTCGCCGGAGAAAATCGCCGCCTCGTCGCCGCCGGTGCCGGCGCGCACTTCGAGAAAGACGTTGCGCCCGTCGTTGGGGTCCTTGGGCAGCAGCATGCGCTGCAGCTCGACTTCCAGCTCCAGCAGGCGCCCCTTGGCCTCGCTCACCTCCTCGGCGGCCATGGCGCGCATGTCCGGGTCGCTGTCCTTGAGCAGCGCCTGGGCGCCCTCCAGGTCGGCCTGCACCTTGAGCCGCGCCAGGTAGCTGCGCACCACCGGCTCGATCTCGGCGTATTCCTTGGAATAGGCGCGAAAGCGGGTCTGGTCGGCGATCACCTCGGCGTCGCCGAGCAACGCCGTCAGTTCCTCGAAGCGGTCGTGGAGGATGTCCAGTTTGTTCAGCAGCGAAGCTTTCATTGCGTCGATTTATCCGTCATGCCCTCGTCGAGGGCGAAGAGCTCCTGGGCCAGGGCCAGCGCATCGAGGCGGCCGTCGGCGGAGAGCTTTTTCAGCTGCACGCTGGGTGCGTGCAGCAGCTTGTTGGTCAGCCCGCGGGCCAGCAGCGCCAGCACCTCGTCGGCCGCGGCGCCGTTGGCCAGCAGCCGCTGGGCCTTGGCCAGTTCCTCGTCGCGCAGGCGCTCGGCCTGGTGCCGGTAGGCCTTGAGCACATCCACCGCCGCCAGCTCGCGCAGGCGCAGCATAAAATCGTCGGCGCCGGCGGCCACCAGCTCCTCGGCGGCCTGGGCGGCGCCCTGGCGGCTCTTGAGGTTTTCGGCGATCACCTCGTGCAGGTCGTCGACCGTGTACAGGTAGACATCGTCCAGCTCGCCGACCTGGGGCTCGATGTCCCGCGGCACGGCAATGTCGACCATGAAGATCGGCTTGTGCTTGCGCCGCTTCAGCGCGCTTTCCACCGCGCCCTTGCCGAGGATCGGCAGCTGGCTGGCGGTGGAGCTGATCACGATGTCGCTGTTGACCAGCTCTTGGGGAATCTCCGCGAGCAGTACCGCGTGGGCGCCGAACTGCTCGGCCAGCAGGCTGGCGCGCTCCAGGGTGCGGTTGGCCACCACGATGCGCTTGACCCCCTGCTCGTGCAGGTGCCGGGCCACCAGGGTGATGGTCTCGCCGGCGCCGATCAGCAGCGCCTGGCTGCGGGTCAGGTCGCTGAAGATCTGCTTGGCCAGGCTGACCGCGGCAAAGGCCACCGACACCGGGTTCTCGCCGATGGCGGTGTCGGTGCGCACCTGCTTGGCGGTGCTGAAGGTGGCCTGGAACAGCCGGCCGAGCATGGGTCCGACAGTACCGGCCTCGCGGGCCACGGCGTAGGCCGACTTCATCTGACCGAGAATCTGCGGCTCGCCCAGCACCATGGAGTCCAGCCCGCAGGCCACGCGCATCATGTGCCGTACCGCGGACTCGTCCTGGTGGACATAGGCGCAGGCGCGCAGTTCGTCGAGGCTCAGCCGGTGGTACTCCGCCAGCCAGGCCAGCACCGCTTCGGCGGTCAGGTTGTCCTGCTCCAGGTACAGCTCGCTGCGGTTGCAGGTCGAGAGGATGGCCGCTCCCAGGCTGCTGGTGCGCAGACACAACTGGCGCAAGGCCTCAACCGACTGCTCGGGGGTAAACGCCACGCGCTCGCGCACGTCCACCGAAGCGGTCTTATGGTTGATACCGAGGGCGAGAAAAGCCATGCAGGCTCGCTGGTGGGAATAATAAGCCGGCGATTGTCCTACTTCGCCCCGGCGAGAACAACTGCTATGCCCAGGCGAGGGTGCGCGTCGGGAAACGGTCGACGTTCCCGCCCTGGCGAGCTCAGATCGGCGTCGTATTGTCTGGCGCTCGCATACGGGTCAGCTCCACCAGCAAATCGGCGTACAGCACGAACCAGACGATCAGCGGCACGACAACCGGCAGCATCAGGAAACCCAGCTGGTAGCCCAAGGCGATCAGCTCTCGCTGGAAGGGCTGCACGGACAACAGCGCCGAAATGGACGGGTGCAGGTCGAAGACCAACCCCTTGAGCAGGCCCATGCCCACGCCGAACACCAGCATCGACAACAACCCGCCCGCGCTCAGCAGCCAGGCACGCCAGGACACCTGCCGCCTGCCCGCGGCCAGCACCAGGGCCACGAAGAGCGGCACACCGTAGCCGTAGATCATCGGCTGGGCCTCGATCAGTAGCTCGGCGAACCGACCGGCCGGTACCACCAGCTCGCCGTAGCTACCCGCGCCGAGCCTGACCACGGCCTGGACCAGGCGTCCCTCGCGCTCCACGGCGAACACCAGGCCGCCACTGAGCAGTTTGAGCAGCGGCTGCAGCAGGCCGGCCAGGAGCATGGCAACAGCCGGCGCCATGGCATACCAGAGCCCATAGGTGAGAGGCAGCCAAGCCAGCATGCGGCGAATCAGCCGACCGCTAGGCATCGGCCATCTCCGGGGCTGCACTCTCCCGCGCCGCAGGGCCCCTGCGCAGGTAGCGCAGCCACAGCAGAAAGACGATCAGCACGTCGACCATGATCAAGGCCTGCCAGATATAGAGGTGCGCCCACTCGAACAGGCGCATATCCCACTGGCCCAGGTAGAACAGGCTGATGATCCGGACCAGGTTCAAGGCGTGCAACGAGGCCAGGCCGACAGCCAGGCCCCAGAATTTCTGACCCCACGAAGCCGGGAACGCCACGATGGCCGCCAGCAGGATGATCGAGGCCTCGATACCGTTACATCCCGCCTCGATGGACATGGCGAAGCCCGACGGTATGTCGTACAGGTGAATGCCGCTGGCCACCACCTGCGGGTCGAGCAGACGGATCAGCCCGATGCTCAGCAGCGCCAGCAGCTCGGTGAAAGGCACGACCAGCCAGCGTTGTACCGGAGCGGTGAGCTCCAGTACGAACAGCACGGCCTGGATCAGGCAAAAGCCGATAAAGAAGCGCTTCACGGTCGCTTAGCGGGCGTGCTGACGCATCGGCCCGATAAACGCCAGGGCCGCCGCACCCATCAGCAGGGACAGCAGGATCATCGCCCACTCGGACAGCGTCGGCGCACCGACGGACTCCTCGATCACGGGTACCTGGTTCTGCGGGTTGTTATTGCTGGGGTTCCAATCCCCCGGCGCGTCGACCTGGGCAACGTTGACCAACGGACTGGGACCCGAATAGTTCGCACTCAAGGTCGCCGTCAGGGTGAAGACCCGACTGGCGCCGGTGGCCAGCGTGCCCACCTGGCAGGTGACGGTGTTGCCACTGTTGGCGCAGGCACCCGAGGGGGTCGAGGAGACATAGGTGAGGCCGGCCGGCAGCGGGTCGATCAACTGCGCTCCGAGGCTGTTCTCCTGTTCGCCATTGGGGCCGCCGTAGTTGGTGACGGTCAGGGTGTAGACCACGTTCTGCCCCGGCAACAAGACCGACGGAGTGGAGGTCTTGTCGCCGCCCAGGTCGGTGGCGATGTCTTCACGGCGCGCCGAGGTGGCTTCGACCGCCTGGTTGTTGTCCAGCTGGGTCTCGATCTCGTTCACCGCGACGGCCACCGCGTTGTAGCTGGTGCCCACGGCCGAACCTTGCACGCCGCTGATCGACTCCGCCCGCAGGCGGTAGGTGACCAGGCGCTCCTGGCTGGAGCCGCTGTCGAACGCGCCGCTAAAAGTACAGGTCAACACGCCGGCCACCGCATCGAGGGCCGGTTCCGCACAGCTGTACTGGCTGGCGTCGCCGGTGATTTCGGCACCGCCCTTGTAGACCCGCAGCTCCCCCTGGTAGCTGAACACCGCGCTCGGTGCCTCGCCGCCCGGCGCATTCACCGGGAAGGTATCGACCATGTTCAGGCCGGTACCGGCCGAGGGGCCACCATTGGTGATGGTGATGCTGTAGATTGAGCTGTCGCCCAGGTCGACGATATTCGGGTTGTCGCTCTTGTTGACCACGATGTCGAGCACCGCGTCGGTCACCGGCGTGCTGGTGGTGGCCGCGTTGTCGGTGAGATCGGCTTCTATTGTGGCGGTGGCGACCGTCACGTTGTTGGTTACCGTGTCGCCGGAAGTGGTCGGGCGCACGCGGTAGGTCACGGTGCGCGAGGCACCCGTGGGTACCGAGGCCCAGGTGCATTCCAGGCTGCCACCGGCGGCGCCGATGACCGGGGTGGTGCAGGTGCCGTCGCTGGTTGCGGTGAGGTCGATAAAGGTCGCGTTAGCCGGCAGGGCGTCGGTCAGCGTGACGGCCTGAGCCGTGGACGGACCGTCGTTGCGCACCGAGGCTACGAAGGTCAGCGGTGCACCGGCCGGGATGCTGAGATGACTGGCGGTCTTGCCGGCGACCAGGTTCACCTGGGCGTCCACCGGGCTGGAGATGCTCGACTGGTTGTTGGTGCGATCGGTGTCGCCGACGTCTTCGGAATAGGCGCTGGCCAGGTTGGTGCGGTTGCCGCTGATGGCGATACCGGGGCGCACCACGATGGTCACGGTCACGCTGGCACCGCTGTTGATTGCCGGCACATTACACACCAGTTCCCGGGTGGTGCCGTTGCTCACGCCCAGGTTGGCGCTGGCCGCTCCGCCGTTGATGCTGCAGGTGCCGCCGCCATCGATGGCAACCGACTGCACGCTGCCCGTCGCGATCAGGTTGGTCAACGAATCGCGCACCGTGACATTGCTCGCCACGTCCGGACCGGCATTACTGACCAGCAACTGGTAGGTCAGGTCTTCGCCGGCGCGCACCAGGTGCGGTGCGGGCGGGCTGGTGATGCTCTTGACGATGCTGACATCCACCTCGTCCACCGTGGCGGTCACATTGGCGGTGCCGCAGTCGTTGGTCGCGTCGGCATCCTGGCCGCCCGCGCCGGACAGGCTGGAGCAGAGCTGGTTGACCGAAGTACCGCTGGCGGTCATGACGGCTGCCAGCTGAACGACGGGGGTATTGGCATTGACGGCCAGCACCGAGGTCAGGGTCAGGGTGCAGATCACGGTGGTATCGAGGCCATTGCCGACCAGCGGATAAGGGCTGCTGGGCGTACAGGTCCAGGGGCCGGGTGTCTGACCGGTAACGGTGACGTTGGCGGGAACGGTGTCGACCAGGGTGATGGTCTGTCCCACCTTGACCGTCAGGGGACCGGTATTGCGCGCGCCCAGTCCATAACCGTAGGCTGCGCCGATAGGCGTAACCGCCGGGTCGCTGCCGAACGAGGTGATCTTGAATCCCGCCAGGTTGGCCTGGTCGCTGGAGGTGATGGTCGCCTGAGCGGTGTTGTTGACACCGTCTGGATCGGGCTCGGGAATACTGACTTGCGCGACGTTTTGCAGGGACCCCAAATCGTTCGCCGTGGCCACCAGGGTAATCGGCGGCATGCTGGTGTAGTTACCCGCGGTCCAGGGGCCGGGACGGGTACAAGTGACCACTTGACCGGCGACTCCGCAGGTCCAATCGGTGCCGACGACGGAAACGAAGGTCATGCCGGCCGGCAGGGTATCGGCGACGGTGATCAGCTGGCTGCCGGTCGAGCCCGGGGCTATACCGCCCCGGTGGCTGGCGGTCAGGGTGTAGGTAATATTGGTGCCTTGCTCGATCACCGCCGCCGAGGGGGTCTTGACCAGGGCCACATCCGACCCGGTGGAGGCGGTCACGCTGGGTGCCTGGGTGTTGTTGCCGAGGTCGCCATCGGGCATCGGATCGCCGCCGGACTGGCTGGCGCTTACCGAGAAGTTCGCGGTGATGATCCCGGTGGTGTGCACCACGGCCGGCACCAGCAGATCGTTGGTGTCGTCACCGACGGCCAAGCCGCCGGCACGCGAACATTCGATGCTGCCGGTGCTCAGCGGATATCCGGTGGCCGGCAGACAGGTCCAGCCGTTGCCCGCAGGGCGCGCGGTAATAGATGCATTACTGGGGACCGAGAAACTGATCCGGGTGGTGGCGTCGCCCGGCAAGGGGTCCGGCCCCTGGTTGGTCACATCCAGGGTGTAAACGAATTCCTCGCCGGCGACCACCGAAGCCGAGGACGGCGTGGCGGCCAACGCCAGGTCCGAGGCGGCCTGCGCGGTGGTAGTCTGCGGGGCGCTGTTGTTGCCGCTGTTCGGGTCGAACGAAGCGCTGCTGACGCTGGCACTGCTGCTGTAGACGCCGGAAAGCGGCAGGCGCACGGTAATCACCGCGCTGGTGGACTGGTTGAGCGCCAGGTTGCCCAGGCCGCTGCAGGTCACGGTCTTCGGGCCCGCGTCGTAGGTGCAGGTGCCGGCGCCGGACGGGGTGGCACTGACGAATACTGCGTCGTTGCCGCCCGAGAAGGGCATGCCGAAGCTCAGGCTGACGTTATTGGCCACGTCTGCCCCTGTGGGGCCATTGTTGGCCACCGTCAGGGTGTAGCTGAACAGGCCACCGGCGGCGCCGATATTCGGCGAGTCCTGGAAGTCCAGCGCCAGGTCGGCGGCCAGGGCCGAGCCGGCGCCCAGTACCAAGGGCGCCAGCAGCCCTGCGGCCAGTGAACCTGGCGTTACACGCCGGAATGAGACAGCGTTGCTTGAGCCCGCCTGTCCTTGCTTGAACCCTACTCGCATTAACTGTCCCTTCCCTTTCGAATACTGCGCTCGCCTAACGGGGCACGGGACAACGCCGCACTGAACGGGCTATCGCCTCCGGATACCGGGAGGTGCACCTTCGCGACGCTCCAGCGCCCGGGGTCGGTCCGCGGGCGCACGCCTGAACGGCGCAGCCACGCGCGCCCGACCCGAACGGGCGGCCTAGAGCATTGGCACTGGTTTTAAATGTTGGACCGCAGCGGTCTAGTGCCGCTGGCGCCGGGCATGATCGGTAAGGGCCATGACAAAAGCGAGCCTCAAAATCGGCAAACAGAATCCCTAAAAGCGACCCCTTTAACCCTTTATACAAAACAGACGCGGGCGCGGGCGCGCACCGGTTTTAGGGCTGAAAGCCAGAGCGTGCGGGTTGCGCAGAGGACATGAATACGGGACGCGAAGGTTTTCCAGAGCGGACAGTAACAAGGCCCGAGAACAGAACGAACGGCTGAAGGCGGTGCGAAATAAAGGGGCCGGATTAATCCTTGCCTGCGCTTTCGCTGGCGCGGCGCGGGGGCCTCGGCCCGAGCGTCGTTAGCGCCTCAATAGCGCGTGCGCAGTGTCATGCCCAGGGTGCGCGGATCACCGGGCAGCACCCCGTAGTCGCCCACGCCGAGCAAGGCATACACCGCAGTGATGCGCTGCGTGTCGAACAGGTTGCGCACCCAGCCCTCCACTTCCCAAGCGCCATCGGCGCGCCGCAGCCCCGCGCGCAGGTGGGTCAGGCCGTAGGCCGGTTGCCAGCTGCCCTCGCCGCCTTCGAGCGTGGCATAGGCGCCGTCGCGAAAGCTGTGATCCAGCGCGCCGAAGGCTTCCAGCCCGGCGTCCAGCGGATGGCGGTAATCCAGCCCTGCGGTGCCGCTCCATTCGGGTGCGTTGTACAGGCGCTGGCCGTCGAGGTTGCAGCTCGGCTGGCCGCTGCCCGGGGCGCAGGGGGCGTTGGCGAAATCCACATAACGCGCATCGCTCCAGGCCAGGCCGAGGCGCAGGTCCAGCCGCTCGTGCAGGCGCCATACCGAGTCCAGCTCGATGCCGCGCAGGCGCACCTTGCCCACGTTCAACAGGTTGTCCCTGGGCGGCGGCGTCAGCGCATCTTTGGGCTGGCTGTAGGTCAAGGCCTGGTAGTCGTCCACGTCGGTCTGGTAAACGGCCAGATCCAGGCTGGCCCGCTCATCCCAGAACCGGCTCTTCACCCCCATCTCCAGGGACGTCGCGCGTTCGTCATCGTAGGTCGGCTCGACCTGCGTGCCGATCACCTCGAGGTTGATCCCGCCGGCCTTGTAGCCGCGCGACCAACTGGCATAACCGAGCAGCTGCGGGTCGAAGCGGTAACTCAGGCCGAGCAGACCGGACAGGTTGGCCTCGTTGATCGAGTCGCGCCGGTAGTAGTCGCTGCCCAGGGCCACCTCACGCAGCAACGGCCCGCCGACCTGGGAAATCAGGTCCGGCCCCAGCGGGCTGAGGTTGGTCACTTCGCGCGAAATCCAGGCGGATTTACGCTCGGCGGTGTAGCGCAGGCCCGCGGTCAGCTCCAGCGGATCGAACGGGTGCCAGGACAGCTGCCCGAATACCGCCCGGCTGTCACCCGTCTGCTCGCCGTCGAAGGCCTGGCGCGCGCCGCCGAGCAGGTTGCCGGGAATCCGCGCCGGACCGGTGATGCCGACGGCCGCCAACTCGGGCCGATCGCCGAGGAACCAGGCCGCCGCCTGATCGCCGAAACGCACACCGATCTTGCGATCGAACTGCTGGCGCAGGTAATACAGGCCAACCACGTAATCCAGCTGCGGGGTGGCCGCGCCGGACAGCCGCAGTTCCTGGCTGAACTGGCGGTGGCCGAGGTCGGTGTCGACCTGGGAAATCGACAGTGCCGTGTTGTCGGCGTCGCGATCACCGGTGAAACGCCAATCGCGATAGGCGCTGATGCTGGTCAACCGGTGGTCCGGGCTCAGCGCCCAGTTGGTTTCCAGCGACAGGCCGTCCTGCAGCGTCTCGGACGTGATCGGGTCGTTCAAGCGGATTTCGCGCCGATAAGGGTCGCTGGGCAACAAGGCGTAGCGGTTGAACGCCGCGCGCTGGCGCGTTTCCCGGCTGTATTGGCTGTTCAGCAGGACATTGCCGGGCTGCTCCTGCTGGCCGCGTTCGCCAATCAGCCGCACGCTGAAATCCTCGGTTGGTGTCCACAGCAGCTGGCCGCGCGCGCCCTGGCTGTCCAGGGCATTGAGCTGGGCGCCGTCCTCCAGGTTTTCCACCAGGCCATCGCGCTCACTGTCGAAGGCACTCAGGCGCCCCGCCAGCACGCCGTCGACCAGCGGCCCGGACAGGCTGGCACGGTACTGGCGGGTGCCATGGTCGCCGACTGTGGCCTCGGCCGCGGCCTGCGTATAGAAGGTCGGCTGACGGGTGACGATATTCACCGCCCCGGCGCTGGTGTTCTTGCCGAACAGCGTGCCCTGGGGCCCACGCAGCACTTCGATGCGCTCGATGTCCAGCAGC
Source organism: Pseudomonadota bacterium (assembly GCA_040385585.1). Taxonomy (GTDB): domain Bacteria; phylum Pseudomonadota; class Gammaproteobacteria; order Pseudomonadales; family Pseudomonadaceae; genus Aquipseudomonas. The sequence goes on along the minus strand of JAZKHB010000047.1, from coordinate 9,227 downwards.
TCGGCGAAGGCCATGCCCTGGCGACCCAGGTACACGCCATCGACGAAGGTGCCGACACTGGGGTCCAGGCCATCGTTGTAGGCCGTGGCGCCGAAGCCGCGCAGACCGAATCCGGCATAGCGTTCGTTATGACCCGACACCACCAGGCCCGGCACCCGCTCCTGGATGTCCTGCAAGCGATGCAGGCCGGCTGCGCCGAGCGCCTCGCCGTCCAGCACGGTCAGGGAGATCGGTACATCCTGCGAGGCCTCGGGGCGATGGCGGGCGGTCACCGTCACCTCGTTCAGCTCCACCGCCGCGCGCTGCGCTGGTGTTTGGAGCTGCGCTGCGGCCCAGGTCGGCAGCGGCAGAACCAGACAGCCGAGCAATGACCAACGGCGCAACGACACGGCCTTCGCCGATTTCGACATGTTCACGGCTCTTCAGAGGGGGCACAGCAAACGTTTGGTTTGGGCCTGACGGGTCAAGGTTTCGATCTGGGTCAGCAGCTCGCCACTGCTGGCCGGTTTGAGCAGCGCGGCATCGAAGTCCAGGTGTTCGGGAAGGTGTTCCGGCCGCTTCGCCGGCACGGCGGAATAAAGCATGACCGGCAGTCGCGTCCAGCGCTGGCGTATGCAGCTCAATAGATCCCAGCCGTCCATGACCGGCATCATCTGGTCGCTGATCAGCAGATCGAAGGGCTTATCGTCCAGCGCCGCCAGGGCTTGCTCGCCGTCCTCGGCGCCGGTCACCTCGAACCCGTAACCGGCCAACAGATCGCCCAGCCATTCACGGTTCTGCTCGACGTCGTCCACCAGCAGGATGCGCCGCCCCTCGCCATCGACCGGCAGTCCATGGCTTTCCACCAGGACGCTGTCGAGGTCCTGCTCGGTCGCGCGCTCGAGTTGCAGGCTGAAGCTGAAACGGCTGCCACCCTGCTCCGGGACGTCCAGTTCCAGCCGGCTGTCCATGCGCTGCAGCATCTGGGTAACGATGGACAGCCCCAGCCCGCTGCCGGGGTGCTGTCCCGCATTGCGCCCCCGGCTGAACGGCAGCAGCACCTGTTCGCGCTCGCTCGCGGCGATGCCGATGCCCGTGTCGCTGAGCGTGAACCTCAGGCGCACCGTCTGCGTCGAATCGCCGGCCTGGCCGTCGACCTCCAGGGCAATGCGCCCGTCACGGGTGAATTTGGCGGCGTTGACCAGCAGATTGATCAGCACCTGGCGCAGGCGCCGGAAGTCGGCGCGCACCAGCGCCGGCAGGTCATCGTCCAGGCGGACCTCGAAGCGGTTGCCCTGGCGCACGGCCAGGATCGCGCCCTCTTCTTCTATCTCGCGCAAGAATCCGTACAGGTAGCCGGGCGCCAGGATCAGCTCCATCTGTTCCGACTCGCCGCGGGAAAATTCCAGCAACTCGTCGATCAGCTCCAATTGCTGGCGCGCATGGCGCTCGATTTTCTGTGGGTAATCGCGCCCGGCCTCCACGCGCATCAGCCGCGCGTAGTCGATGATGCTCACCAGGGGCGAGCGCAGGTCGTGGCTGATCCGCGCCATCAGCGAGGTCCGCGCGCGCAGCGAGTCGCTCAACTGCTCGGTGCGCAGCGCCACCAGGCGCTCCAGCTTGGCCTGCTCCGCCTGCTGCTGGCGTTCCAACTCGCCCAGCGCGCGCTTCTCCCGCGCGCGGGTGCGACTCACTTCCATCACCAGGGTGCAGACCAGCAACAGCACCCCAGGCAGTACCGAGGAAATGCTCAACACCTGCGCCGGTGCCTGCCACGGAACCTGCCACCACTGCAGCACATGCCGGACCACGAACTGCAGCAGCAACAGCCCCGGAATGAGCCAGGCCATCCAGTCGTAATTCAGCCCACGACGCCAACCCATCAGCAGGGTGCCAACCAGCAACGGATAAAACCCCATGCGCATACTGGCGCGCAATTGCCGCGCCAGTTCGTAGTCCCCCAGGATTTCCCAGATGCCCAGCAGGGTATTGAGCAGCAGCAACAGGCTAAACCCGTGTCCCCAAAAAGGTGGCAGGTGGCGTACCCGCACTAACACCCGGATATAGGCGAGAAAGAACGAGAAGGAAATGCAACTGGCGGCCACGATGAGTTCGCGGTTCCAGGGCAGCGCCACCGGCCAGTAGAACAGGTAACCGTTGACCAGGCAGATGACCGTCAGGTAACCGAACACCGACAGAGCATTGGTGGTCAGCAAGGGCGAGCGCAGGATGGCGCCCAGCACCAGACTGAACGGCACCACCAGGATCACCAGCCCGAAGACGATGCCATCGAGCATATGGCCACTTTGGCGGTTGTCCAGCGCGGCGGGCGTGGACCAGAGCTGCAGCCGAATCGGCAGCAACGAGGTACTGGCCACCCGCACCGCCAGCTCCACTCGCTCGCCAGGCGCCCAGTTGAGGGCGAACAGCGGCTGGCGCAACGGCACCGCCCACTCCTGCAACGGGTAATGGCTGCCGGCACGCATCACCCGCCACGCCCCGGCCTGCAACACATGCACCTGGATATCCTCCAGACGCGGATCACCGACGCTCAACCAGCGACTGCACTCGCTGGCCAGTGGGTTGTCCAGGGCCAGGCGAAACCAGTAGGCCGAGCGGCTATAGCCCTCGGGGCGCCGCGCCACCTCGCTTGTCTGCAAACGCTGCTGCGGCAGCGCCATCAGCTGCTGCGCGGTCAGCTGCGCGGTCGGGTCCTCGAACACGTGCAACCAGGGGGTCAGGTCCATTTGCTCGGCAGAACAGACACGCGGCGCAGCCGCCAGGTTCAGGCTCCACAACCCGACCAGGAGCAGCGCCCACTGCATGGCTTGCCTCATGCCGGACCCGAGTGTTCGCCGCCCTGGGCCTGCTGGCGAAACTGACTGGGTGTCAGGCCCAGGCGCTCGCGAAAGGCGGTGGTGAAATTGCAGGCGCTGCGAAAACCCACCAGATCGGCAATGTCCTGTATCTCCATGGCGCTGTCGGCCAGCAGTTCCTGTCCTCGGCGCAGACGTGCCTCGCGGATGTAGGCGAACACGGTCATGCCCAGGTGCTGGCGAAAGATGCCAGACAGACGCTTGTCGTAAGTGCCGACCTTGGTCGCGATCACCGCCAGTGAAGGCATGCTGTCCAGGTTCTGAGCGATCAGGCGCATGGCTGCACGCAGCACGACCTGGTCAGCGGCCAGCGGCTCGCCGGCTTCCTGAGCGGCGGCGGCCGGTACCTCGCGCCGGGCCAGCTGCAGGTGGATGCGGATTCGCGCCAGCACTTCCTGGGGATCGCAGGACTTCAGCACATAGTCCACGCCGCCCAGCGTCAAGCCTTCCAGGCGCTCTTCGACGGCGCCGGCGGAGGTCAGGAAAATAATCGGCACCTGGCGGGTGGCGGACGCCTCGCGCAGCAGGCGAGCGAGGGTGAAACCGTCCATGTCGGGCATGCGCACATCCAGCAGGATCAGGTCGGGACGCAAGGCCAGCGCGCGCTGATAGCCCTGTCGGGCTTCGCTGGCCACCGACAGACGCCAGGGTTGCGAACGCAACAGCCCAAGCAAAGAGCGGATGTCCTCCGGACTGTCATCGATGACCAGAACATGCGGCACATGGCCGTCCCCCATCACTGCACTCCCTTCAACGCTTGCAACGACAGGGTCGCCACTCTTTTAAGTCGTAAGTGCCCGCAAGCAATAGCGTTATCCGTCCAGACAAAACCTTTTCCCCAAAGGTGGCCCTAAGATAGCGCACTCGTAATAAGGGAACATCATGGAACGCCCCATAGCCAACACCGCGGCGCCGCCAAAACAGTTCTCTCATGCGCTGACACAAGCCAATATCCTGGATGAGCTGTATTGGTACATGCATGTCGTCGAAGCCGGCAGCATCTCCGCCGCCGCCGAGCGCACCGGCATCGCCAAGTCCAGCTTGAGCAGACGCATCATCCAACTGGAAAAGCACCTGGATGTTCAATTGCTCAACCGCAACACCCGCACCTTCGCCATGACCACGCTGGGCGAGCAGGTGTACCGCCACGCCCTGGACATACTGGCGACTGTCGAAACCGTACAGACCAGCGTCCAGGAAGCGCGCAGCATACCGGGCGGCCTGCTTCGCGTGGCGGCACCGGCCATTCTGGCCGACTGGCTGCTCGGTCTGTTCGCCGGCTTTCAGGCCTTGCACCCGAAAGTCAGCTTCGCCCTGACCACCCAGGACACCGTTGTCGAACTGGCGTCCCAACGCCTGGATCTGGCCTTGAGCCTGAACGAGATCCCCACCAACAGCAGCGAAATCGTGGTCCGCCCCGTGGCGATTCTTTCCCATGTGATAGTCGGCAATCCGCGCCTGCTGGAACAGCTGGGCCATCCCGCCCGGCTTGCCGACGTGGCCGACAACGCACTGCTCGCCTCGGGTCCCCCGCAATCCGTGCAACCCTGGCGCCTGCAAGACCGCCAGCACATCCCGCGGGGAGGCGCATTCAGCACGGAAAATCTGCAGATGCTGCGCCAAGCGGCCAAGGCCGGTCTCGGTCTCGCCTGCCTACCGCTGTATACCTGTCTCGATGATCTGAACTCGGGCGCATTGATCCGAACGTGCGCAATGGAAAGCCCGCTGCCCGCGACACTCCATGCCATGACGCCCGCTTACCGGGGTATCACGCAGACGGTGCGCAGCCTGATCCAGTACATGCGCGACGACCTGACCCACAGTCAGCATCAGGGCATGCAACCTGCCGGGGTTTGAGAGGGTCCAACCCCCACTGCCTGGAAGTACAACAGATGCACAACTGGGCACTCACCCGGCCATGGGTTTGCCCCATGGCTTGTGTCATGATGCGCCGACCGCAGGTAAGTAAGTCGCCCTTTCCCTATATGACCAGATCCTTTCCGTTACTCGCCGCCCTGGTGTTTTTGAGCGGTTGCCAAGTCCTGAAGCCGTCCACGCCGGAGGCGATGCCGCCGGTGGAGGAAGAGGTGAGCGCGGCCCCGACCGAACCCCAGGCCGCGGTCTATGGGGCGTTCAGCCAGGAGAGTCTGTTCGCCCTGCTCAGCGCCGAACTGGCCGGGCAGCGCAACCGCTTCGACATCGCCCTGAGCAACTATGTGCAGCAGGCCCATGCGACCCAGGATGCGGGCGTGGCGGAGCGCGGTTTTCGCATCGCCGAATACCTGGGCGCCGATCAGGCGGCCCTGGACACGGCGCTGATCTGGGCCAAAAACGCCCCGGACAACCTCGAGGCCCAGCGCGCCGCGGCGGTACAGCTGGCCCGCGGCGGCCGTTATGACGATTCCATGCTCTATATGGAAAAGGTCCTGCAAGGCCAGGGCGACACCCATTTCGATTTCCTGGCGCTGTCGGCCGCCGAAACCGACCCGGAGACCCGCGCAGGTCTGCTGCAGGGCTTCGACCGCCTGCTGCGCAAATACCCGGACAACGACCAGCTGCTATTCGGCAAGGCCCTGCTGCTGCAGCAGGATGGCCAGGCCGAAGCCGCCCTGGCCCTGCTGGAAAGCCGCGCGTCCAGCACCCGCGAAATCGCCCCGCTGCTGCTGCGCGCACGCTTGCTGCAAGGGCTGCAGCGCGGCAAGGAAGCCCTGCCCCTGCTGGAAAAAAGCATCCGCCAGCACCCCGACGACAAACGCTTGCGCCTGACCTACGCACGGCTGCTGGTGGAACAGGGGCGCCTGGAAGATGCTCAGGCCGAATTCGCCAGCCTGGTGCAGCAATTCCCCGAGGACGACGACCTGCGCTTTTCCCTGGCCCTGGTGTGCCTGGAGGCCGAAGCCTGGGACGAGGCCATAGTCTACCTGGAAGAATTGGTGATTCGCGGCAGCCATGTAGACGCCGCGCACTTCAACCTGGGCCGCGCTTACGAGGCGAAGCAGATGATCGACAGCGCCCTGGGCGAGTACGCCCTGGTCGGTCCGGGCAACGACTACCTGCCTGCCCAGCTGCGCCAGAGCGAGCTGCTGTTCGACGCGGGTCGCGGCGACGAAGCCAGCCGCAGACTCGCGCAAGCCCGCGAGAGTCAGCCCGACTATGCCATCCAGCTGTACCTGATCGAATCCGAAGCCCTGGCCAACCGTCAGCAGCACGCCCGCGCTTGGACCCTGATCCAGCAGGCCCTGGTGGAATTTCCAGAAGACCTCAACCTGCTCTACACCCGCGCCATGCTGGCGGAGAAACGTGACGACCTGGCCCAGCTGGAGCGCGACCTGCGCTTTATCATCCAACGCGAGCCGGAAAACGCCATGGCCCTCAACGCCCTGGGCTACACCCTGGTCGACCGCACCACCCGCTATGCCGAAGCCAAGGATTTGATCGAACAGGCCCACGTGCTCGATCCGGACGACCCGGCGATCCTCGACAGCCTGGGCTGGGCGAATTACCGCCTGGGCAACCTGCAGGAAGCCGAACGTCTGCTGCGCCAGGCCCTGGAAGCCTTCCCCGACCACGAGGTGGCCGCCCACCTGGGTGAAGTGCTATGGGCTGCGGGCCAACAGCGCGAGGCGAAAAAAATCTGGGCCCAGGCCCTCGAAGAAAAACCCGACAGCCCGGTCCTGCGCAGCACCTTGCTGCGCCTGACCGGCGCCGAGCAGCTCTGATCCATGACCTTTTTGCGTACCCTCAGCGTTATCGTTCTGCTCGCCCTGCTCGGTGGCTGCGCCGGCTTCGGCTCCCGCGAGGTGCTGCAGGGCCAGGGCGACCCCACGCGCTGGCAGGCGCACAAACTGCAGCTCGCCGCCCTGGATGCCTGGCAGATCGATGGCAAGGTCGGAATCCGCGCGCCCAAGACCGAAACCGGCAGCCAGAGCGGCAGCGCCACCCTGTTCTGGCTGCAGCGCCAGGATTATTACGACATTCGTCTCGCTGGCCCGCTCGGCCGCGGCGCCACCCGTCTGACCGGACGCCCCGGCAACATTGTGCTGGAGGTGGCCAACCAGGGCCGTTACCAGGCCGAGTCGCCGGAAGCCCTGCTGCAGGAACAACTGGGCTGGCAACTGCCCGTCTCGCATTTGCTCTGGTGGGTGCGCGGCCTTCCGGCGCCCGACAGCAAGAGCCGCCTGACCCTCGACGGCGACAGCCACCTGGCGCAATTGCAGCAGGATGACTGGCAGGTGGAATACCTGCGCTATGGCGAGCACAACGGCTACGCGCTGCCGGAGCGCCTCAAGTTGCGTGGCCATGACCTGGAAATCACCCTGGTGATCAAGGACTGGCAGCCGCGTCAGCTGGGCCAATGAGCGGCGTACCGGCACCGGGCGGCGCGCGCCTGAGCCTGCCCGCGCCGGCCAAGCTCAACCTGATGCTGCATATCCTGGGCCGCCGCGCCGACGGCTATCACGAGCTGCAGACCCTGTTCCAGTTTCTCGACCATGGCGATCGACTCGATTTCGCCCTGCGCGAGGACGGCGATATTCGCCTGCATGGCGACCTGCCGGGCGTGCCCCACGACAGCAACCTGATCGTGCGCGCCGCCCGTCTGCTGCAACAGCAGAGCGGCTGCGCCCTGGGCGCGGACCTCTGGCTGGACAAGCGCCTGCCCCTGGGCGGCGGCATCGGCGGTGGCAGCTCGGATGCGGCCACCACCCTGCTGGGCCTCAATCACCTCTGGGGGCTCGGCTGGGACCTGGATCGCCTGGCCGTGCTGGGGCTTGGCCTGGGCGCCGACGTGCCGGTCTTTATCCGTGGGCACGCCGCCTTCGCCGAGGGCATCGGCGAGCGCCTGACCCCGGTCGAGCTGCCGGAGCCCTGGTACCTCGTGGTGGTGCCGCAAGTGGCTGTCAGCACAGCAGAAGTTTTCAATGACCCGGAGTTGACACGGAACACGCCGGCCATTACAGTGCGCTCCGTTCTCGAGTGGGGCGGTCGGAACGACTGCCTACCGGTGGTTGAGAAGCGTTACATTGAAGTTCGTAACGCTTTGATCTTGCTAAACAAATTTGTTTCAGCTAGATTAACCGGCACTGGCTGTTGTGTGTTTGGGACCTTCCCAAGCAAAGGCGAAGCTGATAGAGTCGCCGCCCAACTACCAGTATCCCTGCCAGGGTTTGTAGCTCAAGGTCGTAACGTTTCGATGTTGCACCGACAATTGCAAAGCCTGTCCTGAGAAACGGATGCTCGGCATCCAGTTGCATTGCTACAGGGGCGTCGCCAAGCGGTAAGGCAGCAGGTTTTGATCCTGCCATGCGTTGGTTCGAATCCAGCCGCCCCTGCCATATTCTTACGAAGCTGTTCAAAGTTGCCGCCAACGCAGCCATTTTGAACAGCTTTTTAGTTCATCAGGTCCACCCTCAGCCGGCAGGTACTGCGCGTGTCCAAGATGATGGTTTTTACGGGGAACGCTAACCCCGATCTGGCGCGACGTATCGTACGTCAGCTGCATATCCCCCTCGGCGATGCCTCGGTCGGAAAATTCTCCGACGGTGAAATCAGCATCGAGATCAACGAGAACGTCCGCGGTAAAGACGTCTTCCTGATCCAGCCGACATGCGCGCCCACCAACGACAACCTGATGGAACTGGTGGTGATGGCCGACGCCTTCCGCCGCTCCTCCGCGTCGCGAATCACCGCTGTCATCCCCTACTTCGGCTATGCCCGCCAGGATCGCCGCCCGCGTTCCGCCCGCGTGGCCATCAGCGCCAAGGTCGTGGCCGACATGCTGACCGTGGTCGGGATCGACCGCGTGCTCACCGTCGATTTGCACGCCGACCAGATCCAGGGCTTCTTCGATATCCCGGTGGACAACATCTACGGCTCCCCGGTGCTGGTGGACGATATCGAGGATCAGCGCTTCGAAAACCTGATGATCGTGTCCCCGGACATCGGCGGCGTGGTACGTGCCCGTGCCGTGGCCAAATCCTTGGGCGTGGACCTGGCGATCATCGACAAGCGTCGTGAGAAGGCCAACCATTCGGAAGTGATGCACATCATCGGCGATGTCGAGGGCCGTACCTGCATCCTGGTCGACGACATGGTCGACACCGCCGGCACCCTCTGCCACGCGGCCAAGGCCCTGAAGGACCGTGGCGCCTCGAAGGTCTTCGCCTATTGCACACACCCGGTGCTCTCGGGCCGGGCCATCGAAAATATTGAAAACTCCGTGCTCGACGAGCTGGTGGTGACCAACACCATTCCGCTGTCGGCCGCCGGACAGGCTTGTACGCGTATCCGCCAACTGGATATCGCACCGGTCGTGGCTGAAGCGGTGCGCCGCATCAGCAATGAAGAATCGATCAGCGCGATGTTCCGTTAAGG
>JAZKHB010000046.1:363-37369 GCA_040385585.1 Pseudomonadota bacterium | reverse complement strand
CTCAAAAGCATCGGCCAGGTCGGTGCCAGCGAGCAGACCCACAGCCAGCGCTACGACCTCAACGACAACCCCAGCGGCCAGACCAACGCCCGCCAGCTCAGCAGCAGCCAGGCCTACGACGCCCTGGGCCGCCTGGTGGCCAGCACCGACACAGGCAATGGCAGCACCACCTACGGCTACGACGCCCAGGACAACCTGACCCAGGTCAAGGACCCGCGCAGCGTCACCACCACCTACGCCTACAACGGCCTGGGCGACCTGATCACCCAGACCAGCCCCGACACTGGCATCACCCGCTTTGCCCACGACGCCGCCGGCAACCTGATCCAGAAAACCGATGCCCGCAACCTCGTCACCCAGTACCACTACGACGCCCTCAACCGTCTGACCGCCCGCACCTACCCGGCCAACCCGGCGCTCAACGTGCAGTACCATTACGACATGACCGCCGAGGGCAACCACGGCATCGGCCGCCTGACCGCGGTGCAGGACGCCAGCGGGGTGCTGGGCTACCGCTACGACGCCCGCGGCCAGTTGATCGAGCAGATCCGCTCGGTGCCGGTCAACAACGTCGACCAGTACGACCGCCTGGCCCTGCAGTACGACGGCGCACAGCAGCTAACCCGTCTGGACTACCCGAACTTCTCGGTCAGCTACCCGCGCAACAGCGCCGGGCAAGTCAGCGCCGTGCAGCTGAACCTGGGCGCCGCCGCGCCCCAGGTGCTGGCCAGCCAGATCGCCTACGCGCCTTTCGGCCCGCTAAAAAGCCTGACCTGGGGCAACGGCCTGACGCTGAGCCGCCAGTTCGACCCGAGCTACCGCCTGACCGGGCAACAGATCGGCAGCTGGACCAGCGCCTACGCCTTCGACGCCAACGGCAACATCACCGGCCTGGACCACAGCCTGTGGGGCAGCCTGCAGTACGGCTACGACAACCTCGACCGCCTGAAGCTTGAACAGAAAAGCACCGAGAAAAAGACCTACAGCTATGACGCCACCGGCAACCGCACCGAGCGGGTGACCAGCAGCCTGGCCAATGGCGTGGAAACCCAGACCGCTAAACAGAGCCTCACCTATGCGGCCACCAGCAACCGCCTGAGCCAGCGCAGCAGCAGCTACGCGGTGGAAGTCGACGCCGCGGGCAACTACACCCGCTACAGCGAGAACCGCCGCTACGCCTACGACGAACAGGGCCGCCTGGCCACGGTCAGCGACGCCAATGGCGTGCTAATGGCCAGCTACCGCTACAACGCCCTGGGCCAGCGCGTGGTCAAAACCCTGGCCAGCGGCGCCAGCTGGACCTACCTCTACGGCGCCGACGGGCAACTGCTGGGCCAGGAACAATACAGCGCCAGCACCGGCAAAAAACTCAAGGGCCAATACTGGGTCTGGCTGGACGGCATGCCCCTGGCCGGCGTCGAACTGAGCTTCGCCAGCACCGGCGCGGTCAGCGGCAATAGCCTCTACTACCTGCACGCCGACCACCTCAACACCCCGCGCCTGGCCAGCAACACCAGCCAGGCGCTGATCTGGAGCTGGAACAGCGACGCCTTCGGCGTCGGCCTGGCCAACCAGGACGTGGACGGCGATGGCGTGCAGACCGACATCCCACTGCGCTTCCCCGGCCAGCAATACGACGCCCACAGCGCGCTGCACTACAACTACTTCCGCGACTATGACCCCGAGACCGGGCGCTATGTGGAGAGCGATCCGATTGGGTTGGCGGGGGGATTGAATACCTATGGGTATGTGGAGGGGAATCCGGTTCGTTTTAGCGATCCTTTGGGCCTTTTAGCTGGAGAGGAGTTCGTATGGGTACCCCCGGTAGTTGAAGTAATTGTCACCCCGGTAGTTGAAGTAATAGTCACTACCACTGGAACCGCGGTGACCACCATGCTGGTGACAGCAACCGTCGGCGTAACTGCAGCGTTATTTCCCTCTCCAATGGGAAATTCTGACCTGTACCCACCAGAGGATAATCCAGAGGACAAAAATTGCCCAAAAGACTGCGATATTAAGCTCGACAAAGGTCAGCTAAAAAAAGCAGGATTATTTGGGCGAGAGCACGCAGTAAAAAAAGATCTTACAGGAAGCGATAAAAATAACTCTAGATTCGATTTGTGTGGATGTAAAGACGGCCGCGTTGTCTTAAAGCTTCTCGGATGCAAGGGGCCAATACTGGAGCACACTAATTACAGATGGAAATAGCAATGATTCGATTAAATCTTAAAGTGGTTGGCGCGCGAATAGATCTATCCGGTCAAGTAAGCAAAGAACAGACGCTCTATGAGCATGAGCTGGACCGATACAATGTCGACGATGTCAGTGAACTTGTTTCTAATGCATTAGATCAAGCAAAAATGGCGACAGGTTCTAAATCTCTTATGTGTCTTAGGGTATGGAGGCCTGAAGTTGTAATTTCGTTATTTGTAGATGAGGAGCCAATGCGCGCAGCATTGCACTTTAACTCAGAGGTTATTCAGAAAATGGGCGAAGCAGGTGCCTCATTTGATTTTGATCCATATATATATGAATGACGCACGGGTGGAATCAATGGGGTCAGAGGGGTAAATGGGGGGTAAATGGGGTCGGGGGTAAATGGGGTCAGAGTCAATTTCTGATAACCTCATTTCTCTTTTCGCACCATGGAGGGTGCCCCGATGCCGCGCCTGCCGAGAAAATCGACTCTGACCCTTAAAGGCCCTGACCCTTAAAGGCCCTTTTAAAGGCCCGGCCAGAGGATTCGTGCGCTAAAAAAAGCGGCCTTATCGGCGCTGAGGTGTCCGTCGCATTACAGGCCCTGCCGTCAGGCGTAGACTGCGGTTCGGCATGGAAGGCCGCGCCATTCGCTCGCGCACCCCAGGTCGATCAACCGGTAGAGAAGGAATTTGCCAGCATGTCGTTCGCCATTTTCAGACGCAAAAACCGCAGCATGATCAGCGGGCCCATCACCCTGGTGGTGGGTAATCGGCTGGCTCTCAAGTTGGAAGGCCTGGGGCCCGATAAGCGGCATATCGTTATCAAAAGCAGCATCACGGCGCCGTTAAGCATCGAGCAGAAAGGCAGTGATGGTCAGCGCGAACAGCTGATCACCCTCACGGCCAAGCAGGCCTGGCCTTTATTGAGTCTTGAAGCCTATGAAAAGACCAGCGGCGCCCGGATAGATCAATGCAAGACACCCGAGACCCTGCGCTGCGTGACTTCCGTACAGATCACCATTGTCGAACCCTTGCAATTGCCCGCCGAAAATACCGATGCCGGGGCCTTGGCGCGATTGCTGCTGGCCGAGAGTATCTCTCCCGGAAAAAACTATCCCGGCGGCGCGGACTCGCTGCTCGCGATGCAATGGATGAGGGTTGTGATCGAAAATCGGATGAGGTTTAAAGACGCCCAATATTTGGGCGATCCGGCTGCCCGTACCATTACCGCGGTTATCAAGGCCAGCAAAGGCGGCGAGCAGTTCAAGAGTTTCTCCGGGTATCCTGTGATTGGAAGTGTGCAGAGTAAAATAATAAGCGATAGCCTGAACTTCGCCAATGACGGTACTTATGGCGAATTCGCGGCTTATCGTTTGCATGTGCAGAATGCGATTGCAGTGGCCACCGGCGTGTCGGTCAGTGCCGATCCGACAAGTTCAGGGCTTTATGCCTGGCGGACTGCCGATTCGGGTTCGCCTGGAAATAATTTTGTATTTTATAAGAACTTTGGAGGGCAGGGCTTCTATACTCTGACTTCAGAGTTCATGGCGAACCCCAAAGACCCGGGGAGAAAAAGATAAATGTACAAGTTCAAAGACATGGGTTTTTATCTCGCGCTCTTTTTTTCACTGTCGGCTTCGGCCGCCGACAAGGAAGATTTTTCCGCGTTGTTTTTCAGTCCGCCTCCGCTCGCGCATTTCGATACCCGGCAAGACGCCTTGTTCGACTCGCCCGACCTGGAACTTATGCATTTTATCGATGCGTTTGGCGATAAGGGGCTCGTCAACCACTTCTGCGTGGTCGGTTATAGCCTGGCCAGCGGCAGGAAGGAGGCAGTGGTCTATTGGACTGAGAAGGCCTGGTTAACGAGATGGGCCGGAAGCGATGCGACGGAGTTTCGCTCTGCGTACTCCCTGGCGCACTCGAAAACCCTGGACCTGAAAACAGATCTGGTTGAAACGGCGGATGATATCAATGGCAGCAGCTTTCTGACCGTCCGCTCCCAGGCCGAAGCGGTAGTGGCGGACTGCGAGAAGCATGGTGTGCAGTACAGCATTGACCCTTTTGTTCCGCCCTCGGAAGAGGAGTAGAAGCAGGGTTTTACCTCTGTATTGGCAGGCGCTGCGTTCGGCCTGAGCCCTGTCATCGACGTCAATGCGGTGGTCAGCCGTTCGAGCCATAGCCAAAGGCTTACACAACCCCACGGCAATCCGCTCTATGGCAATGCTTACGCGATCCGTATTCTTACACCCACTGACTGCAGCGCAGGACGCGCTCAGGCAGACCACGCCAGGAAGGCAATTCGATACGGATATCGAATATGGTCAGCAGAAACCCGCTTCGGCGGGTTTTTTCATGAGCGGAATAAAGCCCGCTAGAGGGTTTTCAAGACGCGGCGATGGCTCACCCCTGGGTATCGTTGCACTCAACCCAGGCTACGAAGCTGCAGGGGCGGGCGCCTATAAGCCACCCGCCCGCGAAACGCCGCTTACGCCCTTGCTCAGGCCGGCAAACAGACCCCGGTGCCGCCCAGCCCGCAATAGCCGCCCGGATTCTTCGCCAGGTATTGCTGGTGGTAGGCCTCGGCGTAGTAGAAGGTCGGTGCTTCGGCGATTTCGGTGGTGATGGGGCCGAAGCCGGCTTTCTCCAGTTCGCCCTGGAACTGCGCGGCGCTGGCCTGGGCGGCGGCCAGTTGTTCGGCCGAGGTGCAGTAGATGGCCGAGCGGTACTGGCTGCCCTGGTCGTTGCCCTGGCGCATGCCCTGGGTCGGGTTGTGGGATTCCCAGAACACCTTGAGCAGCGCTTCGTAACTGGTCAGCTGCGGGTCGAACACCACCAGCACCGCCTCGGTGTGGCCAGTCAGCCCGGAGCAGGTTTCCTCGTAGGTGGGATTGGGGGTCAGGCCGCCGGCGTAGCCCACCGCGGTGGTCCATACGCCGGGCTGCTGCCATAAGCGCCGCTCGGCGCCCCAGAAGCAGCCCAGGCCGAAGATGGCCTGCTCCAGGCCGGCGGGGAAGGGCGGCTGCAGCGGATGGCCGTTGACGAAGTGGGCCTCCGGTACCGGCATCGGCGTGTCCCTTCCGGGTAGCGCCTGTTCGGCGTCGGGCAGGTCGAGTTTGTTCACCAGGATATTCGAGCGCAGGACCATGGCGGGTTTCCTTAAGGGGTGAGCGAAAGAGGGTGCGTGTAGCTGTGACCTGCTGACGGCGCCGAGGTTACAACCGCTTCAGATTTTCGGTCGGCAGGGGTAGCGTCCCAGGCGCGCCAGCAGCTCGCCGCCGGGTATGGGCTGGTCGAACAGATAGCCCTGGCCGACGTCGCACTGCTGCCGGCGCAGAAAGGCCAGTTGCGCGGGCGTCTCGATGCCTTCGGCCACGACCTTGAGCTTTAGCTTGTGGGCCATGGCGATCACCGCCGCGGTGATCTCCATGTCGTCCTGGTCGTCGGGGATGTCCTTGATAAAGCTGCGGTCGATCTTGATCACGTCGATGGGGAATTTCTTCAGGTAACTGAGCGAGGAGTAGCCGGTGCCGAAGTCGTCCATGGCCAGGCTCAGGCCCAGGCTTTTCAGGCGACCCAGTTGCCGGCGCGTGTCCTCGGTGGCCTCCAGCAGCAGGCTTTCGGTCAGCTCCAGTTCCAGCAGGGCCGGGGCCAGCTGCTCTTCGTGAAGGATGGCGGCGATGGCGCCTACTAGGTCGGGGTCGGAGAACTGCTTGGGCGACAGGTTGATCGCCACCTGCAGCGGGCCCAGGCCCATCTTCTGTAGGTGCTTGCTCATCTGGCAGGCCTGGCGCGCGACCCATTTGCCGATGGGGATGATCAAACCGGTCTCTTCGGCCACGCCGATAAACTGGTCGGGGCGGATCATGCCTTTTTCCGGGTGATGCCAGCGCAGCAGGGCCTCGGTGCCCAGCAGCCGGCCGGTCTTCAGGCACAGCTTGGGTTGGTAGAACAGCTCCAGCTCGTTCTGGGTCAGGGCCCGGCGCAGGTTGTTCTCGACGAAGAGTTTATAGCTGGCCTCGGCGGTCAGGGCCTCGGTGAAGACATGCACCTGGTGTTTACCGTTGGCCTTGGCCTTGTGCAGGGCCAGGCCGGCGTACTTCATCAGGGCCTGTGGGTCGTGGCCATGCTGCGGCGAGCAGGCCAGGCCCACCGAGCCGGTGACATTGATCAGCTGGTTGTCGACGAACAGGGGTTTATCCAGGGTGCGCAGCACCCGGTGGGCGACGGCCTGGCCGGCCTCGGGGTCGGTGCCGTCGAGCAGCACGGCGAATTCGTTGCTGGCAAAGCGCGCCAGCACACCATCCGGCAGCAGGCTGTTGCGCAGGCGCCGGGCCAGGTACATCAGCAGCTTGTCGCCGGTCTGGTGGCCGAGGCTGTCGTTGATCCGCTTGAAGTTGTCGATGTCCACCAGCAGCAGGCAGAGCGGGGTGCTCTGGTCGCGGGCAAAGCGCTCTTCCAGGCTGCGGATAAAGGCGTAGCGGTTGCCCAGGCCGGTCAGGCTGTCGCTGTACGCGAGTTTCTCGATGCGTTGCTGGGCCCTTTTGGTTTCGGTGACATCCTCGTAGATGCCGATGTAGTGGGTCAGCGCGCCGTCTTCGCCATGCACCTTGGAGATCGACAACTGGCCCCAGTAGGGTTCCAGACTTTTGCGCCGGCTCTTGAATTCGCCCTGCCAGCTGTTGTGCCGGGCAAGGCTTGAACGGGCATCGAACAGCAGGTGACTGAGGTTTTCCATGGCTGGCAGTTCGGCCAGCAGGCGACCCTGGACTTCCTCGGCGCCGTACAGGGTGATGGCGGTGAAGCTGGGGTTGACGTACTCCACCCGGCCCTCGTGGTCGACCAGCAGAAAGGCGCTGGCACTCTGTTCCACGGCCCGACGGAAC
The DNA here is from genome assembly GCA_040385585.1 of Pseudomonadota bacterium. GTDB lineage: Bacteria > Pseudomonadota > Gammaproteobacteria > Pseudomonadales > Pseudomonadaceae > Aquipseudomonas. The sequence goes on along the minus strand of JAZKHB010000046.1, from coordinate 30,285 downwards.
AGGTGCAGGGCGTTGAGGGCCGTGCGCCATTGCTGGTTGACCAGCACCTGGGCGAAGTGGTCGGCCAGCTCGCCGGCGAAGGCGATCTCGTCGCTGTGCCAGGTGCGCCGCGGCCCGACATGCTCCAGGCACAACACGCCCACCACCTCGCCGTTGACGCGGATACTGGCGTCGAGCATCCCGGTAATGCCCATGGGGTGCAGGTAGTCGGCCGTCAGCTCAAGGGTGCGTGGGTCCTGCTGGGCATCGTGGGCGTCGATGGCCCGGCCGCTGTGCAGGGCCGCCTGGTAGTCGGGGTAATGGCTGACATCCACGGCGGCGGGCACCTCGTGGCGCCCCAGGTCGCTGAGGTACAGCGCCACCGGTTCCAGGCGCTGCTGGGTGAGGTACCAGATGCCGGCGCGGCTGACCCGATAGATATCGCAGGCGGCCTGGGTGATCAGCTGCGCGGCTTCCAGCAGCGGATCGCTGGCGTTGTAGTGGTGCCGGGCCAGGCGCACGATCAGACTCTGTTGGGCGACCGAACGGATGGACTGCTCCCGTTGGCCGGTCCTGACCCGCTGATACAGCGCCTGGGCCTTGTCGGCTTCTGCTGTGCTGCTGTCCTGGGGGCGCGGGAGGTCGGGCTCGGCTTCCGGTTCCAGCACCAGCAGGTAGCCGCGCAACAGGTGCCGGCCGTGCTGCTTGAAGGCCTCGCCCTGCTCCAGCATATGCAGCGAACCCTTGGGGGTGAGCAGGGTGTAGCGCACCGAATAATGGTCGCCCGTGCTCAGCTGCCGCTGGATGCTGTCGTGCAGGTCGGCGTGGGCAACTGCTTGCATCAGCCCGGCGTAGGGGCTGCCGACCAGGGCGCAGAGTTCGCTAGCCGCCAGGCCGAAGGGTTGATCGCAGGCCGGGTCGAGGAACAGCAGGGCCCAGCTGGCATCGTTGAGTCGCTCATAGCGCAACATGCCGAGCCGCGAGGGGACTGGCAACTGCGTCACAACCTCGGCCGCCTTACGGCTGGCGGCATCGGGATAGCTTTTCATCAAGCGGCTCGCTTCCAGTATGCTGACCGGGTTGGGCCTCGGCCCTCTTTCACTATAGCGTTCGGCAAGGGTGCATCATGCGGCTGAGACTGACAAGGCAACTGACAAGGACAATTCTGCTGGCAACCCTGAGCGCGGCCTTGCCGGCGCATGCCGGGCAGGCGGCCACCGGGTTGGACGGACAGGAGCAGGGTCGTTACCTGGCCGAATTGAAAAGCCTGTACCTGACAAGCGACGAGCGCAAGGCGCTGCTCGCCCATTGCAACGACCTGCTGAAAACCTACGCGCTGCGCGCGGCCTACCAGGTGGGCAAGCCCCAGCGCGAGGACCTGACCTATCAATTGGCCCTGGGCGGCCCCGGCGAACTGCTGGTGCGCGAGGAAATCCGTGCCGAGCAGGGCACCGACCGCGCGGTGCGCAATCAGCGCCTGTCGGTGTTCGGCCTGGACCCCTTTCTCAGCTACGACTGCCCGCCCACCGGCAATACTTGCGTGCTGCACAACCCCGCCGACGGCAGCCCCCTGTTGACCATCCTGCGCGACCACAAAGGCGCCGCCGAGCTGGCCAAGGCGATGTCCTTTCTGATTCGCAATCTGCAGAAGAGCTGACCGGCTGGAAAGGGGTCCCGGATGGCGCCGCGCTGATCCGGGCTACGGCTCGCCGCGGTGCGGGTGGACACCCTGAAGCGGGTTCCACCGGCGGATAGGGGCGAGCGTACGGCGCCTAGGGTGACGGCCGCGCAGAAGATCCGTTTGGGCAGGTCGACTTCGCGCATCAGGGTGATGCCCTGGGGGTAGATACAGGGTGAGGATCACCACGAAGGCCACCACGCCGCCGTAGGTCTGCAGCACTCAGATCCGCATCGACACCCAGAGCACCCGCTGGCTGCCCAGGCCGCGGGTGATCGCCTGGGCGCTGCTGCCGGCCGCCTGGCTGGCGGCCATCCGCTTGCCGAAGATCGCGCCGCAGATAACCAGCACGAAGAACTTGCCGACTAAGGTAAAGGCGTCGAGGGGGGAGGTATTGCGCCAGTGCCTTGGGAGTCGACAGGTCATTGCTCAGCACCACCACCCGGGCGCAAAACAGTGCCGCGGCATGCCTCGCGGTTTGCACTAGGCTTATCCGGGCGACAGCCGGGCAGGCCAACTGTCCTGGAAACCGCTATAAAAGGTGGCATTGAGCTACTATTGGCCGGCACGCTGGTGTGCCATTGAGTTTGGAGGCGGGCATGGAGTCGGGGGCTGTACGAACCGAGTATTCGATCTACCGGGGCCTGGTCTCGCAATTGATGTGCGGCGAGGAGCAACTGCCCAGTCTGCCGACCCTGACTCTGGATATCCGCCGGGCGCTGTCGGCGCCCGAGGTCAGCCTCAGCCTGCTGGCCGGGCTGATCGGCAAGGACCCGGCCCTGAGCGCCTTGCTGATGAAGACCGCGTCCAGCGCGATGTTGCGGCGCCACCTTTCGCCCAAGACCCTGCTGGATGTGTTGCGGGTGGTGGGCATCGCCCAGGTCGACCGGGTCACCATGATCCACAGCATCAAGAGCCTGTTCACCCTGCACAGCCCGGCCCACAAGCAGCTCTACCGCGAGGCCTGGGAACGGCTGACGCTCAAGGCCAGCCTTTGCGCTTTCCTGGCCCGGCGGGTGGGGCATACGCAACCCGAGCATGCGGTGTTGACCAGCCTGCTCAGCGAGGTGGGTTCATTGGCTGTGCTGTCGGCCTTCAAGGACGACACGGGCATTCCCTCCGCGGATCTGTACGCGCGTCTGTGCCGCGAATACGGTGCCTCCCTGGGGGTCATTTTGCTGAAGAAGTGGGCGGTGGACGAGCACTACGTGCAGATCATCCGCGATGCCGGCGACTGGTCGCTGGAGCACGGTCGTTCGATGGAGCTGATCGATCTGGTCAACCTGAGCCTGTTCCATGCGCGCAAGCAGCTGAACTCGGATGTCGAGCTGCCGGCCCTGTCCTCCCTGTCGGCCTATCGCAAACTCCTGCCGCCGCTGAACGCCATTGACGACAACGGCGAGCTGACCCTGGTGGCCAGCCACCGCAGTGAAATCCGCGCGATTGCCGACAGCCTGCGCTGAGTCCGGGAGGGCTCCAGGGCAGATCTGGGAGCGCCAGCCTTGCCATGCGCACAGGGCTGTATCTCTATCCAGAGTGCCCATCGTAGCCGAGCGGGTCGGTGAGGCGCGATTGTGATTTCATCGTCGTTCCCCGTCATTCCTGCGAAGGCGGGAATCCAGGGTGTGGTTGGGGCTGTGGATACCCGCTTGCGCGGGTATGACGTATGAGAAGGCGTGCAGCGCCGAAAGCACCTGAAAAAAAACCCCGCCAGAAGGCGGGGCTGAGGTACGAGCGCGGTGTGCTCGACAGGTAAAACCCGTGGTTACAGCAGCAGGGTGCGGATATCGCCCAGCACCTCGCCCAGGCGTTTGGTGAAGCGCGCCGCGGCGGCGCCGTTGATCACCCGGTGGTCGTAGGACAGCGACAACGGCAGCATCAGCTTGGGCTGGAAGGCCTTGCCGTCCCAGACCGGCTGCATGGTCGCCTTGCTGACACCCAGTATCGCCACTTCCGGTGCATTGACGATCGGCGTGAAGCCGCTGCCGCCGATATGCCCCAGGCTGGAGATGGTGAAGCAGGCGCCCTGCATGGCATCGGCCGAGAGTTTCTTGGTGCGGGCCTTTTCCGCCAGTTCCGCGGCCTCGCCGGCCAGCTGCAACAGGCTCTTCTTGTCGACGTCCTTGATCACCGGCACCAGCAGGCCATCGGGGGTGTCGACGGCGAAGCCGATATTCACGTATTTCTTGCGAATGATCGCCTTGCCCGAAGGGGCCAGGGAGCTGTTGAAGTCCGGCAATTCCCTGAGCAGGAAGGCGCAGGCCTTGAGCAGCAGCGGCAGTACCGTCAGTTTGACCCCGGCCTTTTCCGCCACGGCCTTCTGGGCGACGCGGAAGGCTTCCAAGTCGGTGATGTCGGCGGCATCGAACTGGGTCACGTGGGGCACGTTGAGCCAGCTGCGGTGCAGGTTGGCGGCGCCGACCTGCATCAGCCGGGTCATGGGCACTTCTTCGATTTCGCCGAACCGGCTGAAGTCGACCTCCGGAACCGGGGGAATACCGGTTCCAGTACCGGTTCCGCCCGCGGGTGCGGCCTTGGCCTTCTGCATCATGGCCTGTACGTGGGCCTGCACGTCTTCCTTGAGGATGCGGTTCTTCGGGCCGCTGCCCTTGAGTTCGTTCAGTTCGACGCCGAACTCCCGGGCCAGCAGGCGCACGGCCGGGCCGGCGTGCACTTTGGTGCCACCGGACGCGGCGGGCGCGGCGGCCGTGCGGGCGGCCGCGGCCGACAGCGAGGCGATGGCATTCACCTCGGCCGCCACGGCAGGATCGGCCCCGGCGGGGGTGCGGTGCACGGCGGATGCCGACTGCGGTTCTGCAGCCGCTGCCTGAGCCGGTGCCGCCGCGGCAGCCGGAGCTGTGCCTGCGACCTTGAGCGTGAGGATCAGGTCGCCGGTGCCGACTTCGTCGTCCAGCTTGACGCTCAGGCTTTCCACCACACCGGCGGCCGGCGAGGGGATCTCCATGCTGGCCTTGTCGGACTCCAGGGTGATCAGCGACTGGTCGGCCTCGACCGTATCGCCAACCTTGACCAGCAGTTCGATGATCTTGGCCTTGCCCGAGGAGCCGATATCCGGCACATGAATGGCCTGGGCGCTGCTGCCGACGGGCGCGGCTGCGGGTGCCGGCGCGGATGTTTCGGCAGGCGCCGGCGCGGCGGCCTTGGCCGGTTCGGCGGCGGGTGCGGCTTGGGCTGTTGGCGCGGCGCTGTCGCCCTCGACTTCCAGCTCCAGCAGTTCGTCGCCTTCCTTGAGGCGGTCGCCCAGCTTGACCTTCAGGCTCTTGATCACCCCGGCCTTGGGCGCGGGGATCTCCATGCTGGCCTTGTCCGATTCGAGGGTCAGCAGGCTCTGATCGGCTTCGATACGGTCGCCGACCTTGACCATCAGCTCGATGACCTCGCCCTCGCCACTGCCGATATCCGGTACGCGAATCAATTCACTCATTTCTTCGCTCCTCAGCAGTCCAGGGGGTTGAGTTTGTCCGGGTCGATACCGAAGGCGACTATGGCATCGGCCAGCACCTTGGCTTCGATTTCGCCGCGGTCCACCAGGGCTTCCAGGGCCGCCAGTACCACGAAATGCCGGTCCACCTCGAAGAAGTGCCGCAGTTTCTTGCGGCTGTCGCTGCGGCCGAAACCGTCGGTGCCCAGTACCTTGTATTCCTTGACCGGGACCCACTGGCGGATCTGGTCGGCGAACAGCTTCATGTAGTCGGTGCTGGCGATAACCGGGCCCTTGCGCCCGCCCAGGCACTGCTCGATATAAGACTGTGCGGGCTTCTGGCCCGGGTGCAGGCGGTTGCTGCGTTCCACGGCCAGGCCGTCGCGGCGCAGCTCGTTGAAGCTGGTGACGCTCCAGACGTCGGCACCGACCTTGAACTGCTCGCGCAGGATCTTCGCCGCCTCGCGCACTTCGCGCAGGATGGTGCCGCTGCCCAGCAGTTGCACATGGTGGGCCGCGTCTTTCTTGTCCTCTTCCAGCAGGTACATGCCCTTGATGATGCCTTCCTCGACACCCTCTGGCATGGCCGGTTGCTGGTAGGCCTCGTTCATCACGGTGATGTAGTAGAAGATGTTCTGCTGCTCTTCCATCATCTGCCGCGTGCCTTCGCGGATGATCACCGCCAGCTCGTAGCCGTAGGTCGGGTCGAAGGTGCGGCAGTTGGGGATGGTCGAGGCCAGAATATGGCTATGACCGTCCTCGTGCTGCAGGCCTTCGCCGTTGAGCGTGGTGCGCCCGGCGGTGCCGCCGATCAGGAAGCCCCGGGTGCGGCTGTCGCCGGCCGCCCAGGCCAAGTCGCCGATGCGCTGGAAGCCGAACATCGAGTAGAAGATATAAAACGGCAACATCGGCTGGTTGTGGCAGCTGTAACTGGTGCCCGCGGCGATAAAGGAGCTCATGGCGCCGGCTTCGTTGATGCCTTCCTCGAGGATCTGGCCCTTCTTGTCCTCGCGGTAGAACATCACCTGATCTTTATCGACCGGCTCGTAGAGCTGGCCGACCGAGGAATAGATGCCCAGTTGGCGGAACATCCCTTCCATGCCGAAGGTGCGCGCCTCGTCCGGAATGATCGGCACGATGCGCTGGCCCAGGTCCTTGTCCTTGAGCAGTTGCGAGAGCACCCGCACGAAGGCCATGGTGGTGGAGATTTCGCGCTCGCCAGAGCCGTCGAGTATGGCCTTGAGGGTGTTCAGGGGCGGGGTCGGAATGCCGAAGCTGTTGGCGCGGCGCTGGGGCACGAAACCGCCCAGGGCCTGGCGTTTTTTCAGCAGGTACTTGCCTTCGGCGCTGTCGGCCTCGGGTTTGAAGAACGGCAGGCTCTCCAGCTGATCGTCCTTGACCGGGATATCGAAGCGGTCGCGGAATTTCTTCAGGCTGTCGACATCGACCTTCTTGGTGTTGTGCGCGGTGTTCTTCGCCTCGCCCGCGCCGGTGCCGTAACCCTTGATGGTCTTGGCCAGGATGACGGTGGGCTGGTCCTTGTGGTTGACCGCGTCGTGGTAGGCCGCATAGACCTTGTAGGGGTCGTGGCCGCCGCGGTTGAGCTTCCAGATTTCCTCGTCCGAAAGGTCCTCGACCATGGCCTTGAGTTCGGGGCTGTTGAAGAAGTGCTCGCGTACGAAGGCCCCGTCCTTGGCCTTGTAGTTCTGGTATTCACCGTCGATCACTTCGTCCATCCGGCGTTGCAGGATGCCATCGGTGTCCTTGGCCAGCAGGGGGTCCCAGAAGCGGCCCCAGACCACCTTGTTGACGTTCCACTGGGCGCCGCGGAACACGCCTTCCAGTTCCTGAATGATCTTGCCGTTGCCGCGTACCGGCCCGTCCAGGCGCTGCAGGTTGCAGTTGACCACAAAGATCAGGTTGTCGAGCTTTTCGCGCCCGGCCAGGGAAATGGCGCCCAGGGACTCGGGCTCGTCGCACTCGCCGTCGCCCAGGAAACACCAGACCTTCTGCTTGCCGGCGGGAATGAAGCCGCGGTCTTCCAGGTACTTCATGAAGCGTGCCTGGTAGATGGCCTGGATCGGCCCCAGGCCCATGGATACAGTGGGGAACTGCCAGAAGTCCGGCATCAGCCAGGGGTGCGGGTAGGACGACAGGCCCTTGCCGTCGACTTCCTGGCGGAAGTTGTCCAGCTGCTCTTCGCTGATCCGCCCTTCCATGAAGGCGCGGGCATACACGCCCGGCGAGGCATGACCCTGGAAGTAGATCAGGTCGCCGCCGTGCTCGTCGGTGGGGGCCTGGAAGAAGTAGTTGAAACCGATGTCGTACAGGGTCGCGGAGGAGGCGAAGCTGGAAATATGACCGCCCAGGTCCGGGTCCTTGAGGTTGGTGCGCATGACCATGGCCAGCGCGTTCCAGCGCACCAGGGAGCGAATGCGGCGTTCCATGAACAGGTCGCCGGGCATGCGTGCTTCATGGGTCACGGGAATGGTGTTGCGGTAGGGCGTGGTAATGGCGTAGGGCAGCTGTGCACCGCTGCGGGTGGCCAGCTCACCCATGCGGGTCATCAAGTAATGCGCGCGGTCTTCGCCTTCGTGTTCGAGGACGGACTCGAGTGCATCCAGCCATTCCTGGGTTTCGACGGGATCGAGGTCTTGCATGGCTTGCTCCAGGGCGGAAAGGCTACCAGAATCGGTCGCCAGGGAATCGCTGGCGGCTTCGTGAGCGGCAGCGTGAATTCTTGGATTGACCGGAGGGTGGACCGGCGCTGTGTAGTTTTACTACAGATCGACGGCTTATTCAGCCCCCTCGACACATTCCTCAGTAGTAAAACTACAAAAATAACGACCGCCGGCTTGCCTCAAGCCGCAGGCAGGTCGTTCACAGGATAGATCATGAGCCTGCCATCGCTGGTTGCCCTGCCCGTCGTGCTCCACCCCCTCGCCGCGCGCGCCGCGCAATCCTTCCGGCTCGCCGTGCAGGCCCTGCCCGCCGAGGCGCGGGGCCAGGTCTGGTCCGCCGAGCGCCAGGCGGCGTTCGAGCGCGTGTGCGCGGCCAGCGATTTCGTCGCCGAGCAGGCCTTGCGCGAGCCTGGCGCGTTTCTGACGCTGGTCGACAGCGGCGAACTGGACCGCCCCCTGCAGCCCGGCGAGCTGCGCGCGCAGCTGGCCGCGACCCTGGCCGAGTGCGCCGAGGAGGCCCAGCTGGGCGCGCTGTTGCGGCGCTTTCGCAACCGCCAGCAGGTGCGGATCATCTGGCGCGACCTGACCCGCCAGGCCGACCTGATCCAGACCTGTCACGACCTCTCCGACCTGGCCGACGCCTGCATCGACCTGGCCTATGCCTGGCTCTACCCGCGCCATTGCACCCAGTTCGGCACGCCCATCGGCCGGCGCACCGGTCAGGTGCAGCAGATGGTGATTCTGGGCATGGGCAAGCTGGGCGCGCGGGAGCTGAACCTGTCTTCGGACATCGACCTGATCTTCGGTTACCCCGAGGGCGGCGAGACCGAGGGGGTCAAGCGCCCGCTGGACAATCAGGAGTTTTTTATCCGCCTGGGCCAGCGCCTGATCAAGGCGCTGGACCCCATCACCGTCGACGGCTTCGTCTTTCGCGTCGACATGCGGCTGCGCCCCTATGGCTCGGCCGGGGCCCTGGTGCTCAGCTTCAATGCCCTGGAGCAGTACTACCAGGACCAGGGCCGCGACTGGGAACGCTACGCCATGATCAAGGCGCGAGTGGTGGCCGGCGACCAGCCCGCCGGCGCCGAACTGCTGGAGATGCTGCGGCCCTTCGTCTACCGCCGCTACCTGGACTTTTCCGCCATCGAGGCCCTGCGCGCCATGAAGCTGCTGATCCAGCAGGAAGTGCGGCGCAAGGGCATGGCCGAGAACATCAAGCTCGGCTCCGGGGGCATCCGCGAGGTGGAGTTCATTGCCCAGGCCTTCCAGCTGATCCATGGCGGACGCGACCTCAGCCTGCAGCAGCGGCCGCTGCTCAAGGTGCTGAGCACCCTGGAAGACCAGGGCTATCTGCCGCCCGCGGTGGTCGCCGAACTGCGCGAGGGTTACGCCTTCCTGCGCTACACCGAGCACGCTCTGCAGGCCATCGACGACCGCCAGACCCAGATGCTGCCGGACAGCCCGGAAGATCGCGCCCGTGTGGCCTTTATCCTGGGTTTCGCCGACTGGGAAACATTTCACGCGCGCCTGATGCAGTGGCGCGGCCGCGTGGACTGGCATTTCCGTCAGGTGATCGCCGACCCGGACGAGGAGGAAGGCGCGGGTGTCGAGGCCTGCGCTGGCGACGACTGGCTGCCGCTGTGGGAAGAATCTTTGGACGAGGAGACCGCCTGCCGGCAGTTGAGCGAAGGCGGTTTCGTCGAGGCGGCGACCGCCTGGCGCCGGCTGGCGGGTCTGCGCAACAGCAATCAAGTGCGCGCCATGCAGCGCCTGGGCCGCGAGCGTCTGGATGCCTTTATCCCGCGCCTGCTGGCCCAGGCGGTGGAGCGCGACGACCCGGACCTGGTGCTGGAACGGGTATTGCCGCTGGTGGAAGCGGTGGCGCGGCGCTCGGCCTACCTGGTGCTGCTGAGCGAGAACCCCGGCGCCCTGCAGCGGCTGCTGACCCTCTGCGCGGCCAGCCCCTGGATCGCCGAACAGATCACCCGCTTTCCGCTGCTGCTCGACGAGTTGCTCAACGAGGGCCGCCTCTACCACCCGCCCCAGGCTTTGGCGCTGGCCGCCGAGCTGCGTGAGCGCCTGATGCGTATTCCCGAGGAGGACCTGGAACAGCAGATGGAGGCGCTGCGGCATTTCAAGCTGGCCCACGGCCTGCGCGTGGCCGCCTCGGAAATCGTTGGCACCTTGCCGTTGATGAAGGTCAGCGACTACCTGACCTGGCTGGCCGAGGCGATTCTCGATCAGGTACTGGCCCTGGCCTGGCAGCAGACGGTAAGCAAATACGGGGCACCACGGCGCGCCGATGGCAGTGCCTGTGGCCCCGACTTCATCATTGTCGGCTACGGCAAGGTCGGCGGTCTGGAGCTGGGACACGGCTCGGACCTGGACCTGGTGTTTATCCACGACGGCGATGCCCAGTCGGAAACCGACGGCGCCAAGCCCATCGACGGCGCGCAGTTCTTCACCCGTCTGGGCCAGCGCATCATTCACCTGCTGACCGCGCAGACCAACTCCGGCCAGCTCTACGACGTGGACATGCGCCTGCGCCCTTCGGGCGCCGCGGGGCTGCTGGTCAGCTCCCTAGGCGCTTTCCAGCGCTACCAGGAGAACGAGGCCTGGACCTGGGAACACCAGGCCCTGGTGCGCGCCCGGGTGCTGGTGGGTTGCCCGCGGGTGAGCACCGCTTTCGAGGCGGTGCGTGCCCAGGTGCTGGGTCGCCCCCGCGCGCTGGACACCTTGCGCCGCGAGGTCGGCGAGATGCGCGCCAAGATGCGCGACAACCTGGGAAGCAAGGCCACGGTCGCCGGCACCGCCGCCAATGCCTTCGACGCCGCGGCGCCGTTCGACCTCAAGCAGGACGCCGGAGGTATCGTGGATATCGAATTTATGGTGCAATACGCGGCCTTGGCCTGGTCCCACGAGCACCCGGCCCTGCTGCAGTACACCGACAATATCCGCATCCTGGAAGGCCTGGAGCACGCCGGTTTGATGCCGGCCAGCGACGCCCAGGTGTTGCGGGAGGCCTACAAGGTCTACCGCGCCGCCGCCCACCGCCGGGCCCTGCAGAAGCAGCCTGGCACCGTTGGCGGCGACCAGTTCCGCGATGAGCGCCTTGCAGTGCGGCGCATCTGGGGCGAGCTGGGGTTGCATTGAGCCGGGTGGCGGCGAACACAACGAACACAGCAGCAAATGCTACGCGCGAAACCGAACAACAGCACAATGATGCGGGCCCCAGGGCCCTTCCACTGCCCGGGCCGAGCGGTCCCGGGCCATGCCAATGGGTTGAGGAGCTGAACGATGTCGATGGCCGATCGTGACGGTGTGATCTGGTATGACGGTGAACTGGTGCCCTGGCGCGATGCCACGACCCATGTGCTGACCCATACCCTGCATTACGGCATGGGTGTGTTCGAAGGCGTGCGTGCCTACGCCACCCCCCAGGGCGCGGCGATTTTCCGCCTGCAGGCCCACACCGACCGGCTGTTCGACTCGGCCCATATCATGGGCATGAAGATCCCCTTCACCAAGGAACAGATCAACGAGGCGACCCGCACCGCGGTGCGCGAGAACAACCTGGACAGCGCCTATATCCGTCCCATGGTGTTCTACGGGTCCGAAGCCATGGGCCTGCGCGCCACCGGCCTGAAGGTCCATGTGATAGTCGGTGCCTGGAGCTGGGGCGCCTATATGGGCGAGGATGCCCTGAAAAACGGCATCAAGGTGCGCACCAGCTCCTTTACCCGTCATCACGTGAACATCTCGATGACCCGGGCCAAGGCCAACGGCAACTACATCAACTCCATGCTGGCCCTGCAGGAAGCCATCGCCGGCGGTGCCGACGAGGCCATGCTGCTGGACCCGGAAGGCTATGTGGCCGAGGGTTCGGGGGAAAACATCTTCCTGGTGAAGAACGGCGTGGTCTACACCCCGGAAGTCACCTCCTGCCTGAACGGCATCACCCGCGACACGGTGCTGAGCCTGGCCGCGGACCAGGGCCTGAAGGTGATCGAGAAGCGCATCACCCGCGACGAGGTGTATATCGCCGATGAGGCCTTCTTCACCGGCACCGCCGCCGAAGTCACGCCGATCCGCGATGTCGACGGCCGGCAGATCGGCGCGGGCAGTCGCGGGCCGATCACCGAGAAGCTGCAAAAGGCCTATTTCGATCTGGTCACCGGAAAGACCGAGGCGCGCGGCGAATGGCGCACGCCGGTCAAATAAGCCGTAGAGAGGGCGGCGCAGCGACGTGACCCGCCAGCAGGACTTCACGCGTTAAGGTCGGCTGACAACGGCGGTTATCAGGCTGTTGAAAAATGTAGGCGAGGCAGGCAAGACAAGGCAAAAACGGCCGAGGAAGCGGAGTTTACTGGCTGTAAATGAGCATTCCGAGGCCGTTTTTAACGCAGTATTGCCAACGCAGGTAGTTTTTAAACAACCTGTTAGGGGGAGGCGAAAGCCTCCCCGACTATTTTGCGGATAGAGCATGAATATACTGATCGTAGGGCCCAGCTGGGTCGGCGACATGGTGATGGCACAGACCCTGTTCCACTGCCTGAAACAGCGCCATCCCGACTGCTCGATCGACGTGCTGGCCCCCGAGTGGAGCCGGCCGATCCTCGAGCGCATGCCCGAGGTGCGCGCGGCGCTGAGTTTCCCCCTGGGTCACGGGGTGCTGGATCTCGCCACCCGGCGCACGATCGGCAAGTCCCTGGTGGGTCGCTACGATCAGGCGATCCTGCTGCCCAACTCGCTGAAGTCCGCCCTGGCGCCGTTCTTCGCCGGTATCGCGCTGCGGACCGGCTGGCGTGGCGAGCTGCGCTTCGGCCTGCTCAACGACATTCGCGTACTGGACAAAGACCGCTACCCACTGATGATCGAGCGCTTTATGGCCCTGGCTTACGCGCCCGGTACCGAACTGCCCAGGCCTTACCCGCGACCCTGCCTGAGGATCGACCCGGCCAGCCGTGCGGCCGCCCTGGTCCGGTTCGGCCTGAGCCTGGATCGCCCGGTGCTGGCGCTGTGCCCGGGTGCCGAGTTCGGCGAGTCCAAGCGCTGGCCCAGCGAGCACTATGCCCAGGTCGCCGAGGCGAAGATCCGCGCCGGCTGGCAGGTCTGGCTGTTCGGCTCCAAGAGCGACCATCCGGTGGGCGAGGACATCCGCCTGCGGCTGATCCCCGGCCTGCGCGAAGAGGCGGTGAATCTCTGCGGGGAAACCAGCCTGGCCGAGGCCATCGACCTGCTGTCCTGCGCCAACGCCGTGGTGGCCAACGATTCCGGGCTGATGCATGTGGCGGCCGCTCTGGACCGGCCCCTGGTGGCGGTCTACGGCTCCACCTCCCCGCAGTTCACCCCGCCGCTGGCCGAACAGGTGGAGATCGTCCGCCTGGGCCTGGACTGCAGCCCCTGTTTCGAGCGCACCTGCCGGTTCGGGCATTACAACTGCCTGCGCGAGCTGGCGCCGAGAACGGTGATCGAGGCGCTCGAGCGTCTGGTCGGCGAGCCCGTCGAGGTCGGCGAATGAGGGTCTTGCTGGTCAAGACTTCTTCCCTGGGCGATGTCATCCACAGCCTGCCGGCACTGACCGACGCCGCCCGGGCCATTCCGGGCATCCAGTTCGACTGGGTGGTGGAGGAGGGCTTCGCCGAGATTCCGGCCTGGCACCCGACGGTGGCCCAGGTGATCCCGGTGGCGATCCGCCGCTGGCGCAAACACCCCTGGCAAACCCTGAAAAACGGCGAATGGCGGCGTTTCAAGCAGCGCCTGGGCGAGACCCGCTACGACCTGGTGATCGACGCGCAAGGGCTGCTGAAAAGTGCCTGGCTGACCCGCTACGTCAAGGCCCCGGTGGCCGGATTGGACCGCGCCTCGGCCCGCGAGCCGCTGGCCTGCCGCTTTTACGACCGCAGCTACGCGGTGCCCCGCGAGCAGCACGCCCTGGAGCGGGTGCGCCAGCTGTTCGCCCAGGCCCTGGACTATCCGCTGCCCAGCGGCATCGGCGACTACGGGCTGGACCGCACGCAGCTGGCCGATGCCGTGACACAGCCCTACCTGGTGTTCCTGCATGGCACCACCTGGGCCAGCAAGCATTGGCCGGAAGCCTGCTGGCGTGCCCTGGCCGAGGCCATGGACGAGCTCGGCTGGGCCATCCGCCTGCCCTGGGGCAATGACGTGGAGAAGGCGCGGGCCGAGCGCATCGCCGCCGGCCTGGCCCATGCCGCGGTCCTGCCCAGGTTGAACCTGGCGGGCGTGGCCAAGGTGATCGCCGGCGCCAGCGCCTGCGTGGCGGTGGACACCGGTCTCGGTCACCTGGCCGCGGCCCTGGATGTGCCGAGCATTTCCCTCTACGGCCCGACCTTGCCGGGACGGGTCGGTGCCTATGGCCGTTCCCAGGTGCACCTGTGCGCCACGGGTCCCCGCGCCGGCCTGGGCGACCGCCACGCGCCCTGCTTCGACAGCCTGCTGCCCGAGCGGGTGGCCACCGAGCTGCAGGCCTTGCTGCTGGCCGAGGAACTCGTTTGATGCCGCTGGCCTTTATTCTCTACAGGTATTTTCTGCGCGGCTGGGGCCTGGCGTTGCGGCCGCTCGGTGCGCGCGCTGGATTTTATGTAGCGCCTCGTGGATTTGCTCATTGCGAGGAACCTGGCTGATGCAGCTGGCCTTTATTCTCTACAAGTATTTTCCCTTCGGCGGCCTGCAGCGCGACTTTATGCGCATCGCCCTGGAGTGCCAGCGCCGTGGCCATGGCGTCCGCGTCTATACGCCCATCTGGGAGGGCGAGGTGCCGGAGGGTTTCGAGGTGGTGCGGGTGCCGGTCAAAGCGCTGTTCAACCACAGGCGCAACGAGAAACTCACCGCCTGGGTCCAGGCCGACCTGGCTCGGCGTCCGGTCGACCGGGTGATCGGCTTCAACAAGATGCCGGGTCTGGATGTGTATTACGCCGCCGACGGCTGTTTTGAGGACAAGGCGCAGACCCTGCGTACCCCGCTGTACCGGCGTTGGAGCCGTTACCGGCACTTCGCCGAGTACGAGCGCGCGGTGTTCGATCCCGCCTCCAGGACCGAAATCCTGATGATCTCCGAGGTGCAGCAGCCCTTGTTCGTCAAGCATTACGCCACCCCGAGCGAGCGCTTTCACCTGTTGCCACCGGGCATCGCCGCCGACCGTCGGGCGCCGGCCGATGCGCCGGCCATTCGCGCCGCGTTTCGCCGGGAATTCGCCCTGGCGGACGACGACCTGCTGCTGGTGCAGATCGGCTCGGGCTTCAAGACCAAGGGCCTGGACCGCAGCCTGCGGGCCCTGGCCGGCTTGCCGGCGGCGCTGAAAAAGCGCACCCGACTGATTGTCATCGGCCAGGACGACCCCCGTGCCTTCCTGCTGCAGATCAAGACCCTGGGGATTGCCGGACAGGTGCAGATCCTCAAGGGCCGCAGCGACATCCCGCGCTTTCTGCTCGGCGCCGACCTGCTGATCCATCCGGCCTACAACGAGAACACCGGCACCGTGCTGCTGGAGGCCCTGGTGTCGGGTCTGCCGGTGCTGGCCACGGCGGTCTGCGGCTACGCCCACTACATCGCCGAGGCCGATGCCGGACGGGTGCTGCCCAGCCCCTTCGCCCAGGAGGGGCTCAACCGCCTGCTGGCCGAGATGCTCGACGATCCCGTCCGCCGCGCGGCCTGGTCGCGCAACGGCCTGGCCTATGCCGGCCGCGCCGACCTGTATTCCATGCCGCAGCACGCGGCCGACATTATCCTGGCGGCGCGCCCATGAAGCTGATACTCGGCGAGCCGTTCAAGACCCTGTGGGCCGACAAGGATGCCTTCGTCGAAGTCGAGCAGCTGCAGGGTCAGGTCTACCGCGAGCTGGAAGGCCGACGCACCCTGCGCACCGAGGTTGCCGGGCGCGGTTATTTCGTCAAGATCCATCGGGGCATCGGCTGGGGCGAGATCGCCAAGAACCTCTTGAACGCCAAGCTGCCGGTGCTCGGCGCCGGCCAGGAATGGCGCGCGGTGCAGCGCCTGCACCAAGTCGGCGTGCCGACCATGACCGCCGTGGCCTATGGCGAGCGCGGCGGCAATCCGGCGGCGCAGCACTCCTTTATCGTCACCGAGGAGCTGGCGCCCACGGTCAGCCTGGAAGACTTCAGCCTGGAGTGGCGCCAGCACCCGCCGGCACCGGCGCTCAAGCGGGCGCTGATCGCCGAGGTGGCGCGCATGACCGGCTCCATGCACCGCGCCGGGGTCAATCACCGCGACTGCTATATCTGCCACTTTCTGCTGCACACCGACACAGCGGTGACGGCCGACGCCTTCAAGCTGTCGCTGATCGACCTGCACCGCGCCCAGACCCGCGCGGTGATCAGCCGGCGCTGGCGCAACAAGGACCTGGCCGGCCTGTATTTTTCCGCGCTGGATATCGGCCTGACCCGACGCGACAAGCTGCGCTTCCTGCGCGCGTACTTCCAGTTGCCGCTGCGCCAGGTCCTGCGCGAGGAGGCGGCCTTGCTGGCCTGGCTGCAACGCAAGGCGGACAAGCTGCTGGCCCGCTATGTGCGCAAATACGCCCCCGGAGCCGGTCATGAGTGATTGGCGTCTGGCCGAGGGTGCGGCCGCGGAGCTGGGCGCGATCTTTGCCGACCTCGAGGCGGTTTTCGCCTTGCGCGGCGACCCCGTGACCCGCGATCCGCTGTCCGAGGTCATCCGGGTCGAGCATGCCGGCGTGCGCTATTACGTCAAGCGTTACTGGGGCGCGGGCAAGGGGCTGCGGCGCTGCCTCGGCCGGCCACGGGTCAAGGCCGAGTGGCAGAACCTCGAGCATTTCGCCCGCTGGGGGATACCCACCGCGCCCATCGTCGGCTTCGGCTTGGAACGCAGGGCCGGCCTGTTCGTCCGCGGCGCGTTGATCACCCGCGAACTGGAGCGCACCGAGGACATGGCCGTGCTGGCGCGCCGCGACGATCCGCGGCTCGGCGATGCCCGCTGGGTGGACGGGGTCAGCCGTCAGCTGGCCCAGGCCACCCGTACCCTGCATGACCACCACTTCACCCATAACGACCTGAAGTGGCGCAACCTGCTGGTCAGCGACCAGGGCGAGCTGTTTCTGATCGACTGCCCGACCGGCACCTTCTGGTGGGGCCCCTTGCTGCGCTACCGCATCATCAAGGACCTGGCCTGCCTGGACAAAGTCGCCAAATACCACCTGTCCACCACCCAGCGCCTGCGCTTCTACCTGCAGTATCGCCAGCGTCAACGGCTGAACGCCGCGGACAAGCGGCGCATCCGCCAGGTGGTGGGATTTTTTGAGGGGCGCGAATGAGCGACTTTATCGCGGCGGCCGACCGAGCACTGCTGCAACGCCATGGGCTGGATGCGTTCGAGGCCCTGTGGGCCCTGCAGCTGACCGCCGTGGACGCGCCCAATACCGGCCGGGGCGGCTGGAGCAGCGTCTTCCGCCTGGAGCTGGACGAGGCCAGTTACTACCTCAAGCGCCAGAGTGACTACCTGACCCGCAGCTGGCGCCGGCCCTTGGGCGAACCGACCTTCGCCCGGGAAATGCGCACTATCCAGCGCTACCAGCAGCTGGGCATTCCGGCTCTGCAGGCGGCCTTCTTCGCCGAGCGCCGGGTCGAGGGTCAACGCCGGGCCATTTTGCTGACCCGCGCCCTGGATGCCTGGCAGGACCTGGACAGCCTGCTGGAAGGCTGGGCGACCCTGCCCGCGCCGCGCCGTCAGGCGATCCTGCGCGCCTGCGGCGAGCTGGCGCGCACCCTGCACGGCGCCGGCCAGGTGCACGGCTGTTTCTACCACAAGCATATTTTCCTGCGTGAACGCGGCGCGGGCTTCGAGGCCTGCCTGATCGACCTGGAGAAGACCCGGCCGCTGCTGTTCGGCGCGCGCGACCGGATCAGGGACCTGGAAACCCTGTTGCGCCGCGCCGAGGTCTGGGGCGAGGCCGAGGTGCGCCAGCTGCTGGGCGTCTACCTGGCCAGCCCCGGCGAGGACGGCGCGATCGACCGCTGGTGGCAGCGCCTGGGCGCCCGCCGCCAATACAAGGAAGCACGTCGATGACGCTGTCCGAACTGAGCCAGGCGGGCCGCGCACCGGCGCTGCCCCTGGCCCTGGAGCTGGCCGATGCCGCCGGGCCCGCCACCCTGGTGGTGGAAAAGCTCTTGCGCGTGCTGCCCGGCCAGCGCTATGTCGGCGTGGCCCAGTGGCGCGGGCGCAGGGTGTTGGCCAAGTTGTTGGTGGGGCCCAGGGCCGCGCGGCAGTTCCAGCGCGAGCGCGAGGGTGCGCGGCTGCTGGCCGGGCAGGGGCTGCCCACGCCGCCGCTGCTGGCCGAGGGGCTGCGCGAAGGCGAGGGCGGTTGGTTGCTGTTCGAGTTTCTGGAGCATGCCGAAAGCCTGTGGGACGCCTGGCGTGCCGTCGAGTCCCGGGCGTTGCTCGATCCGACCCAGGAGGCCCTGCTGGGCGAGGCCCTGGGGCTGATCGCCGGCCTGCATGCCCGCGGCCTGTGGCAGGCCGACCTGCACCTGGATAACCTGCTGCGCCACGCCGGCCGCCTGTACCTGATCGACGGCGGCAGCGTGCAGGCGCAGACCCCGGGCCAGCCGCTGTCGCGGGATCGGGTTTTGGAAAATCTCGGGGTGTTCTTCGCCCAGCTGCCGGTCGAACTGACGCCCTTTATCGAAGAGTTGCTGGTGCACTACCTGCTGGCCAACGGTGAGCATGCCCTGCCGCTGGAGGGGCTGTTGCAGGCCGTGGCCAAGGTGCGGCGCTGGCGCCTGCGCGACTACCTGAAGAAGATCGGCCGCGACTGCAGCCTGTTCAGCGCGCGGATTGGCGCCTTCGGCCTGCGCGTGGTGCGCCGCGAAGCCGAGGCAGAGCTGCAACCGCTGCTGGCCGACCTGGACCGGGCCACCGAACTGGGGCACCTGTACAAGACCGGCGGTTCGGCGACCGTGGCGCGGGTCGAGCTCGGCGGCCGGCCGCTGGTGGTCAAGCGCTATAACATCAAGCACCTGGCCCATTGGCTCAAGCGCTGCTGGCGACCCAGTCGGGCCTGGCACAGCTGGGTGGCCGGCCATCGCCTGCAGCTGCTGGGCATCGCCACGCCCCGGCCCCTGGCCGTGCTGGAGCGGCGCTGGTGCTGGTTGCGCAGTCGCGCCTACCTGATTACCGAATACTGCGGCGAGCAGGATATAATCGCCCGCTTTGCGCCCTGGGTGGACAGCGCGCCGCCCGCCGCCGAGCTGTCGGCCCTGGACGCACTGTTTACCGCCCTGCTGCGCGAGCGCATCAGTCATGGGGATTTCAAGGGCCATAACCTGCTCTGGCAGGACCAGGACGCCGGAGGGCGATGGGTCTTGATCGACCTCGATGCCATGCGTCAGCACACCAGCGCCGCACGCTTCGCCCGTGCCTATGCCCGCGACCGCGCCCGCTTTCTGCGCAACTGGCCGGCCGATTCGGCCCTTCGCCGGTTGCTCGACACACGTTTACCGCAGGTGCCTGGCACCTGCCCCGAATAAGAGGCAAAACCTGTGGCATTGACCATTCTCGGCCTGTCCGGCGCCCTTAACCATGACCCGTCCGCCGCGCTTTATATCGACGGCAAGTTGATCGCGGCCGCCGAAGAAGAGCGCTTCGTGCGCGACAAGCATGCGAAAAACCGCATGCCCTACGAGTCGGCCAAATTCTGCCTGGAGCAGGCCGGTATCAAGCCGTCCGATGTCGACGTGGTGGCGATTCCCTTCGCCCCCATCAGCCTGTTTGGCGAAGCCCGCTGGAAGTATGCCAAGCGTTATTGGTACGCCCCGGACCGCGCCCTGGATGCCATCCTGATGGGCAACCGGCGCTATAAACGCTACCGCAACAAGATCGTCTGGTGCCTGGAGCAGCTGGGTTTCGACCCCAAGAAGATCAGGATCGAGCCGGTGGAGCACCACCTGGCCCATGCCGCCAGTGCCTACCACTGCTCGGGCTTTACCGAGAAGACCGCGATTCTCGGCATCGACGGCAAGGGCGAATACGCCACCACCTTTTTCGGCTACGGCGAGCACGGCAAGATCCACAAGATCAAGGAGTTCTTCGACCCGGATTCGCTCGGCGGGCTATACGGCGCGATCACCGAGTTCCTCGGTTTCGAGATGCTCGACGGCGAGTTCAAGGTCATGGGCATGGCGCCCTACGGCGATGCGAGCAAGTACGATTTCTCGCGCCTGGCCAGCTTCGAGAACGGCGAGCTGGTGATCAACACCGAGTACGCCAACGTCATCGGCCTGCGCCGCTACAAGGAAAACGGCAAGGGCTTCTACTTCTCCAAGAAGCTGATCGACTGGCTGGGGCCCAAGCGGGTCGGCGATATCGCCGACGATCCCTATATCCACTATGCCGCCAGCATGCAGGCGCTGTTCGAGAAACTGGCGCTGCAGATGATGGAGCATTACCTGGGCGACATCCTGCGCGAGACCGGCAAGATCGCCTTCGCCGGCGGCTGCGCGCTGAACGTCAAGCTCAACCAGAAGATCATCGCCCTGCCGCACGTCAAGGAGCTGTTCGTGCAGCCCGCCTCGGGCGACGCCGGCACCGCGGTGGGCGCCGCCGCCTATGTGTCCCATGCCCGTGGCGTGCCGGTGGAAAAGATGGAGCACGTCTACCTGGGGCCGGCCTATTCCAACGAAGACGTGATCGCCGCCTGCGCCAAACACCCGAGCAAGCCGGTGTTCAGGCAGATCGACGACATGCCCCGGCGCATCGCCCGGATCATGGTCGAAGGCAACCCGGTGGCCTGGTTCCAGGGCCGCATGGAATTCGGTCCGCGGGCCCTGGGCGGGCGCTCGATCATCGGCTGCCCGAGCATTCCCGGGGTGGCCAACCGGATCAACGAGCAGATCAAGTTCCGCGAGCGCTGGCGGCCCTTCTGCCCCTCGATGCTCGACACGGTCGGCCCGCAGATGATCAAGGTCGATCACCCCGCGCCGTTCATGACCTTCACCTTCGAGGTGGCCGAGGAATGGAAAAGCCGCGTGCCGGAAGTGGTGCACGAGGACGGCACCTCCCGCGCCCAGGTGCTCGAGCGTCGGTTCAATCCGCGTTACTACGACATGATGAAGGCTCTGGAAGACCTGACCGGCAACGGCGTGTCGCTCAATACCTCGCTCAACCGCCGCGGCGAGCCGATGATCTGTTCGCCCACCGACGCGCTGAACATGTTCTTCGGCTCGGACCTGCAGTACCTGATCATGGAAGACATCCTGGTCCTCAAGGATGGCGTGGAGGCGTATGACTCGATCGGCTGAGCCCCGGGTTCTGCAGTTCTGCCACGGCTACGAGGGGCCGTTTCTCGACTGCGCGCGGCAGTACGCCAGCCTGTTCGCCGGTACGCCGTACAAGGTCACCACGG
Organism: Pseudomonadota bacterium; assembly: GCA_040385585.1. GTDB lineage: Bacteria > Pseudomonadota > Gammaproteobacteria > Pseudomonadales > Pseudomonadaceae > Aquipseudomonas. The sequence continues at coordinate 9,106 of JAZKHB010000046.1, read as the reverse complement.
TGTTTCTCACCGGCGTGCCCGATGCCGAAGTAGCGGCGGGCTGCGCCAGCGACGAGGTGCTGTTTCTCGGCTACAGCTCGGCCCAGGTGCGGGGGCTCAAGTTCGGCGCCATTCGCGACCTGCGCGAGATCGCCCGCTCGCGGGATTTTCGCTTCTGTATCGCCCACCGCTTCAAGCCGGTGTATGTCGCGCTACTGGCCACCGATTTGCCGGTGATCGGTGTGCACCATGCCTTCGGCGACTACACGCGGCGTACCCGCCGCTGGTTCGCCCGCTGGTTCAAGGCGCGCCTGAGCCTGCTCGGGGTGTCCGACGCGGTGCGCGACGATCTGCGCGCCAGCCTCCCCGACTGGCCGGGCGAGCGTATCGAGACCCTGTATAACCGCATCGATATCCCGGCCGTGCAGGCCGAACAGCTCGACCGCGCGGCCGCGCGCACGACCTTAGGGCTGCCCCAGGATGCCTGGATCATCGGCAACGTCGGCCGCCTGCACCCGGACAAGGATCAGGCGACCCTGCTCGCCGGCTTTGCCGCGGCCCTGCCCAGGCTGCCGCCCAATAGCCTGTTGGCGATACTGGGGCGCGGCCGCTTGGAGGACAACCTCAAAGACCAGGCCCGCGAGCTGGGCATCGCCGAACGGGTATGTTTTCTCGGCCAGGTGCCCGGGGCGCGCCGCTATTTCAAGGCCTTCGACGTGTTCGCCCTGAGCAGCGACCACGAGCCCTTCGGCATGGTACTGCTGGAAGCCATGGCCGCCGGCGTGCCGCTGCTGGTTACCGGCTGCGGTGGCGCGCGCGAGGTGGTGGAGGGTGTCGGCATCCTCTTTCCCCTGGGCGACGAGTCGGCGCTGGGCCAGGGATTGGTCCATCTCGGTGCGCTGGACCAGGGCCAGCGGCGGGCGTGCGTGGCGGCCATGCAGGCGCGGTTGTCGACGCTGTTTTCCGACGAGGCGGTGGCGCGGCAGTTCTGGCGCCTGCCCGCGTTGAGCCCCTTCGGCCCAGACCAGTAGGCGCGCCGTGACGAGCCCAATACGCGAGGCGCCCGCTGACCAGGCCTGGCGCGACAAGGCCAGGGCGCTGGACCGTTATCGCTGGCAGCTGCTGCGCGAGCACCATTCCTGGATCGGCAGTCTGGTGCGTTTTGCCCGCGAGGCGCTGGCCGATCTGGTTCTCGGCTGGCGCGCGCAGCGGGCATTGCCTAGTGTCGTGGCGACGTCTGGCGAGCCCTGCGATTTTCTGTTGCTGCAGGCCTCGGCCAAGGTCATCCCCCTCAGGCGCAAACACTTGCTGATCGAGGCCCTGCGTCAGGCTGGTTATTGCCTGCAGGAAGAGGCCATTCGGCCTTTGGCTCAGGTGGTGGCGCAGGGGCACCTGGCGCGGCCGCCAGCGCCGGTGCCACTGCGTTACTTCGCCCTGGCCGCCTATGCCCAGTGGTGGGTGGCGCACTACCGGCCGCGGGTATTGCTGAACGACCGCAACGGCAGCCTGCTGGTGCCTTTTCTGCGCCTGGCCCTGCATGCCCAGGGTGCGGTGCTGGTGCACCTGGCCCATGCCAGTACCGTGGAAGGCTCGCGCAAGCTGAGCATGAACGACTACGACTATTACCTGCTGTTCGGCCAGAGTTCGCTGCAGGCGCTGCGGGCGCGACGCTTGCGCTTCGGCACCTCCCGGGCCCTGCTGAGCGGCTCGCATATGATCGACGCCAGCTACAGCCTGCCGCCGCCACGGGTCGAGTGGCGCACCCTGCTGATTCTCGGGGTGGGGCCGGACAAGGAGAAGGAGCCGGGCTATCGGCGCAGCTATGCCTTGCTGGCGCAGTGGGCCCGGCGCCATCCCGAGTACCGGGTGCTGATCAAGCGTCACCCGCGCAGCCAGGTGCCGTTCTGGCAGCAGGCGGCCTTGCCCAACCTCGAGGTGCTGCCCGCCGAGTGTTCCCTGGCCGAGGCCCTGGCGCGTGCGTCCGTGGTGGTCAATCTGCAGTCCAATGCGGTAATCGAGGCGGCCTTGGCCGGCCGGCCGGTGCTTTACGTGAATGACGGCCAGGCGCTGGATATCTTCGACCAGGTGCGGTTTTTCGGTGCGGCGATCGACGACCTGGCGCAGTTGGAGTCGCGCCTGGCCGCGCTCGAGCAAGAGTATCCGGGCGCGCTCGAGCGCGCCCGGGCTTTTGCCGATTTCCACCTGGCACACGGCGCCCATGGCCTGGCGTGCTGCGTACGGGTGTTGACCGCGCTGCAGGCGGGCCAGGCCTTGCCCGACGATATCCAGGCCAGCGAACTGGCGGGCAGTCGATGAGGCGTTTCCCAACCCAGGCTTTTTGTCCCGTGCGACGGGAGGTGCGATGATCCCTTTTCTGTTTTTTGCCTTGGCCAAACACCAGCAGCAGTATTTCCGGCGCCTGTTGGAACAGCCCGAACTGCACGGCAAGGTGCTGACGCCGGGCCAATTACCCTGGCCCAATCCCCTGCGCTGGAGACGTATCGCCGGGCGTATCGACTGGCCCCAGGTCATGGCGGAAAAATGCCAGGAACGGCAGGTCAAGCGAAAGTATGCCGGGCGCCTCTACCGGCTGGTGCTGCGCCTCGAGCTGGCCTGGGTGGCGCTGCGTCTGGAAAAGATGCTGGTCCGTGACAAGCCGCGGGCAGTGCTGATGTGGAACGGCTCGCACCGTTATTGCCAGGTGCTGCTGGCGTTGTTGCCCACGGGAACCAAGACCCTGTTCTTCGAGAACGGCTTGCTGCCCGATACCACGACCCTGGATGCGCGCGGGGTCAATTACCGCAATTCGGTACCCAGGGACGCGGCGTTCTATCTGGCGCGCCATGCCGCTGCCGGGGCCGGTGAGACGGGCACGCATGCCGCCGATATCCGCCTGATCCCGCGCAAGCCGCGCCTGCCCGGCCAGGCCGAGGTGGCCTTGCCCGAGCGCTTTATCTTTATGCCGTTCCAGGACGACCGCGATACCCAGGTGCGGCTGTTTTCGCCCTGGATCGCCGATATGCGTGCCTTCTTCGCCGTGGGCGAGCGCCTGGCCGAGGCCACGGGTTTGCCGGTGGTGTTCAAGGAGCACCCGTCCAGTCGCGAAGTCTATCCCGACCTGCACCAGCGAACCGGTCGGGGCCTGCTGTTCGCCAATGGCAACGCCACTCAGGCGTTGATCGAGGCCAGCCTGTTCGTGGTCACCCTCAATTCCACGGTAGGCATTGAAAGCCTGTTGCTCGGCAAGCCGGTACTGACCCTTGGCCAGGCGTTTTTCAATATCGAAGGGCTGGTGGCCCATGCCGATGGCCTGGATGAGGCCCTGAAACGGGCTCAGACCTTTCCCCAGTGGGGGTTGAGCGAAACGGTGCGTTGTCAGTTTTTTCAGTACATGGCCGATGAATATTGCATTCCCGGCAGCTGGCGAACCGTGGACAATCGGCACGCGCAAGCCGTCGCGCAGAGGATGTGCTCCGTTTTAGGCGTCGATCTACCGCTTCAAGGTACTCGCAAAGAGCAGCAGGCGTTATCAGGCGCTTAATAGGAGATCGGTTTGTTGCACCATGAAAAATTAGTGACCTGGGCCACCCTGGGGTGGCTGGTGCTGATGTGCGGCGCGTGGCTGCTGCCCAGCAATAAGCTCTACCACCAGGCGATCATTGCCCTGCTGTGGCTGCCGGTCCTGCTCGACTTGCTGTTGGTACGTCGGTCCATGCCCGTGCTCCGCTGTCCAGAGGCTCTGCTGTATGGGCTGTTCGCCGTCTGGACGCTGCTGGTGATCGGTATCGAGGTCAATGGCGACTGGAGAAATCTCAAACTGCCGTTCTACGTCGCCCTGACGCTGCTGGGCATGCTGCTGGTGGCACGCGGCGGCGTGCAGCGGTTCGCGACCCTGCTCTGTGTCTGCAGCCTGTTCGGCGGCCTTATGGCGGGGTCTTCCTGGGCATACTTCTATCTCTATCTGGGGCATGGCTGGGCCGAACGGGTCGTGGCCCTGGGCCTGTGGGACACCCCGATCATGGCCGCTCATGCCGTGGGGGCCCTGGCAGTGCTTGGCGCCTTTATGGCGCCCACCCAGAAGGACCGGCCCTGGATGCGTGTGGGGCTGCTGCTTGCCGCTGTCGGCTATGCCCTTTTTCTCGGCTCCAGCCAGACCCGGGGCGTCTGGATCGCTCTGCTGGCAGCGCTGCTGGTGATGGCCGGCGTGACGCGCCAGCGGCATTTACTGCTGCTGTTGCTGGGGGTGTGCTGCGCGGGGCTGACGATTTTTCTGCTCGATCCCGAGGTGCTGATACAGCGCGACGTGTCCTATCGGCCGGCGCTCTGGGGGGGCGGGCTGCAATTGATCCGCGAGCATTGGTTGGTCGGCATGGGCTTCAATGAGTTCTATATCCCAGTGGAGGAGTTGGGCTTCAGCTTCCAGCACCCGCACAACATGTTCTTGAATGTCGGGGTGCGCCTGGGGGGCATCGGTCTGCTCTGTTGGCTCGTTCTCTGGGCATCCATTGCCTGGCGAGCTTGGCAGCAGCGTCACAGCGAATTGGGGCAGAGCCTGCTGGCGCTCTGGGTGTTTTCCGGCGTGGCGCTGTCGACCGATGGTTACGGCCCCTGGCTCAAGCCCAGCGCCGATTGGCTGTTGACCTGGATACCGCTGGGCTTGAGCCTGGTGCTGGCCGAGCGCGTTGCCGTGACGAAACGACTGAACCAGGCTTGAGAGCCGAGCAGTATCTCTGTGGATTTGTCGGGTGTAGAGGAAGGCGATGGTGGAGCGAGAGAAGGATGCTGCGGTGGCATTACCGGAGATGCGTTCCTTTGCCGATTGCCGTGGCAGTCAGCGCGGCAGCCTGTTCATCATGGCCTCGGGGCCCTCGGCCAGGGACTTTCCGTTGCAGCGCTATGGCGCCTACCCGATGCTGGCGATGAACGGCTCGATCTGCCGTTTCGTCGCCGAAGGCATCGCACCGTTTTTTTACCTGTGCGACGACAGCAGCTTCGCGCGCAATCGCCTGCCGTTGCTGCTGCAGGCCGTGGCGCTGGCCGAGCGCCTGGCCCTGAGCGAACGGGTTATCGCCAGTCTGGAACAGCAGGCCCCCGGAGCGCTGGGTGGACGGCTGGTCTATCCCTTCGAGCGGGCCAATCGGCCATTGCCGGGTCGACCGGCCTTGCCCGACCGCCGCTTCGCGCTGCAGGCGCGGCGGGACCCGGAGCTGGAGTGCGGGTTTTCCTGGTTCAGTCAGAAACCCAATCGAATCGGCTTCAGCCGCAACCTGTGCAAGGGGTATTTCAGCAGCCGAACCATCCCCTATGCGGGTATCCAGCTGGCCTACCACCTGGGTTTCAGTCAGGTGTTCCTGCTCGGTGTCGATCTGGACTCGAGCAAGGGACGTTTCTATGAGCAAGGTGCCGATGCGGTGCCCAGCCGCCTCGATGGCGACTATGAGGACTATATCCTGCCCTGCTTCAAACTGATGGCCGAGCGGGTAACCGGTCCGGGTTTTCGGGTCTACAACCTGTCGGCGCAGAGTCGTTTGCCGGCCAGCCTGGTGCCAAAAATCGACCTCGACCAGCTGGATGCGCTGTTGGCCCCAATCTGAGCACCCGAACGGCCCGAGCGGTTAGTCGATCGCGCTACCGACCTCGGCATAGCAGCGCTGCAGGCGCTCCCAGGGGAAGTCTTGAACCTTGCGGCGCTGCAGATAGTTGTGCAGGTGGTTGAAGTTGCGGCGGATCAGCATGGGGCTCAGGGGACGACCCTTGAAACGGATATCCAGGAAGTCGATCAGGCCGAAACGCTGTTGCGGCGTGAGCAGGATATTGCCCAGGTGCAGCGAACGGAAGTAAATGCCGCGCTGATGCAGTTGGTGGATATAGGCGGCCAACGCAGGCAATTGCGTATCGAACACCTGGCGCGACTGCAAGAACAGCTTGTCCAGGGCCGTACCGGCCAGGGGCTTGTAGAGGCAGGCACTGACCGCTTGCTGGCGATCGATCCAGCAGCACTCGAGTATCTCGGGTGTATGGATACCCAAGGCCTGCAGCTGCTCGGCATGCCGGGCAAAGCGCTCGGCCGCCGGTAACAGGCGGTTGATCAAGGGCATGCGGCGGCTGCGGAAGATCTTCAGCAATTGCCCGTTGGCCAGTAACACCACCTTGGGGCCGCGGCTGTCTTTTTCCAGCAGCTCACCTTGGCTGAGCCAATCTTGTAATTCGTTCGCTGTTACAATCCGCATCTTTTCTCTCTAGCCAGTCGCACGAGGCTCGCCGAATGGCCAATTCTACCCAGCAATCCAGCCTTAGGGTCTATTTGCGGTTGCTGAAATATGTTCTGCCGTACTGGGGGCTCTTCGCCATCAGTCTCCTGGGCTTCCTGATTTTCGCTGCCACCCAGCCGATGTTCGGCTATATCCTCAAGTATTTCGTCGATGGTCTGGCCAATCCGGACGCCAGCCTGTTCCCGAACACCCCTTACCTGGCCGGCCTGCATCTGGTGCAGGCGGTGCCCCTGCTGATCGTGCTGATCGCCCTCTGGCAGGGTGTCGGTTCTTTTCTCGGCAACTACTTCCTGGCGCGGGTCTCCCTGGGGCTGGTGCATGATTTGCGGGTTGCGCTGTTCAACAACCTGTTGGTGTTGCCTAACCGCTATTTCGACAACCACAACTCCGGTCACCTGATTTCGCGCATCACCTACAACGTGACCATGGTCACGGGGGCGGCGACCGATGCGATCAAGGTGGTGGTGCGCGAAGGCATGACGGTAATCTTTCTCTTCGCTTCGCTGCTCTGGATGAACTGGAAACTGACCCTGGTGATGTTGGCGATTCTGCCGCTGATCGCGCTGATGGTGAGCAGTACCAGCCGCAAGTTCCGCAAACAGAGCAAGAAGATCCAGGTCGCCATGGGCGATGTGACCCATGTCGCCTCCGAGACCATTCAGGGCTACCGCGTGGTGCGCAGCTTCGGTGGCGAGGCCTACGAGCAGGCGCGCTTCTTCAACGCCAGCAACAGCAATATGCAGAAACAGCTGCATATGACCAAGACCTCGGCCGTCTACACGCCGATGCTGCAATTGGTGATCTACAGCGCCATGGCGGTGCTGATGTTCCTGGTGCTCTACCTGCGCGGCGATTCGTCCCCCGGTGACCTGGTGGCCTATATCACCCTGGCCGGCCTGCTGCCCAAGCCGATCCGCCAGCTGTCGGAGGTCAGTTCCACCATCCAGCGTGGCGTGGCGGGAGCCGAAAGCATCTTCGAGCAGCTGGATGAGAACACCGAGGTTGATCATGGCAGCGTGGAACGCGAGCAGGTCAGCGGCCGGCTGCAGGTGCGCGACCTGAGCTTTCGGTATCCCGGCACCGACAAACTGGTGATCGATAACATCAGTTTCGACGTCGAGCCCGGGCAGATGGTGGCCCTGGTGGGGCGTTCGGGCAGCGGCAAGTCGACCCTGGCCAGCCTGATCCCGCGCTTCTACCACCACGAAGAAGGGCAGATCCTGCTCGATGGGCTGGATGTCGAAGAGTTCACCCTGCGCAACCTGCGGCGGCATATCGCCCTGGTCACCCAGCAGGTGACCCTGTTCAACGACACAGTGGCCAACAATATCGCCTACGGCGACCTGGCCGGCGCGCCGCTGGCGGATATCCAGCGGGCAGCCGAATCGGCCTATGCGGCCGAATTTATCGAGCGCATGCCCCAGGGCTACGACACCCTGGTGGGCGAGAACGGCGTGCTGCTGTCCGGCGGCCAACGCCAGCGCCTGGCAATCGCCCGGGCGCTGCTGAAGAACGCCCCGCTGCTGATTCTGGACGAAGCCACTTCGGCCCTGGATACCGAGTCGGAACGCCATATCCAGGGCGCGCTGGACGAAGTGATGAAGGGGCGGACCACCCTGGTTATCGCCCATCGCCTGACCACCATCGAGAAGGCCGATCTGATTCTGGTGATGGATCAGGGCCGGATCGTCGAACGCGGCAGCCACAGCGGGCTGCTGGCGCAGAACGGCTATTACGCCCGTCTGCATGCCAAGCAGTTCGCGGATGTACCGGATGCCGCGCAGACGAACGAGGGGGCGGCCACTCTCGAGTCAGCCGGCAAGGTGAGTTTTAACAAGGTGATCCCGCCTGCATGTTGAGGGGTTCGATGCCAGGGGGCTTGCCCGATGGGCCGGCGTGCCCTGCTACTCGACTGGCGTCTGCTGGACGCAAGGCCGTGATGCATAGTGTGTGATGCGGCGTTTTATCCAGCGCCCAGGCCGAGCTTTAAGCCTGCCGGGTGGCCGACGTCGCTTACGCGGCCACCTGCCCTACGTTATGATCCGCGGCGTTTTTCGCCGCCTCGGAGACCCCGATGAAAGTGTCCATGCCCCGTTTCGACCAAGCCTGCGTTCTGGTGGTGGGCGATGTCATGCTCGACCGTTACTGGCATGGCAGCACCACGCGTATCTCCCCGGAAGCGCCGGTGCCGGTGGTGCGGGTCGGGCAGATCGAGGACCGCCCGGGAGGTGCGGCCAACGTGGCGCTGAATATCGCCGCCCTCGGCGCCCCGGTGGCGCTGGTGGGGGTGACTGGGATCGACGAGGCGGCCGACAGCCTGAATGCCAGCCTGCTGGCCGCCGGGGTCACCGCGCGCTTTCAGCGCATCGCCCTGCAACCGACCATCGTCAAGTTGCGGGTCATGAGCCGCCACCAGCAATTGCTGCGCCTGGACTTCGAGGAGCCCTTCGCCACCGATGCCCAGGCTCTGGCTGAAGACGTCGAATCCCTGT
>JAZKHB010000046.1:0-353 GCA_040385585.1 Pseudomonadota bacterium | reverse complement strand
TGGCCGGGGTCAAGGTGCTGGTGCTGTCGGACTACGGCAAGGGTGCGCTGCAGAATCATCAGGAACTGATCCAGGCGGCGCGCCGCCGCGGTATCGCGGTACTGGCCGACCCCAAGGGCGCGGATTTCAGCCTGTACCGCGGCGCGGACCTGATTACCCCCAACCTCCATGAGTTCGAAACCATAGTCGGGCACTGCGCGGACGAGACCGAGCTGGTGACCAAGGGTGCGCAGCTGATGCAGACGCTGGAGCTGGGGGCGCTGCTGGTGACCCGCGGCGAACACGGCATGACCCTGCTGCGTCCCGGTCAGCCGGCGTTGCACCTGCCGGCCCGTGCCCGGGAGGTCTTCGAT
>JAZKHB010000045.1:0-6476 GCA_040385585.1 Pseudomonadota bacterium | reverse complement strand
GTCTTCGATGTGACCGGTGCCGGCGATACCGTGATCTCTACCCTGGCCGCCTCCATCGCCGCCGGCGAAGCCCTGCCCCAGGCCGTGGCCCTGGCCAATCTCGCGGCCGGTATCGTGGTCGGCAAGCTCGGCACCGCGGCCATCAGCGCCCCCGAGCTGCGCCGCGCGGTGCAGCGCGAGCAGGGTTCCGAGCGCGGCGTGCTGAGCCCCGAACAGTTGTTGACCACCATGGAGGATGCCCGTGCCCACGGTGAGCGGATCGTCTTTACCAATGGCTGCTTCGATATCCTGCATGCCGGCCATGTGACCTACCTGGAGCAGGCCCGCGCGCTGGGCGATCGGCTGGTGGTGGCGGTCAACGACGACGCGTCGGTCAGTCGCCTGAAAGGCCCGGGCCGGCCGATCAACTCGGTGGACCGGCGCATGGCCGTGCTGGCCGGCCTGGGTGCGGTGGACTGGGTGGTGAGTTTCGCCGAGCCGACCCCCGAGCGACTGATCAAGCTGGTCAAACCGGACGTGCTGGTCAAGGGTGGGGACTACGGCATCGATCAGGTGGTCGGCGCCGAGATCGTCGAGGCCTACGGTGGCAGCGTCAGGGTGCTGGGCTTGGTCGAGAACAGCTCCACCACCGCCATCGTCGAGAAGATCCGCGGGCAGTGACTAGGGCCTGTTGACACTACCCGCACGGTCGCGCCGGAATCTGTTTTGAAACGAGATCCGGCATGAGACGCGACTCTGGGTGATTCACAAAAGAGAGGCGAGTAATCGTCTATCGCATCAAAACAGATCCGGCCCTGCGGGTTGCGCGAATAAGAGCCCCATTCGGCGTTGCGAAACTGGGCAAGGGAATGACCATTGCCGGCGTTCCGCGCCTTGCCTGGGACCCTTCTTCGCGGCAACGCGGCTCGCAATGATAATGTCAACAGGCCCTAGAGCGGGCCCTTGGTTTTTTCAGCCTTGGGCTTGGCGGTTGCCGGCCGCACATGCTGCTGCACCACCCAGTCCCTCCAGCGGATGCGCTCGTCGCGCACCAGCCAGCCGTCCTGGGGCGCGAAGCTTTCCGCCAGCCACAGGCCGCGGGTGCTGGCGGGGACCCGCTGGCCCTGCTTGAGGGTGAACAGCTCGGCGCAGGGCTTGCCCTGCTCCAGCGGCATCAGGTAAAGGTCCGGGCGGCTGCGGTCCAGGCGCGCCACCAACTGTGCCTGCTCCAGGCATTCGTCGACATGGAACAGGCTGAGCAACCGGGCCTCCTTGGGCAGCTCCAGGCGCAGGTCGTAAACCAGCTGCAAAGAGGCGGTGGGCAGGTGCACATAGGCCCGCGGCCGCTCCAGCAGGGGCATGCTCCCGCAGCGCACCGGCCGCGCCGCGCCGGACAACGGGCTGAGGTTGAAACTGATCGACTCGCGGTAATGCAGGGCGCCGCTGTAAGGGGTCGGTAGCCAGGTGTTGCCGAAGCGTCCGCCCAGCCAGCCCTCGGGGGTTTCCAGCAGGCATTCCTCGGCCACTTCCTGAATGGCGGTGAGCAGTGGCAGGTTCAGCTCGTGGGCCGGCACGTAACCGGAAATCAGCTTGAGCACCACATCGCCCCGGTCCAGGCGCCGTTGGCGCACCAGCACCCAGTAATCGCGGCCTTGCCAGGCCAGGGTCAGGCGCACGGAGACGCCGAGGTTGGCCAGGGCCTGGCTGAACTGCTGGCTGTCGGCGATCTCGATCGGACGCCGGCGTTCGAGCATCTGGCTGAAGTTCAGCGGCTGTCCCTGGCTCTGGTAGCTCAGCCCGTCGGGACCTGCTTCGACCAGCAGCGGCAGGGTCTTGAAGGTACCGGGGTTCTTGCGAACCAGAATGCGGGGCATGGCGGGATCCTTCTCAAGGCGGGGTGTGGCGCATCAGGGGCGTCGCTGGAGTACCCCGGCGGCGGCGCTGACATTGTGGGACAGGTGCAGCGGATCGATGGTTCCGACTATGGCACTGGCCACGCCGGGATGGGAGAAGACCAGTTCGAAACTGGCCCGCACCGGGTCCGTGCCGGGCGCCAGCCGCAGGTGGCCGCTGGCCAGCGCCTTCTTGACCAGGATGCCCTTGCCCAGGGCCGCGGCCCGGTCCAGCACCGGGCGCTCGGTTTGCTCGTCGAGGTTGTAGGTGACCATGGCGCAATCGCCGCGCTCCAGGGCCAGCAGGCCACCTTCCGGTGTCTTGCCGGAAAAGCCGAAACCGCGCAGTTTGCCTTCGCTTTTCAGGGTCTCCAGGGTGGCGTACACCTCGCTGCCCTGCAGCACCGCCAGGTCGTTGCCGTCCGAGTGCACCAGCACCAGGTCGATGCAGTCGGTCTCCAGGCGCCTGAGGCTGCGCTCCACGGAAAAACGCGTGTGCGCGGCGCTGAAGTCGTGGCGCGACTGGCCGTCTTCGAATTCCTCGCCGACCTTGCTGACGATCACCCAGTCCTGGCGCCGGCCGCGCAGCAACGGGCCGAGGCGCTCCTCGCTGCGACCATAGGCCGGGGCGGTGTCTAGCAGGTTGATGCCCAGGTCGCGGGCCAGGTCCAACAGCAGGCGGGCCTCGCGGTCGTCGGGGATGCGAAAGCCGTTGGGGTATTTGACCCCCTGGTCGCGGCCCAGCTTGACCGTGCCCAGGCCCAGGGGCGACACCCGCAGGCCGGTGTGGCCAAGGGTGCGGTGCAGCGCGTGCAACGTGGGCGTGGTCATGGCAGCAGGGCCTCCCACACCGGTTGGCCCAGGGGCGGGCGCGGCAACGCCGGCAAGGGCTCATGCCGAGCCGGCTGGATGCCGTCGCGGGCCAGCGCCGCCAGCACCCGGTCGGCGAAATCCGGGGCCAGGGCCAGCTTGGTCGGCCAGCCTACCAGCAGGCGCTGCTGGTCGCTGAGAAAGGCATTGTCCGGGCGCACCAGGCCGGACTGCGCGGGTTCAGCGCGGTCGACCCGCAAGGTCGCCCAGCGGGCGTCGGACAGGTCGATCCAGGGCAGCAGGTCGGCCAGTTCGTGCTGGGCCGCCCGGATCTGCGCCGTTTCGTCGCGCGTCACCCCGGCCGCCTCGGCCAGCTCGCCGCCCAGGTACCAGACCCACTGGCCGTCGGCCGCCGGATGGCTGGTCACCGTGACCCGCGGCTTGGGTCCGCCGCCCAGGCAGTGGGCATACAGGGGTTTGAGGCCTGCGCCCTTGACCAGCACCATATGCAAGGGCCGGCGCTGCATGGCCGGCTGGGCGATGCCCAGTTCGGCGAGCAGCTGGGCATTGCCGGCCCCGGCACTCAGTACGATGCGCTGGGCCCGGACTTCGCGCCCGTCGACACGGAGGCCGACCAGCTCGGCGTTTTCGCGCAAGGGTTCGAGGCGTTGCGCGGCCAGCAGGCTGTCACCCGCTAGCTCGGCCAGGCGCGCGATCAGGCTCGGCACGTCCAGCACCAGCTCGTCGAGGCGGTAGACCTTGCCCTTGAATTTCGGGTGCTGCAGGGCCGGCGGCAGGTCGGCGCCCTTGACCGCATCGACGCGGCTGCGCACCGCCTTGCTGGCGAAGAAGCTGGTCAGGTTGCCGGCCAGGGTGCCGGGGGACCAGAGGTAATGGGCATCGGACAGCTGGCGGACACCGCTCAGGTCCAGCTCGCCGCTGCCGCCCAAGGCCTGGCGCCAGCGCCCCGGCATGGCGGCGATGGCTTCGGAGGCACCGGTCAGGGCCCCGTGCAGGGCGTACTTGGCCCCGCCGTGGATGATGCCCTGGGACTTGAGGCTTTGTCCGCCGCCCAGCGCGGCGTTCTCCACCAGCAGGGTGGCGAAGCCTTGGCGACGCAGGCGGGCATTGAGCCAGAGCCCGGCGATGCCGCCGCCGACTATCAGCACGTCGGTGCAAAGGGGATGGGACATAAGCGTGGGCAGCCCTGGTCGGAAAAGACGGCGGCAGTATAAACCCAAGCGGCTGGACTGCTGCGTGGCAAAGGCGGGGCGTCGGATCTAACAGGCCGTTGAAGAATGTAGGCGAGGCAGCCGAGACAAGGCCTAGGCGGCCCACCTAGGCGGCCCCACCTAGGCGGCCCCCAACAAAAACAGGTGAGGAAGCGCACTGGGCTCGCACACGAGTTTACGAGGTGTAAATGAGCATTACTTGCTCCGCTCGCCCGGCGGGCCGTCTGGCAGACGTTCTCACTGCGTTCGTCCGAACGTGGTTTTAACGCCCCCGTTCATTTCACCAAGAGGGGCCACGCAGGTAGTTTTTCAACAGCCTGCTAATGCACGGTACTTGCGGAAAACAGGTGGATCACCAGCACCCCCGCGACGATCAGGCCCATGCCGAGGATGGCCGGCAGATCGAGTTTCTGCCCGTAGACAAAGGCGGCGGCGATGCTCACCAGCACGATGCCCAGCCCGGCCCAGATGGCGTAGGCGATGCCCACCGGAATACTGCGCACGACCAGGGTCAGCATCCAGAAAGCGATGGCGTACCCGCCGATCACCAGCAGCAGCGGCAGGGGTTTGTTGAAGCCGTCTATGGCTTTCATCGAGGTGGTGGCGACCACTTCGGCGGCGATGGCGATGGCCAGGTAGATATAGCCGGTCATGGGCTGTGCTCCTGTGAATACGGGGTGGATTCTAAGGCGCGCAGGGATGAGGTAAAGTCATTACCTATCTATAAAGGAGATAGGTTGTGCAGTGGAACCTGGAGCAGGTCCGCCTGTTCGTCAGCGTGGCCGATCAGCAATCCTTCTCGGCGGCGGCGCGCCAGCTCAAGCGCGTGCAATCGGCGGTGAGCAATGCCATCGCCCTGCTGGAGGCCGATCTGGGCGTGCGGCTGTTCGAGCGCAGCAGCGGGCGCCAACCGCGGCTGACCGAGGCCGGCACGGCCCTGCTGGAAGAGGCGCGCGAGGTGTTGCGCCAATGCGAACGCCTGGAGGGCCGCGCGCTCATACTGGCGCGGGGCGAGGAGGCCAGCCTGCGCGTGGCCCAGGACGAGGCCATGCCCTACCAGCCGGTGCTTGATAGCCTGGTGGCGCTGGCCCAGCGCTTTCCGCGCCTGGAGGTGCAGATGGCCAGTGGCGCCCAGGGCGACGTGGCGCGCAAGCTAGTGGAGCGGCGTGCCGACCTGGGTCTGCTGTTTCATCATGAGGGCATGCCCGAGGCCCTGGAACGCCGTGGTCTGGGCAGCGTGGCCATGGTCACAGTCTGCGGTGCCGGTCATCCCCTGGCTCGCCAGGGGCGGGTGAGTCGGCGGCTGCTGGCCCAGCACCGGCAGTTGGTGATCGCGCCGCAGCAGAGTGACTACCCGGGCGGCGAGCAGATCAGCCCCCAGGTCTGGCGGGCCGACAGCTTCTACCTGATGGCCGAGCTGCTGATGCGCGACCTGGGATGGGCCTGGCTGCCGCGGCATGTGGCGCAGTACCCGACCTACCGCAACCAACTGGTGGAGCTGGACAGCGACTGGACCCCACCGCCCCTGGTGGTGGAACTGGTCTGGCGCCGTGACGAGCCCCCGGGCCCGGCTGCGCGCTGGCTGGCCGAACGCTTCGCCGAGCAGCTGCGGGCGATCGGCTGAGGCGGTTCGCCCGGTGCGTCGAACCCGGTACACTGCGGCCCCATGAATCGCACCCTCTATACCCTGCTGTTTCACCTCGGCCTGCCCCTGATCGCCTTACGCCTGGCCTGGCGCAGCTGGCGCGCGCCGGCTTACCGCCTGCGCATCGGCGAGCGGTTCGCCCTGGGCCTGCCGCACCTGCAGCCCGACGGGATCTGGGTGCATGCGGTGTCGGTGGGTGAAAGCATCGCCGCGGCGCCGATGATACGGGAATTGCTGGCCCGCTATCCGCGGCTGCCGCTGACCGTCACTTGCATGACTCCCACCGGATCCGAGCGCATCCACGCGCTGTTCGGCGGCGCCGAATTCGCGGGGCGGGTGCAGCATTGCTACCTGCCGTACGACCTGCCCTGGGCAGCGGCGCGCTTTCTTGATCGGGTCAGGCCGAAGCTGGCGGTGATCATGGAAACCGAGCTGTGGCCCAACCATATCCAGCAGTGCGCACGGCGCGGCATTCCCGTGGTGCTGGCCAATGCCCGGTTGTCCGAGCGCTCGGCCCGCGGCTATGCCCGCTTCGCCAGGTTGAGCGCGCCGATGCTGGGGCAGTTGAGCGCCATCGCGGCACAGACCGAGGTCGAGGCCCGGCGTTTTATCGCCCTGGGCGCGCGGCCCGACTGCGTCGAGGTCACCGGCTCGATCAAGTTCGACCTGCCCATCGACCCCGAGCTGCCGACGCGGGCCGCCGCACTGCGCGCCCAGTGGCAGGCCGAGCGGCGGCCGGTATGGATCGCGGCCAGTACCCATGCCGGCGAGGATGAGGTAGTCCTGGCCGCTCACAGGCAGGTGCTGACGCAACACCCGGATGCGCTGCTGCTGCTGGTGCCACGTCATCCCGAGCGCTTCGCCGGGGTGTTCCAGCTCTGTCTCCAGGCCGGCTTCGTCACGCGGCGGCGGTCGACG
>JAZKHB010000044.1:64068-66886 GCA_040385585.1 Pseudomonadota bacterium | reverse complement strand
TAAAAACAGGCTCGGACGAGCGAAGTGAGAACGTCTGTAAGACGGCCCGAAGGGCGAGCGGAGTGAGTAATGCTCATTTACAACTCGTAAAGTCGAGTGCGACCCCAGTCACTTCCTCGCCTGTTTTTGTCGGGGGCGCCTAGTCTTGTCTCGACTGCCTCGCCTACGTTTTTCAACGGCCTGCTTAGGGCCGCAAACCCGCAGCGGCCGACCGTCCGGGTGCCCCATGGCCCTGGGCGGTTAGGACGCCGCCGGGCTGGCCGCGCCGGACGGCACAGGGCAAAATGCGTCATGCCATACGACCTTCCCCCCCTTCCCGCCTGCTGCACCCCGCTCGATAAGCGCTGGCCCCTGCCCTGGCCCGTGCCGGGTGCTCGGATACTGCGCACCCGTTTCGACCCCAGTCGCTTCGAGTTCGAGGATTTTCAACGGCAGCAGATTCCCCCGGCCCGGGGCGTGGCCAAGCGCCAGAGCGAGTTCCTCGCCGGACGGCTGTGCGCCCGGGCCGCCTTGCTGCAACTGACCGGCGCACTGCATATGCCGGCCGTGGGCGAAGACGGCGCGCCACGCTGGCCGCCTGGCGTGGTCGGCTCCATCACCCATGGCGCCGGTTGGGCCGCGGCCATGGTGACGAGCAGCACCGACTGCCTGGGCCTGGGCATCGACCTGGAAGAACTGCTCAGCGCCGAACGGGCCGAGCGCCTGGCCGAGCAGATCCTTACGGCGGCCGAGCTCGAACGGCTGCAGGCCTTGCCGGCCGAGCGACGCGCACTGCGGGTCACCCTGACGTTCTCCCTCAAGGAGAGCCTGTTCAAGGCACTCTTCCCCCTGGTGAATATCCGTTTTTATTTCGAAGACGCCGAACTGCTGAGCTGCTCGGCCGATGGTCGCGCGCGCCTGCGCCTGCTTACCACCCTCAGCAGCGACTGGCCCGCGGGCCGGGAGCTGGACGGCCAGTTCTGCCTGATCGAAGGGTGCCTGTTGAGCCTGGTCAGCATACCGGCGGGTTAGCACCTTTGCCCCGGCCTTCACCCACCGTGCGGCTCGGCAGCGAGTATTGCGAGCAAGGATAAGCACCGCACTCGACGCCTGCGCAGGAGCGCTTTTCGTAGGGTGGTGTTAGCTGCGCAGAAAACCGCACTGGCAAACCACACCGCACTCGACGCGCGGCGTAACCCACCAAAACAGCCCCCAAGATTTCGCACGGACAGGCCGGTTGTTCGCCTGAACGTAATCCAGTAACAGACCGGCGGCTCTGGATACCCGCCTTCCTACTGCCTTCGCAGGAATGACGGGGTATGACGAGTGATCACGCCGCACCCGCCGCGCGGCTTAACCCACCAAAGCCGAGTCCGGGTTGTGTACGGCGGCAGGCCGGTTGTCGTCGCCCGGATGCAAACCGTGGGGGAGGTGATAGGGGTGGGCGTTCTCCATCATTCCACGTCGTTCCCGCGAAGGCGGGAACCCAGGTGCGGCGAGCTTGCTGGATACACCAGCTTCCCGCGTTGCAGGACGAGGTATGACTCATCAGCGCCCCACGAATGACGCCAGGGCTTAGCGGGCAACTAAGATCGCCCAGCCCGCGCCGCCAGCACCCGGGTCGCGCCCTGAGGTTTGCGGGTGTACCACAGCACCCGGCTGACGCCCCGGGTAATGGCCACATAGGCCAGACGCAAGCTCTCGTCCTCCATGGCCTGGTCGTAGCTGTTGCGAAAGAAGCCCGAGTAGCCGTACAGCGCATTGCGCAGCGGATGGGGTTCGGTCGGCAGGCAGTCGTCGAGGATGATCGCCACTTCGGCCTGCAGGCCCTTGGCGCGGTGGATGGTGTAGGCCTTGACCGGCAGCGTCTTGTCCAGCTGGGCCTGGATCAGTTGCAAGGGCTCGTTGCGCCGGCTGAGGACCAGCACCGCGGTACGCTCAGCCTTATCCCGGCCGGCGACGTGCGCGCATTGGCTTTTGATCTGCGCGAGCAGCTGCGGCAGCTGGGATTTCACCTCGAAGCCGATCACCACCCTGACCCCATGGTCCCCCGGCTGTACCGCCTTGAACGCCGCGCAGGTCTTGGCCTGCTTGAACGCGACGCCTTCGAGCACCGCCTCGCCGTCGCGTATCACCGGCTCGATGGAACGGTAGTTGGTGGCCAACAGCAGCACGGCGCTTTTCTTCAGCGCGCCCTTGCCCGGGAAGTGCCGGTCGAAGTCCATAAACAGCTCCGGGGAACTGCCGCGCCAGCCGTAGATGGACTGCCAGTCGTCGCCGATGGCCATCAGGCTGACCGCCGCGCCCTGACGCGCCAGGGCGCGATGAACGGCCTGCAGCCACTGGACTATCTGCGGCGAGATGTCCTGGAACTCGTCGATCAGCAGATGGGTAAAAGGCGACAGGGCCTGGGCAGGAACAGCCTTCTCGGCGGCGGCCAGCATCCGCGTCTGGGCCTGGAAGGCCCCATTGAAGGTGGTCAGGCCCTGCTCGCCCAGGCAGGCCTCGAAAGTGCTCCAGAACAGCAGCAGGGCTTCGACGAAGACCCGTTCCCGGGGCGAGCAGGACAGCGCCTGGGCTGGCAGCTGATCGAGGCGGATGCCGATGCTCTGGATAAAACCGGCCTGGGCATGGAAGGCCTCGAACAACGGCACGGGACTGAATTCCCCCGTCAGCTTGAAGAAGTCCAGGGGCGCCTTGGGCGCCCGGGCGGGCGCGGCCTCCGCTACCTCGCTTGGCGCGGGCAAGTCCAGCAGCTGGTGTACCCGTTGGCGGAACGTCGGTACCTCGGCATAACAGCGCTGGTAGGCCTGTTCGAGCAATCGCCGCTGGGCGGGGC
>JAZKHB010000044.1:46524-64058 GCA_040385585.1 Pseudomonadota bacterium | reverse complement strand
AGCGCGGCATCTACATGCGAAAGATTCCGAAGTTTGAGCAAGCGTTGCTGGGCGGGTCGCAAACGCCCGGCGGTCAGCGGATTATCCAGTTCACTGTCCCCCGAACCGGCCGCCTTGTCGTCGAGCTGCTCGAACCAGCGCGGATCGCCCAGCATGCCCTTGGCCAGCACCCCCATGGCCGAATGGAAGGTACGCACGCTGAGCCGGGCCTGGGCGGCATCGAAGGGGTACTGCCAGAAGCCCAAGACCTTGCTCAGCTGCTCGCGCAGTTGCGCGCAGGAGGCACTGGTAAAGGAAATCACCGTCAGCCGCTCGGCAGGGATATCCAGGTGGCAGAGCATAAAGACCACCCGCAGCACCAGGGTGGTGGACTTGCCCGAGCCCGCCCCGGCAAAGATCCGGGTCAGCGGCGCGCGGCCGAGAATCATCGCCCACTGCTCATCGGACGGCATCCCGATGAGACCGGCACGGACGGCCTGGCCGACCCGTTCGCGCATGGCCAGGACCTGGGCATCCGCGACCTGCAGGGGGCCGGGTCCGTAGATGCCCTCCACGGGCGCCTTGGCAGCCCTGGCCCTGGGTTTGGCCGCTTTCTTGGCCGGTTTCTTTGCAGCCGCCTTGGTCTTGCCGGCGCCAGCCTGCTTCGCCCGCGGCCGGGTCTTTTGCGCAAGCAACGCGGCTTCATGCTCGGCGCGCAGGTAGGCCGTGGTTCGTGGGAAGTAACGCTGCAACGCCCCAGAGAGGAGCAGTTTGTAGCGTTTGACGGCAGCCAGCATTCGACGATTCCAACCAGACTCGGGGGTAGTGCGTTGAATGATAAGTGTTTTTAGCCGCGGCCTGGCAGCCGCCGGAGGAACGGCGGCGAGGCGCAGCCCATAGCCCGCGAGGCGATTGGTGCCGCAGAAAGGCCGCCTGCCGGGCATCGGACTCAAAGGCAGCGATGCCACGTTAGGTCGCGCTTTACCGGGATAAAACGTGGGTCACTCAGCCCCTGTCAACCCGATACGGGCCCTGCAGAACAAGGCATGCCCCGTGTCAGAGCCGGGCCAGGAGGATCACAGCACATTACAAAGGGTGCATAGCTCAATCGGAGGCGGATTTCTTTATAACCAGAATCTGATGCATATCAAAAAAGACCCTGTCATTTACGGAATACGCAGTCATTCTGCATCCATAGCCCTCGGCATACATGGAAAATTGAGGAAGCATGGTTTGCTTCATACTGTGCAAACGATAGATCGACTGATCGTCCATGATTAAATCATAAGTATTTTTTGTATTGTAAACATCACCTGGCATGTTCACACGAAACTCATGCGCACTCGCATGAAACTGATAATCCATGTTTTTCAGATCTACAATAAATTCATTAATGATCTGATCCGAATGCCTTTCGACAATTTTTATTTTCGCTATTTCGGCATATTCAAAACCCACAAAAGACAGAGACGAAACCCTGAACTCTTGAAGAGTCTCGCAGCTGGCCTTGATCTCTTCTTTTTCAGCTTCGCTATAGGTGCAACCCGCCGAGAGCAGCAAAAATAGATGGACGCATAGTGTTTGAATTTTCATTTCAGTCCTTGGATACAGTATCTTCATGTTGCTGCTGCGGTCCATCTTTAACAAGCTGAGCACTCCATTTTCCAAGATGCGCCAGGCGGCATTGAACGCTCTAAAGCGTTCATGGGGTGCCGTTGGATTCCCGTTGTACGACGCAACAACATCGTGAATAGCCGTAGGCATGCCGTTAACCCTAATTTCCTCTTTGGAAAAACCTGTGCTCTGCTTACCCTCTGTTCAAGCTAGAATCTCTTGAAGCTAACACCATGATAAATGATGCAAAACCAGATCGCGAAAGAGGTTGATCAAATAAGTATTTATACGCCATTAAAGAATCATGACCCGAGTAGCGGTAAATAGTTAAGACTGTGATACTTCAGAGCCAACCCGAGGCAATACCTTAATG
Source organism: Pseudomonadota bacterium (assembly GCA_040385585.1). Lineage (GTDB taxonomy): Bacteria > Pseudomonadota > Gammaproteobacteria > Pseudomonadales > Pseudomonadaceae > Aquipseudomonas. The sequence goes on along the minus strand of JAZKHB010000044.1, from coordinate 62,092 downwards.
GCAATTGCTCAATGTTCGCCCCGATTGGGATAACAATAGCTCGCTTACCCTCATACTGGAGATCATTTCGATACAGCTCTTTAACGGTTTCAATCAAGCAGGTCTGGCAGTGGAAAAACACCTTGATGACATCAGGACTTTTTAGTTTCCAGTCGACTCGAATTGGAGTGCCACCCTTGACAAGGTAACTCGCCTCACCCCACTTGAGAGTTTCCTCAACATTTCCCAATTCATTTTCAGCAGCTATCGCCAGAATGAGCTCGCGTATCTTTATAAGCTGCCGCCGAGCGTCTTCCGGGTAACCATCAAACTTAGCTTGAATGTCGGGATTCACGGAACCTCTGCAAACTTGAACAGGAAGGGATTAAACCCAGGTGCGCCGTAAACCCGCCCCAGCGAATGGAATAAACGATTTCAGCGCCCTGCTATGCGAATCTGCACAGCATGCCCTCACGGCCATTATATAAACCATCTGGGCGTTGAAGATATTAATCAACACTCAGATGACTCTGAAGACTCGGCAGAAATACTTGGGTCTTGAGCAGACTCAGCAGCCAGCCTCAACCGATCAGCCTTGCTAATGTACTTTGACTTGTTTTTTGGCGCCAACTTGGCACTGGCTTTTTTAGCATGAGCTCTTAACAACTGATTTATTTTTTTACGTCGATTCATATTTTCTACTCGGATATAAATTTCAGAACAATATCATCTTAATATTCAATAATACCCTATCACGAACCCTTAGCACATAACGATGGACTAAAGGACCACGGCAAGTGGTCCCAGAGAGCGAAGCGAACATTTTCGATCCTTAACTACCAACTCCAAAACACTTAGCGAAAAAATAACAGCCCAATTAATGCCGCCATCAGAACTGAATAAATAAATGCTCTTTTGCAATGCTGCTCGCCACCAGGAAATTTTTTGGGGCTGAGAAACCAGGTTGCATCATAAAAAAATATCCCCTTGGATTGTGTGAACCGTGATGCCTGAACTGCCTCTGCCACGTACAAGACAAACAATATCGTCATTGAAAGAATGAACAATACTGACAGGAAGATATTTTTTGCTTCAGGATCAAGAGTCATTCAGTTAGCGACCAAGGCAGATTGTTTCAATTCAGATTATGGGGCCGGTTTTAGCCCGTCCCAGTGAGCAAGGCGAACGGCTTGAGCCACTAGTCAGGCGGGAATCTCCGCTCATTTGAGTTTGTAGCCACACCATAGGCAGGATTTCTTTGTGATGCTAAAAGCGGGAATATTATGTCCAAGATGGAACGGTGTATGGCTGCATCTAGGGCACCTTAGCACATAGCCTTTGATTGTAAAGTAAAGAGACACCCAGAAAACCAAGCTTACTATAAATATGATATGCATCCATCTATGAGCAGATGGAATTAATAATGTTAGCGCAGTTATTATCAGTGTATAAATAACAAATATCTTGCTGCCTCGAACAAATATGGCGCGAAATTTCTGCTCTCGTGCAAGCCACTCGGATTTTATCCTCGGATCATCGAACAATATACGGACCTTTTTTACTTAACATTTAGTTCAGGAGCGGACTTTCGCCCGTCCCAATGGGAGAAGTGAGCAAGTTTTTATGAATTGCATAGCACCACCTTGTGCAGAGATGATTGCCAGTGGCAATTAGAAACCTCACCATAATCAATATGTAGTACATGCTTAGCGCCACAGGTTTGGCAGCTCAGCAAACCAACGAAAGTGTGATTCCTTTGATTGAGCCCTGGAAGGTCAAGGTGCTTTTCCAACTTATTGATTATCGAGCACTCATGATCAAGGTTATCCTTCCAGAAATAGAATGTTTCTTGAGATATATCTTTCCCACATGAGCCGCATGAGAATTTTATATAGCCTCCACCCATTGAGCCTCCATCGTAGTAAACCTTGGGGCATCCTTTTTTATCTATAATGGTTTTATTATAGGTGAAGCTCACATTCATCACTCATAACCTTGCCGGCAAACACAATTATTTAGCAGGTGCGACAACCGGAACGGAAAAACCGTCGCCTTAAGCGTAACTTCTCTACACTAACCCGATATTTCAAAAGAGTACACATTACAAAATTCGTCTCCCGCCGTAGTGGAAACATAGGTTATATTTACTTTTTGGCCAGAGGTCTTAGCAGCTAGCGCAAGACCTAAGACTTGATTTGTATAGGTCCAAAGCTGGCAATTGACAGAAGGCGCATCAGGATTGGGCCCGACCCGGCCCTGTCCATTGACAGCAATAAACGCCCGTGTGGAACCATCATGGGTTTCATAGGCTCGAACTGCAGTTACAACTGCTCCGCTTATAGTATTTTCCGCAGAAAACCCCAAAGCTGAAAACAGCATCAATGCTGCACCAATAATACGCTTCATTATACCTACTCCTCTTGTGTATAACGCTCAGTTAAGGGGCCGGCTTGAGTCGATCCCAAGCGAACAACTTTAACCCTATACTGTGAGCCTTATGGCACTTGAATGCTGCTGGTGATTTGATTAGCAAAATAACCAATGACTGCACCGATCACACAGAGTGCAAGTGTGTAGGTGGTCGATGCCTGACAATAAACCCCTATACCAACCCCGACGCCACCGCCCGAGATTACCTGGAAAAGCTTCGGGAACCGAAATGATTCAGGGCTGCACTCTGGCGCTACGAGTAGCCCAACGAATGCTCCTAAAAGAGTGGCTGCCATTAAGTGCTCTTGGCTTGGGTCGTCAAAGACAAAGCAGATAGCTGCGAACACTGCTGCCCCGCAGATAATTCCAATCAGGCTTGCAGCGATTTCTCTCATTGCCGGCTCCTAACGCCCAAGTCAGACTACGTTTTCAGCGGTCGACTGCAGTTGCTTGTTGGGCATGTTTTCTACGAATGTAGCTTTTACCCTTTTAGATAACAGCATATAGGGAATCCATATGACTCCACTTATTAATGTTCTAAAAAATTCTTGTGCAGTAGCCGGATCAAACATAGGCTCATCTGTGATGACAAATGAACCTAGCCACGCATCTAGCGGGATGAAAACCAGGGACACACCTACGATCGTTATATATAACCTAGGAAACAGGTAGTGTTTTGAAAAAAACAGGTAAATCAAATAAACAGAAGCCAGCACTATAAGTGAATTATAGAGAGCTTCCGCGACAAGCAGAGGCCCCCACAAGGGATGATAGGCTTCCGAAGCCGAATTCGTTAACACCTGAAATGTGCCATCGGTAAAGATCGAGTAGTACAGAGGGCCATAGGCATATGCCAAACGAAATGGGCTAACAACAACGCCAATACCAACAAGTATTAGCCAACCCCCTAAACCTTTTAGCTCATTATTACTCATCTTTACTATCCTAGCTGATGCTTAACGTTTGGTTAAGGGCGGCTGCACGCCGTCCGAGTGAGCGAAACGAGCGACTTGAGACGTTTGTTAGGCATCTTCATATTGTATCAGGATTGTTTTTTAGATTTTGTATATTCCTACTTCTCGAATTTTTTATATGGGCAATACTCAATATAAAAACCAGAAGTGATGGAATGAAGGTAAGTGTAAGCAATCCTCCAAGCCAGTAGACTACAAAATGAATCGGGCGAGGCAGCCATTGGTACGGCACCCATGCTAATAACCACAAAGCGGACAGCCCGCCTGAAATCATCACAACAAGAACTAAAATGAGTTTTGACATATTCTATTCTGGATACTGCCTAATATTTGCTTAGAGCCGGCGTTGACCCATCCCGGTGAATGAAACGTGCGGCTTGAACCTGCTGTTAAGCAATAGTTTGAGCCGACAATAGATCTATGGAACACTATTTTTAAATAATTTTAAGTTTGCAAATTCTGCTATCAGCCATTTTGAGCCGTAACCAGAAAATTCAATGTTGACAAACGTGGTTTCTTCATTAGGTGTTTAGATTTTTATGACTTTGCCGTTTCCGAATTTTGGATGGATCACTTCGTCGCCAACCCGTACCAGGCCTAGGCCGGAAATTTCGTGCTCATCCACGCCGTTTAACATATCGATCATAAGGTTATCCGCGAATAATAATTTCGGGAAAAATGCGATTGCCGTAAATAATAGAATGATGGGTAGCCGCATGCTTTGTTGCCTAACGACCCAAGCTCAGCGACCCGGCACACGGGACGCGACGATTGCAGCCACGACGCTCCCTCGGGGTTCGCTGCAGCGCATGGTTAGACCCATGGTCAGTCACAAAAACCATACAACCCTCTCTCTTGGGTTATCGCCGTCTGGGAGACTTCGTGTAGCTGCCGCAAGATCGCCTGCATCTGTGGCCTCCCCGCAAATGCAGGCATGATCTGCTGTAACTCCTGGATCAAGCCCCAAAGATCCACTCCCTCATAGCTGACATCTGAATAGAAGTCAGCCATGCGTCCCAACAGCGGCAATCGGCGCAACTCATCAGCGCGGCGAAAAAGCTGAGTGTGCATCTGCTCAGGCAATGAAAGCGCTGGAGGAACGCTCTCAGTCAAATCTCCAATGAAAAAGTCGAATGCCATCAGTCTGCGAACTTGCCTAACGTTTAGGTACGCGGTCCCAGAGAGCGAAGCGAACGATTTTAATCGTTTGCTATGCGTTCGTATGCAATTTATCAATTTGACGTTGACCATTCTTGTTTTTTCTGGGCAACAGCTTAAGCATAAAAAATACAAAAATAGTAAGTAATGTAAAAGTCAGAAACATGGCCACAGCTTTTGCATCCAGATGTTCGGCTCTTATAAGCCGTGCGATATCTATGCTCACCCCATTAATTTCAAGCCGCTCCTTTAATTGAATGATTTTCATCCAGGAAACATAGTAATCAAGTAACGGAGAAATGAAGCTTGAGTAAAATACAGCTCGCGGTAGATTGCTATACCTCATAACAAAAGACATGATTATGGCCAGCAAAAAAATATTTGGAATCAACAAAGTAACTATCATGGCGGCAATTGCGATATACAGAGCCTCCCTGTCATATAGATAGGCGTTGATGTCTTGCGTTAAAAACTTTGGCCACTGAATGTCAGTTATTGAAAAGCTGATGAGCGGATGTAGAAGCACAAAATAGCCTAGAATTATACCGGCAACTACAGCCAAGAAAAAACTTGATAAACGATAGAACATTCCAAGAGTGCTCATGGGTTCAAAATGCCTAAAGCTTGGTTATGGGCCGGGTTATAGCCCGTCCCAGTGAGCGCAGCGAACGGCTTGAACCAGTTGTTAGGCTGCGTAAGTGCTAAATATATTGTTGTTTCCTTAGGACACCCACAAGTGCTCCAACCATACCAATTTCCAGCCAAAAAAACCACGCTCAAAGAGAACCATGTAACCGTTCCCGCAATGGCGGCCGCAGGACACTGCGTAATAAACAAGTGCCTTGGTCAAGGTTTTATCGAATCCAACTCTTGAAACATTAATAAATCCATGTACTTGCGGGTTTTTTCTGTAGAACATGTGCCAGCGTGAATCTAGTGACTTCTCTTTCGCATCAAATATTTTCTTGTACTCAGACTCTGTGAAAATAGTTATTTTATCGCTGCTTGGTAGGGGAAGAGTGCTTGGTATTGTGTTGATTGAGTTGAAGGAAGCCCTGATGGAGTTTAGGTCGGATATTTTATCCTTGAAGCGCTCGATATTTTCATCTTGCTCTTTATCGTTAAACGATAACGAACTGCTCCTAATCCAGGCAGGGTGTTGCTTGCTAACGTCCCAGTAATCTATCAGTACGCTATATATTTTTTGCTCGTGGGCAATTAAATCATCTCCTGATCCGCATGCGGATACAGAGAAAATTAGTAGCATGAGTAGAAAAATTTTTAGCGGTGACATCCGGTACTGCCTAACGTTTGGTTAGGGGACGGGCTTTAGCCCGTCCCAGTGAGCGAAGCGAGCGATTTGAACCACTGGTTAGGTGCCATCGCCGAAAACTTCCACGCGCAGGCTACCGGGTCCCGTCGATGTTACGAATATCCCTACGACCAAAAACGCGAAACTGGCTAACGCGATGATGGCTGCAGAAGTGCTTTGGTATGGGGCGAGAGTCAACGCGAATGACACCAAAAAACCGCCTAACCCAACCCTGAAAAGCAGACCACCAAACCGAAGTTTACGATGTAGTGCACGGTGCCACCGCAAGGAAGCTCCGCAGGAAACACAAGGAACGGTTGGGAATCCACCCCAAAACGGGCTCATGCGTCTTTGCGCTGCCCGATTCAGTTCCATTAAACATGCTGGGAACGTCGGCATTGCCGGGCTTTGCATAGTCACTATGCCTCCACAAATGGCACCTAACGCCCGAGTTAACAGGCGACTGCCAGCGAAGCTGGTAGACGTCCTGTTGAACGACCAGTTAGGCCGGTGAACGAAGGCGCTAGTGCAGAATTATTCATCAGCCTGAGCCTCCCGCAGTTCGTAAAAAAGAACTTGATGCTCCCTTGGCGCATCCAATGCGCCTTGGATGTACTCGACTGCGAACCGACGAGTAGGAAAGTCCAGCGCCAGCTTTGCAGACCAAGCAGATTTTAGCGTTTCGCCTAAGTAGCGCATTTGTGTTTCGGTGGCTTCTGCCCACACGCCCGGATGCTGAACATCCAGCAAATGAAGATGATTTAGCGTTGCTTCAACAGAACTCTTGCCGTGGTCTGCTAACCAACTTTCCAGAACGGAATCCTCTATTGGGCCGCGAAATATCATGCCCTTGACCTCGACGAACTGCGGCCAGAGAAGCGAGGCATAGCCAACGGCAAGTGAGTAGGACCCCATGCAACTGGTCCAGCCTTCGAGGGATTCCTCGCCACCATTGTGCGCGTCCCAATCTTTGAGCTCTGGGATGAGTTCGTAGCGGTCCATAAAAAGCCTAACGTTTGGTTAAGGGGCGGGCTTTAACCCGTCCCAGTGAGCGAAGCGAACGATTTGAACCAATTGTTATGCGTTTAACCGAACAGGCCAGAGATTGCACTAGTTACACCTTCGACTATCGCTAGGGCGCCATCGACTATTGCTTCGAGAGTACCTAATAGTATTTCTAATGGGCCGTCATTGCTGAGAACAATAGGTGTTGCTACGCCTGCAATAGAAAATGCTACAGCAGCCATAGCAACAGAATGGAAGCCCGCCACTAGAATGTAAATCACGGATGACAGAAGTAGAGTTGCGCCGAGTGCATTAAAAACTCTGAGACCAAGTGGTCTTTTCGTTTTCTGCTTCATTTACTCTCCATGTATAACTGAATGCAAAATTGCCGTAGACACATAACAGTGATTAGAGGGAATTCCGTACTATTGAATAACCGTGAATTCTAGATAACTCCGGTCGCCAAATCTTGTCCCTGCCACGAAAAAACCATAAAACTCATCGAGTTACGAGGCTGCCAACATTCGAGGCGGCATTAACCCGACTTCCGCATTTGCCCTTACCAATACGACTGTAAAAATGCACAGTCCTAAGGTCGGGACGGGCTCTCCGGCGCCCAAGCTTCGGCTGCGTAAACCGTACCAAGCGGTGATTGGTTTATATCGTTAAGGCTTGTGGATGGAGAAGTACTACGGCACTAAGGGCGCTGCTTTATGGGCTTGCCGTGACCGGGGTGGCTAGCAGCCGTTCGGAGACGCTACCGCCCTCCCCTGCGTACAACGGGGCTGACGATTGGATGGCATAAACAGGCAGGGAAGTGACGGCGGCGTTGGCCGAGGAGGCGGGGTTGGCTGACAGTCCCTTGCGTTGGCCGAGCATAATGCAGAGTGCCAGCATCGCCAAGCGAAGGTCGCAGTGGAGCCATCGGCGCCAATGCCTAGAGCACCTTCATGAAAATCCGTCTGCATTCGAGCACCCGTCCGCGTGCGTTACGCCGCGCGGCGGCCACCGCGTGGTTTGTCGGCGCGGCTTTCTGCGCGGCTAGCCTAGGCGGCCCCACACGCCCTACAAAAAGCACTCCGGCGAAACCCGGCATGGATTGCCCTCTTGGAAAAGCACTTCGTGCATCAGTGGCTACACTCTGCCATCGCGCCGATGTTACTCCCGAGGTGGCGCCCTCCCTGGATAGAAGGATTCCTCCATGGCCACCCGCCAGCTGCACTTCGACTTCTCGCACCTGGACCCCAACCGGTCGTATAGCTTCCGCCACAGCCTGTATAGCGCGCCGCTGCAGCGGCATACGGCCGAGACCCGCCGCAGCGCGGTGCAAGCCAATCCGCTGCTGCGCCTGATCCCGGAGCAGCAGCTGACGCACTTCGTCGACGCCGACCTGCCGGATGAGCACGTAGTGCTGCTGTACGTCACCACCCCGAAGATGGTCGGCGGTCGTCCCTTCGATCACCCCGTGCACATGGCCATCCATATCCCGGACGAGGGCCGCGAGCGCGTGCGCCAGGCCTCGATCCAGGCGCGCGGGGCGCGTGCCGTCGGATTGCACCCCAAGCTCGCCCGCTACCGCCCTTCGCCCGCACTGGTGCGCCAACTGCAGGATGAGGGCGTCGACCCCGAATTTCCGCCACATATCCAGTCGCTGCAGGACGCGACTGAGGCCGCGATCGCGCTGCTCTTTCATCACGGCAACCTGGTGAACCTGAACACGGCGAACGGCGGCGAGATCCCGGCGATCATCGTCGATCAGTGCATCCAGCCCGCGGTGACGGCCACATACGAGCTGCCGCTGGCCATCCTGGGCCAAGGCGATGCCTGGCTCACCGCCACGCCGGTAGGCGGCACCACCAGCCTGCAGCCCACGGCCATCACCATGGCGTCGGTGACCGGGCCGCTGCAGAATGCGCTGCTGACGTCGCAAAACCTGCCGAGCCTGCAGGGTCAGCAGTGGAACCCCGGCTACGGAGTGGCCTCCGCAGCATACGGCGGCACCTCCAGCCCGGTGCTGATGGAGGCCACGCTCGGTGATGACAGCGGTGGCTGGGTCGCGAAAAACGTCACGCAGATGAATGGGCTGACGGTGGACCCGGACAGCGTCATTTATTCGCCGCCGCCGACCACCCCCACCTGGACCGCGACCGGGCTCTGGTCGCTGAACGACACGCCTTCGCTCACGGCCGCGATCGCGGCCCAGATCACGGCGGGCACCGTCTCGCTGGTGATCGTGGACGCCACCAATCCACAGGGCGCCCTGACCGGCCTGCTGGTGCCCGGCACCCCGGACCCGGATACGCAGCTCACCCCTTACAGCGTCACGCTGGCACCGCCGTCCGGGGTGAGCACCACCGCCACGGCGACCGCCACGTTCAGCCTGAATGGCGGCGGCAGCGGACTCAGCTTCACGGTCACGGTGCAAGACGACTCGAGCCAGGTGAGCGCCGCCCTGCACTCGACGGACGGCCTGATCTACGCGCTGCCGCTCAGTAATACCAGCAGCACGGGCTCGCTGAGCCTGCAGGTGACCAACCATTGGCTGCGCCACCTGTCCGTCGGGGTGCAATACCTGGACGTGGGTGGCAACGTACTGGCCCCGCAGAACTGGAGCGACAAGATCCCCGCGTTCCTGCGCGGCGCCTTCGAGACAGACCCCAACAAACCTTTCGCGGCGCTGGTGGGGCCCGTCACCACGGTCTTTGGCGTCCCCATTCCGGCGACCCCCACCACCATCACGGTGCCGGTGTGGGACGAGGTGCACACGGTGCGGCTGCTGCTGGGCGGGCTCGGCCGGGGCACCTACGACAGCGCCGTCTGCCCGATCGGCATCACGGTAACGGCCCTGGCGGAGCTGGCCATGCCTGTCTTCATGCTGGCCGTGGGCAACGCCATCACCAACTCCGCCCCGTTCAAGGCGCTGATGGCCGACACGGAGGTGCTTTTCGCGGTCTGCGCAGCGGGCGCCTTCCTGGTGGCGGGACCGACGGCGGCCTACATCGCCTTGGCCCAGGACCCGTCCGCGGCCACGCAAGGGTTGGCGGAGCAGTTCGGCCCCATGCTGCTCTCCCCCGCCACGTCGCTGGGGTTGTGGGTGGCCGAGCAAATCGTGGAAGGGGCTGCGGAGCTCGCAACGCCCTACGTGGACATCGCGCTGGCGATCATCAACGCCGCCGTCACCGCGGCCCAGCTCAGCGAGACGATCATCGAGGTGCTGGATTCGCCCTTCGTCTATGAGGCCGACCTTAGCCGCTCCATGAACCTGCAGATGACGCTCTACCCGGACCCGCGTTTCAACACGTTCCCGGACTACCACGACTCCATGCAGGTGACGGTCGTCTACGACGCCGGCACCACCACACCAGTCTTTACCCAGACCCTGCCGCAGAGCACCCTCAGCGACCCGATTCCGGTGTCCTTCACCGCGGTGCCCGCGGGCGGTTCGCTGCGTGTGTACGCCTGCTTTTATGCGGCCAACGGCTGGCAGTCCGGCCAGGGGATTACCGACTGGATCCCCGCGCTGCCCACGAACGGGGTGCTGACGCTGGACAAGGTGGTGGTCACGACCAACGAGATTCCGCTTAGCAGCGCCTCGGTGTACGTGCACCAGGAGAAGATCGGCATGGTGTCGGGGGTGCTGGGCTGGATCAGTGCCGTGGGCACGCCGCCCACCGAGACGGTGACGAGCCCCTCGCCGTTCGCGGCCCAGGGCAAGGAGGTGCTACGGTTCTCGAGCATCACCACGGCCCAGGAACCGGAGATGCTCGGCTATGCCTGGCAAGCGACCGGGCTCGACCTGCCGCCGGACCACAGCGGCGCGGCACCCACGGACGACGCGCTGTGGACGATGCAGAACATCTCGCTGTTGCAGAACCCCGCGGAAGGCTACGCCACGCCCGCGGTGGGCTTCACCCAGGTGCCGGGCATCGCCTACAACATGACCAGCGGCGACGGCGACAACAGCAACTTCTTTATCGACTCCTCCAATCCGATCTTCGACATCGACGCCAACCCGTCCGGCGGCTGGCATGTGCGCGCGCTGTCACTCACCAACGCGGGGCCGCCGCCCAGTTTCGGGGTGGGCGACAATGCCAGCTACGGCCGCTTCCCGGCGGCGCTGGACCGTTACCTGTACCACCCGCAGGGCTACGTGATCGGCATCAGTTTCGCCACGGACAAACTCTACCGCCTGCCCCTGGCCGCCGCCCCGGTGGACGACGACCAGGCCCCGTTCGCGCTGCTGAGCTCCGGACAGGGCGCGCGCGACGGGCTGATCTACGATCCGGTGGGACTGGCCGTCGCGCTGGACGGGCGCATCCTGGTGCTGGAGAGCGGGAACCAGCGGGTGCAGGCCTTCGACATCTACGGCAACCCGGTGCCCTACTTCGCGAACCCGGCGTACGACCCCACGGACCCGAACAGCCCTGCCACCCTGCCCACACTCGCGCTGACAAGCCGCGGCGACTCCAGCTACCTGGACATCGCGGTGGAGTCCCAGGGTTACATCTATGTGCTCTCCTACACCGGGGACGGCTCCCTGCCGTCGATGTACCAGATCGACCTGTACAGCCCCTCCGGCGCATTCCTGGTGACGACGCCGGACGTGGCGGCCGCGCGCATCGTCGTGAATATCCTGCGCGACCTGTACACCCTGAACTACGAGCTGTTCCTCGACGCGGACGGGCGGGTGCAGCCGTCCGTAAGCCTGTGGCTGCCGCCCCCCCCGGCGGCCGGCACGCAGACCCCGACCGGGGAGAGCAACCCATGAGCACGGCAAACCCCTACCTGGGCAAGTGGCAGATCGTCTACAGCCCCACTGGGGGCGGCGCGCAGCAGGTCTTCAGCTGGCCGAGCTGCTGTCAAGGACAGCCCAACATCTCGGCCTTCGCCGTCTACCAGGGCGCCGCCGGCAACGGCTCGACGACGCCGGTGTACTTCATACTCCCGAACTTCCAAAATCCCTCGGAATGGAACAGCTGGATGACCCCCTGGCTGACCTTCAATATCGTGGGGCAAACCTTCGGCGTCATTCTCTTCTTCAACGACAAGGAAGACAGCCCGACGCCGGCGCTTCTCAACGTCGTGCTCGTCAACCCACCCCAACTCCCGGCGAGCGCAAACCCCACGCCCAACCAATACGCGCCCGGGCCCATCAGCGTCTACGACCTCTACGGCAACGGCCAGTATTACCAGTTCGGCTGGGCGCAGTCCGACGGTAAACCGGGTTTCATCCCGGTGCAGGTGCCCACCGCCCTGCAACTGGTCTGGCCGGGCGCCAGCTACCTGCGCGACTTCTTCAACAGCGTCGCGCCCGCCAATACCGACTTCACCTATATCGATATCTCCGGCGAGGACTATTCCTCGCTGACCCTCACGGGCTGCAACTTCACCAGCAGCCTGTGCACGGGAACGAACTTCAGCGCCTCCGTGCTGAACGACGCCCAGTTCGGCGGCTATGGGGCCATTACCCAGGCGATCTTCAGCAACGCCGCGCTACAGGGCGCCACGTTCCAGGGGCTGGATTTCACCGGGGTGGACTTCAGTGGCGCGGACCTGACCGGGGCGCAGTTCTCCGGGTGCACGATGCACGGCACGACCTTCAACGCCGCGCAGCTGGGCGGCAGCACCTTCACCGACTGCGACCTGACGGGGGCGATGTTCAGCGACCTGCCGCTGGCCACCGGCACGCTGTCGTTCCCGGGCAGCACCCTGGACAGCGCCAGCTTCGCCCCGAGCAGCGCCACCTCCGACCTTTCCGGCGCCAGCTTCGTCGGGGTCAAGTCGATGGTCGGCTGCAGCTTCCAGAACACCGTCCTGAACGGGACGAACTTCGATCAGGTGCCCTTGGCACAGGTGGACTTCACCGGCGCCAACCTCACCGGCACGTTACTCACTAACACGGACCTGCGCACGGCACTCTTCTCCTCGCCTCCAGGCTTTTCCACGGACAGCACGCAGCTCACCGACCTGTCCGGCTCCACCCTGAACTACCCGTTGATCGGCGCGACCTGGAGCTACCTGAACCTGTCGGACGCGGTCATCGAGGGGCTGCCCAGCGCCATCCCGAACCTGGTGGCCTGGTACAGCGTCCTCAAGGACCAGCAGCTCTCCGGGATGAACCTGCAAGGCGCGGACTTCACCGGGGCGGATCTGCGCCAGTGCGACCTGGCGGCCTGCAACCTCTCCAGCGCCATCTTCGCCGGGGCACAGCTGCAAGGCGACGGGACGCTGCGGGCGGCGGTGCTTTCCAACGCGCAGCTGGAGAACGCCAACCTGAGCGGGGCCAACCTGACCGGGACGCAGTTCAGCGGCGCCTATCTATGGGGGGAGCAAGTGACGCTGGCCGAGGCCGTCGTGATCCGCACCAACTTCACCGGAGCCTACCTGGCCGGCGTGAAGTTTATGGACGTGGCCCAGAAGGCCTGCCAGGGGGCGATGTTCGGGCAGGCGTGCCTGGTCAATGCCTCCTTTAACGGCACGGACTGCGGTCCCTACCAGGGGCAGCCGGCGAGCTTCGTCTCCGCCTGCCTGCAGGGCACGGACTTCACCGACGCCTCGTTGGACGGTGCCGACCTGTCAGGTGCCGCGGTGGCGGCCGCGCCCGTCACAGTGGAAGCGAGCATCCAGGTGGGCTGGCCGGTCCAGCCACTGACCGTGCCGCTCTCCGCGACGGCGACGCTGGGCGTGCAAGCCGCAACGGACAGCATCTCGGTCTGCCCGAACGGGCAACAGGGACCCTGCACCCCCGCCCAGCAACAGGTACCCGGCGCACCGACCGCCTGGCCGGTGACGACTTCGGAGTGACTACTAAGGGGGGCCGAGTGAACGAAAAAAATATCACTCCGCCCCCTTAGCTCTTGCCGACCCCTTAGCTCGCCTTGCACCGGCCTTCTGGTGGGCCGCGAGCCGGAGGCCGAACGTGAGAATCGGAGCCTGGCTGAAGGTGATCTTCACCATTACGCCTTTATCGTCCGTGGCGCTCGCGTTGCCGAATGCAGCCACTTTTCGCAGCGAGGAGAGCATCCAGTACCGGTAATGATCGGTGTTGAAATGGTTGAAGGTGCCCTGGAAGGAATGGGGCAGGTTCCTGACGGCGTCCCACTCTTCCATCTCACAGTTACTGCATCCAGGCATTGGCTCTACAGGCAAAAGTCATGCAACGGAGCATAGCGGCGATAGCATCCGGCCTTCATTCATCATGCAGCAGGTGCCTACTCTCTCTTAGCCATTGTCGGGAATATTGGCCTCAACGAGCCGGGCAAGCTGCTCGAGTGACTCCTGCCACCCCAGGTAGCACATCTCGACGGGAATGACCGAGGGAATCCCGGCCTGAACGATACTGACATCCGTTCCACAGCTCACGGCCTGGAGGTCGATCGAAACGATCATTTCGCCGGGAAGGTTTTCATCGTCAAAACGGTCGGTGTGGCGAATACGTTGATTGGCCACCAGCTCGACGAATTCGACCCTGAACGCGTGGCTGCTGCCAGTACCGAAATTTGTGAAGGACATCCGATAACCACCGCCCACGCGAACGTCCATTTCGTGGATCGTCCCCGTAAACCCATAGGGAGGGAGCCAACGCTCCAGGGCACTCTTGTCCGTAAACGCCTTGTAGATTCGCTCGGCTGGCGCGCGCAGTACCCGGTGCAACCGAACCGTACCTGTTTCATTCGACATAAAGGTCTCCTTGATTTTGACCTGCTCTCTTTATGAATCAATCAATTGGCAGCTGCAGCGGACCCAGGCCATGAGCAAGCCGGGCTGCGGGACCGCTGTCCCTGCCTCACTGGTCGAATAAGACCTTGCGAAATCGACACCGGTTCGCCTGCTGTTGTCAGGGCTCACTCCCAGTCGCGACCTTGGGCAGGAACGACAGGTCGACGTGGTACTTGCTGGGGTTACCCCTCTCGATAAAGACAATGACCTTGGAGCCGTTGATATAACTCACGGGGTCGAACCAGAGGTTGTTGCTTCTGAACACATGCACTTCAGTCGTTTCAGGGTTCAGCCACTGCGTCACCACCCGGAACGGGTTCTGGCCGTTCACCGTCAGCGACTCGTTGATCTCCACACCCTGGAACTGCGTCTCGATCGGCATGCCTTGTTGCCGGAGAAACGCCTCTTTACGGCCGTGCAGGACACCGAACAGGATAATCCCGCCGCCGACCAGGAAGAACACGCTGCCCAGCCCGGCGAGAATGACCGATCCTCCCCAGAGGTCGAAGAACCCGCTGATCTGCGCGCCCTGAGGATCGGATGCGAGATAAAGCACCTCGACCTTCTCCCCTGTGGAGTAGCTCGCTGGACTGCTGCCCGTGGAAGAGGTGAACTCGACGTTCTGACCCGACTGGCTCAAAAAGCGTACGACGGGGCGGTACGTGGTCGAGTTGCTGGACCTGGAGGCCACGAGATCCACGACAGTCCCCTCGGCGCTCGTCGCTTGATCGATAAACGAACTGGTGCTTTTGAATAACAGGAGCGCGCCGACCAGCAGCCCCACACCGACCAGGGTAAAGCTGTACTTGATGATGCTAAGGGTTTTCATCGCCATTTTTCCAATTACGATCTTTTGACCTTTGGTTAAGTTTGATTAGCTGGAGGGTTCGCCGGCACGGGCAACCACCGACGTCTCGGTTGGCTGGACGCAGAACCATGGCGAACCGTTTGAACTGCCAAACCAGACATAGCCGTACGCATCTACTTCCAT
>JAZKHB010000044.1:0-46514 GCA_040385585.1 Pseudomonadota bacterium | reverse complement strand
AACGCCGCGTCCTCATCTGGCGGCAGCCCCTGTATAAGCCAAGGGGCAATCGTGAAGATCAGAGCACGCATGCCTGCAACTGTCGCGCGACCAACCGAGTCGATAGGGAGATGCGGCCTGCCGGTTGCCACAGTCATTTAACGAAACTGTAAAAAACCGAATAGCCGATTTTTCGGCCGGGGACTTGGCTGTTTTTAATCAAAAAAACCGTATAAGGTCTACCGAATTCATCTCGCCTATTTTCTCTCTGTCTCGCATACGGATATGCGCTTGAATAAGCCCTGACGTTTTTCTGCAGCCTCAACGGTTGACATGATCGGCGCGTGGAGACAGACAAAGCCTGCTGATCGAGTCTGCTCGATGCAAGGGGTCGAGCCCACTAGCGCCAGTACTACTCGGGCACGGGCCTGAGGCGCCTTGCTTGAGCTGAACCATCAGGTTTTCCTCAAATTCCCGGGGGTCTCGGCTCGTTGTGATGTAAGTGGCATACCCGTCCTTTCGAACGCACCAGTTCCAGAAGAACACTTCGGTGCCATCGATCATAAGCACTTCCACTCTCTACTTGCGTAGGGGTTCGAAGGTCACGCTACCGTCGACTCCTGTTTCTTTCGTAGTTCGGCTCGTTTCTCGCCCGTATGGCTAGGCATTGGAAATCAGAGTTACTGGAAAGCGGCTGATCGGCCGGACTTAGGATTGATACCCGTGCGGCTGGCTGTAAGGTCTTGTGGATTGGATAGGGAACGCAGGCGGGGATCAATGTCGCGGCGACAAGAATTGCTGGAATGGTAATTCTCATAGGCGCTCCGACACGGGACTTGAGCATCATCGCGGCGCGACGTCGGTTTGAATAAACTATGCGATCAATGCTGGTCAGCTCTTCCAGCTGAAAACGATGTTGATATGATCCTTGACACGCCGTATGCGGAAGGGCCGCCACACAAAGATAAAGTCCTTGACTGCGAATCCGATTGTCAAGACGCCTACCGCGACGACACTCCAAAGCCAGGAGCCTACAGGAAGCGTTGAGTCGAGCGCGCAGCCCAGAATGATCAGTCCCGCGACGACACCTGTCACACCGATGGTGGACTCCACACACATGCACAAGGCTTCTTGGCGAGTCCCGACCGCTGATTGTCGGCTTCGCGTGGAAATGAGCCAAAGGTCACGAATCAGCCCTTGGAACAGCAACAGAACCGATGATGCAAGCAGAAGTGAACCGATGCCGATGCGCGCAGGTAGTCGCTCTGCAATTAACCAAATGACCACACCAACGACCGGAATCAGCGCGAGTTCAAATTTTTCGGCAGTGGTCATGTCTGAAATGGGCCTGTGGATTAGCTGAGGGGCCGCGGCATGCGCTCCCGAGTGGGCATGGTGAACGACCTGAACGCCTGGTTAGGCCCCGGAAACAAGCCTAACAGTATGACTTGACTCGCACGATGGCCTAACCCCGACGGCCTTGCAAGCCCGTCCAACGTGGCTGGAATGCGCCCTGGCAGCGGTGCACCCGATAATGCGAACGTCACAGGTATTATCATAAAGTGCATAACGTTTGGTTAAGGGGCGGGCTTTAGCCCGTCCCAGTGAGCGGAGCGAACGGTTTGAACCAATTGTTAGGATGGTGGCCGATCATCACCTAAGCCTAAAGCTCAAAACCACATCATGGAGCATAGTTTCAAACTGTTTTTCTGGCTCCCTGCCGAGTATGTTTTTTTCGGAGACGACTATTGTATAAATTTTGTTGTTACGCGCATCAAGACAAGCTGCGTCGTATTCATAGTATCTCGATCTCCCTGAGCTATCATCGCGGCGACTGCTAATAACACAGCCATTTTCTAACTCCGCATAGCTCGGATCTTTGTACTTTTCTATCATATGCCCTTTAAGGGACTTTCCTGAATCTGTGAGTTTAAAGCCGTAGTCCACACTAACCACATATGAGAAGCTATCTCCTAAGCCAATATTTATTGTTAACCCTTCGCTGCTTTCGTTATCGCTAAAATACTTCCAATCTGAGCTTTGGAAAGTAGTGGTTAGTATGGGAGCAATAATTGAGTAACTCGGCATTTGCATTGCTGATCCTTGTTTCACTTCGGAAACATATGGATACCGGTCATGGACAGAGGCTGAACATGACGACAAGAGCGCCAAGAGAAATATAATAGCTGCAAATTGATGCATATGTATTTTGGGGGATCCTAACGTTTGGTTAAGGGGCCGCGGAACGCGGTCCCGAACGAGCGAAACGAGTGGCTTGAACCACTTGTTAGGCAGACATACCCATTACAATGTGATGACCAAGCCCCAGCAACAATCACTACCAAATGAATTTGTTCTGCTCTAAATCATATCCACACACACGTTCCCCTGCGTGAGATGTGACAACTGTAATCACGCCAGGAGTGTCGTCCAATCGAATTTCGACTATTCCAGTGTCAATTAGCTCATCTTTGTCTAAATCATATAATTTTTCAGATCCGTAATCATAAATTGATAATTCTGGAAAATCTGGCAATTCATATATCCAAAGCATGGCGATTAATTTGTTTTTGTTATTTATAGATATGTCGACAGGATGAACTGGCTCTGAGCCATCGCCAAAGTCATATGTTTTTGATTCCCCATATACATGCTTGATAAGTTCAGAAATTTTATTTTGCTCTAATAGCTTTTCATCGAACATTTATATCTCCTTTTTCTACCTAACGTTTGGTTAAGGGGCGGGCTTTAGCCCGTCCCAGTGAGCGAAGCGAGCGATTTGAACCAATTGTTAGACGCATTACTCCTGCTCTTTTTTGCGGAGTATAGATACAAGCTCTTCAAGGCTTTTTGCAATACGCTCATTTGACTCAACAATGCGCTCGTTTACAGAATTTGTCTTTCTTGAGGCTAGGCGCATAGCCAGCCACATAAGGAAGAAAAGCACTATTACGGGCACTGTTGCCACGATGAGGTTTTCCAAGGCTGACTTTGAGGTGGCGTCTGCCGCATAAGTCGATACTGGGAGTGCAAATGCAGAGACGAGGGCGATAGCTTGTTTCATTTGGGTTTGCACCTTATTTCCTTGTGCGTCTAACGCTTGGTTAAGGGGCGGGCTTTAGCCCGTCCCAGTGAGCGAAGCGAGCGACTTGAACCACTTGTTAGGCGGTAAATGTGATCCGAACTGAAATTACTTTTTTATGCCATTTTTTCGTTTTGAGGCAATTTGAGGCCCTACTGTTTTTAAGTAAGAAACGTTTGCGCCTTTACCATGCTCGTGAGCTATATCAATAGGAAGGCGCCCAAATTGGTCCGCGGCATGAGGATCAGCCCCTGCCTCAATAAGCAGTTGTAGCATTTCGCGGTTGCCTCTTGCAGCCCAATGGAGTGGCGTGAATCCATGAGACTCGTGTAAATCATGCCGTGCGCCTACTGACAATAGATACTTTACGACCTCTATATGCCCCCAAGAAGCTGCACCGAATAATGCAGTTTCTCCTATAGAGTCTTGCCAGTTAACATCGAAACCGGTTTTGACTAAATGCTTTACCTTATCAAGGTCTCCAGACCATGCAGCCTTATGCAACGCAGATTCAGCAGCACCTTCATTTGCGGTAAGAGGAGTGTGCATGTCAGTCATAGGCCACGCTTGTATTGATTTTCTTAACTTCCATACTTGCACCTTATTAGCTTTACCGCCTAACGTTTGGTTAAGGGGCGGGCTTTAGCCCGTCCCAGTGAGCGAAGCGAACGGCTTGAACCGCTTGTTAGGCTACTTGATGCTATGCCGACTACAGAGCGGTGATACGACTCGCTGCTGGATTTGTGGCTTGGAGCATACGTACACCGATCATTGGGGAAAAGCACCTGGCGATGGCGAATAATGCCTACCGATGCACCTGCTGCAGATGTGCATATTTGAGTTTACGAGTGTAAATAGTTCAGGTTGGATTCGAGCCGTCGCTGCGAAACTTCAGGATGAATACGCCAATTGTTATCTGAATGCATAACGTCCTTGTTTTCCGATTTCTACTTTAACGCCTGACGTATTTGTAACGGGCAGCGTTGAGTCGAAGCCACACTTTTAGCCGCCCAGCACGGAGTGCGCTCGTTGACAAACTTGCTATGCCCTTATTGCTTAGGAACAAAATACTTTGTGTTTGTTATGCAAACTACAGGATCTTTACTATTTTTTAGCTCTTTTGCAAGCTCTCGCCCTATATCTATGACTAACTCTGTGGCTTCGAGCTTGCTCATTACATTTGGCGTAAAATAAGTACCATTTTCGGTTTTACAAAAGCTGAATAAATAGGGGGCATTCTGAATTGGATAATTTTTTATTCTGGAAATGGTGAGCGATATATTCAATTTCTTTTGGTAATTTACCATGTATTTGCTCAACTATTACCGCCTTAACGCGATAGGCTTGATAGATATGTTTTTCACTTGGCATGCCGCTGTCGATGGATTCATAGTTATCTATCTTTGATACAGATTTATCTCGGAGAATAGCAGTATATTGGGCTGATACCATGTTCATGGAAATCAGCCCATACGTAAAATCAGATTCTTCGGCCATAATGGAAATGCTCCAAAACAACAGAAACAGAAATCTGCACGATTGCATATTTTTCACTCCGGCGCCTAACGCTTGGTTAAGGGGCCGACTTTAGCCGGTCCCGAGCGAGCGACTTGAACCGCTTGTTAGCCGCGTACATTCGATGCAGGTATATACAAGATGCAAATAGATAGCCAGTGGCTGCCACAGTGTATGTATACCAGCCCACTAGCAGCTGACTTGCCCATTGGGTCGCGGTGTAGGAAACGAAATACAAGCCCGCAATGCACGCAGAGATACCTAGCAGTGAAGCAAGTAGTTTTAGCTTTGTGCGTACGAACGCTAAAAGTGGCAGTAAGTAAATGGCTGCTACTGCAAGCATGCCGCCAAGATCACCAGATAGGGGATAGAAAGTACTGAGATTGCCGTCATGGCCACTGCAAGACTGCAGTGGTAGAAATAGGCTGATGGCAATAAGGACGGCTATGACCCGACGCATTTTTTTCCTAGTGGCTAACGATTAAGCTAAGGGGCCAGCTTTAGCCGGTCCCAGTGAGCGAAGCGAACGATTTGAGCGCATTGTTAGGTACCGGTAATGTGCGATTTTGGATAGTAGCGGCGAATAAACGCTTGGTGGCCGAGATGTGTTGGAGCGCTACGAGAAAAAACCTCAATACCATTGGCAGGAACAGCACCTAGCCAGTAGGCGTGCCACCAACCAGTTGGTTCTATGCAATAGTTGGCTTGCTCATCGTTCAAGCAGTACTTAGCTGCCTCCACCTCTGCAAGATTTAAAGCATGATCGAAGCTATTTGCTTCGAAAAGCACCACTCTCTCTTCTATGCGGTCTGTGGCGCCGTCCACCTTCATATACCAGCGGAAAAGCCCTTTGACTGAATACCACTCATTGGCCATTTGCGGTACCTAACGTTTGGTTAAGGGGTGGGCTTTAGCCTGTCCCAGTGAGCGCAGCGAACGATTTTAACCAGTTGTTAGGTGGCCTGTTCGAAAGCCTTAACAGTATAGACTGAGAAGATTCGAAAGGGCCCGGGTTCTGAATCGGTGAAATAACCATTTTCCAAAGCATCCTTCGCTTCAGTGAATGTACGAAATAAGCAATGCTCATTTACAGCAATAGTGGCTGCCAATGAATTACAAGAAAGTGGTGAGCACTCCGGGCTTGTATGAACTGTAAAGGTTGTGACATCAAAGCCTTCTAGTATTTTCTTTTCTGGTATTTCAACATCTGTAAGGAAGGAAGGTTCAGTAGCAAAGTTAGACCATGATTCTGTATCCGCATCAAATTCCTGCCCATATACCTCGTAATAGAAAATGGTCGCACCTGAGATGTCAATATTATGTTCTTGTGCGATTTCTTCAATTGTCAGCGGTGAGTTAAATAGCCAATACCCATTGTGTTTCCAGTAGTTAATATAGTCGGCAAAATCTTCAGAGACGCAACTGCTTAAGGAGTATATATCGACGACATCTTCCGCCATGAGCCAGTCAGGTTTCAATGCAACGTTCTTGTACATGTAGCCGACTGGAACCATGGTTGCTACCTAACGTTTGGTTGAGGGGCGGGCTTTAGCCCGTCCCAGTGAGCGCAGCGAACGATTTGAACCAATTGTTATGTTCCTCATGGCACGAGGCTATTCAAGGAAATCAACAGGAACCGTTTTCATATATTCCTTCGCTTTGCTGATAAGGGCCGCCCATTCTGCTTGGGTTTTTTCAGTGACGCCGCTTTCAGCTAATGAATTTTCAAGCAAGTCCGCTAAACCCCAAATGGCTCTTCTTTCTTCTTCTGAAAGACTATCGTGTGACTGTAAGTCTGAGAATTTATCAGACAGGACCTCCCAGGCAAGCAGCAGGTGGCCGAGTGTTATTTTAATGGAGGTTTCTTTGGAGAAATCTTCAGATTCCATTTTGGAGATTCCTTGATGACGAACATAACGATTAAGCTAAGGGGCCGGCATTAGCCGGTATCAGTGAGCGAAGCGAACGATTTGAGCGACTTGTTAGGTGCATACTCACTCGCTGGCTACCCAGCTAACTATTTTTACAAGATGGTTTTTATCGAATGTGAATTGAAGCTCACTGCCACCCCCAAGGTAGGAACTTGGGAGGTAGTAGAAGGAGTAGCCCCATTCTTGCGTGCCACCACAATCTTGCTCTGTCCATGAAACATAAGTTTGTTGTGGTTTGCTGCACCAGCTCGGATTACCTAGGGAGCGTAAAATATCCCCGCTAGAAACTCCATGAAGTGCATCTACTGGGGTTTCTGCACATTTTGAATCTACTGGGCCATCGCCGCTTTTCGGAAGCAACTTCAAACATGACTCCAATTCATTTAATTTTTGAATTTGATCATGTGACATTTCTTGCGCGAGTCCGGTCGAGCTGTAGGCCATAAATAAAAATATGGCTGCATGAATTTTTGGTGATTTACGCATAGAGGCACCTAACGTTTGGTTAAGGGACCGGCTTTAGCCGGTCCCGAGTGAGCGAAGCGAGCGGCTTGAAACATTTGTTAGGAATCTTCACTGCCGCTGCCTTTGGCTTTTCTCAGCATGGCTGCCTTCAACCATTCTTTGGCTCTTTGCTTTCCCTCAGCAACCTGCTCGGGATCTCGTTTCTCTACTTCTTGCGGGGGAGTGATTTCGTGCTGTTCAGCTTGAATAACACGAAATGAAATTGTCTGGCCATCTTGTATGTCAGGTAGTTGCCACTGCCAGGCCTCATCGTCACTACTTGCATGTGCCCATGCTCGCATATGGTCTCTTGGCACATTTGCAAGTTGGACACTGGCAGGGCCGCCGTCTGGTGCTTGGAGCAGCTTTACTCTTTGGCCATCCACAAGTACTTCGATTGCACGTTTCATTTAATGCCTAACGTTTGGTTAAGGGGCCGGCTTTAGCCGGTCCCAGCGAGCGGAGCGAGCAATTTGAACCAATTGTTATACGGGCTACTCAATTTTCGAACTGCGCCTGCGAATTATTTCTGCCCTGAGAGGCTGAACGTATTCTTCGCCCCAGCTTGGAGAAAGGAGTAGCGTCTGATCGAGCGCAGTTATCGCGGCATCCCACTCGCCGCGGACTGAGTGGATACGTGCTGTATACCAATATACATTTGCATCATTAGGATATTCAGAGCGGCGCTGATCTATAAGAGCCAGAAGGTCTTCTATTGCCCCTCGTTCAAAAAGCTTCTCGGCTTCGCCTTCAAAATCTTCTTCATCTTCGCAAGAAGATATCTGGCTAAAGTCGTCCTCTAGCCCAGACATTGCAGCCGCTGAAATTGCAGCCACAGAGGCTACACCTAGGCCAGCCAATAGGAAGCCTATTGCTCCAATGGCAATAAACCACTTGATATGTTTGAGTTGCTTTGTTGTTTCTGTGTCGGTCATAGTTTTTGATCCGTATAACGATTAAGCTAACAGGCGAGCAAAAACGTAGCTTTTGCGAGTCCAGTGAGCGAAGCGAACGGTGTTGAGCGTATTGTTATACGCCGTATTAGCACATGGGAAGCGAGCAGTAAGCTCTTTGGCAATGGTTGAAACTGCTGTTTCGGACGAAATTGAACCCGAGTGCCTAGAGTTAAGAATTGACACTAAAAGCTCGGAGTCAATTTTTTGATTTGCTGGGGCACAGAAGAAATTCTGTTTATTCTGCTTGCTGAGCTCATTGGCTGACTCGGTAAAGGCATAGGATATGCCAGATACAAAGGTGAGTGTTTCAATGTAATTTGCACCTTCAATATTGAAGTTGGTGCGAGCTATCCATTGCGTACTTTCCTGAGCATGCAGCGAAAGGGAGCATAGGATCGTGATGATTATAAATGCTAGGCGAGGCACGATTATTCCCTAGGTGTATAACGTTTGGTTAAGGGGCGGGCTTTAGCCCGTCCCAGTGAGCGAAGCGAACGATTTGAACCAATTTTTAGAAGTATTTAACTTGGCGCTAATGTTCAGGACGCGATTATCTAGCAGTAATGCTCCGCGCATGTGTAAGACATGACCGTTAACATGTGCTCTGTACGAACCATACTCAGAGATTACTGCGTGCGGTATTAAGTATGCCTCGATAGGTTCATACGCTTCATTGAAGATTACAGCTATGAGTTCGTCAAAGTCATTTTTGTCTAGGTTGCGTATGACGCCTAGCTGCCTTGAGCGATTGCTTGCAGTTATACGACGCCCTTTTATTTGAATTTTCTTGCCGTCGCTTGATTCTGCGTCATGACCTGCTGCTGAGTTTTTTGCGAGGGTTAGATTTAAAGCAGACGAAACCAACCATTCGGCGTAATCCCCGACTGGATTATTTTTTGTTCTGAGTACGCCGCGATTTTTAAGCTCATCAATGGCTGCCGCGTGAAGCTTTAGCAACTCAGGTATTGATAGGTTGGCTAGATCCATGTTGTTAAATACTTCTAACGCCAAGTTAAGTGGCGCAACGGAGCGCCCGTAGGGCGCGCAGTGGTAAACAGCGGCGCGCACAATTGCGAAGCAATGCGCCGCTGTTTAGCGTCCACTTGAACGCCTTGTTAGGCGCTCGAGCAGTTGGTCGGACAGGAGTTCATCAACCACATTACCTTTTTTTAGAACCGAAGCCATTACTTCAATCCAATGCCCTTTATCAGTTACTTCGTGCATGCGAGCACCATAAAAGGTAGATGACACTGTGTCACCCTTTACGAAACCCTTTGATACCAAGCTAGCACAGGTGTTGGCAATTGTATTCTTGTTGCATTGCTCGTGGAGCTGGCCAGGGATTCCTTGGACCGAGCAAAATACTCGGATACATAGCTGTGCCATCTCATTGTATGTAAGGCCGTCTTCAAATGTAGTTTCGATGAACTCTTCTAGACTCATGATTAGCCTAACAATGATTAGACGGAATTCCATACTATTGAATAACCGTGAATTCTAGATAACTCCGGCCGCCAAATCATGATCCCGCTTCAAAAATCCAAAATAATCATCAAGTTACCAGTCAGCCAAAATTCGAGCCGGTGTTAACCCGAATTCCGCATTTGCCCGTGCCAATACGGCTGTAAAAATATACAGCCCTAAAGTCGCACGGACTCTCCGGCTCCCAAGCTTTGGTTGCGCAAGCCGACCAGGCGGTGATTGGTTTGCATCATTGCAGCGTGCGCACGAAGAAGGCTACGGACACTACGGGAGTCGCTGCTTTATAGGCTTGCCATGGCCGGGGTATCGCGTCCGTGGGTAAGAGCCGTTCGGAAACGCTACCGCCCTCCCCTGCGTACAACGGGGCTGACGATTGGATGGCATAAACAGGCAGGGGAATGACGGCGGTGCTTGCCGAGGAGGCGGGGTTGGCTGACAGTCCCTTGCGTTACTCGAGCTTAATGCAGAGTGCCAGTATCGCCAAGTGCAGGACGCCCTGGAGCCGACTGCGCCATTAGGGCACAGAGCATCTTCACGAAATCCACCTGTATCTGGACGTCCCTCCGCGTGGGTTAGGCCGCGCTGAGAATGCGGCGTGGTCTGCCAGACTGGCTTTCTGCGCGACCAACCTAGGCGGCCCCACCCACCCTACTAAAGCGTGCCGAGCTCGAAACTGTAGGTAAAGACAGGAGAGGCACGCTCCAGGCGCATAAAAAAGCCCGGCGGAGGCCGGGCTTTTTCGTTGCTACGCAGACCGCAACACCCCTAGGGGTATCGCCGCGCTCAGGGCCGCCAGGCGCTGAGCATCATTCCCATTCGATGGTCGCCGGCGGCTTGCTCGACACGTCGTAGGTCACCCGGGAGATGCCTTCGATTTCGTTGATGATCCGCCCGCTGACGGTTTCCAGCAGCTCATAGGGCAGGTGCGCCCAGCGCGCGGTCATAAAGTCGATGGTTTCCACCGCGCGCAGGGCCACGACCCAGGCGTAACGGCGGCCATCGCCGACCACGCCCACGGACTTGACCGGTTGGAACACCACGAAGGCCTGGCTGACCTTGTGGTACCAGTCGGCCTTGCGCAGCTCTTCGATAAAGATATGGTCGGCGCGGCGCAGCAGGTCGGCGTATTCCTTCTTCACTTCGCCGAGGATGCGCACGCCCAGGCCCGGACCCGGGAAGGGGTGGCGGTAGACCATGTCGTAGGGCAGGCCCAGCTCCAGGCCGAGACGGCGCACCTCGTCCTTGAACAGCTCGCGCAGCGGCTCGACCAGCTTGAGGTTCATCTCCTCCGGCAGGCCACCGACGTTGTGGTGCGACTTGATCACGTGGGCCTTGCCGCTCTTGGCGCCGGCCGACTCGATCACGTCCGGGTAAATGGTGCCCTGGGCGAGGAACTTGATGTTATCCAGCTTGGACGCCTGGGCATCGAAGACATCGATAAAGGTACGGCCGATGATCTTGCGCTTCTTCTCAGGGTCGGACTCGCCTTCCAGGTTGCCGAGGAACTGCGCCTCGGCATTGGCGCGGATCACCTTGACGCCCATGTTCTCGGCGAACATGGCCATCACCTGCTCGCCCTCGTGCAGGCGCAGCAGGCCGTTGTCGACGAACACGCAGGTCAGCTGCTTGCCGATGGCCTTGTGCAGCAGGGCCGCGACCACTGAGGAGTCGACGCCGCCGGACAGACCCAGCAGCACGTTGGCGCTGCCAACCTGGGCGCGCACCGTGGCGATGGCGTCCTCGACTATGTTGGAGGCGGTCCACAGCGCTTCGCAGCCGCAGATCTCGAGGATAAAGCGCGAGAGGATGCGCCCGCCCTGCTTGGTGTGGGTCACTTCCGGGTGGAACTGCACGCCGTAGTAGCCGCGGTGATCATCGGCCATGGCGGCGATCGGGCAGCTCGGGGTGCTGGCCAGGATATGGAAGCCGGCCGGCAGCACGGTGACCTTGTCGCCGTGGCTCATCCATACGTCCAGGCCCAGCACGCCGTCGAGGTCCACATGGTCCTCAATGCCGTCGAGCAGGCGCGCCTTGCCGACCACGTCGACCCGGGCATAGCCGAATTCGCGCAGGTCGGAGCCGGCGACCTTGCCGCCCAGCTGCTCGGCCATGGTCTGCATGCCGTAGCAGATGCCGAAGACCGGCACGCCCAGGTCGAACACCGCCTTGGGCGCGCGCGGGCTGTCCGCTTCATGCACCGACTCCGGGCCACCGGCGAGGATGATGCCGCGCGGGGCGAAGGCACGAATCGCGTCGTCTTCCATGTCGAAGGGGTGCAGCTCGCAGTACACACCCAGCTCGCGCACGCGGCGGGCGATCAGCTGGGTGTACTGGGAACCGAAGTCGAGGATCAGGATGCGGTGGGCGTGGATATCGTGATGAGCCATGGCCGTCTCTCGTAGCGGAATTCACAAATGACGCGGGGCTGAATCAACAGCCCCGCGACTTCATAGCAACTCTGTGGTGTCACCCCACGCGGTAGTTCGGGGCCTCTTTCGTGATTTGTACATCGTGCACATGGGACTCGGCCATGCCGGCGCCGGTGATGCGCACGAATTCCGGCTTGACGCGCATCTCGTCGATGCTCGCGCAACCGGTGTAGCCCATGGAGGCGCGCAGGCCGCCCATCAGCTGGTGAATGATCGCGCTCAGCGGGCCCTTGTAGGGCACGCGGCCTTCGATGCCTTCGGGCACCAGCTTTTCCGCGCCGGCCGAGGAGTCCTGGAAGTAGCGGTCCGAGGAACCCTGGGTCTGGGCCATGGCACCCAGCGAGCCCATGCCGCGGTAGGCCTTGTAGGAGCGGCCCTGGAACAGCTCGACCTCGCCCGGCGCCTCTTCGGTACCGGCGAACATCGAGCCCATCATCACGCAGGACGCACCGGCCACCACGGCCTTGGACAGGTCGCCGGAGAAGCGGATGCCACCATCGGCGATCAGCGGCACGCCCGACCCTTCCAGGGCGGCGGCGACGTTGGCGATGGCGGAAATCTGCGGCACGCCGACACCGGCGACGATGCGCGTGGTGCAGATCGAGCCGGGACCGATACCGACCTTGACCGCATCGGCACCGGCTTCGACCAGGGCCTTGGCGGCATCGCCGGTGGCGATATTGCCGCCGATGACCTGCACGTCCGGGAAGGTCTGCTTGACCCAGCGCACGCGGTCGATCACACCCTTGGAGTGACCGTGGGCGGTGTCGACCACCACCACGTCGACGCCGGCGGCGACCAGGGCGCTGACCCGATCACCGGTGTCGGCACCGGTGCCCACCGCGGCGCCGACGCGCAGGCGACCCTGGTCGTCCTTGCTGGCCAGCGGATAGGCCTTGGCTTTTTCGATGTCGTTGACCGTCATCATGCCCTTGAGGTTGAAGGCGGCATCGACGATCAGCACGCGCTCGATGCGGTGCTTGTGCAGCAGCTCGCGGGCTTCCTGCTTGTCGGCGCCCTCGCGCACGGTGACCAGGCGCTCCTTGGGCGTCATGACCTCGCGGACCTTGATGTCCATGCGGGTTTCGAAGCGCACGTCGCGAGAGGTGACGATGCCGATCAGGTCGCCGTTGGACAGCACCGGCACGCCTGAGATGTTGTTCTGCCGGGTCAGCTCGAACAGATCGCGCACCGTGGCGTCCGCCTCGATGGTGATCGGGTCCTTGACCACGCCGGACTCGTAGCGCTTGACCTTGCGCACTTCGGCCGCCTGCTGCTCGATGGTCATGTTCTTGTGGATGATGCCGATGCCGCCTTCCTGGGCCATGGCGATGGCCAGACGGGCTTCGGTCACGGTGTCCATGGCGGCGGAGATCAGCGGAATATGCAGCTCGATACCACGGGTCAGTCGGGTCTTGAGGCTGACATCCTTCGGCAACACATCGGAATAACCAGGAATAAGTAGAACGTCGTCGAAGGTTAAAGCTTCTTGACTGATACGCAGCATGGCGGGGGCTCCCGGACGGGAAAATGGAAGCGCGCCATTATACCCATGCTGGCCTGCCGGCTCAATGCAAACTATTGGGCACAGTGCCTGCAGCTTGAAATGAGCACGCAACAGGGCGGCCGGCGGATCGAGGGGTAACGCGGCCAGCCCGGACTACAACTGCACCCTGACCTGGGAAACGCCATGCCCCAGGCGCTCGGCGAACGCCTCGAGAAAGGCCTGGGTAAAGGCCGGCCAGTCGTTGAAGACGAAGCCCAGGTTGGAAAAGCCGCAAGGCTGCAGAAAGAGGAAGCCGTTGATGTCGTCCTCATGGCCGCAGAGCGGGCAGCTGAAGTTGTCCGTATGCCCGGGCATCCACTGCTCCAGGCTGTCGAACAGGGTCGGGCCGATCTCGCGGCGGCACTGCGGGCAACCGGCTTCTTCGAGAAAGTCCAGGGTGGGGGTGTAAATGCAGCGCGTGGTGACGATTTCCAGGCCATTGATCGGCCGGCCAAAAGGCAACTGCCCGGCATCCTCCACCACCCGGCGGGCACCGGGTGCGATGGCATGGGCCATGCGGCTGGAGCGGCGCCCGCAGGTTGTCGGCTGCGCCTCGATGATGTCCTGGCGCACCAGCCAGCGCACCAGCGCCCGGGCCTTGGCCTCGGGCGCCGCCAGGGTGGAAATCCGCGGCACCAGGATGCTCTGTTGCTCGCCCATGGCCAGCCCTCCGATCGATAAATGGCCCGCAGCTTACTGTCCGCCGTGCTGCGGTCAAGGCAAACGCGCTGGGGTCGGCGCGGTAAAGCCTTTATGATGCCGGGCATGATCAAAGACCCGTTCCAACGCCTGAACCTCGACCGCGAAGTGCTCACCGTCAGCCAGCTCAACGGGCGTGCCCGGGTGCTGCTGGAAGATGTGTTCGCCAGCATCTGGGTGGAGGGCGAAATTTCCAACCTGGCCAAGCCAGCGTCCGGGCACCTGTACTTCACCCTCAAGGATAGCCAGGCCCAGGTGCGCTGCGCGCTGTTCCGGCAGAACGCCGCGCGGGTCCGCCAGGCCCTACGCGACGGCCTGGCGGTGCGGGTGCGCGGCAAGGTCTCGCTGTTCGAGGGCCGCGGCGACTACCAGCTGATCCTCGACAGCGTCGAACCGGCCGGCGACGGCGCCCTGCGCCTGGCGTTCGAAGCCCTGAAGGACAAGCTCGGCGCCGAAGGCCTGTTCGCCAGCGAGCGCAAGCAGCCCCTGCCGGCCCACCCGCTGCGCATCGGCATCGTCAGCTCGCCGACCGGCGCGGTGATCCGCGACATCATCAGCGTGTTCCGCCGCCGCGCGCCCCAGGTGGAGCTGTGCCTGATCCCCACCGCGGTGCAGGGTCGCGAGGCGGCGGCGCAGATCGTCCGCGCCCTGCAACTGGCCGATCGACGTGGCTTCGACGCGCTGATCCTGGCCCGCGGTGGCGGCTCCCTGGAAGACCTCTGGAGCTTCAACGAGGAAAGCGTGGTGCGCGCTGTGGCGGCCTGCACCACGCCCATCGTCAGCGCCGTGGGCCATGAAACCGACGTGTCGATCAGCGACTTCGCCGCCGACGTGCGCGCCCCGACCCCTTCCGCCGCCGCCGAGCTGCTGGCGCCGGACTCCAGCGACCTGCGCCTGCGCCTGCAGGGCCTGCACCGGCGCCTGCTGCTGCGCCTTGAGGACCGCCTGCGCCGCGACCGGGTGCAGCTGGAGAACCTGACCCGCCGCCTGCGCCATCCCGGTGAGCGCCTGCGCCAACAGGCGCAACGGGTCGACGACCTGGACCTGCGCCTGCGCCGGGCCTTCGAGCGCCAGCTGAACAGCCGCCGCGAACGCTTGCTGCGTCTGGAAACCCGGCTCGGCGCGCAGCACCCCGAGCGCGCCCTGGCCCTGCTGCGCCAGCGCCTGAACAGCCTGGCCGAGCGCCTGCCGCGGGCCATGGGCGAGGGCCTGAAAGCCCGTCGCCTGCAGCTGCAAAGCCAAGTACAGACCCTGCAGGTCGTCAGCCCCCTGGCCACCCTGGGACGCGGCTACAGCATCCTGCTGGACGAGCGCGGCAAGGCCGTGCGCAACGCCGCCCAGACCCGCCCCGGCCAGCGCCTGACCGCGCGCCTGGGCGAAGGCGAGCTGCAGGTGCGGGTCGAGGACAACCACCTGGCGCCCGTGACTCTGTCGCTGCTCGATTGACCTTTAACACGGTGGATTAAAGAAACGTCATCCACCCTACGGATATCCCATGCGCCTGTTGACCCTTATCACCCTGTTCTGCCTGGCCCTGCCCGCCGCCGCCGAGGGTTTTCTCACCCGGTTGCTGAACCAGCCGGTGCCCGGCGGCGTGGCGGTGGTCGACCTGGGCACGGCCGCCGCCGCGCCGCGGGTCCGCTACCAGGGCAAGCCGGTGCTGGTGATTCAGGAGGACGGCGCGCGCTGGATCGCCATCGTTGGCATTCCCCTGAGCGTCAAGCCGGGCATGCAACAGATCGAACGCGACGGCGGTCAACCCCTGGGTTTCAAGGTCGCCGACAAACAGTATGTCGAGCAGCGCATCACCCTGAAGAACGCCGAGCAGGTCAACCCGAACCCGGCCAACCTCAAGCGCATCGAGCGCGAACTGGCCGAGCAGAACCGCGCCTACCAGACTTTCAGCCCCCGCCAGCCGAGCAACCTGCTGCTGGACAGGCCGGTCAAGGGACCGCTGTCCAGCCCCTTCGGCCTGCGCCGCTTCTTCAACGGCGAGGAACGCAACCCGCACTCGGGGCTGGATTTCGCCGCCAACCGCGGCACGCCGATCCAGGCCCCGGCAGCCGGCACTGTCATCCTGATCGGCGATTATTTCTTCAACGGTAAGACGGTGTTCGTCGACCATGGCCAGGGCCTGATCAGCATGGTCTGCCATCTCTCGGCCATTGAGGTGAAACTGGGCGACGAGCTGCCCCGCGGCGCCGTGCTGGGCAAGGTCGGCGCCACCGGCCGCGCCACCGGGCCGCACCTGCACTGGAACGTCAGCCTGAACGATGCGCGGGTCGATCCAGCGATTTTTATCGGCGCGTTCAAACCCTGAAAACACCGCCCCACCGAGGTCGCCATGCTCACCGTCCACCACCTGAACAACTCCCGCTCGCAACGCGTGCTCTGGCTGCTCGAAGAGCTGGGCCTGGACTACCGCATCGAGCGCTACCAGCGCGACCCGGCAACGATGCTGGCACCGCCGGAACTGCGCGCCGTGCACCCATTGGGCAAGTCCCCGGTGATCACCGATGACGACCTGACCCTGGCCGAGTCCGGCGCCATTATCGAGTACCTGGCCCAGCGCTACGGGCCCGAGCTGTTGCCGGCCAGCGGCACCCCCGAACGCCTGCGCTGCAATTACTGGCTGCACTATGCCGAAGGTTCGGCCATGCCGCCGCTGCTGCTCAAGCTGGTGTTCGACAAGCTGCAAAGCAGCCCCATGCCGTTCTTCATGCGCCCTATCGTCCGGGGTATCGCGCGCAAGGTGAAGCACGGCTTTATCGAACCGCAGCTGCGCCAGCACCTGGATTACCTGGAAAGCGAGCTGGGCAAGAGCACCTGGTTCGCCGGCGAGGCGTTCAGCGTCGCCGATATCCAGCTGAGCTTCCCCCTGGAGGCCGCCGCCGCGCGGGCCGGACTGGATGCCAGCCGCCCCCGGCTGATGGACTTTCTGAAACGCATCCATGCCCGCCCGGCCTACCAGCGCGCCCTGGAAAAAGGCGGCGAGTACGCCTACGCCCGCTAGGTGCGGGCCAATGCGATCCCTGGGTACCCGCCTGCGCGGGTACGACGGACCGTTCTCCGTAGCCCGGATAAGCGCAGCGCCATCCGGGGAGCGGCGGCATCGACCACCGCGAGCCTTCAGTGATACACCGCAGCCTGGGTACCCGCCTGCGCGGGCACGACGGGTTCTGGCCTGCCTAAAATCGCCACGCAATAAAATCGCGCTTAAAACTGCCATTTATTCTTTACAACCAATAAATAGGCTTTCAAATAGCGGAAAACAGCCAATTTTCAGCAATGCTTGCCAGCTTTAACCTCCATCGCTAGGGTTCGTGTCATAGACAGCGCTCAGCGCCTGGCCTTTCGCTTTGTCGATGCGGCCGGCCAGCGCGACCGACCCCAGGAGTTCTCCCCATGCTTAAAGACCCTTCGCAGAAATACCGCGCCTTTCCGGCCATCGACCTGCCGGACCGCACCTGGCCGTCGAAGACCATCACTGAAGTGCCGATCTGGTGCAGCTCGGACCTGCGCGACGGCAACCAGTCGCTGATCGAGCCCATGGATGCGGCTAAGAAGATGCGCTTCTTCAAGACCCTGGTGCAGGTCGGTATCAAGCAGATCGAAGTGGGTTTCCCCTCGGCCTCCCAGACCGATTTCGACTTCGTCCGCGAGCTGATCGAAGGCGGTCATATCCCCGAGGACACCACCATCCAAGTGCTGACCCAGGCCCGCGAGGACCTGATCACCCGCACCTTCGAGTCGCTGGTGGGCGCCAAGCAGGCCATCGTGCATGTCTACAACGCCACGGCGCCGAGTTTTAGGCGCATCGTCTTCAACCAGGACAAGGCCGGGGTGATCGGTATCGCGGTGAATGCCGCGCGGATCATCAAGGACCTGGCCGCCCGCCAGCCGGATACCCGCTGGACCTTTCAGTATTCGCCGGAGATCTTCACCTCCACCGAGCTGCCCTTCGCCGTGCAGGTCTGCGACGCGGTGCTGGATGTCTGGCAGCCGACCCCGGACAACAAGGCGATCCTCAACCTGCCGGCCACGGTGGAGGTGTCCACGCCCAACGTCTATGCCGACCAGATCGAGTGGTTCGGCCGGCATATCGGCCGCCGTGACAGCGTGCTGATCAGCCTGCACACCCATAACGACCGCGGCACCGGCGTGGCCGCCAGCGAGCTGGGGCTGATGGCCGGCGCCGACCGGGTCGAGGGCTGCTTGTTCGGCAATGGCGAGCGCACCGGCAACGTCGACCTGGTGAACCTGGCGCTGAACCTCTACACCCAGGGCATCCACCCGGGCCTGGATTTCTCCGATATCGACAATGTGCGCCAGGTGGTCGAGGCCTGCAATCAGCTGCCGGTGCACCCACGCCACCCCTATGTGGGCGACCTGGTGCACACGGCGTTTTCCGGCTCGCACCAGGACGCGATCCGCAAGGGCTTTGCCCAGCAGGACCCGAACGGCGTCTGGGAAGTGCCCTACCTGCCCATCGATCCGGCCGATATCGGCCGCAGCTACGAGGCGGTGATCCGCGTCAACAGCCAGTCCGGCAAGGGCGGCATCACCTACCTGCTGGAGCAGGAATACGGCATCTGCCTGCCGCGGCGCATGCAGATCGAATTCAGCCAGGTGGTGCAGAAGGAAACCGATCGCCTGGGCCTGGAAATGAGCGCCGTGCAGATCCATCAACTGCTGGACCGCGAATACCTGCAGGCCACAGAGCCCTATGCCCTCAAAGGCCACCGCCTGCAGGAAGAAAACTCTACCTGCGCGATTGACGTGGAAGTACTCAGCCAAGGCGAAAGCCAGCACTGGCGCGGCATCGGCAAGGGCCCCCTGGAAGCCCTGGTGGCCGGCCTGCCGGTCAAGGTGGAAATCATGGACTACAGCGAACACGCCATCGGCGCCGGCACCCACGCCCGGGCCGCGGCCTATATCGAGCTGCGGGTCAATGGCGGGCGCGCCCTGCATGGTGTGGGCATCGACGAGAACCTGACCACGGCGAGCTTTCGCGCCCTGTTCAGTGCCCTCAACCGCGCCCTGAGCCAGGCTGACGCGCAAGCGGCCTGAGGCTTAGCTCACTGGCGCGTTCGCCACAAAGCGCGCCGTGGCCGTGATGGCCTGACCGATATCCGGCCAGGTCAGCTGGTGACGCTGGGCGAGTTCCCGGGTGGCCCGGGTATCGAAGCGCGTGGTCTGGATAAAATCCAGGGACTCGGGGCTGGTGTGCAACACCCGCGCCGCGCCTGGCACCTTCAGCAGCAGCCTTAACAGACCGATCGGCAGATGCCGCCGGGGGGCCCGTAGCCCCAGGGGTTCGGCCAGTTGCGCCAGCAGGCCCTGAAGGTTCGGCGTCTGCTCGTCGAGGGCCAGCACTTGCCGACCGGACTGGCCAGGGTCGAACGCCGCCGCCACCATCAGCTCGGCCAGGAAATCCACGCTGACCAGCGGCAGCCAATGGGCGGGCGAGCCGGGAATGGCGCTCAACACCCCCTCGATCAGGTTGCGGATCAGCTGCGCCAGCGGCTGGCCGGCCAGGATATGCCCGCTCTGGCTATGCCCGCAGACCGTAGCAGGATGCACCACCGTGAAATCGGCGGCCCGGGCCTGCAGGTACGCCAGCACCTTGAAATGGGCCTCCAGCTTGCTGGCTTCATAGCCGCCTGCCCGCCGATACAGGGCCGGCCAGTCGGTGTGCTCGGGCCGGGCCAGGTCGATGCCGACACGCTGCAGGTGCCCGTGGTTTTCCAGCATATAGCCGCCAACCATCAGCAGGCGGCTGCCCTGGTCCGCGGCCAGCCTGGCCACCGCCAGGGCGCCGTCCAGGTTCACCGCCCGCGCCTGGGCCATGGACAGCCCCCAGGCGAACTGTGCGCCCAGGTGAAAGACCACCGCAGCCTGCTGCACCTGCCCCAGGCCGGCCGGGGTCAGGCCCAGGCCGGGGCTGCCGAGGTCGCCTGCCACGGCGCGCAGCAGACGGCCATGGCCGCCGAGCTGCTCGACCCGCTGCTGCAAGTCCGGCAGGGTCTGGGGCTTGCGCAACAATACGATGACGGGATGCCCGCGGGTGGTCAGCCGGGCCAACAGGTGCTGGCCGATAAAGCCGCTGCCGCCGGTTACAAAACATTCTGGGTTCATAGCGAGACGCTCCGACTCAAGGGACGCGCGCAGGCTAAACTGTAGAGCGAACTCTACAGTCAAGGACAATCGACCATGCGCATCGGCGAGCTGGAAATCAAGAGCGGCGCCAGTCGGCACACCCTGCGCTATTACGAGCGCGAAGGCCTGATCAGCGCCCAGCGCCGGGCCAATAACTACCGCGAATACGCCCCACGCACCCTGAACGATCTGGCCTTTATCCAGCAGGCCCAGGGCATGGGGTTTTCCCTTCACGAAATCCGCGAGATCCTCCAGGCCCAGCGCGAACAGCAGCTCGATTGCGCCCAGGGCGCCGTGCTGGTGAGCCGCAAGCTGGTCGAGGTCGAGGCCAAGATCGCCGGCCTCGAAGCCATGCGCGACTTTCTGCGCCAGGAGAAAGCCCGCCTGGAGGCAAGCGCTGCGGCGTTGATGGCGCAACGCCAAGGCTGAGTGCTATGTCCAGAGTCGGACCGCAGCCGCCTCCCGGCAGTCGTCGCGTCTGACTCAGTAGGTCAGAACAGCTGAAACCGGCCTATACGCACCCTCGACAAAGGCTTCCAACCAAACGCGGTAGAGCTTGACCGGGTAATAGCTGTCATGCCGGTACTCCAGCTCGGCCCCAGCCGAACGTTTGAGCACGATGCTGCCACCTTCCTCGATCACCCATTGCAGCCCTTGCGCTGTTCCGGGCGTGCGGGTGATCCGACGCTCGGTGTCGATGGTTAACTGGAATTGCTGCCCCTGAATGGCACCGTAACCGACGGTATTGGACACCGGCTGATAGGCGCCATTGATAAAGGTCTGCAACCAGGTTCGATAGGTTTTTGACGGATCGTAGCCAAAATAGCGGTAACTCAACTCGTTGGCCGCCACACGCGTGAGCACCTGGGTGCCATTCTCCTCGATGACCCATTGCACCGGATCGCCCAAGGCGCCACTGCGCAGCACCGTACCCGCGCCGTTGGTATTCAGCAGATACCGCTGCATCTGAGGGGTGGCCGTGTAGGCGAGCACGTTGGACACCTGCTGATAGCGCCCCCCGAGGTATTGCTCCAGCCAGACCCGATAGGCTTTGCCACTGTCGTAGGGATAGGTGTAGCTCAACTCATTGGCCGCATTGCGCGCCAGTACGACGACCCCGTCCTGTTCGATCACCCAGACCAGCGGTTCGCCCAGGACGCCGCTGCGCCGCAATTGACCGCCCTCGTCCAAGGCCAGCTGAAACGGTTTCTCGATAACCGGATCGGGCCCAACCTCGTCGCTCACACTCAGCTGATTGGACACACGCTGGTAATAGCCATCGATAAAGCGGGTCAGCCAGGCCCGATAGGGTTTGACCGGGTGGTTGTACTGCAACTCGTTGGCGGCATTGCGTTCCAGCACGATATTGCCATTCACCTCGATGACCCAGGTCAGCGGGTCGCCGATGGCGCCGCTGCGCATCATCTGTCCCCCCGTGGCCTGTAGCTGATAGCTGTCGGTAATGCCCGGAGAGAAGTATTCGGCATCGGAGACCCGAACCAGCTCGCCGGCCACTGCCTGGGTGAGCCATACCTTGTATTTGTTACCCGCTTGAAACGGGTAGCGCAGCTCGTTCTGACTGGTGGTGGGTTGCTCGTAGACCTTGAGGCCGTTCTCCTGGATCACCCAATTCAAGGGCTGGGTCGAGGGACCATCGTGTTTCAGGGTGAAGTCGCTGGCGACCTCCAGGTCGATATAGGGCTCGGGAAATCCTTCGCGAAAGGCCAGGGCGATGGACAAGGGTTCAGCAACGCTGCCCTGCGACTCGGCCCAGACGCGGTAGTGCTCGCCGAACAAGAAGGGGTACAGCAGCGGCACCGCCTCCAGAGCGGGCTGGCGTGTCACGACCTGCCCATTGCGCTCCACCACCCAGTTACCCTGAAAAGGCGCCGCCGCTTCAATCCTTCCATCCGGCTGACGCGCCAGTGTCACGCTGTCGGTAATGCCCGGCCGATAGGTGACGGTGTTCGAAACGACCCGGTAGGCGCCATTCTCGAAGCGCTTGAGCCACAGCCGGTACTTGCTGCCCGCCACATTGTTCCAGTAGCGATCACGCAGATCCCCGGCGGCGTTGCGCTCGAGCACCACCTGGCCGTCACGCTCGACCACCAGGGTCAGGTTATCGCCCAGATCGCCGCTGCGCTCGACCCAGAAGCCCGGCTGCAGATCCAGTCGATAGGGATAAGTCGCAACCGCTGCGGTCAACTCAACCCGGTAATCCTCGGTTTCGCCGTAGGCGTAGTAACCACAAGGCTGCGCATCGCTATTGGCCCGCAACTGCACCCGCATCCGAGTGATCCCGGGACGGGCATTGGCCGGCACCTGAATGACCCGCTGCGGGGGCGCTAGGCCCTGCGCCTGGAGCACCCGCTCGCTCGACTCGAACACCCCGTTCTGGTTGAAGTCGATCCAGGCGCCCCAGTACAGCGGGTTGGTGCGGCCACTGCTGCGCAACCCGCGCAGGCCGATGCCCGCCCCCGTGTACTTGAGCGGCAAGGGCGCCAGTCCGGTCGCGTCGCGATAGCCGTTGTCCATCCCGCTGTTCTGGGTCGCGCCGGGCAAGGCGGCCACGCCGGTGATCCATTCATACCGGGCCGAGCCGGCACGGCTGTCGCAATAATTCACGGCCAAGGCCTGGTCGGCCATCAACCCACCCAACAGGGCGATCAACGCTGTGCGCATCTTCTGTTGCTCCATGCAAGAAAAGGAGCGCAGAAGGGACGGCCGCAGGCTCGATGTGAGCGGGGTGGACTCGCCTTTCTACGCAAAAGGCAGATTACCCATGACTATCGCCGGCCTCCCTCCCCAAAGCGTCAACCGCCTAACCGGCTGCACTTGCCGGAACGTCAAGCGCGATGGGGGCTCAGCAGGCCGTTGAAAAACGTTGGCGAGGCAGCCAGCGCAAGGCTAGGCGCCCCCGACCTAGGCGGCCCCACAAAAACAGGTGAAAAAGCGACTGGGGTCGCATTCGACTTTACGAGTTGTAAATGAGCATTTTGACTGGGCTCGCACCCGAGCCTGTTTTTAACGCAGCGATGGCAACGCAGGTAGTTTTTCAACAGCCTGTTAGCCCTGCTGATGCCAGTGGCTGCGGCCCCACAAGCACATGGCTTCGAGCACCGGCTTTAGGGTGGCGCCGTGGGCCGTGATGCGGTATTCCACCCGCGGCGGCACTTCGG
Organism: Pseudomonadota bacterium; assembly: GCA_040385585.1. GTDB lineage: Bacteria > Pseudomonadota > Gammaproteobacteria > Pseudomonadales > Pseudomonadaceae > Aquipseudomonas. The sequence goes on along the minus strand of JAZKHB010000044.1, from coordinate 23,053 downwards.
CGAAGACCGTGCGGCTTACTACGCCGGCCCGTTCCAGCTCGCGCAATTGCTGGGTCAGCATCTTCTCGGTGATGCCCGGCACCCGGCGCTTGAGTTCGGAAAAGCGCAGCGCTCCGTCCATCAGGTGATAGGCCAGCAGGGATTTCCACTTGCCGCCGATCACCTCCAGGGTCACTTCCACCGGGGTGTTGTAGACCTTATCGCCGGCCACCAGGCGCTTGTCCTCGGCTGCCTGGGGAAGGAGCTCACTCATACTGGTTACCTATTGGTAAGTGACTGCCATAAACGTACGTACTTGCTGATTATACCGCTGCATCCATAATGGCGGCCATGGCTCGTTCCAGCACCCAGGAGATTTTCATGTCCCTCACGCATCTGTTGTCCCCGCTGCCACTCGGCCCCCTCGGCCTGCCCAACCGCCTGGTCATGGCGCCCCTGACCCGCCAACGCAGCTTGCAGCCGGGCAATATCCCCAGCGAACTGAACGCCACTTACTACGCCCAGCGCGCCACAGCCGGCCTGGTGATCAGCGAAGCCACCCAGGTCTGCCCCGAAGGCCAGGGCTATGCCTGGACCCCGGGTATCCACAGCACCGAGCAGGTCAAGGGCTGGAAAAAAGTCACCGCCGCCGTGCATGGCCAGGGCGGGCGGATCTTTCTGCAGCTCTGGCACGTGGGCCGCATCTCCCACCCGCTGCTGCAACCGAACGGCGCGGCGCCGGTCGCGCCCTCGGCCATCCAGGCCGATGCCGAGTGCTATGTGCAGGAAGCTGATGGCAGCCATCACAAGGCCGAGACGGCCATGCCCCGCGCCCTCGAATTGAACGAGCTGCCGGGCATCGTCGCAGCCTATGCCCAGGGCACGACCCATGCCCTGCAGGCCGGCTTCGACGGGGTGGAAGTGCATGCGGCCAACGGCTACCTGCTGGATCAGTTCCTCTGCTCCAACAGCAACCAGCGCAGCGATGCCTACGGTGGCTCGGCCGAAAACCGCGCACGCCTGGTGCTCGAGGTGGTGGATGCCGTGATCGCCGCCATGGGCGACAGCCAACGGGTGGGCATTCGCATCTCGCCCATGGGCACCTTCGGCGATGTGCACGACGCCAACCCCCAGGAAACCTTCGGCGTGCTGGTCGATGCCCTGAACAGCCGCAAGCTGGCTTACCTGCATATCAATCGCCCGGACTGGCTGGGCGGCACCTTCGAAGGCTTCGACGAGCTGTTGCGCGCGCTGCGCGACCGCTACCAGGGCACCGTGATCCTGGCCGGCGGGCAGAGCGCCGCAAGTGGCGAGCAGGCCCTCGCCGAGGGCCTGGCGGACCTGATCGCCTACGGTCGTCCTTATATCGCCAACCCGGACCTGGTGGCGCGCTTCAGCCAGGGCGCGGCGTTGAACACCCCGGATGCCAGCACCTTTTACGGCGGCGGCGCGCAGGGCTATACCGACTACCCGAGCCTGGGCCAGGCCTGACAAGCAATCGTCATGGTGGATGAATAAGGCGTCATCCACCCTACCAGCCGACGCCAGTCGGTGTCGGGGCTTCAGGTCAGAATGAAACCGTCCGCATCCAGTTGGGCGGGAAAGCGTTGGCGGTAGCCGTCCAGCTCGGCGGCCGACAGGGTGACGGTAAAGACCCCGTCGCCCTGCTCCGCCGTCAGCACGGCCTCGCCCTGGAAATCCAGCACCTGGCTGTCGCCGCTGTAGGCGTGGCCCTTGCCGTCTTCGCCCACCCGGTTCACCGCCGCCACGTAGCAGAGGTTCTCGATGGCCCGGGCCGGCAGCAGACGGTTCCAGTGCAGCCGACGGGCCGCCGGCCAGTTGGCGGTATAGAGCAGCAGGTCGGTGCCGGTCGCGTCGCGGCTCCAGACCGGAAAGCGCAGGTCGTAGCAGATCAGCGGACGAATCCGCCAGCCGTTCAACTCCAGCAGCACCCGCTCTTCACCGGCGGCGAAATGCTGGTGTTCGCCGGCCATGCGAAACAGATGGCGCTTGTCGTAGTGGGCCAGGCTGCCGTCCGGCCGCGCCCAGAGCAGCCGGTTGCGGTAGCTGCCGTCGGCGGCCTGGATGATCAGGCTGCCGGTCACCACCGCATCGATCCGGGCGGCCTGCTCCAGCAGCCACCGGCCAGTCGGGCCCTCCTCGGGCTCGGCCAGGGCGGCGGAGTCCATGGAAAAGCCGGTGGTGAACATCTCCGGCAGTATCACCAAATCGCAGCCCCTGGCCTGCTCCAGCAGAGGCTGGAAGTGCGCGCGGTTGGCCGCCGGGTCTTGCCAGACGAGGGCGCTCTGCACCAGCGCCAGCTTGAGGTCGGGCTTGCTGTTCATCTTTTCATACCGCGCATAATTTTTCGGCGGCCTGGCGCAGGGTGTCCTCGCGCTTGGCGAAACACAGGCGCACCAGGCGCTGCCCCGCGGGCGGGCTCTGGTAGAACACCGAGATGGGAATGCTCGCCACGCCGTGCTCGCGGGTCAGCCAGTGGGCCATGGCCACGTCGTCCAGGTCGGGGCGGATCGCCGAATAGTCCAGCAACTGGAAATAGGTGCCGGCGGCGCGGGCGAACCGAAACCGTGAGGGGACCAGAAGCTCGCAGAACAAGTCGCGCTTGGCCTGGTAGAACGCCGGCAATTCGTCCACATGCCCGGGCGCCTCGGCCATATAGTCGGCCAGGGCGTGTTGCAGCGGCGTGACGCCGCAGAAGCTGACGTACTGATGCACCTTGCGCAGCTCGGCGCTGAGGGCCGGCGGCGCCACCACGTAACCGGTCTTCCAGCCGGTGACGTGGTAGGTCTTGCCGAAGGAGCTGACCACGAAGGCACGCTGGTACAGCTCCTCGTGGGCCAGCACGCTGGCATGGGGCGCGCCGTCGAACACCAGGTGCTCGTACACCTCGTCGCTGAGCAGGTAGATGTCGCGCTCGCGGATCAGCGCCGCCAGACGGTCCAGCTCGGCGCGGCTGATCAGCGCCCCGCTGGGATTGTGCGGACTGTTGATCACGATCAGCCGGGTGCGCGGGCTGATGGCGTCGCCCAGTGCCTGCCAGTCGATGGCGAAGTCCGGCGCGGCCAGGGCCAGGTGCACGCAGCGCCCGCCGGCCAGCTCCACCGCTGGCTCGTAGCTGTCGTAGCAAGGGTCGAAGATGATCACCTCATCGCCGGGGCGGATCAGCGCGTGGATGGCGCAGAAGATGCCCTGGGTGGCGCCGGGGGTGATGGTGATCTCGCTGTCGGCGCTGACCTGGCGCCCGTAGCAGCGCGCGATCTTCGCCGCGACCTGCTCGCGCAGCGCCGTCAGCCCGGTCATGGGCGCGTACTGGTTGTGCCCGGCGGCGATATGCCGGCCGACCGCCTCGCGCAGCGCCTGGGGTCCGTCGAAATCCGGAAAGCCCTGGGACAGGTTCAGCGCGCCGACTTCGGCCGCCAGCTGGGACATCTGGGTGAAAATGGTGGTGCCGACCTTGGGCAACTTGCTGACGATCATCGCGGGGTCCTGAACGGGCATGCACGGCGGCCCAGAATAGCCGATAGCCTCCGTGGCGGGCAGGTAGCCCGGATAAGCGCAGCGCAATCCGGGACGCCGCGGTCCCGGATTGCGCCAAGGCTTATCGGGGCCACATTGGCAGCTGTGTAGGGTGGATGACGTCTTGTTCATCCACCATCGCGATGGGGTGGATGGACAAGGCGCCAGTTACGCGCCCCGATCCACCCTACGAGATCACAGGCCTTGCAGATAAATATAGGATCTACGAACTGCATCCGACCCTGGAGGATCAGCGCAGCGTCCAGGGCGGCATTCCCACGCGGAACGTGGGAACGATCAAAACGGGTGGCTATTTTTTGTCGCGGCGCTTTTTGTCGGCCTTCTTGTGGTGGGTCATCATCCGGCGCTTCTTGTTCACCTGGCGGTCGGTGAGGGTGTTCTTGTTGCCCTCGTAGGGGTTCTCGCCGCCCTTGTATTCGATGCGGATCGGCGTGCCGACCAGCTTGAGCACACGCCGGTAGGTGTTTTCCAGGTAGCGCGAGTAGGCCTTGGGCACCTTCTCCACCTGGTTGCCGTGGATGATGATCAGCGGCGGGTTGGCCCCGCCCAGGTGCGCGTAGCGCAGCTTGATGCGACGGTTGTTGACCATCGGTGGCGCGTGGTCGCTGACCGCGTCCTCGAGGATCTGGGTCAGGCGGCTGGTGGGCCAGCGGGTCACGGCCGACTTGAACGAGGCCTGCACCGACTGGTAGAGGTTGCCCACGCCGGTGCCGTGCAGGGCGGAAATAAAGTGGATGTCGGCGAAGTCGACGAAGAACAGTCGGCGTTGCAGCTCGGTCTTCACGTAGTCGCGCTCGCCCGGCTCCATACCGTCCCATTTGTTCAGGGCGATCACCAAGGCGCGGCCGGCTTCCAGAGCGAAGCCCAGCAGGTTGAGGTCGTGGTCGACCACCCCTTCCCGGGCATCCATGACGAAGATCACCACGTTGGCGTCCTTGATCGCCTGCAGGGTCTTGACCACCGAGAATTTTTCCACTTCCTCGGAGATCTTGCCGCGCTTGCGCACCCCGGCGGTGTCGATCAGGGTGTATTTCTCGTCGTTGCGCTCGAACGGGATATAGATGCTGTCGCGGGTGGTGCCGGGCTGATCGTAGACGATCACCCGGTCCTCGCCGAGCATGCGGTTGACCAGGGTCGACTTGCCGACGTTGGGCCGACCGATGATCGCGATCTTGATGCCGTCCTTCTCGCTCGGGCCGGGAATGCGCTTGGCTTCCTCGCCCTCGGCGACCACTTCGTCTTCCAGCGGCTCTTCTTCGTCGTCCTTGGGGAAGGTGCTCAGGGCCGCTTCCAGCATCTGGGTGATGCCGCGGCCATGGGCGCCGGCGATCGCCAGGGCATCGCCCAGGCCCAGGGGGCTGAACTCGGCGCGCGCCAGGTCCGGGTCCATGTTGTCGGTCTTGTTGGCCACCAGGAAGCAGCGCTTGTTGCGCTTGCGCAGGTGCTCGCCAATCATCTGGTCGGCCGCGCACAGCCCGGCCTTGGCGTCCACCATAAACAGCACGGCATCGGCTTCCTCGATGGCCAGCAGGGATTGCTCGGCCATCTTGGTGTCCATGCCGTCTTCGTCGCCGGAAATGCCGCCGGTGTCGATCAGGATATAGGTGCGTCCCTGCCACTTGGCCTCGCCGTACTGGCGGTCACGGGTCAGACCGGACAGATCGCCGACGATGGCGTCGCGACTTCTGGTCAGGCGGTTGAACAGGGTGGACTTGCCGACGTTAGGACGACCCACCAGGGCGATTACGGGAACCATAAGGCTGCACACTCAATATCGAAAACAGAAAGACAACGGGATGAGAAAAACAAAAAACCTCAGAAAACACAAAGGCCGCTGCCCGTAAATGGCAGCGGCCCCACACCGACCCTCGACTCAGCGAATGGTCAGCGCGACCAGCTTGCCGCCATTGCCATAGGCATAGAGCCAGTCGCCCACCACCAGCGGACGGGCCCGCAGGCCGTCGCTGTCGATGCGCTCGCGGCCGACGAAACGGCCGTCCACCTGGCTGACCAGGTGCAGGTAACCTTCCAGGTCGCCCACCGCCACGTAGCTGGAAAACACTTCCGGCGCCGACAATTCGCGGCGCGCCAATTGATCGTTGCTCCACAGCGCCGAGGCCGAACGCTCGTCCACGCCCTCCAGAGTACCGCTGGCCAGGCTGACATAGACGCTGCCGAAGCCCTGGGCCAGCGCCACCGAACTGGAGGCCTCGCGCTGCCAGAGGATGCGACCGCTTTCCAGGTCCAGACCGGCCATGCGGCCCTGGTAGCTGACCACATAGAGGGTATTGCCCGACAGCAACAGGCCGCCGTCGATGTCCACCACCCGGTCCAGCTCCGAACGCCCGGAAGGAATCGCTACGCGCTGCTCCCAGACCGGCACGCCGCGCTGGGAATCCACGGCGATGACCTTGCCGCTGGACAGGCCCGCGATCACCAGGTTGCTGGTGACCAAGGGCGCGCCCGTGCCGCGCAGGGTTAGGACCGCCGGGGTGTTTTCCAGAATCCAGCGCTGGCTGCCGGTGCTGGCGTCGAAGGCGATCAGGCGATCGTCCTGGGTCTGCACCACCACCACGTCGCCATTGGTCGCGGGGGCGGCCAGCACTTCGCTGGTCACCCGGGCGCGCCATTTTTCTTCGCCGCTACCGGCATCCAGGGCGATCACTTCGCCCTTGAGGGTGCCCAGCAGCACCAGGCCGTAGCCGACACCCACCGCACCCGAGACCGGCAGCTCCAGGTCCTGCTTCCACAGCACATCGCCGCTGAAGCGGTTGAGGGCCATGACCCGGCCTTCGACGTCGGCGGCGAACAGGGTGTCGCCTTCCACGGCCGGCACCAGACGATTGAAGGACTCGCCCTGACCGTTACCGATCGAACGGCTCCACTCCTTCTTCAGCTGCACTTCGGCAGTGAAGTCGGGCAGCTCGGCGGGTGGCTGCTCTTTCTTGCTAGTGCTGCTGCAACCCGCGACCAGTACGGTCAGGGCCAGCAGTGCGGCATAGTTCCAGCGCTTCACGTCATGCATCCCCTTTGGCCAGATCGTCCAGCTTGAGTTGCAGGCCGCCCACGGCGGCTTCGTCCGACAGCGCGGCCTTGGCTTTCTGGTACGCGGCATGGGCGTCATCGGTCCGTCCCAGCTTCACCAACAAATCGCCCTTGAGCTCTTCGCGGCTGGCCAGGTAAGCCTGATCGGCGTCGCCTTCGAGCAGTTTGAGCGCCTCGTCGGCCTTGTCCTGCGCGGCCAGGACCCGTGCCAGGCGCTGACGCGCCAGCTCGCCCAGGGCGGCATCGGCAGGTTTGTCCAGCACGGACTTGAGCTCGCTGGCCGCATCGTCCAGCTTGCCCGCCTCCACGGCCACCTTGGCCACGAACAGGCTGCCGTACTGGGCGTAGTGCGTGCCGGCGTATTCGCTCTTGAGCTGCTTGGCCAGTTCCGCCACCTTGCCGGCGTCGGGCTGGCCTTCGGCGACCAGAGCGGTTTCCAGCAGCTGTTGATAGAGCATCGAGGCCGTCTGGGCCTGCCTGATCTGGTAGTTCTGCCAGGCTTGCCAGCCGAACACCAGCGCCAGCGCCAGTGCTCCGCCGGTCAGCAGGGGCATGCCATTGCGCCGCCACCAATCCTTGATGACCACCAGTTCTTCTTCTTCGGTACGCGACACCCCAATACTCCTATTTTTTAGCGACTCAGGCCTGGTTCAGGTTGGCTGCCAGATGCGCGGACAGCGCATCCCAGGCAATGCTTTGTTGTTCACCCTGACCACGCAGGGGTTTGAAACCTATCACGCGTTGCGCCAGCTCGTCTTCGCCCAGCACCAGGGCGAACAGTGCCCCGCTCTTGTCGGCTTTCTTCAGCTGGCTCTTGAAACTGCCGGCACCGGCATTGACCTGCAAGCGCAGCCCCGGCAAACGATCGCGCAGGGCTTCGGCCAAGGTCAGCGCGGCCAGTTCGGCCGGCTCGCCGAAGGCACAGAAAAACACATCGACCTGGCGCGCCAGCGCGGCCGGTACCAGTTCCAGGCTTTCGAGCAACAGCACCAGGCGTTCGATGCCCATGGCAAAACCGACACCGGCGGTGGGCTTGCCACCCATCTGCTCGACCAGGCCGTCGTAGCGGCCGCCGGCACAGACGGTGCCCTGGGCGCCGAGCTGGTCGGTGACCCATTCGAACACCGTCTTGCTGTAGTAATCCAGCCCGCGCACCAGCTTGGGGTTGATCACATAGGGAATCCCGGCGGCGTCCAGACGGGCCTTGAGGCCATCGAAGTGCACGACCGATTCCGGATCCAGGTAATCCACCAGCTTGGGCGCGTCGCCGAGCAGGGCCTGGGTTTCCGGCACCTTGCTGTCGAGGATGCGCAGAGGATTGCTGGTCAGGCGGCGCTTGCTGTCTTCGTCCAGCAACTCCAGTCGCGCCGACAGGTAATCGACCAGGGCTGCGCGGTAACGCACACGCGCTTCGCTCGAGCCCAGGCTGTTGAGTTCCAGCTTGACGCAATCGCGCAGGCCCAACTGGCCCCAGAGGCGCCAGGTCAGCAGGATCAACTCGGCATCGATATCCGGACCGTCGAGGTTGAACACCTCCACGCCGATCTGGTGAAACTGCCGGTAGCGGCCCTTTTGCGGGCGCTCGTGGCGAAACATCGGGCCGTGGTACCAGAGCTTCTGCACCTGGCCGCCGCCGCTGATGCCGTGCTCCAGCACCGCGCGCACGCAGCTGGCGGTGCCTTCCGGACGCAGGGTCAGGGAGTCGCCGTTGCGGTCGTCGAAGCTGTACATCTCCTTTTCGACGATGTCGGTGACTTCGCCGATGGAGCGCTTGAACAGCTCGGTGGCCTCGACGATGGGCATGCGGATCTGCCGGTAGCCGTAGCCGTCCAGCAACGTGGCCACCGTCGCCTCGAAGTAGCGCCACAGGGGCGTCTGCTCCGGCAGGATGTCATTCATGCCACGAATGGCTTGCAGGGTCTTGCTCACACGAAAATCCTTAAATGTTCTTCAGGGGCCACAGGCCCTGTCAGCCAAGGGCGGTTAGCCGCGGACGATCAGCGCCGCGTCGGCCTCGACTTTTTCGGCTGCCTTGCGGCGGATCAGCTTTTCCAGCTCGTCCACCAGATGGTCGTTGCCCAGCTTCAGCGCCGGCTTGCCGTCGATATAGACCAGGTTGTTGGGCGAGGCGCCGGTCAAGCCGATATGCGCCTCCTTGGCTTCCCCCGGGCCGTTGACGATGCAGCCGATCACGGCCACGTCCAGCGGCACCAGCAGGTCTTCCAGGCGCCCTTCCAGCTCGTTCATGGTCTTGACCACGTCGAAGTTCTGCCGCGAGCAGCTGGGGCAGGCGATAAAATTGATGCCGCGCGAGCGCAGGCGCAGGGACTTGAGGATGTCGTAGCCGACCTTGACCTCCTCCACCGGATCGGCCGCCAGGGAGATGCGGATGGTGTCGCCGATGCCATCGGCCAGCAGCATGCCCAGGCCCACCGACGACTTGACGGTACCCGAACGCAGGCCGCCGGCCTCGGTGATGCCCAGGTGCAGGGGCTGGACGATCTGGGTGGCCAGCAGGCGGTAAGCCGCCACGGCCATAAACACGTCCGAGGCTTTGACGCTGACCTTGAAGTCCTGGAAATCCAGCCGGTCGAGGTGCTCGACATGGCGCAGGGCCGATTCGACCAGCGCCTCGGGGGTGGGCTCGCCGTATTTCTTCTGCAAATCCTTTTCCAGGGACCCGGCATTGACGCCGATGCGGATCGGGATGCCACGGTCACGGGCGGCGTCGACCACGGCGCGCACCCGGTCCTCGCGGCCGATGTTACCCGGGTTGATGCGCAGGCAGTCGACACCCAGTTCGGCCACGCGCAGGGCGATGCGGTGGTCGAAGTGGATATCGGCCACCAGCGGCACTTGAACCAACTGCTTGATCTTGCCGAAGGCCTCGGCGGCGCCCATGTCCGGCACGGACACCCGCACGATATCGGCCCCGGCATCCACCAGGCGCTGGATCTGCGCCACGGTGGCGGCCACGTCGTTGGTGTCGGTGTTGGTCATGCTCTGCACGGCGATCGGCGCATCGCCGCCCACCGGCACGGAGCCCACCCAGATCTTGCGTGAAACACGGCGTTTGATTGGCGATTCAGCGTGCATGCTTTATTGCCCCAGTTTCAGGCGGGCGGTTTCGCCCGTAGTGAAAGGTGCTACATCCACCGGTTGACCGTTGTAGCTGACCTGGGCGCCGCGGGCAAAACCCAGGCGCAGCTCCAGGGGCGCCTTGCCCTTGAGTTCCAGGTTCTCGCCCGCGCGCTTGAGCGCGCTGAGCAATACCTTACCGCTGGCGTCCGTCAGCTGGGTCCAGCAATCGGCGCTGAACCGCAGCACCACGACGCCCTCGCCCGGCACGGCAAGCACGGGTGCGGGGACCTCGGCAGGCGGTGCCACCGGGCTGCTCCCGGGCGGTATCGCCTCTGGAGTCGGCACAACGCTGGCAAGTGGCTGCTCGGGAGCCTCGGGAATCTGCGGCGTCTCGGGAACCTCGAGTGCATCGACGAGCGGCAGTTCTTCGACCGGATCAGGGGTGGCCGGGGCCAGCTCCAGCGACCGCTCGGCTACGCCGCGCTCATCGGTATTTTGCGCGGCAGCGACGGCCTGATCTTCCAATTCGTCCAGGGGATGGATCTGGCTGGTGCCGTCGGCGCCCTCCACTTCGACCTCATCGAGGCTGATACCGCTGCGCTCGGCACCATAGCGGCCCGACTGTTCCTGCCACCAATAGAAACCCAGCCCGCCCAGGGTCAGCAACAGCACCAGACTGATGATGCCCAGAATGCCTTGGGACAGGCGCACCGGCTCCTCGATCCGCCCCAGGCTGTGCACGCTGCTACCGACCGCGTCGGTGCCGGTGTACTGGTCGAACTCCAGCACCAGGCGGTTCTGGTCCATGCCCAGCAGCTTGGCGTAGGCACGGATATAGCCGCGGGCAAAGGTATGTCCTGGCAACTTGTCGAAATCGCCCGACTCGAGCTGCTGCAGGCGCTGACCGGTGAGGTTCAGCTGGGTGGCCACCTCGGCCTGCGACCAGGCCTTGGCCTCTCGCCCCGCCCGCAGCGTTTCGCCGGGATTGATGCGTTTTACCGGAGCTTCCGGATGCGCCGCTTTCATTGTTGCTCCGACAGGTATTGCTTGTACTCGGGCGTGCCGGGATACAGGCGCTTCAATTGCAAGCCAAGGCTGGCCGCCCTGTCACGGTCCTCATAGACCCTGGCCAAGCGCGAGCCGAGCAAGAGGCTGCGAGCGGTCTGCCCGGCCAGCTGGCTATAGGCTTCGTAGTAACCCCGGGCGGGCACGTATTCCTTGTCTTCATAAGAAAGAAAGGCCATTTCCAACAGGGCACGGGGTTGCTGGCTGTTCAGGCGCAGGGAGCGGGTGAAATGCTTTTTGGCCAGCTCAGGCTGCTTCAACTGCACGGCCGTCATGCCCATGTTCTCGAATATCCGTGAACGATCGGGGTAGAGGGTATCGGCCGACGCCTGTTCATAGCGTTCGTAAGCTTCCTTGTAGCGCTTTTGCTCGTAAAGAAAACCGCCGTAATTGTTCAGAAAGCGCGGATCGTTACCTCGCTGGGACAACGCCGCGCGAAAATGCTTGTCGGCCAGCTCCGGCTCCATCTCGGTCTGGAAGACCAAGCCCAGGGCGGCATGGGCATCGGCGCTCGACGGGTCGAGCTCCAGCGCCTTGCGCAGCGGCGTCTTGGCCCGCTCGGTAGCCCCTTGCTGCAGGTAGCCGATACCCAACTGCACATAGGCATCATGGGCTTCGGTACGCCCTTTATCGGTTTTCATCGGATCGACGTTGCCGGATGACACGCACCCTGCCAGCAAGCTGAACAGGGACAAAAGCAGCGCGGCGCGCAGAATCATGACTACCTTCCTTTAAGTTCGATTTGCAGCGGTGTTCGGTGCATCAGGCTCGGCACCCAGGTCGCGCACGGCGATATAGCGCTCGCTGCGGCGAGTACGGTCCAGCACCTGGCCCACCAACTGGCCACAGGCCGCGTCGATGTCTTCGCCACGGGTGGTACGCACAGTGACGTTGAAACCGGCCTGGTGCAACTGATCCTGAAAACGCCGGATGGCATTGTTGCTCGGCCGCTCGTAACCCGAGTGAGGGAAGGGGTTGAATGGGATCAGGTTGATCTTGCAAGGAATATCCTTGAGCAGGCTGGCCATCTCCACGGCATGCTCGACCTGGTCGTTGATGTCCTTGAGCAGGGTGTACTCCACCGTCAGCACGCGCTTCTCGCCCAGGGTGGAGATATAGCGCTGGCAGGACTCGAGCAGCATCTTCAAGGGGTACTTTTTGTTGATCGGAACCAGCTGGTTACGCAATGCATCGTTGGGCGCGTGCAGCGACAGGGCCAGGGACACATCGATGTGCTTGGCCAGCTCGTCGATCATCGGCACCACACCGGAGGTGGACAGGGTCACCCGCCGCTTGGAAATGCCGTAGCCCAGGTCGTCCATCATCAGGTGCATGGCGGCGACCACATTGTCGAAATTCAGCAGGGGCTCGCCCATGCCCATCATCACCACGTTGGTGATGGCGCGATCGACGGTGGCCGGCACGCTGCCGAAGGATTTGTTGGCGATCCACACCTGGCCGATGACTTCGGCCGCGGTCAGATTACTGTTGAAGCCTTGCTTGCCGGTGGAGCAGAAGCTGCAATCCAGGGCACAGCCGGCCTGCGAGGACACACAAAGGGTGCCACGCTTGCCTTGGGGGATATAGACGGTCTCGACACAGCTGCCGGACGCCACGCGCACCACCCATTTACGGGTGCCGTCGGTGGAAATGTCCTCGCTGACGACCTCGGGGCCGCGAATTTCGGCGCAGGTCTTGAGCTTTTCGCGCAAGACCTTGCTGACATTGCTCATGGCGTCGAAATCATCGATGCCAAAGTGGTGAATCCATTTCATCACCTGACCGGCACGGAAGCGCTTCTCCCCGATGGAGTCGAAGAACTGTTCCATTTCAGGCTGGGTCAGACCCAGCAGGTTTATCTTGCCAGTAGCTTCAGTCATGGCTTCACCCTCGCTCGTTCGCTTTAGCGAATGCGAGCGCATACCTCGGTAGCAGCGAAGAAGTAAGCGATTTCGCGGGCAGCAGCAGCCTCGGAATCGGAACCGTGCACCGCGTTGGCATCGATGGATTCGGCGAAATCGGCGCGGATGGTACCGGCAGCGGCTTCCTTGGGGTTGGTCGCGCCCATCAGTTCGCGATTTTTGGCGATGGCGTCTTCGCCTTCCAGGACCTGAACGACAACCGGACCGGAAATCATGAAGGCAACCAGCTCACCGAAAAAGCCACGGGCGCTGTGCTCGGCGTAGAAGCCTTCGGCCTCGGCCTTGGACAGCTGCTTCATTTTCGAGGCCACGACACGCAGGCCGGCTTTTTCGAAGCGGGAAACGATCTCGCCCACGACATTTTTGGCAACGGCGTCGGGCTTGATGATGGAGAAAGTGCGTTGAACAGCCATGTGTAGCTCCAGAAACAGTGAAATCAATGAGTAAAGCGCAAAATTAAACCCGCGAATTATACGCGGGTTCGGGTTGAATGCGTAGCGCAGGGATGGCGTAACTCGCTCACCACCCCGGATTCAGGCCGTCGGAACCGCCCCGCGCCGCTTCTGGCTGTCGTCATACGCGCCTCGACGGCGCGCGAGGCGGCACTCAGCACAGGCCTTTTTTCTGCCGGTAGTCGCGAACGGCCGCCTTGATGGCCTCTTCGGCCAGCATCGCGCAATGAATTTTCACCGGCGGCAGCTTCAGCGTCTCGGCCAGCTGGGTATTTTTGATGGCTTCGGCCTCGACCAGGGTCTTGCCCAGCATCCACTCGGTGGCCAGTGAGCTGGAGGCGATGGCCGAACCACAACCATAGGTCTTGAAACGGGCATCCTCGATCACTCCCCGGGCATTGACCCGGATCTGCAGGCGCATCACATCGCCGCACGCCGGGGTACCGACCAGGCCGGTACCGACGCAGGCGTCTTCGGCGTCCAGCCTGCCCGCGTTGCGGGGGTTCCGGCAATGGTCGAGGACCTGCTCACTGTAGGCCATGGGGTAGTCCTCTCTCATTGAAGTGGTCACTGTTCAGCGAGCGGTCCACTCGACCTTGGCCAGCTCGACCCCGTCCTTGAACATCTCCCACAGCGGCGAGAGTTCACGCAATTTGGTTACCGCCACGCACACCTGCTGCGCGGCGAAATCGACCTCCTTCTCCGTGGTGTAACGACCGAAGCTGAAACGGATCGCGCTGTGGGCCAGCTCGTCGCTGCGGCCCAGGGCGCTCAACACATAGGAGGGCTCGAGGGACGCGGAGGTGCAGGCCGAGCCGGACGATACCGCCAGATCCTTGAGCGCCATCATCAGCGCTTCGCCTTCCACGTAGTTGAAACTCAGGTTCAGGTTGTGCGGCACGCGGGCGTCGAGGCTGCCGTTCACGTACAGCTCTTCGAGACGGTTGACTTGCTGGAAGAAACGCTCGCTCAGGGCACGAATCCGCTGGTTTTCCTGAGCCATTTCCTCCTTGGCCACGCGAAAGGCTTCGCCCATGCCGACCAGTTGGTGTGTCGCCAGGGTGCCGGAGCGCATGCCGCGCTCGTGCCCGCCACCATGGGTCTGGGCCTCAAGGCGCACCCTCGGCTTGCGACTCACATAAAGCGCGCCGACCCCCTTGGGGCCGTAGGTCTTATGCGCGCAAAAGGACATCAGGTCGACCTTCAGCCGCTGCAGGTCGATCTCCACTTTGCCGGTGGACTGCGCCGCATCCACGTGCAGCAGCACGCCGCGCGAGCGGGTCAGCTCGCCAATGGCGGCGATGTCGTTGATGGTGCCGATCTCGTTATTGACGTGCATCAGCGACACCAGAATGGTGTCCTCGCGCAGCGCCGCCTCGACCAAGGCCGGGGTGATCAAGCCGTCTTCGCCGGGTTGCAGATAGGTCACTTCGAAGCCTTCGCGCTCCAGCTGGCGCGCGCTGTCGAGCACGGCCTTGTGCTCGATCTTCGAGGTCACGATGTGCCTGCCCTTGTCGGCATGGAAGTGCGCCACACCCTTGATCGCCAGGTTGTCCGACTCGGTGGCACCGGAGGTCCAGACGATTTCGCGCGGATCGGCATTGACCAGGTCGGCGACCTGACGACGCGCCGTTTCCACGGCCTCTTCGGCCTTCCAGCCGAACAGATGGGAGCGCGACGCGGGGTTGCCGAAGTTGCCATCGACCAGCAGGCACTCGCTCATCTTTTGCGCCACGCGCGGATCGACCGGCGTGGTCGCGGAATAATCCAGGTAAATCGGCACTTTCATTGTTTCTCTCCTCTGGGCTGGCGGCCCGTTCAGGCAGACGCCCCACTATTCGACGGCAGACGCTTCGATCTTTTCCAAAAGCGCTGCCTTACCGGGGCCGTGGCGCCGATCCTGGCGCCAGGCGATGGCCTGGACTTCGCGCCGACTGACCAGATCCGCCAGGCTGATGCCGCTGAGAAAGCTGTGAATCTGCTGACTGAGGTCGCACCACAGGTGATGTGTCAGGCAGGTATCACCGGCCTGGCAATCGCCCTGCCCCTGACAGCGCGTGGCATCCACGGACTCGTTCACCGCATCGATCACCTGCGCCACCTGGATGCCCTGCATGGGACGCGAGAGTTGATAACCACCGCCGGGACCCCGCACGCTGGAAACCAGGTCGCCGCGACGCAGCTTGGCAAACAGCTGCTCGAGGTAGGAGAGGGAAATGCCCTGACGCTCGGAAATATCGGCCAGGGAAACAGGCCCTTGCTGGGCATGCAGCGCCAGATCGAGCATGGCGGTGACCGCGTAGCGGCCTTTGGTGGTCAGGCGCATTGAGGCTTATCACGGGTTCGCTGAAGTGCGGCGAGTATCCTATTCCCGAGTAATTGAGTCAAGTATAAGCCCGGTCGGCGCACCCGCAGTCAGGCCCGGTTGCGAGGCGAAGAACGATAGCAATCAATCCTATCGCCCCCCTTACACGGCTTTGTCATCGACCTCTTTGACGCCGGCGAAATCTTCGTCGCGCAGCACCGGCAGATCCTTGGCGCAGTAATCGCTACCCAAGGCCTTGAGGGCGGCGCACATGCCCTCCAGGCGCCCATCGACCGCCTGTATATGATCGAGCAACTGACCGATGGCGCGGGCGATGGGGTCGGGCATGTCCGGGCTCATGCCATAGGCATCGAACCCCAGCTTTTCGGCAATGGCCTGGCGCTTGGCCTCCACCTCGTCGTCGGCCTTGACGATGATCCGCCCGGGAATGCCGACCACGGTCGCACCCGCCGGCACCGCCTTGGTCACCACGGCATTGGAGCCCACCTTGGCGCCGGCACCGACCGTGAAGGGGCCCAGCACCTTGGCGCCAGCCCCCACCACCACGCCGTCTTCCAGGGTCGGATGCCGCTTACCCTTGTTCCAGCTGGTGCCGCCCAGGGTCACGCCCTGATACAGGGTGACGTCATCGCCGATTTCGGCGGTCTCGCCGATCACGATGCCCATGCCATGGTCGATAAAAAACCGCCGGCCGATTTGCGCGCCGGGGTGAATCTCGATGCCGGTCAGCCAGCGGCCGAGGTTCGAGACCACCCGTGCCAGCCACTTCAGGCCGCGCACCCAGAGCCCATGGGACAGCCGGTGGAACCAGATGGCGTGCAGACCCGGGTAGCAGGTCAGTACCTCGAAGGCGTTGCGCGCCGCCGGGTCGCGGTGAAATACGCTGCGGATATCCTCTTGCATACGCTCAAACATCGTCATTGCTCCGCTGCTTGTGGGGCAGTCCGCGGGCCGTCTTCTGGGTCTCGGTGAGAATGCCGCGCAGAATATTCATTTCCGACTGGTTGACCGCACTGCGGCTGAACAGGCGGCGCAAACGCGCCATCAAGTGCCGGGGCTTGGCCGGATCGAGAAAACCGATCTCCACCAGCGTCTCCTCCAGGTGCCCGTAGAACAGCTCCAGCTCGTCCATGGTCGCCAGTTGCCCGCTGCGCGACGAGGTCACTTCGTACTTGATCACCTTGCTCGGCTGGCCCATCGCGGCCAGCCAGGCCATGCGCACCTCATAGGCCAACACCTGAACGGCGGCCGCCAGGTTCAGGGAACTGAACTCGGGGTCGCTGGGAATATGCACGTGAAACTGGCAGCGCTGCAGCTCGTCGTTGGTCAGGCCCGCGTATTCGCGGCCGAACACCAGCGCCACCTCGCCGCCCAGGGCGGCCTCCTCGCACACCGCCACGCCGCACTCGCGCGGATCCAGCAGCGGCCAGGGAATACGCCGGTCCCGCGCACTGGTGCCCAGCACCAGCTTGCAGCCGACCAGGGCCTCTTCCAGGGTGGCCACCACCTGGGCATTATCCAGCACATCCCCCGCTCCGGCGGCGCGCGACACGGCCTCGGGGCTGGGGAAGTCCAACGGATCGACCAGCACCAACCGCGTCAGGCCCATGTTTTTCATGGCACGGGCGGCCCCGCCGATATTGCCGGGATGACTGGTATTGACGAGGACCACGCGGATGTTCTGCAGCAACGCTAGCGCTCACGAGAAAATGCAAGGGGAGCAAAGCTTACAGAACCCCCCCGGCAAACGCCACGCACGACGCAGAGCGCCGCGCTTTCGTTCAGCGCAGCTCACTATCCTTTAGTCAACAGCGCCTACGCTTTCTGGTACTATGCGCGGCTTTCTTTAACGACCCAGGTGAAACCTCCATGCAGCCCATGCTGAATATCGCGCTGCGCGCAGCCCGCAGCGCCGCAGAACTGATCTTCCGCTCCATCGAGCGCCTGGACGTCATCTCGGTTAGCGAGAAAGATGCCAAAGACTATGTCACCGAAGTCGACCGTGCCGCCGAGCAGAGCATCATTACCGCGCTGCGCAAAGCCTACCCGACTCACGGCTTTCTCGGCGAAGAAGGCGGGCTGATCCCGGGCAGCGGCGAAGGCGCCGATTACCTCTGGATCATCGACCCGCTGGACGGCACCACCAACTTCGTCCGTGGCGTACCGCATTTCGCGGTCAGCATCGCCTGCAAATACCGCGGCCGCCTGGAACACGCCGTGGTCCTGGACCCGATCCGCCAGGAAGAATTCACCGCCAGCCGCGGTCGCGGCGCCGCCCTCAATGGCCGCCGCCTGCGCGTCAGCCCGCGCAAGAGCCTGGAGGGCGCCCTGCTCGGTACCGGTTTCCCCTTCCGCGATAGCCAGCTGGATAACCTGGACAACTACCTGAACATGTTCCGCAGCCTGGTCGGCCAGACCGCCGGCATCCGCCGCGCTGGCGCCGCCAGCCTGGACCTGGCCTACGTGGCCGCCGGCCGTTACGACGCCTTCTGGGAGTTCGGCCTGTCGGAATGGGACATGGCGGCCGGCGCGCTGTTGATCCAGGAAGCGGGCGGCCTGGTCAGTGACTTTACCGGCAGCCACGACTTCCTGGAGAAAGGTCATATCGTGGCCGGCAACACCAAGTGCTTCAAAGCCGTGCTGACCGCCATCCAGCCGCACCTGTCGCCTTCGATGAAGCGCTGATTCGGAGCCGCACGAAAAACCCGGCCAGGTGCCGGGTTTTTTTATGGAGCGATGATGGCATCTCTCGGATTACGCGGCGGTGATACCGGTGCACGCTGCCATCGCCACAGGTTGTCATGCCCCGTCATTCCTGCGAAGGCGGGAAGAAGGCGCTAAGCAGCGGGTATCCAGAGGCTCGGGCACCCCTGGGTTCTCGCCTTCGCGAGAACGACGGTTATCAGTGCCGCCACGCGCCCATAAAAAAACGCCCCGCAGGGCGTTTTTCTTCAAAAGGAGACAGCGGTTTCACTGTTGAGCCAGTACCAGCCGACCCGACTCGTCCAGCGGAATACGGTTGCCCGGATCACGGTCCATGCGCACCTGGCCATCCTTGCCGTCCAGCCGGTATTTCACGTCGTAGCCCACCACCTTCTCGCTGGTATCGTACTCGGTGCTGCAGCGGTTTTCAGTGGTGGTGTAGGTGCTGCCGGCCTGCATGTTTTCCTGCACCTTGTTGCCGGCATAACCACCGGCCGCCGCACCCGCCACGGTGGCGATCTTCTTGCCGTTGCCGCCGCCGACCTGATTGCCCAGCAAGCCACCCGCTACCGCACCCAACACGCTGCCGACGATCTGGTGCTGATCCTTGACCGGCTTCTGCCGCGTCACGACCACATCCTTGCAGACCTGGCGGGGCGTCTTGATGGTTTCATTGAGCGGCTGCACCGCAATCACCTCGGCATAACCCGGCCCCTTCATCACGCTGTAAGTCGCCACGGCACCGCCGGCGGTCACACCCACCGCACCCAACACTGCGCCAACGATCATCGATTTATTCATAGTCATCTCCAAGGCTGAACGCGGCTGGGCAAGTAATCTGCCTCAAGCCTAGCCTTGGACATCAATGACTTAGCGCAAGTTCCCGGCATACCAAGGCGAGGAGAAAGGCTCGGCTCAAGGGCGCTCGTCGACCTCTTCAACCACCACCGGCGGAATCAGGTCGTCCACGTTCAGGTTCAGCCAGATCAACACCACGTTAGCGATATAGATGGACGAATAGGTACCCGCCAGCACGCCGACGAACAGGGCGATGGAGAAACCGAACAGGTTATCGCCACCGAACCAGAGCAACGCGATGATCGAAAGCAGGGTGGAAAACGAAGTCGCCATGGTCCGCAACAGCGTCTGGGTGGTGGAGATGTTGATGTTGTCGACCAGGCTGGTCTTGCGCAGCACCCGAAAGTTCTCGCGCACCCGGTCGAAGACCACGATGGTGTCGTTCAGCGAGTAACCGATGGTGGCCAGTACCGCCGCCAGCACCGTCAGGTCGAAGGTGATCTGGAACAGTGACAGCACGCCCAGCATGATGATCACGTCATGGATCAGGGAGGCGATGGCGCCGACTGCGAACTTCCACTGAAAGCGAAAGGCCAGGTACAGCATCACGCCGCCCAGGGCCAGCAACATCCCCAGACCGCCCTGGTCGCGCAACTCTTCGCCCACCTGGGGGCCGACGAACTCGACTTTCTTGACCTCCAGCGCGTCGCCCGATTGCTTCAGTGCCGCGGCGACCCGGATGCTCAGATCCGGATCGTCACCTTGCATGCGCACCACCACATCGGTGGCGGCCCCGAAGGTCTGCACGGTGGCGTTCTCGAAGCCGCTGTCGGCCAGTTGCTGACGGACCTTGGCCAGATCGGCCGGCTGCTCGTAGGCCAGCTCGATCAGCGTACCGCCGGTGAAGTCCAGACCGAAGTTCAGCCCCTTGTAGAACAGGCTGCCCAGGGCCAGCACGGTCAGTACCATGGTCATGGCGAACGCAAGATTGCGCACGCCCATAAAGTTGATCGCACGTTTCATGTCTGCCCCTTAAATCCACAATTTCTTGTAGTCACGACCGCCGAAGATCAGGTTGACCATGCCACGGGTCACCATGATGGCGGTGAACATCGAGGTCAGGATCCCCAGCGACAGGGTCACGGCGAAGCCCTTGACCGGGCCGCTGCCCATGGCGAACAGGATGCCGCCCACCAGCAGGGTGGTCAGGTTGGAGTCGACGATCGCCGTAAAGGCCCGATCGAAGCCTTCATGGATGGCGCGCTGCACCGACATGCCGTTGGCGATCTCCTCGCGTATCCGCGAAAAGATCAGCACGTTGGCGTCGACCGCCATGCCCATGGTCAGCACGATACCCGCGATGCCCGGCAGGGTCAGGGTCGCCCCCAGCAGCGACATCAACGCCATCAGCAGGACCATGTTCAGGGCCAGCGCCACGGTGGCCAGCAGGCCGAAGAAGCGGTAGATGGCCATGATGAAGAGCGAGACGAAGAGCATGCCCCAGAGCGACGCATCGACACCCTTGACGATATTGTCCGCGCCCAGGCTCGGGCCGATGGTCCGCTCCTCGACGAAGTACATGGGTGCGGCCAGGCCGCCAGCGCGCAGCAGCAGGGCCAG
The DNA here is from genome assembly GCA_040385585.1 of Pseudomonadota bacterium. Classification (GTDB taxonomy): domain Bacteria; phylum Pseudomonadota; class Gammaproteobacteria; order Pseudomonadales; family Pseudomonadaceae; genus Aquipseudomonas. Next base: position 2,504 of record JAZKHB010000044.1, on the reverse strand, counting down.
CTCGGAAGATTCGCCCTGGCCGTCCAGACCGGTGATGCGGAACTGACTGCCCAGAGGCGACTGGATGGTCGCCAGGCTGATGATCTGCTTCTGCTCCTTGAAGCTTTGCACCTCGACCTCGGTCTCCACACCGTCGACCACCTTGCGGGCCTTGGTGGTCACCGGTTGCTGCTCGATAAAGATCACCGCCATGCTGCGGCCCACATTGTTGCGGGTCGCGCGGTTCATCAGTTCGCCGCCGTGGTTGTCCAGACCGATATTCACCTGCGGACGGCCGTTCTCGTCGAAGCTGGCCTGGGCATCGGTCACCTGGTCGCCGGTGATGATCAGGCTGCGCTCCAGGTCCACGGGCGGACGGCCCGGCTCGCGAAAGCCGAAGGACTCGGTGGCGGCCCGGGATGCGTCGCCCTCGGCCTCCAGACGGAACTCCAGGTTCGCCGTCTTGCCCAGAATACGCTTGGCCTCGGCCGTATCCTGCACGCCCGGCAGCTCGACCACGATGCGGTTGGCGCCCTGGCGCTGCACCAGCGGCTCGGATACGCCCAGCTCGTTGACCCGGTTACGCACCGTGGTCAGGTTCTGCTTGATGGAATACTCGCGGATTTCCGCCAGCTTGGCCGCCGTCATGGCCAGGCGCAGCACTTGCAGCTCGTTGCGCTGAGTAACGCTCATATCGAAATCGACGAAATCCTTGCGGATCAGGCTTTGGGCCTTCTCCAGGGATTCGACGTCGGTGAAACCCAGCTGCAGCGCGCCGTCGACCGCCGGCAGGCTGCGGTAGCGCAGCCGCTCCTTGCGCAGCAGGCTCTTGATCTCGCCCTCGTAGACCTTCATGCGCGTTTCCAGCGCCTTGTCCATGTCCACTTCCAGCAGGAAATGCACGCCCCCGGACAGGTCAAGGCCCAACTTCATAGGCCCGGCGCCAATATTGCGCAGCCAGTCCGGGGTGTTCTGCGCCAGGTTCAGGGCCACCACGTACTGGTCGCCCAGGGTGTCGCTCAATACCTTCTTGGCGGGCAGCTGATCCTGTTCACGGGTCAGGCGCAGCAGACCGCTCTTGCCCTGCGCTTGCAGACTGGCGCCCTTGACCGCGATGCCCGCATCGGCGAGAGCCTTGCTGATCCGGTCCAGATCGGCCTGCTCGATCCGCAGCGTCGTGCTGTTGCCGCTGATCTGCACGGCCGGATCGTCGGGGTACAGATTCGGCGCGGAATAAACGAAGCCGAGCAGCAGCACAGCCAGAATCAGCAGGTATTTCCACAGAGGGTATTTGTTGAGCATGACGCCGCCCGTTATGACGCGGGGCGCCTTAAGCGCCCCGTCGAGTGGTAAATAGTCGGAAACCTTAGATGGCTTTCAGCGTGCCCTTGGGCAAGGTGGCCGCGATGGCGGCTTTCTGGATCTTCAATTCCACGGTATTGGAAACTTCGATCACCACGAAATCATCGGTCACCTTGTTGATTTTGCCGGCGATGCCGCCGGAGGTGACGACTTCGTCGCCCTTCTGCAGGCCACCCATCAGGTTTTTGTGCTCTTTGGCGCGCTTGGCCTGGGGACGCCAGATCATCAGGTAGAAGATGACCAGGAAGCCGCCAAGGAAAAGGAACTGGACATACTCACCGCCAGGGGCAGCCGCTGCCGGGGCAGCCGCATCCGCATAAGCGGCGGAGATAAAAAAGCTCATAGAAAACTCCTGTTGAAAGTCTTGGAAAGGTGATAGTCAGGCCACGGGTGGCGTCGGCAGGCCGCGCCGCGCGTAGAAGGCATCGACAAAGGCGGCCAATGTACCCTGTTGAATAGCCTCGCGCAAACCAGCCATCAGACGCTGGTAATGCCGTAAGTTGTGGATTGTATTCAACATGCTGCCCAGCATTTCGTCGCATTTATCCAGATGGTGCAGGTAGGCGCGGGAGAACTGCTGGCAGGTGTAGCAATCGCAGACCGGATCGAGCTTCGACTCGTCGTGCTTGTGCACCGAGTTGCGAATCTTCAGCACCCCGGTATCGACGAACAGGTGACCATTGCGCGCGTTGCGGGTCGGCATCACGCAGTCGAACATATCGATGCCGCGGCGCACGCCCTCCACCAGGTCCTCCGGCTTGCCCACGCCCATCAGGTAGCGCGGCTTGTCCGCCGGCAGCTGCCCGGGCAGGTAGTCCAGCACCTTGATCATCTCCTCCTTGGGCTCGCCGACCGACAGGCCGCCGATGGCCAGGCCGTCGAAGCCGATCTGCTCCAGGCCCTCGAGCGAGCGCATGCGCAGGTCCGGGTGCATGCCGCCCTGGACGATGCCGAACAGCGCCGCCGTGCTCTCGCCATGGGCGATCTTCGAGCGCTTGGCCCAGCGCAGCGACAACTCCATGGAGATGCGCGCCGTGTCCTCGTCGGCCGGGTATGGGGTGCACTCATCGAAGATCATCACGATGTCGGAGCCCAGGTCGCGCTGCACCTGCATGGACTCTTCCGGCCCCATAAAGACCTTGCTGCCGTTGACCGGCGAGGCG
>JAZKHB010000043.1:0-3796 GCA_040385585.1 Pseudomonadota bacterium | reverse complement strand
GTGTGCTGCCCGGCCAGCAGCGTGGCCGCCGCCAGCCGCGCATCGGCGCGAATGGGCAATGCATCCTGATCGCCGCTGGTACCGCTGGCCAGGGTGACGAAGGCCCCGCTGCGTTCGCCCCTGGGAAAGGGCTTGGCGCCCCAGGACGGCGGCGCGCCGAACGCGTTCGGGGTGATCCAGACCTGGAAGATCTTGGTGGTCTGGTCTTCCAGGTTGTATTCGCTGTGGGCGATACCGGTGCCGGCGCTCATGACCTGCACATCGCCCGCCTCGGTGCGGCCGCGATTGCCCAGGCTGTCCTCATGGGTGATCGCCCCTTCGCGGACATAGGTGATGATCTCCATGTCACGGTGCGGGTGCTTGGGGAAACCCGTGCGCGGCGCGATTTCGTCGTCGTTCCAGACCCGCAACATGCCCCAGTTCATCCGGGCCGGATCATGGTACTCGGCGAAGGAAAAGTGATGCCGGGCGTTGAGCCAGCCGTGGTGGGCGCCACCCAGTTGCTGGAAGGGACGTACGTCGATCATGGTGATGCTCCTGGATAGGGACTATTGGGTGCCTGGGTCGAGCGGCGGCTGTTCCCGGGCTATGGGGCCATGATCGTCCGGATCTGGTCGATAAATAAGCGTATAAACTTGCCTATATATTTCGATTATTTAGATGTTTTTGTGCGGCGGTGTTGCCGATGAACGGGCCTGGCGGGGCGGCGCCACCCAGGCGCGGCGGTAGCCGCTGGTCGGCTGCCCTTACGGCCTGCGACAATGCGGCCCTAGCCCTGATGACCGCGGAGTGCCACGTGCCCCAGATCGACCCCCAAAAACGCCTGGCCGCGCGCCAGGCCGTGCTGCAAAGCCCCCAAGCCCAGGACTGCACGGTCTACCGTGCGGACGAGCGCGACCCCGACGGCGAGGAACAGGACCTGGGCGATGCCCGTATTCTGTTTAGCGGCCCCTTCGAGGCTCCCGCCGACTGGGACGCCCGCGAGCGCGAGGCGTTCTTCGGCGACGCCGACCCCGCGCTATTTGTCAGCGCCTTGATCGAATGCGAGGCCAAGCCGGCAACCGCCGGTTTCTTCGTGCCGGAGGAGGGCGACTATGTGGCGAGCATGGCGGAGCAGGGGCAGGTGGTGATGTTCTATGTCCACGAATGCAGTGAAGACGAGAACGGCCGGCACTGTGTGCTGATCCGCGAGGACGAGGAGCTGGACTGAACCCGGACGCCGACCCCAAGGTAAATTTCGAGCATTGAACAGGAGGCTTTGGTGAGCGCACTTTCCACGCTGTCGCACCCCCTGCAACAACGGCTTCTGGCCGAGTTGAAGCCGGGCGAATCCCTGGTCTGGGTCGGGCAACCGAATCCGGGGCGGTATATGAAATCGGCTTTCGCCATCTGGCTGTTCTTCGTGCCCTGGACGGCCTTCTCGCTGTTCTGGATCGCCTCGGCCTCTGGCTTCGAGTGGCCCCGCTTCAGCGACGGCTGGAGTTTTTTCCCGCTGTTCGGCGTGCCGTTCCTGCTGATCGGCCTGGCTGGCCTGGGTTCGCCTTTCTGGCTGCGGCGTAAGGCGCGCTGGATGATCTACGGCATCACCACGCGCCGCGCCATTGCGATCGAGGGCATCAAGGCGATCAAGGTCAAGTCTTATCAGGCCAGCAGCATTGTCGATATCGAGCGCACCGAGCACCCGGACGGCTCGGGCGATCTGATGTTGCGCAAGGAGAGCTATCAGGACAGCGATGGCGACCGGCAGACCCGATCCCAGGGGTTCTTCGCCATCGACGAGGTCCGCCGGGTGGAGCAACTGATCGAGACGCTGATACAGGGCAATCGGGCCTGATACTGTTTGCCCCTTATCTCAGCTCAAGCCAATAGTCGCGAGACCAGTCATGCTCAGCAGCCAGGGTTACGAGACGCTTAAGGCGGTATGCGACCAGCAAACCTGCGCGGCCCTTGCCGAGCAGGCTAGCGCGGCGTGCTCGGCCGCTGCCGGCACCCGAAATCTGCTCGCCGAACCCTGGTGCCAGGCATTGGTAGGCCGGCTGTTAAGGCATCCCGGCCTTGCCGAGAGGATTCCCACAGGGTTCCTGGCGGTGCAATGCACGTATTTCGAGAAGTCCAGCCACTGCAACTGGCTCGTTCCCTTGCATCAGGACCTGAGCATTCCGGTTGCAAGCCGAGTCGACCATCCGCACCTTAAAGGTTGGTCGCAGAAGGAGGGCGTAACCTACGTTCAGCCACCCGAGCAGGTACTTGCCGAGTTGTTGGCGATCAGGCTTCACCTGGATGACTGCGGGCCGGCCGACGGGCCCTTGCGGGTAGTGCCCGGCTCCCATCGGCTGGGGCGACTCGATGCGGCCTCCATGGCGCGGATGCATGCGGTTCCAATCGAGTGTCTCGCAAGGCGCGGTACTGCTCTACTGCTAAAGCCTCTGATACTGCATGCCTCGTCGAAGTCCACCGGTCGGGGCCGTCGCCGGGTCCTGCATATCCTCTTTGGCCCGCCGACCTTGCCCTATGGTCTGAGCTGGCGGCACGCGGTCCGGGTCATATCGGACAGCTGAATGTCCCTGGAAAGTTGTCGCGGCATCGGTAGCCACAAGCGCGGGACCCGGGTTGCGCCTCTGAGCAATGGCCCGGCGAATCACCGCTCAGGGCGTGCGCGGCGGCAGCGCGGTGCGGCGTTTTTTGAGGGTGCGCGCGCTTTTCGGGCCGGTCGGGACGTGCAGGTAGGACATCACGCTCTCGGTCAGTTCGGCCGCCAGTTGCACGGCTTCCTTGTTGCGCGCCATAACCCCGGCGACCAGGCCCTCGATCAAGGCCAGCACCGCAGTGTTGGAGCTGATCAGCACCGGGTGATCGGCGGGGGCGAACAGGGCATGGCGGGCGATGGTGGTCAGCGGCGAGGCCGGCGAGTCGGTAATGGCCAGTACGGTGGCGCCGCGCTCGCTGGCGAAGCGCGAGAGCTGCAGGGTATCCAGGGAATAGCGTGGCAGGGAAATCGACAGCAACACGTCCCGCTCGGTAATGGCGGCCAGGCGGTAGGCGGCGTTTTCGTTGCCGCCTTCCATGCTGATGGCCGTGGCGTCGGCGCAGAACGGCACCAGGTTGGCGGCGGCCAGGCCGGCCATATAGGCGCTGTTGCCAAAGCCCAGGATATAGATCTTGCGGGCCTGGATCAGGCAGCTGACGAAGGCCTCGAAGCTGTCCGCGCTGTTGTTGGCGCCAGCGGTGGCCAGGTTGCTGCTGGCGATCTGGATCTGCTCGTGCAGGCCGAACGCACCGTCGGGGCGGTGCGCCAGTTCGTTGCGCAGCTTGTCCACCGGCGAGACCATCTGTTGCAGGGTGGTCAGCAGCTCGGCTTTCAGCCCCGTGTAGCCGCCCAGGTCGATGGCCTTGGCCAGGCGGTTGACCGCGGCCGGCGAGGTGGCGGTCTCGACGGCCATTTCCTCGATGGTCAGGGTCGCGGCCTTCAGCGGATGGCGCAGGATAAAGTCGGCGACCTTGCGCAGCGAAGGCTGCAGCGTCGGCACGATCTGCGCCAGCTTGCGCATCACCGGGGCGGCGTAGACGGTGGCATTCTTGGCTGTGGGCATGGGTTATTCGGTGCTGTGGGATGAGCGATATGGCGCAGTCAGGACTGGCCTGCTAGGCCCCCAGTGTATCCGAAGCGGCACATGCCGGCCCGCCTAGGCTATTTCAGGCTGCCGGCCAGAAACTGCTGCAGGCGCTCGGACTGCGGATTGGCCAGCACTTCGCGCGGGCAGCCGCTTTCCTCGACGCGGCCCTGGTGCAGGAACAG
>JAZKHB010000042.1:0-1993 GCA_040385585.1 Pseudomonadota bacterium | reverse complement strand
GCCGGCTGGATCTGCGACATCCTCGACCACCTCGGCGATGCCGATGTCGAGGCCCGGGTGGCCCGCCAGGCCGCCACGCTGTGCGCCGAATTCCCGGTCTACGCCGATTGATCACGACGCTTCCGGGGCGCGGTGCCGCCGTGGATCCTGCTACCCGCAGGGCCGCGGCGGCACGGGCCCGAAGCAGGAGAGCCACATGTCACTCAGCGTTTTCGATCTATTCAAGATAGGCATCGGTCCTTCCAGCTCCCATACCGTGGGGCCCATGCGCGCCGCCGTGCGCTTTGTCGAAGGCCTGCGCCGTGACGGGCTGCTCGGCGCGACCGAATCGGTACGGGTCGAGCTGTACGGCTCCCTCGGCGCCACCGGCAAGGGCCACGGCAGCGACAAGGCCGTGCTGCTGGGCCTGGAGGGCGATCAACCCGACACGGTCGACACCACCAGCATCGAGGCACGCCTGGCGCAGATCCGCGCGGCCGGCGAACTCAAGCTGTTGGGCGAAAAGACCATCCGCTTCGTCGAAAAACAGCACCTGGCGATGATCCGCAAACCCTTGCCCTTCCACCCCAACGGCATGTTGTTTCGCGCCTTCGACGCCGCCGGCCTGCAGCTGCGTTCGCGTGAGTACTATTCCGTGGGCGGCGGCTTCGTGGTGGACGAACAGGTGGCCGGCGCCGATCGCCTGGTCGAGGACCAGACGTCGCTGCCCTACCCCTTTACCACCGGCAAGCAGCTGCTGGCCCACTGCGCCGAGCAGCAGCTATCCATCAGCCAGGTGATGCTGGCCAACGAAGCGGCCTGGCGCCCGGAAGCCGAGACCCGCGCGGGGCTGATGAAGATCTGGCAGGTCATGCAGGACTGCGTCCAGGCCGGTTGTCGCAACGAGGGCATCATGCCCGGAGGGCTCAAGGTCAAGCGCCGCGCCGCCGCCCTGCACCGGCAGCTGTGCAAGAACCCGGAAGCCGCCCTGCGCGATCCCCTGAACGTGCTGGACTGGGTCAACCTCTATGCCCTGGCGGTCAACGAGGAAAACGCCAGCGGCGGCCGGGTGGTCACCGCGCCCACCAACGGCGCGGCCGGCATCGTGCCGGCGGTGCTGCATTACTACACGCGCTTTATCCCCGGGGCCAACGACGACGCCGTGGTGCGCTTCCTGCTCACCGCCGCCGCCATCGGCATCCTCTACAAGGAGAACGCCTCGATCTCCGGCGCCGAAGTCGGCTGCCAGGGCGAAGTCGGCGTGGCTTGTTCCATGGCCGCCGGCGCCCTGTGCGAAGTCCTTGGCGGCAGCGTGCAGCAGGTGGAGAACGCCGCCGAGATCGGCATGGAACACAACCTCGGCCTGACCTGCGACCCCATCGGCGGCCTGGTCCAGGTCCCCTGCATCGAGCGCAACGCCATGGGCTCGGTCAAGGCCCTGAACGCCGCGCGCATGGCCCTGCGCGGCGACGGTCAGCACTTCGTCTCCCTGGACAAGGTGATCCGCACCATGCGCCAGACCGGCGCCGACATGAACAACAAGTACAAGGAAACCGCCCGCGGCGGCCTGGCGGTCAATATCGTCGAATGCTGATGGCCCGGGTGCGCCCCGCGCGCCTTCCACCCAGACCCACGTTCAGCGGTGCGCGCGGCGCACCTTACCGGAGAGAGACGCATGACCACCGAGACCCTGGCGAAAACCGCCTTACACGGCCTGCACCTGGAACTGGGCGCGCGCATGGTGCCCTTCGCCGGCTACGACATGCCGGTGCAGTACCCGCTGGGGGTGATGAAGGAACACCTGCACACCCGCGAGGCCGCCGGCCTGTTCGATGTCTCCCATATGGGCCAGATCGTCCTGCGCGGCGCCGGAGCGGCCCAGGCGCTGGAAAGCCTGGTGCCGGTGGACATCCTCGACCTGCCGGTGGGCATGCAGCGCTACGCCCTGTTCACCGATGCCAATGGCGGCATCCTCGACGACCTGATGGTCGCCAACCTGGGCGACGACACCCTG
>JAZKHB010000041.1:0-9512 GCA_040385585.1 Pseudomonadota bacterium | reverse complement strand
AGCACCATCGCCCACTGGGGCCGGCACTTCCTGCGCCTGCTCGACGCCCTGCTGGTCGATGCCGAGCAACCGGTCAGCACGCTGCCCTTGCTCGACAGCGGGCAACGCCAGCAACTGCTGGTGGAGTTCAACCCGCCGGCCACCCCGCTCGACCTGGGCCCGCAGCGCTGGCCCCAAGCGGTCTTCGAAGCCCAGGCCGCCCGCACGCCGCAAGCCCTGGCCCTGGTCGGGGCGAACACGGCCTTGACCTATGCCCAGCTCAATGCCCGGGCAAACCGACTGGCCCATCGCCTGATCGACCTGGGTGTCGGGCCCGACGACCGCGTGGGGCTGTGCGCCCAGCGCAGCGCAGAGATGGTGATCGGCCTGCTGGGCATCCTGAAGGCCGGCGCGGCCTATGTGCCCCTCGACCCCGCATACCCAGCGGAGCGCCTGGCCCATATGCTCGCGGACTCGGCCCCACGGGCCCTGGTGCGCCAGGCGGGGCTGGCCGAGCTGCCGGTTCCAGACGGACTCGCGACCCTGGAAATAGACGCGCGAGACGGGACCGACCAACCTGCGCACAACCCCGAGGTGAGCGGCTTGCAGGCCAACCACCTGGCCTATGTCATCTACACCTCCGGTTCCACCGGCCTGCCCAAGGGGGTGATGGTCGAGCACCGCGGACTGCGCAACCTGCTCGACTGGTACCTCGAAGACCTCGCCTTCACGGCCGGGGATGCGGTGCTGCTGGCCTCCTCCTATAACTTCGACCTGACCCAGAAAAATATCCTGGCGCCGCTGATGGCCGGCGGCGTCCTGCACCTGGCCCCGGAACCCTTCGACCCCGCCGCCATAGTCGAGCAGATCGCCCAAGCCGGCATCACCCACCTCAACCTGTCGCCCAGCGCCTTCCACGCCCTGGTCGAGGCGGATAAGCACCATGCCCTCACCGGCCTGAAACGCGTCGTACTGGGGGGCGAGCCGATTCCCCTCGCGATGCTCGAGAAACTCGGACAACCCCGCCCTCGGCTGATCAACAGCTACGGACCGACTGAGTGCAGCGATGTGGTGGCTTGGCACGCCGCCAGCGACGACCTGACGCCGTACCGCGACAAATCGATACCGATCGGCAAGCCGATCCGCAACATGCAGCTGCATGTGCTGGACAGCCATGGGCAACTGGTGCCGGTGGGCGTTCGCGGCGAGATTCATATCGGTGGCCTGGGCGTGGCCCGCGGTTACCTGAACCACCCCGAGCTGAACGCCGAGCGCTTTATCGCCGATCCCTTCAGTGACGCCCCCCAGGCGCGCCTGTACAAGACCGGCGACCTCGGCCGCTGGTTGCCGGATGGCAACCTGGAATACCTGGGCCGCAACGATGACCAGGTGAAGATTCGCGGCTTGCGCATCGAACTGGGTGAAATCGAAGCGCTGCTCGCCGCCTGTCCCGGGGTGCGCGAGGCGGTGGTGATCGCCCGCGAGGACGGCGAGACCAGCGGCAAACGCCTGGTCGCCTACCTGTGCGGCGAACCGACGCCGGCCGAGCAACTGCGCGCCGAACTGCTCAAGCGCTTGCCCGAATACATGGTGCCCAGCGCCTTCGTTCAGCTCGACGCCCTGCCCCTGACCCCCAACGGCAAGCTGGACCGCCGGGCACTGCCCGCGCCCAGCCTGGACGCCTTCGCCAGCCGCGCCTACGCGGCGCCGCAGGGCGAGGTCGAACTGACCCTCGCCGCCATCTGGCAGGACCTGCTCGGTCTCGAACAGGTGGGCCGTCACGACCGTTTCTTCGAACTCGGCGGCCACTCCCTGCTGGCCGTGAGCCTGATCGAACGGCTGCGCCAGCATGGCCTCGCGGCCAATGTGCAAAGCGTCTTCACCGCGCCCAGCCTGCGCGAAATGGCCCTGGCGCTGGGCCGCGAAAGCCGCGAGCTGTTCCAGGCGCCGGCCAATCTCATCGCGCCCGGCTGCCAGGCCCTCAGCCCCGAGCTGCTGCCCCTGGTCGAACTGAGCCAGGCCGAAATCGACCGCATAGTCGCCGCGGTACCCGGCGGCGCGGCCAATATCCAGGACATCTACCCCCTCGCGCCCTTGCAGCAGGGCATTCTCTACCATCACCTGCTCGGTCATGAAGGCGACGCCTACCTGATCCATTCGCTGGTCGAGTTCGACCAGCGCGCCCGTCTCGATGCCTTTGTCGAGGCGCTGCAGCGCGTGATCGACCGCCACGACATCCTGCGCACCGCCGTGCAGTGGGACGGCCTGCCCCAGGCCGTGCAGGTCGTGCAGCGTCAGGTGCGCCTGCCGGTGCACGAGCTCAGGCTCGATGCCGGGGAGGACGCGCTCACCCAACTGCAACGGCTGAGCGATCCGCGCCAGTTGCGCCTCGACCTGAGCCAGGCGCCGCTGCTGCGCGCCTATATCGCCCGTGATCCACACTCGGAGCGCTGGCTGCTGGCCTTGCTCAACCACCATATGGTCAGCGATCACGTCACGCTCGAGATCGTCCTCGAGGAAATCCAGGCAATCCTCCAGGGCCAGGGCGACAGCCTGCCCGCGCCGCTGCCCTACCGCGACTTTATCGCCCAGACCCTGGCCACCCCGCCCCAGGTACACGAGGCGTATTTCCGCCGGCGCCTGGCCGATATCGATGCGCCCACCGCGCCCTTCGACCTGCTCGACGTGCAAGGCGACGGCAGCGCCATCGAGGAAGCCAGCCTGCAACTCGAGGATGCGCTGGTGCTACAAATTCGCGCCCAGGCACGGGAACAGGGCGTCACCCCCGCCGTGCTCTTCCATATCGCCTGGGCGCAAGTGCTGGCCCGCTGCACCGGGCGCGAGGATGTGGTGTTCGGCACCGTGGTCTCCGGTCGGCTGCAAGGCTCGGCGGGCGCCGAACGGGCGCTGGGGGTCTTTATCAACACCTTGCCGGTGCGGGTGAACCTGGCTCGACAGGGCGCCCAGGCATTGGTCGCCGAGACCCATCGCGACCTCAGCGAGCTGCTCGCCCATGAACAGGCGCCGCTGGCGCTCGCCCAGCGCTGCAGTGGCGTAGCGGCGTCGCTACCACTGTTCACCACCCTGCTCAACTATCGCCACCAGACCGAAGGCGCCCAAGCCGTGCCACAATGGCCGGGCGCGAAGATCCTGACCAGCGAGGAACGCACCAACTACCCGCTCACCCTGTCGGTCAACGACCATGGCGCGGCCCTGGGCCTGAGCGTGCAGAGCGTGCAAGCCGTCAGTCCCGCGCGCATCTGCGCCCTGATGCAACGGGCCCTCGAGCAACTCACCCAGGCGCTGGCCCACAGCCCCGAGATCCGGCTCAACCAGCTGGACGTGCTGCCGCCCGAGGAGCGCGAGCGGCTGCTGGTCAGCTGGAACCAGACGCAGGCGGCTTATCCCACCGACCGCTGCATTCACCAGCTGTTCGAGGCCCAGGTCGAGCAAACACCCGGGGCCACCGCCCTGGTCGATGCCCGGCAGTCGCTGTCCTATGCCGCGCTCAACGCCGAGGCGAATCGCCTTAGCCATCACCTGATAGCTTCGGGCATCCGGTCCGGCGACCTGGTCGCACTCTGTGTCGAGCGCGGCTCGGCGATGATCAGCAGCCTGCTGGCCATCCTCAAGGCCGGCGCCGCCTATGTGCCGCTCGATCCGAGCTACCCGGCCGAACGCCTGGCCGCCATCCTGGACGATGCGCAGCCGCGCTTGCTGCTGGTCGATGGCGCGGGACGCCAGGCACTCGGCGACCTGGCCGCGACCACGGCGCGCCTGGACCTCGACGAGGCCCTGCCCGCGGACCTGGCAGCCAGCAATCCACAGCTGCGGGCAACCGGCATACGGGCATCCGGCGTGCGGGCAACCGATCTGGCCTATGTGATCTACACCTCGGGTTCGACCGGCAAGCCCAAGGGCGTGATGATCGAGCACCGCAGCCTGGTGGCCTCCACCCAGGCGCGGCGCGCGGTCTATCCGCAGGGCCCGGATACGCGCTTCATGCTGCTGTCGTCGATCGCCTTCGACAGCTCGGTCGCGGGTATTTTCGGCACCCTGACCACCGGCGCCACCCTGTGCATTGCCGATGCCCGGACCGCCAAGGATCCCGAGGCCATCGGCCGTTTTATCGCGGCCCACGCGGTCAATACCCTGCTCTGCGTGCCGTCGCTCGCGCGCCTGGTACTGGCCAGCCTGGCCAAGGCCGGTGGCACGACCCTGGGCGAGCTGATAGTCGCGGGCGAAACCTGCCCGGTGACGCTCGTCCACGAGTGTGCGGCGTTTGCACCACCGATAGCCCTGTACAACGAATACGGACCGACCGAGGCCACCGTCTGGGCCAGCGTGCACCGCTGCACGCCGGACGAGGCCGGGCCGGTGCCGATTGGCCGGCCCATCCAGAACACCCGCCTGTACCTGCTCGACGCGCAGGGCCTGCCGGTACCGCTGGGCGTTCCCGGCGAGCTCTATGTCGGGGGCGCGGGCGTCGCCCGCGGCTACCTGAACCGGGCGGACTTGAGCGCCGAGTCTTTCCTCAGCGATCCGTTCAGCAGCCTGCCCGATGCGCGCATGTATCGCACCGGCGACCTGGCGCGCTGGCGCGCCGATGGCGTCCTGGATTTCCTCGGACGCAACGATCAGCAGCTGAAGATCCGCGGCTTCCGGGTCGAACCGGGTGAAATCGAGGCCCTGATGCTCAGCCATCCAGGCGTGCGCGAGGCCGCGGTGATTGCCCGCGAAGCCACACCCGGCGCGTCCCGCCTGATCGCCTACCTGAGTGTCGAGCCGCCCCTGGACGGTCGCGACACCCGCAAGAGCCTGCGGCCGTTCCTGAGTTCCTGCCTGCCGGAGCATATGCTGCCGTCGGCCTTCGTCGTACTCGAGCGCCTGCCGCTGACACCGAACGGCAAGCTCGACCGCCTCGCCCTGCCGGCCCCCCAAGCGGAGGACTTCGCCCTGCGGCAGTACGAGGCGCCCAAGGGCGAGACCGAACTGCTGCTGGCCAGCCTCTGGAGCGAGCTGCTCGGTCTGGAGCCCATTGGCCGCCACGACCACTTCTTCGAACTGGGCGGCCACTCGCTGCTCGCGGTGCAGATGACACTCAAGGCCCGCGAGACCTTCGGCGTCGAACTCTCGCTCAAGGCCCTGTTCGAGCAGCCAACGCTGCTGGCGCTGGCCGACCTGATCAATACCCTGCAAATAGCCCTGTACGAGTCCGACGAGCTGCTCAGCCTCGAACAGGAAATGGCTTCGCTGTCGGAAAGCGAGTTGCTCGCTATCGTCTCCAAGGATGCTTAACGTGAACGAACACAACGATAGTCTCGAGCAATTGAAACGTGCGGCCATCCTGCGTCTGCTCAAGGAACGCGGCGCGGCGCGGGCCGCCGAGACCCCGACCGAGGGGATCGCGGCCATGGACCGCGACACGGCGCTGCCGCTGTCGTTCGCGCAACAACGGCTCTGGTTCCTCGATCAGCTCGACCCGACCGCCAGCGCCGCCTACCACATGCCGGCCGCTTTGCGGCTGCGTGGCGCGCTCGACCTTGGCGCGCTCAAGGCCGCACTCGCGCGCCTGGTCGCGCGCCACGAAAGCCTGCGCACCACCTTCGCCCGCCGCGACGATCAGCCCGTGCAGGTCATCGCCGCCGCCGACTGCGGCTTCACCCTGGTCGAGCATGACCTGGGCCAGTTGCCCCGCGAGGAGGCGCGCCTCGCCGCCGCCCGTCTCGGTGATGCCGAGGCCGCCGCCCCCTTCGACCTGCTGCACGGCCCGCTGATCCGCGGTTGCCTGCTGCGCCTGGCCGACGACGAGCACATCCTGCTGATCACCCAGCACCACATCATTTCCGATGGCTGGTCCATCGCCGTGCTGGTCAAGGAATTCGCCACGCTTTACCAAGCGTTCAGCCAGGGCCAAGCCGACCCGCTGCCCGCCTTGCCGCTGCAGTACGCCGACTATGCCGCCTGGCAGCGCCGCCACCTCGAGGGTGAACGGCTGAGCCAGCACGTCGAGTTCTGGCGCGCCCAGCTCAGCGGCGCGCCCGCGCTGCTCACGCTGCCCACCGACCGCCCACGCCCAGCCGTGCAGAACTATCGCGGCGGGCACCTGAACTTCGACCTGCCCGCCGGGCTGTCCAGCGCGATCCGGCAATTCGCCCAGACGCGTTCGGCAACGCCCTTCATGACCCTGATGGCCGCCTGGGCGGTGCTGCTCGCGCGCATCAGCGGCCAGCAGGACCTGGTCATAGGCACGGTCGCGGCGAACCGCGACCGCCAGGACGTGCAGGCGCTGATCGGCTTTTTCGTCAACACCCTGGCGCTGCGCATCAAGCTGGACAACAACCCGACGCTCGACCAGGTGTTGCAGCAGGTCAGGTCGCTGATCCTGGAGTCCGCGGCGTATCAGGACACCCCCTTCGAGCAGGTGGTCGAGGCGCTCAAGCCGCCCCGCAGCGCCAGCTACAGCCCGGTGTTCCAGACCATGCTGTACACCGGCGCCGGTGCCGGCCAGCTCGACTTGCCGGGCCTGACGCTGGAGTCCCTGCCGTCGCGCAAGGACAACACCCAGCACGACCTGTCATTGCACATCGACGATGCCGGCCCCTGCCTGTCGTGCAGCCTGTCGTACTCGACCGCGCTGTTCGACTCCGCCACCATCGCGCGCATCGCCCAGCGCTTCGAGCACGTGCTGGGCTGCTTCGCCAGCGCGCCACAGACCCCGCTCGGCGCCCTCGACCTCGACCCCGAGCTGCTCCTACCCGCCGTGCGTCCCGTGGCGGACGAAACGCATGAATCGAATGAAAAAGCGCCCCAGCCGCTGTCCTACCACCAGGAGCGCATCTGGTTCGTCGACACCTTCGAGACCGGTTATCTCTACCCGGCCAATCCGATCTATCACAACATCCCGCTGCTGCTCGAGCTCAACGGCGAGCGCGATGAACCCGCGCTGCAAGCCGCGCTCGATGCCTTGCTCGCTCGCCACGAAATATTGCGCTGCCGCGTCCTCAGCGATGGCGCCCGTGCCTGGCAGCGCTTCGATCGCGACGCCAGCCTGCCCTTGACGGTGACCCGCAGCACCCCGGAGCAGATGCTCGCGCTGGCCCTCGAGGACAGCCGACGGCCCCTGGAAATGAACGGCGGCAGCCTGATCCGCGCCACGCTGGTCCTGGGCGACGCCGAGCACGCCATATTGGCGCTCAGCGTCCATCACCTGCTGGCCGACCGGGCCTCCATGCAACTGATCCGCCGCGACCTGCTGGCCCTCTATGCAGCCGCCTGCACCGGGCGTGCCGCCGCGCTGCCCGAACTGGCCCTGCGTTTCAACGATTTCGCCACCTGGCAGCGCCAGCTCCCGGCCGCCGCCCTGGAAACCCTGCGCTCCTACTGGGCCTACCAGTTGCGCGGCAAGCTGCAAGCCATGGAACTGCCACTTAAGCGCCCCCGCGCGGCGGTCCATGTGTATGCCGAAGCCCAGCATGCCTTCCTGATAGAGCCGGCCCTGGTCCGGCGTCTCGCAGCGACCGCCCAAGGTGCCGGCGTGCGCGCCGACACCCTCGCCCTGAGCGCGTTCACCGCCCTGCTGCGCCGCTATAGCGGGCATGAGGAGCTGGTGATTGGCAGCAACGCCGCCTGCCGCGAAGACCCGGCCGTCAAGGAACTGGTCGGACCGCTCGCCAACCTGCTGGTGCTGCGCGCCAGCTGCGACGGCGACACGCGCCTGCACGCCCTGCTCGAGCAGACCGCCAGGCTGCAGGCCCAGGCGCTGCGTCATCGGCACATGCAGTTCGACCAGTTGGTGCTCGCGCTCAATCCGGCCAAGGACATGAGCCGTACCGCCTTGTTCGACCTCTTGTTCAATTTCGAACAGGCGCCCGCAGAGGAGGTCGTCGCCGGCCTCGCCGTGAACAGCCTGGAAACCAACCTGGGCTACGGCAAGAACGACCTGCACCTGCTGATCACGGCCGGCGAACAGCACTGGGACGGACGCCTGGCCTATAACGCCGAGCTGTTCGAGCCCGCCTTCGTCGCGCAGATGATGCAGCACTATGTGCGCCTGCTCGAAGCCTTCGCCGAGGACCCGCAGCAGCGCGTGGACGAGGTGCCATTACTCGATGCCCGCGAACGGCAACGCCAGGTGCTGGACTGGAACGACAGCGAGGCGGCTTATCCCGCCGACCTGTGCCTGCACCAGCTGTTCGAGGAACAGGCCCGCCGCACCCCGGAACGCATCGCGGTCAATCTGGGCCAGGCCAGCCTGAGCTATCGCGAGCTCAACGAACGGGCCAACCGACTCGCCCATCGTTTGCGTGACGCCGGCGTAGGCCCCCAGGCACTGGTCGCCATAGTGCTGGAGCGCTCGCTGGAGCTGCTCGTCGCCACCCTCGCCGTCTTGAAAGCCGGCGCGGCCTATGTGCCCATCGACCCGGCTTCACCCGCGGAGCGGATCGCCTACGTGCTGCGCGACAGCGGTGCGCGCAACGCCATAGCCGCGACGGCCAGCGCCGACGGCCTGCGCGAACTGGGCCTCAAGGTGTTCGACGCATCCGCCGATGCCGATGCCAGCGACCACCAGGGCGCGCTGAACCCGGCCAACGTCAATGCGCCGGATCACCTCTGCTACGTGATCTACACCTCGGGCTCCACCGGACAACCCAAGGGCGCGCTGCTGGAACACCGCCAGGTGGTGCGATTGCTGCACAACAGCCGCAGCCCCTTCCGCTTCGGGCCTGACGACGTCTGGAGCCTGTTTCACTCCAACGCCTTCGATTTCTCGGTCTGGGAGATATTCGGTGCGCTGCTGCATGGCGCCCGCCTGACCCTGGTCCCCGATGCCCTGCGCCGTGACCCGGAGGCGTTCCTCGCCTTTATCGAGCGCGAAGGTGTCAGCGTGCTCAACCAGACGCCGTCGGCCTTCCACCAGTTGAGCGCGGTTGCCACGAGCAAGCCCGGTGTCCGCTTGCCGGACCTGCGCTATGTGATTTTTGGTGGCGAGAGCCTGGAGCTCGGCAGGCTCGAGGCCTTCCATCGCGCGTTCGACCAGGTCGCGCTGATCAACATGTACGGCATCACCGAAACCTGCGTGCATGTCACCTATAAGGAAATCGGCGCGGCGGACATCCGCGAGGGCCTGTCGAACGTTGGCCGGCCGATTCCGACCACCCAGGTCTATATCCTGGACGCGGCCCAGCGCCTGCTGCCGGTCGGCGTGCCTGGGGAAATCCATGTGGGCGGCCTGGGCGTGGGCCGCGGCTACCTGAACCTGCCCGAGCTCACCGCGCAGCGCTTTATCCCGGACCCCTTCAGGTCCGGCGGACGGCTGTACCGCTCGGGCGATCTCGGCAAGCTGCTCGGCAACGGCGAGATCGTGCATCTCGGCCGGATCGATTCACAGGTCAAGATTCGCGGCTTTCGCATCGAGCTGGGGGAAATCGAGGCGAAACTGCTGGCCTGTGACGCGGTGGCCGAGGCCCGGGTGCTGGCCAGCGAAGACGGCACCCTGGGTAAGCGCCTGATCGCCTACCTGATCCCGCAGC
>JAZKHB010000040.1:7115-52411 GCA_040385585.1 Pseudomonadota bacterium | reverse complement strand
CGGCGGGCAGGGCGATGGGGCCGTCGTAGTGGGCGGCGAGCGCGTGGCGATAGGCTTCGCCGCAGACCACCAGGGGCCGGCCGGCGCGGCTGAGCACCTGCCGCCAACGGGCCGGTGGCTGAGTCGGTTCCAGGGGCAGCCAGGCGGCGCCGGCGCGCAGGGTGGCGACCATCAGGCAGAGCAGCTCCAGGCCGCGCTCGGCCAGCAGCGCCACCGGCCGATCTGCCCGGGCGCCCAGGGCGCGCAGGCCGCGAGCCAAGGCTTCGGAGCGCTGCCAGAGCTGGGCGTAGCTGAGGCTCTGGTCGCCGCAGCGGGCAACGGTGCGCTCGGGGTGGCGGGCGACCCGCGCGGCGACCCGGGTCTGCCAATCGGGTTCGAGGCTGTAGTCGGCCACCTGGCGGCTCCAGGCGGCCAGGCGCGCCTGCTCGTCGGCATCCAGCAGGCCGAGCTGGGCGAGTCGGGTGTCGTCCGGGCTGTCCATGGCCAGCAGCAGGTGGCGCATATGCCCCATCAGGCTCAGCAAGGCCGGCTCCGGCAGGCGCCGGGCGTCGGCGCTGAACAGCAGTTGCAGTTGGCGTCCTGGCAGGGCTTCGAGGGTCAGGCCGTAGTTGGTCTGTTCCAGGTTGTCGAGCACGCGCAGGGTCAGCTCGCCGACCCGCAGCTGGCGCTCGGCGGCGGCCGGCAGGTTCTGGAACACCAGCAGGCTGTCGAACAGCGCCGCGCCGCGATCCTGGCCTTGCAGTATCTCGGCCAGGGGCGTCTGCTCGTGCTCGCGCAGGGCCACGCTGGTGTTCTGCACGGCGCGCAGGAACTCCGCCAGGGCAAGGTGCGGCTGGGCCCGTACCCGCAGCGGCAGGGTGTTGATAAAGACCCCGAGCATGCGGTCGGCACCGGGTAGGTCGCTCGGTCGGCCGCTGCTGGTGACGCCGATCACCACGTCGGGCTGGTCGTTGTAGCGCGCCAGCAACAGGGCCCAGGCGGCCTGGATCAGGGTATTGAGGGTCACCTTGGCGCGCTTGGCGGCCTGGTTCAGGCGCAGGGTTTCGCCAGCGTCGAAGCTCAGGCCCCGGGTGAAGGCGTCCACCGGCTGGCCGGGACGCGGCGCGGCCAGCATCGGCAGCGAACCGCTGCCTTCGAAGCCTTGCAGGGTCCCTTGCCAGAACGCCGCCGAGTCCTGCCCCGGCTGCGCGGCGAGCCAGCCGATATAGTCGCGGTAGGCCGGGCGCGGCGCGGGCGTGGCGCCGCTGTAGCGGGCGAGGATTTCCTCGAGCAACAGCACCGAACTCCAGCCGTCCGCGATCAGGTGATGGCGGCTCCACACCAGCCACCAGCGCTCGGACTCGAGGCGGATAAGGGCCAGGCGTTGCAGTGGCGGGCGCTGCGGGGCGAAGCCCTGGCGGCGATCGTCCTGGCAATAACGGTGCAAGGCCTGCTGGCGGGCGGGCTCGTCCAGGTCGCTCCAGTCCAGCCGGGTCACCGGCAGTTCCAGTTCGCGATAGACCCCTTGCAGCGGCTCGTCCAGACCCTGCCACAGCACACCGGTACGCAGCAGCGGATGGGCGGCGACCGCCGCGCGCCAGGCGGCGAGGAAGGACTCGGGGACGAAGGGCCCGCTCAGCTCGGCCTGCAACTGGTTGACGTAGACCCCGCTCTCGCCTTCGAGCAGGCTGTGAAACAGCAGGCCCTTCTGCAGCGGCGACAGCGGATAGGCGTCGTCCAGTTCGGCGCCGGCCAGTTCGCGCAGGCGTTCGGGCGCGACCGTGCTGAGGGCGAACGGCGCCAGGTCCGGCGCCGCGGGCTGAACGGCTGCGGTGCTGGGCGCGCGGCTCGCCAGCAGGCCTGCCAGCGCGGCCACGCAGGGGTGCTGGAAGAGTTCCTTGGGGCTGAACCTGAGCCCCGCCTGGCGGGCCTTGGCGATCAGCTGCAGGGCGAGGATGGAGTCGCCGCCCAGGGCGAAGAAGTCGTCCAGGCGCGCCAGTTCGGGCTGGCCCAGGACCTCGCGCCACAGCGGCAGCAACTGGGCTTCGAGCTGGCGTGTCGGTGAATCGAGGGTGGCCGCCAGGCTGGCGATGGTCGGCTGGGCGAAGAGCTGCTTGGGACTGAACCTAAGGCCGAGCCGGCGGGCCTTGGCGATCAGTTGCAGGGCCAGGATCGAGTCGCCGCCCAGGGCGATGAAGTCGTCGTGAATGGAGACCGCGTCGCGCTCGAGCAAGGCGCTCCACAGCTTGACCAAGGCGGCTTCCACGGCATCCCGCGGCGCGCCGTCGGTGGTCTCGGCCGTGGGCCTGTCCAGGGGCGGCGCCAGGCGTTGCCGGTCCACCTTGCCATTGGCCAGGCGCGGCAACTCGGGCAGTTCGACGAAAACGGCCGGCAGCATGGCGTCCGGCAGTTGCCGGGCCAGGCGCTGGCGCAGTTCATCCAGGCGGATCGGCCGCGCGGCGACCAGGTAGGCGACCAGGCGCAGGCTTTCGCCGCTGGCCGCCGGTTGCGCCAGAACCACGGCGTCGCGCAGCTCGGCGCAGGCCTTGAGGCAGGCTTCGACTTCGCCCAGTTCGACGCGGAAGCCGCGAATCTTCACCTGGCTGTCGATGCGCCCGAGAAATTCCAGCAGCCCGTTTGGCAGCAGGCGCGCGCGGTCGCCGGTGCGGTATAGCCGGCTGCCATCGGCGGCGAAGGGGTTCGGGATAAAGCGTTCGGCGGTTAGCCCCGGCTGTCCCAGGTAGCCGTTGGCGACGCCGGCGCCGCCCACGTACAGCTCGCCCGCGCTGCCCCGGGGCAGGGGCGTGAGGTAGCCGTCCAGCACCTGCGCGCTGACATTGGCCAGGGGCCTGCCCAGCGGCGCGAAACCCGACAGGCTGGCGTCGAGGTCCTGCAGCGCAAGGCTCAGGCAGCCGACCGTGGTTTCCGTGGGGCCGTAGTGGTTGACGATGCGGCAATCGGGCGCCAGTTCGCGGATCCGCCGCACCAGCGGCAGGTCCAGGCCTTCGCCGCCCAGCACCAGGCTGTGGCGCGGCAGCAGGCGCGCCGGCTCGGCCACGGCCAGCAGGGCCTTGAGGTGCGAGGGCACGATCTTCAGGCAATCCACCGGCCGCGCGGCGAGGCTCGTGGCCAGGGCTTCGGGATCATTGGCCAGGTCTGGGTCGATTAACCTCAGGCAGCGGCCGCTGAGCAGCGCGCCGAACCAGGCGCTGTAGCCCAGGTCCGCGGCCACGGTCGCCAGGGCGCTGAGGCTGGCCTCCTCGGGCAGTTGCAGGGCCCGTACCAGGCCGTCGACGTAGTGGATCAGGTTGCCTTGGGTGACCACCACGCCCTTGGGCGCGCCGGTCGAGCCCGAGGTGTAGATCAGGTAGGCCGGCTGGGCCGGGTGGGGTGCCTGGCGTGGCGCAAGGGCTGCGCCCGGCGCGGTATCCGGCTGGTCGAGATCCAGCCAGGCACGCTCGCCCAGCTCCGTCGGGGCCGGCCCCTGGCCGACCACCAGGGCGGCGCCGCTGTCGCCGAGCATATGCACAAGGCGGACGGCGGGCAGGGCGGTGTCCAGGCACAGGTAGGCCGCGCCGGCTTTCCAACTGGCCAGCATGGCGCCGATCAGTTCGCGACTGCGCGGCAGGGCCAGGGCCACCACGCCGCCCGGGCGCAGGCCGGCCGCCACGAAGCGCTCGGCCAGCCGCGCGGCGATCCGGTCCAGTTCGGCATAGCCGAGGGTGCCGGCGGCATCGCTCAGGGCCGGTCGCCGCGGATGGGCCGCGACCTGCTGCACGAAGGCCTCCAGCGCGCTCGCCGCCAGGGGCGCGGCCGACACGCCCCGCAGTCGCGACTGGGCCTCGACCGTGCACGCCGGCAACTCGCTGAGCCGCGCCTCGGGACGGGCGACGGCGGCGCGGGCGAATTCGGCGAACTGGCCGGCCATGGCGTCGATGCGTTTGCCGCGGTACAGGTCGGTGCTGTAGCGCCACTGGCCGAACAGGCACTGGCCATCGTCCTGCCAGCGCAGGTTCAGTTCGTTGGCCGCGCCGCGCTGGGTGAACAAATATTCGCGCAGGCTGAAGCCGGCCAGGGTCTGCTCCCTGCGGCTGGGCAGGTAGGTGAGCATATGGCGGAACAGCGGCTGGCCGCCCGCAGCCGCCTGCATGCGGGCCAGTGGATAACGGCGATGACGCAGCGCTTCGCGCAGCTGGCGCGCGCCGTCCTGCAGGCAGTCGAGCAGCCGCGGGTTGCCGGCGAGCCGGGCGCGCAGCGGGATTGGGTTGAGGGTGTAACCGATCACCTGCTTAAACTTGGCCTTGTGCCTGTCCATGGTCGGGGTACCGATCAGGAAATCCTCCTGGCCGGTCTGGCGATGCATAAAGACTTGGAACAGTCCCGCCAGCAGGGCGAACAGGCTGATCTCCAGGCGCTCGGCCAGGGTCCTGAGCGCGGTGCTCAGCGCCAGGCCGAGGCCATGCTCGACTTCGGCGCCGGCGTAGCTGGGCGTGCGCGGGCGCGGCAGGTCCGGGGTCAGCTCCAGGGGCGGCGGCGCGCCGGCCAGGCGTTGCCGCCAGTACTGCGCCTGGGTTTCATCGCCGTCATCGAGGCGCTCGCGCTGTTCGGCCAGCCAGTCGAAATACAAGCCGGGGCTCGGCAGCTCGACGGGGCGACCGTTGGCGAGGGCGTCATAGGTGGCGAAGATCAACTCCTGCGCCGCTTCCACGCTGAAAAAATCGCCGCAGATATGATGAAACACCGCGCACATATACAGCCGTCCCCGGCTTTGCAGCAGACGCAGGCGGCTGATCCGGGCCCGCAGCAAATCGAACGGCTGATCCGCCTGGCGCTCCAGCCAGGCCATGACCGCGGCTTCGTCCAGTTCATCGTCGCGCTCGCAGGCGGCATCGGCCTCGATCCGGGACGGCGGGACCATCCACAGCTGGCCGTCGTCCTCGCGGTAGCCGCAGTGCAAGGCCTCGCTGTGCGCCACCACCAGGGCGAAGGCGGCGCAGAGCCGCTGCGGATCCAGGTCGGGGCGCAGTTCGCGGGCGCCCACCATGTTGTAGGCGGGGCTGTCCGGGTTCAGGCGGTGGAAGTTCCACAGGGCCTGTTGGCCGGGGCTGGCCAGGTGTTTCCGAGGGCTGTTCATCTTCACTCCTGGACCGGTTCGGCCATGGCCACGACGACCTTGCGGGCCCCCTTGAAGCTGGCGCGGCCGTGGGCCACCAGCATGTTGTCGAGCATCAGCACATCGCCGGACTGCCAGGGGAAGCGCAGGGTGCAGGCGTCCAGCACGCCGCGGATTTCCTCCAGGGCGCTGTCTTCCAGGGGCGAGCCGTCGCCGTAGTACACGTTGCGCGGCAGGTCGAGCGGGTCGTCTACCACCGCCAGCAGGCCCTCGCGCACCGCGGGCGCCAGGTTGGAGACATGGAACAGATGGGCCTGGTTGAACCAGACCATGGCCTGGCTGAACGGATGGCGAGCCACGGCCTGGCAGACTTGGCGGGTGCGTAGCTCGCCGTCGGTCTTCCATTCGAAATCGATGCGGTTGTCGCGGCAGAAGCGTTCCACCTGCTGCCGGTCTTCGCTGTTGAACGCCTGCTCCCAGGGCAGGTCCAGGCCGTTGCCGTAGTTGCGCACGTACATCAGGCGCTTGTCGGCGAAGCGCTGGCGCAAGGCGGGGTCGAGGCGCTGGTAGATCAGTCGGCTGTCGGCGATCGGCGTCTCGCCGCCCTCGGCGCTGGGCTGCACGCAGTGGAACCAGATCTTCAGCGGCCACTGCAGGGTGTAGGACTGCTCGTTGTGCAGCGGGATGACTTGATGGGCGGGGTATTCGGTGGAGGTGTAGACCCCTGGCTCGACCGCCTTGCGCGGGGTGGAGCCGAATTCGTAGCTCAACAGTTCGTGGCCGAAGCCGCGCGCCAGCTGCTGAAAGGACTGTTCGCCCAGCACATCGAAGCCGCGCAGCAACAGGCCGCCGACTTCGTGCAGGCGGGTGCGCACCAGGTCGAGCAGGGCGCTACGGCTGGCGGCGGGATCGGCACCGGGTTGTACCAGCAGCGGCAAAGGCGAGTCCGCCAGCAGCGGGTGCACGCTCAGGTTGTGTCCGCATTCAACTGCCATTCCCATGTAGTGCTCCTTCCTTAATATCGAATGCTTGCCAAGCGGCGCCGCGAGAGGCCCGATCTAGAGAGGTCGTCCGGCGAGCGGCGAGTCTAGCGGAATTATTCGCTAAATGTAATGATAGCAATTATCATTTACATTAAGTTGTGATTAGATAGCTTCATGGCCAGGCATGAAGCCTCGGTCGACTTTTTTGCATAGGCCTAACGAGGGAAGGAAAAATGAGCTGGGACAGTCCTGAGACCCGCTTTCTGGTGGTGGTCAATCACGAAGAGCAGTACTCCATCTGGCCGGACTACAAGGCCTTGCCCGAAGGTTGGCGCGCCGTCGACCAGCAGGGCAGCAAAGAGGAGTGCCTGGCTTACATCGAAACCGTCTGGACCGATATGCGGCCGCTGAGCTTGCGCCAGGCCATGCAGGCGCAAGGGCAGGACTGATGGCCGTGGCCTCCAGCCCCTGGTTCTCGGTTCTGGCCCAAGGTCCGGCGCCGGCCGCGCTGCGGCTGTACTGCTTTCCCTACGCGGGCGCCGGGCATACGGTGTTCCAGCACTGGCGGGCCGGTTTGCCCGCCGAGATCGAGCTGGCGTTGATCAAGTTGCCCGGCCGCGGCGCGCGCTTCTGCGAGCCCCAGGCCGACTCCCTCGACGCGCTGGCCCAGGCGTTGGCCCAGGCGATCGCCGAGGCGGGAAAGCAGGCTCAGCCGTTCGCTTTCTTCGGCCACAGCATGGGCGCGCTGCTGGCGTTCGAGACCGCGCGGGCCTTGCAGGCGCGCGGCCTGTCGCCCAGCGCGTTGCTGGTGTCCGCGCGCACCGCGCCCTCGGCCCACGGCTGGCGCGAGCGCCTGTCCGAATTGCCGGATGCGGCGTTTCTCGAGGTCATCCGCCAGATGAACGGCTTGCCCCGGGAGGTGCTCGACAACCCGGAGTGGCTGGCGCTGTTCCTGCCGATCATTCGCGCCGATTTCGCCCTCTGCGAAAACTACCGCTATCGCCCGGGGCTGCCACTGGTCTGTCCGATCAGGGTGCTGGCCGGCCGCGAGGATGCCGGCGTGCCCTTGAGCCTGCTCGAGGGCTGGGCCGGCGAGACCCGGGTGGATTGCCACACCCGACTGTTCGAGGGTGGGCATTTCTACCTGTTCGAGCACGAAGCCGAGCTGCTGAGCCTGGTGCACGGCCAACTCTGTCCAGCGCCCAAGCCCCGTCATGCCGCTGTCTGAGCGCGAGGTGCACCTCTGGTCTGTGCCGCTGCACGAGGCAGAGCCCCCGGCATCCCTGCTGGCGGCGGATGAGCGGGCGCGCGCCGAGCGCTTTCGTTGTCCCCGGGCGCGCGCCGCCTTTATCCAGACCCGCGCGGCCCTGCGCCTCTTGCTCGGGCATTACCTCGATATGGCGCCCCTGGCCGTGGCGCTGAGCAGCGGGGCGCAAGGCAAACCCCGGCTCGGCGCCGGGATGGGCGCGCTGCACTTCAATGTCAGCCATAGCGGCCGGCTGGCCCTGATCGCGCTGTCGCAGGCCGCCGTGGGTGTCGACCTGGAAGAACAGCCGGCCGATTTCGGCTGGCGAGAACTGCTGCCGGTCTGCTGCCATCACGCCGAGCGGTCGGCTTTTCAAGAGGTCACCGATGCCGTGGGCCGCGCCCGACTGCTGGGTTTATGGACCGCCAAGGAGGCTTACCTCAAGGGCCGTGGCGAGGGCCTGAGCCTGCCGCTCACGGCCATTCGCTTGCAAGCCTGCCGCGGTGGCTGGCAGCCCGTCATCGAGACGCCTTGGGACGATGGCCGAGGCTGGCGGCTGCGGGCATTGAGTCTGCCCGAGGGCTATGTCGGTTGTCTGGCGACGCCATCTCCCTCGCCCCTGATCCGTTTTCAGCCCTTGGCCGACCTGACGCGCAATGGTCGGGCCGAGGACCCCGTTACCCCGATGTCTTGTTACCCCTAAGGGAAAACTCACCATGGAATGTATCCAGAATTTGCACCCGTCCAGCGCCGCTTTTACCCTCGAGCAGTTTCGCTTGCAGGGCCCGCGCGAGTTGAACAGCAACCCCTACCTGCAGCGTCAGGCGAGCCGTGAATCCAACGCGCGTTCCTATCCACGGCGCATCCCGCTGGCGTTGCAGGAGGCCCACGGCATCTATGTGCGCGACACCCAGGGGCAGCTATTTATGGATTGCCTGGCCGGTGCCGGCACCCTGGCGCTGGGACACAACCACCCGGTGGCCATCGCCGCCATGCGCCAGACCCTGGACGCGGGTCTGCCCCTGCATACCCTGGACCTGACCACGCCGGTCAAGGACCGCTTCGTCGAAGAGCTGTTCGCCGCCTTGCCCGAGGGTTTTGCCCGCCAGGCGCGTATCCAGTTCTGCGGGCCGACCGGGGCCGACGGCATCGAGGCGGCGTTGAAACTGGCGCGCATCGCCACCGGGCGCAAACCCATACTCTCGTTCTCCGGCGGCTATCACGGCATGACCCACGGCGCGCTGAGCCTGATGGGCAACCTGGGGCCCAAGCTGGCGCTGGGCGCGGCCATGGCCGAGGTGCAGTTCCTGCCCTATCCCTACGATTACCGTTGCCCGTTCGGCCTGGGTGGCGACGCCGGCATCGACGCCGGACTGCATTACATCGAGCAGCTGCTCAGCGATCCGGAGTCCGGGGTTCTGCCGCCGGCGGCCGTGGTGGTGGAGGTGGTACAGGGCGAGGGCGGGGTGATTCCCGCCCCGGTGCGCTGGCTGCAGGGCTTGCGCCAGCTGACCCGCAAGCACGGGGTGGCGTTGATCATCGACGAGGTGCAGACCGGCCTGGGGCGCACCGGTCGGCTGTTCGCCATCGAGCATGCCGGTATCGAGCCGGACATCCTGGTGCTGTCCAAGGCCCTCGGCGGCGGGCTGCCGTTGTCCGTGCTGGTCTACCGCGAGGAGCTGGATACCTGGAAACCCGGTGCCCATGCCGGCACCTTCCGCGGCAATCAACTGGCCATGGCGGCCGGCGCGGCGACCCTGCGGCATATCCTCGGCGAAAACCTGCCGGCGCATGCCGATGCCATGGGCGAGCGCCTGATGGGCCTGCTGCGTCGGCTGCAGCTCGACTACCCGTGCCTGGGCGATGTGCGTGGCCGTGGCCTGATGGTCGGCGTGGAAATAGTCGGCGCCGCCGACGGCGGCCGCGTGCCGCCGGTCGATGCAGCCTTGGCCAAAGCCATACAGCAGCATTGCCTGCGCCTGGGGATCATCCTGGAACTGGGCGGCCGCCATGGCGGCGTGGTGCGTTTCCTGCCGCCGCTGTTGATTCAGGCCGAGGAGATCGACCTGCTGGTGGAGCGCTTCCAGCACGCCCTGGATCTGGCACTGGGTGACGCGAGCAGCAGGGTGCGGCATATCGCCTAGCGCTCGACCGCGCCAGCTCGCAGGGCCGGGTACCGCCCGTATGACCTTTCGCTGGCCGCCCTTGGCCAGCTTCCCTTGCGGGCCCGACCGGCGTTCTGTCTCCGACGACCTTACTGCTTGTCCGTGTGCTTTTCTCCACGGCGAATCGATACGCCTGGCACCCCGGGGTAACCCTTGGGGGTCTGTACCCGACTGTATCTGGACCGCCCGCGGATACACCTGCTTGGATTGCTGCCGCTTGCGCACACAGAGGCGATACAGGGCTGCGATTAACTGCGCGCACTCGCTCGACATGCGCCGCCTGTGGCGGTGCCGATGCGGGCAGGTGCAGGAGTCGCCCTGGCCCAGTCGAACCTGGCCTCGGCCGATACGCTGAAAAGCGTCATCGACGTTCGTGCGGCATGGCCACCGAGCCATGAGGCCCGCGACCCTCCTGCGTCGTTTATCCGTTCGTAGGAGAGAAGCCATGCAACCCCTAGAATCATTACCCACGGTGCCCGCAGTGCTGCTGCCCCGGGCGAGCGTCGGTCTCGGCTTGCGCCGTGCGCTGGTCAATGACCTGCGCGCCGCCCCGGCCGGCGATTTCGATTTTCTCGAGGTCGCCCCGGAAAACTGGATAGGCATCGGCGGTGCCCATGGCGCTGCGTTGCAGGCGCTGGCAGAGCGTTATCCCTTGTCGTGCCACGGCCTGTCCCTGTCGCTGGGCGGTTCGGCCCCCCTGGATGTGGCGTTCCTGCGCGAGGTCCGGCTGTTCCTGGATCGCTTCAAGGTACCGCTCTACAGCGAGCACCTGAGCTACTGCAGCGATGAGGGGCATCTCTATGATCTGCTGCCCCTGCCGTTCACCGAGGAGGCGGTGCACCACGTGGCGGCCCGTATCCGGCAATCCCAGGATGTGCTGGGGCGCCGACTGGCGGTGGAAAACGTCTCCTACTATGCCGCCCCCCGACAGGACATGGACGAGCTGACCTTTACCAATGCGGTGCTGCGCGAGGCCGATTGCGACCTGCTGCTGGACGTCAACAATGTCTATGTGAACGCGGTGAACCACCGCTTCGATCCCCAGGTGTTCCTGGCCGGCATCGAGCCGGGCCGAGTGGTCGCCATGCATGTGGCGGGGCATTACGACCAGGCCGACGACTTGATCATCGACAGCCACGGTGCCCCGGTCAAACCCGTGGTCTGGTCGCTGCTGGCCCAGGCCTACGGGCGATTCGGGGCCCGGCCGACCTTGCTGGAGCGCGATTTCAACTTTCCCGCCTTCGAGGTGCTGGTCGCCGAGTTGACGACTATTCGGCAGCTGCAGGGCGAGGCCGCAACGCCGCTCAAGGCGGTGACCCATGGTTAACCCTTCTTCAGGCCTGCATCAGCAGCAACAGGCGCTGACCCGGTATCTGCGCGATCCGGATAACTGCCCGCCGCCGGCGGACATGAATGCCGCGCGGGCGCGGATCTACCGCGACCTGGTCTTCGAGAACCTGGTGTCGCTGCTCAGCGGCACCTTTCCGGTGCTGGTCAAAGTGCTGGGCAAGCCGGCATGGCGCGACCTGGTCAGGCGCTTCTTGCGCGAGCATCGCGCCGCCACGCCCAAGTTCGGCGAAATTGCGCAAGAGTTCGTCGGCTTTCTGTCCTCGTCCGATTGCGTGGCCGCCGCGCACGCCTGGCCAGCCTTTATGGCCGAGCTGGCCCATTACGAGTGGGTCGAAATGGCCCTGCAACAATCCGAGGCCGAGCCCTTGCCCGCCAGCGACGCGGACCTGCTGCTGAGCCAGCCGTTGCGGGTGTCTCCCCTGGCCTGGCCGCTGGCCTACGGCTGGCCGGTCCATCGCCTGGGCCCGGACTACCAGCCGGCCGAGCCGCCCGCGCAGCCCACCTTGCTGCTGGTCCGGCGCCTGCCCGACTGGCAGGTGCGCTTTGCCGAGCTGAGCCCGTTGGCCTGGCGGCTACTGGCGCGCATCGAGGAGTTTCCTGAGCTGGAAGGGCGCAGCCAACTGCAGGGGTTGGCCGCCGAGGCCGAAGCGGTCGAATCGGACGACTTTATGCGCAATGGCCTGATGCTGCTGCAGCAGTTGCATGGCGACGGCATCGTCGGCGTGCGCGCCTATGCCGAGCATCCACGCTAGAGCATTTTCGCCTTATCTTTGTCCGCCGTACCGACTTCGGCACTAAGGATCGCCAGCAAGGTTAGGCACCCCCGCTGCTCCTATGGGGGCTGGGTTTCGCCGAAGCGCTTTCCGTAGGGTGGTGTTAGCCGCGCATAAAGCCAGTCTGGCAAACGACGTCGCACTCGCCGCGCGGCGTAACCCACGCGGAAGGCGCCTAAATGCAAACAGAATTTTCCTGAAAACGCTCTAGGGGGTGGCGTGAGCGGGCCCATGCTCACGCCCACGCCGATCAGGCGCAGCATTAAAAGGCCTGTAGGGTGGATGACGGAGTGTTCATCCACCTTCGCGATGGGGGGGATGGATAAAAGGACCTGAGGCGTCCCGGATGGCGCTGCGCTTATCCGGGCTACAGGGACAGGCACACTTCCTACAAGTGCTTGCTCAAAAAGATCAGCGAATGGCCCCGGGCCTCAGCCGCCGCGCGCTGGTTATAGCTGGAACGGTGCGAGCAGTTGAAGCCGTGCTCGGCGCCCGGATAGACGCGGATCTCGACGTCGTCCCGGCCTGCGAAGCGCTCGCCGATGCGCGTCACCGCCTCCATGGGAATATGGCTGTCCTGACCGCCGAACTGCATCAGCATCGGCACCGCGATGTCCTCGGCGCGCTGCAACTGGTTATGGATGCCGCCGCCGTAGTAGCTGACGGCCGCGTCGACCAGGCCGTTGGCCGCGCTGTGATAGGCCAGCAGGCCGCCGAAGCAGAACCCCAGGACGGCCAGTTTGCCGTCCAGGGCGGGCTGGGCCTTCAGGGCCGCCGTGGTCAGCGCGATATCCGCCAACGCCTGGTCGAGGTCGGTGGCGTTCATCAATTCCACGGCGCGCTTCCAGCCGGCCTGGTCGTAGGTCAGTTCGATGCGCGCGGCGCTACGCCAGAACAGGTCCGGCACCAGCACCACATAGCCGTCGGCCGCGTATTGCTCGGCGACCGAGCGGATATGTTCGTTGACGCCGAAAATTTCCTGCAGAAGCACGATACCGGGGCCGCTGCCCGTGTGGGGCGTGGCCAGGTAGGCGCCGAAGCGACCGTCCTCGGCCTCGATGTCGATCCATTGGGTGCTTATGCTCATGGTGATTCCTGTCCGTGTGGGGTGAGTGCGGGAAGCGGTGTTCGCCAGCTTAGCCCGCGCCGCCGCACTTGGCATCGGCGGCGCTGCCCACCGACCAGGCTGTTGCCGGGTCGGCGAACAGGGCGTGACCAGGGCCCGGCGGATTCAGATCCCTTGCCGCCGCCCGTGGTAGCGTTGCAGCAGTGCATCCAGGCTCAGTTTTCCGGCGCCGGCGAACAGCAGCGGCAAGAGGGCGGCCAGGTAGATCACCGGCAGTTTGAAGTTGCCATGGCCCTTGTCGCTGATGGAATAGCCCTGGGCGAGTTCGCTCAGGCTCGACCAGTCTGCGGGCCAGTGGACGGCGGCGGTGGCCACCAGGGTTACCAGGATCAGGGTAAAGGCCGAGAAGCGCGTGGCCAGCCCAACCAGCAGCGCCAGGGCGCAGAGCAGTTCGGCCCACAGGGCCAGTTCCCAGTTCAGCGTCGCCGGAAGGTGATTGAAGGGGAAGGGGAACGCGTCCTGGATGCTGCCGAACCAGTTCTCGCCGTTCCATTTTTCCAGCCCCGCTTCGAAGAATTCCCAGGCCAGCAGCATGCGCAGGCTCAGCGGTGCGAGCCAGCTTCCAGCGCGGTCAAGGTGTTGCTGCATGCTTGTCGCAGCGGTCGAGAAGGGTGCGTACATGGGGTTGATCTCCATACATCTGTTCGAGGGATAAGGGCACCCAAGACGCCTCGTGGTTACCGATCGACAGCCTGTATCCGGTGGCTGTCGGGCGAGGAGGCGCTATCGTCGGGCCTAGGCTCAGGACTGCAGCGCGGCGGCCCGCGATGCGCCTCGCTGCTTGGACTGGTTGCGTTTTGTCGCTTGCGCAAGCGTGCCCAACCCCCTGATCACGGCAGCGGAAAAGATGATGCCGAAGGGCAGCACGTACCAGGCGCTCATGGGGATGCGCTTGAAGTTGGAGTAGGCGAAGATGGCGGCGATCACCCACATGCCGGTCAGGTGCAAGCGTTTCCAGGCTTTCGCGCCGAGCAGGCGCGACGTACTTTTGAACGAGGTCGCCGCCAGCAGGAAAATGAACAGGTAACCCACCGACCCCGGCAGGTTGTTGAGCGCGGTGCGCCCGGGCCAGAACTCCTGGTTCAGCTGTCCGTAGGCAATGATCAGCAACGCATGGACGAAATGGGAAAACGCGAAGGCCAGGCCGATAAAGCGCCGCTCGCGCACCAGGGCCTTGGTGAAGGGCGAGGGGATCAGCACGGCCAGCGCGGAGGCGACAAAGGCCGCGAGAAACAGGGCGAAGGAAGAGCGGGCCGTCGAGCGGATGGCGCTCCGAATGCCTTCCACCAAGTCCGGGGTCAGCGCCAGGGTGAGCGCGGTCATCAGCAGAACCAGCAGCGCGAACAGGCCGAACAGCCGCCAGCCGCGCAAACGCTCGAGAGGGGATTGGGCATTCATTGCAATACTCCTTCAGGTAGACCTCTGGCATCCGGGGGTTCCGGATTACCGACCCTGGGCAGTCTTGCAAGCGGTTGTATGCGGGGTATGTCCGAAACACCTCGCGCTGCAACTTCGTGTAAGCCGGGGCGTGCTCGATACAATCGAATACAAAGGAGCGGGGCGTGGCGTCCAGCCCGGTGTGCGTGGCAGGTTCCGGTTCAGGAGGTGCACGGGGCCCAGGAGTTAGACGCCTTCTGGATACCCGCCTGCTTCCCGCCTGCGCAGGAATGACAGGGTATGACGGGTACGCCTACGCGGGTATGACGGGTACATAGGCTTGGGCCTCGCCGCCGCCCAGGCCCAGTCGCAGTTCCGCGCACAGGCCGCCGCCCTGGCGGTTGCTCAGGCTCAGCGAGCCGCCGATGGCCTGGGCCAGTTGCTGGGCGATGGCCAGCCCCAGGCCAGTCCCGCCGGTGCTGCGGTTGCGCGAGCTTTCCACGCGGTAAAAGGGTTTGAGAACCTCGGATAATTCGTCTTCGCTTATCCCGGGCCCACGATCCAGTATGCGGATCGACAGCATCCGGTCAGCCGCGGCGTGCACCTCTATCTGCGCGGCCCCGGAGAACTTCACCGCGTTGTCCACCAGGTTGACCAGCACCCGGCGCAGGGCATGGGGGCGGGTATCGATGACCGCTCCGCTTTTCCCGAAGAGTTCCACGGACTGTCCGGTGTCCTGATAGTCGAACACCAGGCTGTCGAGGAAGGCATCCAGGTCGACGCGGCAGCTGGCTTCGGTCGCGCCATGGATGCTGCGCGCATAGGCCACCCCTTCACGGACCAGGTGTGAGATTTCATTGAGGTCATGGACCAGCTTGTCCTTTTCCAGCGAGTCGTCCATGAACTCGGCCCGCAGCTTCATGCGCGTGATGGGGGTCTGCAGGTCGTGGGAGATCGCGGCGAGCAGTTGCATGCGTTCCTTGAGGTAGGCGGCGATGCGCTCCTGCATGCTATTGAAGGCCTTGGCGGCATAGGCCACCTCGGTCGGGCCGTTTTCATCCAAGTGGATGACATGGGTATTGGGATCCAGGGTCTCCACCGCCCGGGACAGCCGGGTCAGGGGCCCGACGGCAATCTTCACGGCCAACCAGGTACAGCCGATCAACAGCGCCAATTGGCCCAGCAGTACGATGGGCAGCCAGGGTGAGATCGGGATCATGGCAGGGCGTACATCGATGGTCAGCGGACTGCCATCGGCGAGGCGCAGATGGGCCTGGAAATGCGTCTTCGGGCCGGGAATGTCGCTGAAGACCAGGGGGTAGCTGCGGCCGATGGCGCTGTCGATCGAACGCACCGCGATCGGGATGTCGTCCGGGTCCAGGGGGTTGCCCGGACCGCCCTCGCTCAGCAGGTAGCCATAGTTGCGCCGTTGCAGGCGCTGCAGCCAGTCAGGCCGCTCGCCAGGCGGCAGGCGATCGAGTATGGCCACGGCCGTCGAGACATCGTTTTCCAGATTGCCCAGCATCGTCGACTTCGCGCTCTGGTAGCGCTCGTAGAATTGCACGCCGAAGGACAGCCCCTGAGCGAGCAGCAGGCCGACCAGAAAAATCAGCGAGAGCCGCGACGCCAGGGTGCGCGGCCAGCGCAGGGCGAAGTTCACGCCTGGGCACCGAGAATTTCCACCGGAAAGGTGAAGACATAGCCCTCGCTGCGGACCGTCTTGATATAGGCCGGATCGCGGGCGTCATCCAGCAGCCGTTGGCGCAGGCGGCTGACCAGCAGGTCGATGGAGCGATCGAACAGGTCGGCATCCCGGCCCTGGGTCAGGTTGAGCAGCTGATCGCGGTTGAGCACCCGCTGGGGATGATCGAGAAACACCCGCAGCAGGCGGTACTCGGCGCCACTCAGGGCCACCAGGGTGCCGTCCTCGTCCAGCAGGTGACGGGCCGTGGTGTCCAGGCGCCAGCGCCCGAAGCCCAGGAGCCGGCCGCTTTCGGTCACGATCAGGTTGGGTGGCAGCATGCGCGTGCGCCTGAGCACGGCATTGATCCGCGCCAGCAACTCGCGGGCGGCGAACGGTTTGACCAGGTAATCGTCGGCGCCCATTTCCAGGCCGACGATGCGGTCGGTTTCGTCACTCCGGGCGGTGAGCATCAGCACCGGGGTGGCCTTGTGTTTGCCGGCGCGCAATTCGCGACACAGCACCAGGCCGTCGTCGCCCGGCAGCATCAGGTCCAGCACGATCAGGTCGACCGGGGTCGACTCGAGAAAGGAACGCATCTGGCGCCCATCGGCGACCACGGTGGTGCGCAGCCCGTTCTTCTTCAGGTAGTTGCCGACCAGCTCCCTGATCTCGCGATCGTCATCGACTATCAAAACGTGATCCACGTGATCCATCGCTCAACCCCTATCAGTGTGTGCCGGCGGTCAGTCTAGCGAGACGCCACGCGCTTGCCTGCAGGCCTTTGTATTGCAGTGTATCTGGTGCATTGCGGATACAGGGGCATGCAAATCCACCTGCCAGGGGCCCGTCTGTATCCCAGTGTATCGCCATGCCTTTCAGATACTTGGCGATTTAACCTCGGCCGTTCTCGACACATTCGGGATACCTCGCGGGCATTCAATGAGCCCCATCGAGGCAGCGCGATACGCCTCGGCATTGCTCGATGCCTTATCCCTTGAAGACGAGAACCGCCATGAGCCCGAAAGCCTGTTTTGCCGCTTGCCTGTTTGTCGCCCTGAGCCTCGGCGCGCTGTCCGCCACTGCCCAGGAGCCGCTCAAGTCGGAAACCTACACCTATGGCACCCCGCTGGATATCCAGAAGGTGCTCGCGCTGACCGAGGACGCCGAGCCGACCTGCGGTGTGGTGAATGCCCGCATGACCTACCTCGATTCCGCCGGCCAGAAGCGGGTACTCGATTACCGCAAGTTCTCCGACAGCTGCCTCGAAGGCGGCAACTGATTGCTCCATCCAACCCATTACCCATCCAGGATAAATCCCATGAAAACGCTCAAGAACCTCTTCACCGCTGTGATCTTTTCCCTGGCCGGCGCTGCCGTCCATGCCAATGCCGCCAGTGAAAACCACCGCTGCGAAAGCGGCATCTGTTTCCAGCTGACTCCTCTGGCCGGCAAGGGCGCTTCAGGCCTACTGGCCGAAGACGGTTCCAGCCGCACGCCACAGGGCCTGCAGGGCGACGCGCCGATACTCGCCGGAGACGGTTCCAGCCGCACACCGCAGGGCCTGCAGAATGCCGCGTCGATGCTGGCCGAGGAAGGCTTTAGCCGCACCCCGCTGGGTCAGCAGGTGCAGGCGGCGTGGGTGGCTGAGAACGGTTTCAGTCGAACCCCCTTGGGCCGCCGGGAGCCGATGCAGGCCTGAGCCGCGCGCGAGCGTGCTTACCCCGTGCGTTTATCCCTCCACAAGCGTGGCCCGCGGTCTGAGCTGCGAACCGCGCTTCTCATCTAGCAGGTCATGCCATGCTTCTTATCGCGTTTCTGGGCGGGATACTCACGGTCCTCAGCCCCTGCATCCTTCCCGTGGTGCCATTCCTGTTCGTCCGTGCGAACCGCTCACGCGCCTCGGTCCTGCTGACCCTGAGCGGCATGGCCTTGACCTTTGCCCTGGTAGCGAGTCTTGCCGTGGTGAGCAGTGAATGGGTGATACAGGCCAGCAGTGCCGGGCGCCAGGTGGCCCTGATCGTACTGGTGCTGTTCGCCCTGTCGTTGATCTCCAGCCGGATCGGCAGCCGCTTGGCGAGCCCGTTCGTCAGCCTGGCCAACCGTCTCGATCCATCCGCGCGCAAGGCCTCCGGTCCGCTCGCTTCATTGCTGGTGGGGGTGGCCACCGGGTTGCTCTGGGCGCCCTGCGCGGGGCCTATCCTGGGGGTGATTCTCACCGGCGCCATGTTGCAGGGAGCCAGCGTGCACACCAGCCTGTTATTACTGGCGTATGGGCTGGGCAGCGCCCTGTCCCTGGGCGTGCTGATCTTCGCCGGCCGGGGCCTGATCAACCGCTTTAAGCTTTCCCTGCCGATCACCGCCTGGCTGCGCCGTGGTGCCGGGTGCGCGGTACTGGTCGCGGTCGCGTTGATTGCCTCGGGTACCCACAATCGGTTGCTGGCCTGGGGTTCCTCCGAAGGCGGCGCCGGCATCGAGCGCACTATCATGGAAAAAGTCCCCCAGGCCATCGATTATCTGGTCAGCAAGGCCGGCGCCGCCTCGCCCGCGCCGCTCGAGGACCAGGGCCCCATGCCCGAGCTGTCGGGGGCGGTGGCCTGGCTGAATTCGGCGCCACTGAGCCAGGCGTCGCTGCGCGGCAAGGTCGTGCTGGTGGATTTCTGGACCTTCGACTGCATCAATTGCCAGCGCAGCCTGCCGTACGTGAACACTTGGGCCAAGCGCTACGAGCAGGACGGCCTGGTGGTGATCGGGGTGCATACCCCGGAGTTCGCCTACGAAAAAGTCATCGACAACGTGCGCAAGCAGGTCGCTCGCCTCGATATCGGCTATCCGGTGGCGATCGATAACCACTACAGCATCTGGCGCGCCTTCAATAACCAGTACTGGCCCGCCCACTACTTTATCGATGCCAAGGGGCGGGTGCGCTACAGCCATTTCGGCGAAGGCCGCTACGACACCCAGGAGCAGGTGATTCAGCAGCTTTTGCAGGAAGCCAGGACGGACGCCGAGGCCAGCAGGTGAGGGTGGCCGGCGTGCCCGCGGGTGCGCCGGCCAAGGGTTCTACACGCTACTCGAAAAAGCTGGCATTTATATTATGATCATAATATAAAAGACCCATCCGCAACGCATTGCACGTTGCGTCGCTGCCCTGACCGTTGCCGCTCAGTCGGTGACCTGACTTCTTCCGAGGAAACACTCATGCATATTCAAGGTTCTGTGGTCTTTATCACCGGCGCGAATCGCGGGCTCGGGCTGTCCTTCGCCCGCGAGGCGCTGGCGCGCGGGGCTCGCAAGGTGTATGCGGGCATGCGCAATACGGAGGGTTTCGACATCCCGGGCATGGTCCCGGTGAAGCTGGACGTGACGGACGCGGCATCCGTTGCCGCGGCAGCCGCGCTGTGCGGCGATACCACCGTGCTGATCAATAACGCCGGAATCGCCAAGCTGATGGACGGTGCGCTCGACGACAGGATGATCGAGCTGTCCCGAGAGCTGCTGGAAACCAACTACTACGGCGTCGTGCGCGTCACCCAGGCCTTCGCGCCCATCCTCCTTGGAAATGGCGGCGGGGCGGTGATCAACGTGCTGTCGGATGCCAGCTGGCAGCCATCCCAACTATTGCCCGCTTATGCGGTGACCAAGGCGGCGGCCTGGAGCTTCAGCAACTCCCTGCGCTTGCAGCTCAAGGACCAGAACGTCCAGGTGTTGAACCTGCATGTCGGTTTCCTGGACACCGACCTGACCAAGGGCTTCGACATGCCCAAGTCAGACCCGAATATCGTAGCCGGTCTGACCCTGGATGAACTGATCGCGGGCAAGCAGGAAGTGATGGGCGACAAGGGCACCCAGGCGCTCAAGAACGGTTTGTCCCTGTTGGCCGCAAGCTATCTGGTTTCCTAAACTGACCACACCGCTGCGCCGGCTACCCCCGCACGCTTCGCAACTGCCGCGGGCGCGGCGCGGGTAGCGCTGGCCTCGAGCAACCCGCGTCGTTCAGCTTCTCGAAATCTTCCGCCCTGCATCCCTGATCCGTGGGCCGGCTGGGCCGCAATGACCTCGGCCGACCTGGCCGCGCATCCGAGCACCAGGATGCGCGGGGCCGGCAGGAATAGCAGATAGCAGGGTGCCGACCAGTACGGCGCCGATCAGCACATAGTCCAGCGACGACCCGAACACCGAGAAGGCCAGGGATGAAACGCCAGCTCAGTCGCTATCACCGTGCAAGCGTACCGGCCCCGTGGCTTCGGCTATGAGTTGACGCCGGCCCTGGTGACTTGCGCAGGTTCAGCGGCCTGGCGGTCGAATAAAATAAGCAGCGTCAGGTTTTCCCGCTTTGAATCCTGTGCATTGCATCGCAGAAGGTGGGGTGATGATCAGACTGCCAGCAGCGCTGGACAGTGCCTATGGGTGCAAACCGAGCTTGAGGCTTGCCCCGTTCATCGTGACGGCGGTTCGGGTGATGGGCGGTGTGCAAGGCCACTGCTTATGCAAAAGCTGGGCTAGGCTCCAGCAGGTCAGTCTTATCAGAACATCCAACATCCGAGTGGTCAGTGATGAAAAACCTCCCTTGTTTCCCTGCGATCGCGTTCTTCTCGCTGCTTTGCCTGCCGGCTGCCGCAGAGACGGTAACACCCCTGAACGGGCAATCCAGCCAGACCATTCAACAGGACATCGGTGCCTGTCAGACCCACGCGGGAAACACCGGTACTGCCAGTACCAGCAGCCCGCAAACGGGTGGGCGCGCCCGCGGCGCCGTGGCCGGTGCGGTGGCGGGTGCGGCGGTTGCCGAGGTACGCGGGAATCGGCACGATGAGGTGTATGACCGCATCGATGACGACGTCAAACAGGAGTATCGGCAGAATCAGGCACGGGATGCCGCGGTAGCCGGGGCGGCGGTGGGCGGCGTTCGCCAGCGCCAAGAGCGCCGTCAATCGCGTAATGAGGCCGAGGCAAGCAGTGCGACCAGTGCGACCGCCTACACCGATTGCATGAAGCAGCGGGGTTATTCAGTCACCCCCTGAGTGGTCGCCGCCAGCTGTTCAAGGCTACTTGGGCGACCGCGCCAAGCGTCAGGATCGGCCTGAACTTCGGCGCTTACTGAAACATAAAGCGGCTCCATAGGATTTTGGCGATAAAACTGGCTTAATCCACTCTCAAGTTGCCGAGCGTAAACGGAGCATATGCGCCCGCTCTCTGGGTAGGCCGCCTTGGCCAGAGGCAGCTCAAGGCGGACAGTTTAACGATTGAGGGGGGCTGGACCGAGCTCTAGGCCCTTCAGCGATTGTGTCGAGCGATAGCAGCCGATCGCTTGATTGTCATGAGGTTTCAGCAATATTCCCGTTCACTCGCAAGGAGCGTCACCGATGAAAGCAGCGCACATCATGCTTGGCGGTATTCTGGCCACGGCTGTAATGCTCGGCGGTTGTACCAGCAAATCCGTCAGTGAATCGCAATATTCCGGTTTCCTGTCCAGTTACGACGGATTGGCTTCAGCCAAGACCGCCAGCGGCACTACCGTGCTGCGCTGGGTCGATCCGAACTTCAATGTGGCGAACTACGACAAGGTCATCTTCCAGCCGGTGAATTTCTACCCGGCTCCCCAGCCGAGCGATCGCATCAGTCAGGACACCTTGAAGGAGCTGCTCGGCTACACCAACAAGCGTCTGAGCGAGGCCCTCGGCAGTCGCCTGCAACTGGTGGGTTTCGGGGGCGGACCGCGCACCCTCGAGTTTCGCGGCGCCATCACCGGGGTCGATGCCAGCACCCAGGGGTTGAAACCCTACGAAGTCATCCCTGTCGCCCTGGTGCTGGCCGGGACCATGACGGCCGCCGGCCAGCGTGACCAGAACACCGAGCTTTATCTGGAAGGCGAACTGGTCGATACCGCGACTGGGCAGCCCGTGCTGCGGGTAGTGCGCAAGGGCTTCGGCAAGACCCTGAGCAACGACAAGCAGGCCGTGACCGCTAACGATCTCAAGTCGGTGATCGATAACCTGACCCAGGATGTGCTGACCTTCAAGTAACGGCTCCATCCGCTCCTCCACCTGGGCCCAAGGCTCAGGTGGAGCAGTTTCGTTTCGCTTAGGCCACCGGATCAGCCGCTGGCTAGATGGTTTCGCATGACATCCTCGCCCATTCCTTCTCCACGGCTACCGACGCGCTGGCGCGGGTGGCCGCTCGGAGCGGGGCGGCGGATGCAGTCCTGAGCCGGGTCGGCGGTACCTGCGTACGCGGGCATGACGGGTAGTGAGATCCATTGAAGGTGTCGACGCACCGCAGTGGCCGAGCCACCAGGCTGTTCAACCCGTAACCCTTACAGGCAATGAGGCACACGACCATGCTGCTGCGTATCACCTCGATAGTCGCTGTACTCGTCCTGGGGTTGCTGGTCCTCGGGTTGGGTACCTGGGGCTCCCTGGCCATAGTCCTGACCGGGCTTGACGGCGATCGCGTGCGCCTGGCCTTGGCAGCGCTCTTTGCCCTGTTGTCCCTGGGCACCTTGTGCGCGCTCTGTATGGCTCGTTGGCGCTGGCGCGCGCTGTTGGGTTATCTGCTGCCCCTGGCCGGCCTGCTGTACTGGTATCAAGGCATCGAGCCCTCCAACTCGCGCGACTGGCAAACGGACGTGGCGCTGCTGCCCTACGCGACCATCGCGGGTGATCAGATCAAAGTGCACAACATCCGCAACTTCGATTACCGCAGCGAGACCGACTACACCCCGGCCTATTACGACAAAACCTTCGACCTGAGCAAGCTGGAAGGCGTCGATCTGGTCGCGTCCTATTGGATGGGGCCGGCGATCGCCCATGTCTTTCTCAGCTTCGCCTTCGCCGATGGCGAGCACCTGGCGGTGTCCATCGAGACGCGCAAGGAAAAGGGCGAGAGCTACTCCACCCTCAAGGGTTTCTTCCGCCAGTACGAGCTTTATTACGTGGTGGCCGATGAGCGCGATGTGATCCGTGTGCGCACCAATTATCGTCGCGACCCACCGGAGCAGGTGTACCTGTATCGGCTCAAGGCCCCTATCGAGAATGGCCGGCGCCTGTTCCTGGAGTACCTGCAGCGCATGAATGCGCTCAAGGCGCGTCCGGAGTTCTATAACACCCTGACCACCAACTGCACCACCCAGATCTGGATGAATACACGGGTCAACCCGCAGCATGTACCCTTGGATTGGAAGCTCCTGGCCAGCGGCTATGTGCCCGAGTACCTCTATCAACACGACCGCCTGGAAAGCACGGGTCAGGCGTTCAGCGACGTGCGGCGGCAGGCCTTGATCAATCCACGCGCCGCCGCCGCCGATGGCGCGGCGGACTTTTCCAGGCTGATTCGCACCGCGGCTTCCCCTCAGTGATCGAGGTTGAATATCCGCCCCTTGGAGGCCTCATGAAGACATTGCGAGTGGGTTACGGCGCAGCCTTGCTGCTGGCCTGTTCGGCGCTGGCGCTGCCCGTGCCGGCTTTCAGCGAAGCGCTGCCTGTCAGCCAGTTGATCAGTGGCGAAAAGCGCCCGCGTATCTGCCTGGTGCTGTCCGGCGGCGGTGCCCGCGGCGCGGCCCATGTGGGGGTGCTTCGGGTGCTGGAGGAATACCGGGTGCCCATCGATTGCATCGCCGGCACCAGCATGGGCGCCCTGGTGGGGGCGTCCTTCGCCACCGGCACCTCGCTCAAGGAAATGGATCTGCTGCTCAATAACATCTCGACCGAGCTGCTGTTCAAGGAAAACCCGCCGCGCCAAGAGCAGGCCATGCGCCGCAAGCAGGATGACTACAGCATTCTCTTCACCCCCGAGGTGGGCCTGAAAAATGGGCAGATCCTGGTCGGCAAAGGACTGGTGACCGGTGTGCAGCTGGAAACCATGCTGCGTCAGCTGAGCAAGGCCAAGGGCTTTTATCGCTTCGATGAATTGCCTATTCCCTTTCGTGCCGTGGCGACCGACCTGGTCAGCGGCAAGGCCGTGGTGTTTCGCGAAGGCGAGTTGGCCAATGTGATGCGCGCGAGCATGTCGGTACCCGGTGCGGTGGCGCCTGCCGAGTTCGAGGGCATGCTGCTGGTCGACGGCATGCTCACCAGCAACCTGCCCGTGCAAACGGCCCGGGAAATGGGCGCCGATATCATTATCGCGGTCAACGTCGGCACCCCCTTGCTCAAGCGCGAGGAGCTCAACGGCATCTTCGGCGTGACCGGGCAGATGCTCAGTATCCTGACCGAGCAGAATGTGCAGGCCTCCCTGGCTTCGCTGACCGCAAGCGACATTCTGATCTCCCCGCAACTGGGGGACTTCTCCACCGGTGATTTCGATAACCTGCCGCAGATCGCCCCGCTGGGCGAAGTGGCCACCCGTAAAATGGCCGCTCAGCTCAAGCGCTTGTCCCTGCCCCCGGCCGAGTATGCGGCCCTGCGCCAGCGCCAGCAGAGTACAGCGCAGCCGGATCAGCAGGTGGTCGACCGAATCCGTTTCGATAACCTGCAGCGGGTCAATCCCGAAACCACCCTCGCGGTGATGCATACGAAGGCCGGCCAACCGATCGACCAGCCGACCCTGGACCGTGATCTGCGCCGCCTCTATGGCACCGGGAATTTCGAGCATGTGAATTACCGTCTGCTCGATGAGGAAGGCGAGCGCGTACTGGCCATCGATGCCGTCGAGAAGACCTGGGGCCCGGACTACCTGCGCTTCGGTCTGGGCCTGTCCAGCGACTTCAGCGGCGATGCCTTTTTCAACCTGCTCGGCAGCTACCGCAAGACCTGGCTTAACGAGTTGGGGGCCGAGTGGCGCACCGATGTCCAGCTTGGCCATGTCAATGGCCTCTACAGCGAGTTTTTCCAACCGCTCAGTGCCTCGGGTCCCTTCTTCGTCGCCCCGCACCTGGCCATCGAGCAACGTAGCACCGACCTCTATCAGCAGGACG
This sequence comes from Pseudomonadota bacterium, assembly GCA_040385585.1. GTDB lineage: Bacteria > Pseudomonadota > Gammaproteobacteria > Pseudomonadales > Pseudomonadaceae > Aquipseudomonas. Next base: position 27,704 of record JAZKHB010000040.1, on the reverse strand, counting down.
ATCGGATTGCCAGCTACGAGGTGCTATCGAGCCTTGCCGGGGTCGACCTCGGCAGCGAGTTCAATCGCTACGGCGAATTGCGCCTGGGCCTGGTCGGCGGGGTTCTGGAGCCGAGCCTGGACACCGGACCGCAAAGCCTGTCGCCGGGTGAGTCGCGGGTAAGCCAGGGCGCGATTACCGGTCGATTGCTGCTGGACCAGCTCGACAGCGCGAATTTCCCACGCTCGGGTTGGCGCGCCCAGGTGAATCTGCATGATTCCCGGGACGCCCTGGGGGCGGATGAGGAGTACACCCGCTGGGATGCCAATGGCACCTTTGTAAAGTCGTTCGGCAACCACAGTTTCAACTTCTCGGTGAAAGTGGGCGACAAGCTGGGTGACGATCCCTTGCCCCGTTACGAGTATTTCCAGTGGGGCGGCTTCTTGCAGCAATCGGGCTACGCCACCGGCCAACTGCTTGGTGAAAGCCTGCAGTACGGGCGAGTGATGTATTACCACCGTATCCTGCGTGGCAGCCTGCTGGAGGGCGCCTACGGCGGCTTTTCCCTGGAGGCGGGGCGCATTGGCAACCCCCTGGTGCCGGGCAACTCGGAAGACTGGCTGAAGTCCGCCAGTGTCTTTGTCGGGTCGGACAGCCCGCTGGGGCCGCTCTACCTGGGTTACGGCCGTGCCCAGGATGGCAACAGCAGCTTGTATCTGTACCTCGGCAGGCCTTTCTAGGGCCTGTTTTGATGCGATAAGCGATCACTTGCTGTTCGATCTGAAGCACCCGGCGGCGCATTTCATGCCGGGTCTGGTTTCAAAACCGGTTCCGGTTCCGGTACCGGTACCGGCGCGTGCCTTCGGGTAGTGTCAACAGGCCCGAGGCTTCGCCAGCCGGCGTGGGGAGTCAGTCGCGCGACGCGCCGTCCGCCGGGCGGCGGAACACCACCAGCTTGCCGATCAGCCGCTGCACCGTCTGGCCGTGCTGATTGAGGGTGAGGGTCTGCAGGCTGACGATGGCCTTGTCGGGATTGCTGCTGGACGGCGCAATGGCCAGCACCTCGGTTTCTATCCGCAGCTCGTCGCCCGGCCGGGTAGGGGCTGGCCAGCTCAGTTCGCTGCCGGCGCCGATCAGGCCATTGCCGAAGGGGACGCTCTCGACCAGCAGCCGCATGGTGATGGCCGCCGTGTGCCAGCCGCTGGCGGCCAGGCCACGGAACAGGGTGCCCTTGGCCGCCTCGCCGTCCAGGTGAAAGGGCTGCGGGTCGAATTGCGCGGCGAAAGCCGTGATCTGCTGTTCGTCGAGGCAATAGGTGCCGCTTCGAAAGACGTCGCTGACCGAGAGATCGTCCAGAAACAGCGGTTTGGCGGTGGCTGAGGTGTTCATGGCATGGCTCCGTCGGTGCGTGTTCAGTTGAAATGGATAGCGCTGAGGTCGATCGCGACCAGCAGCCGGTCCCGCAGGGGGGCGTCATCGGCTCCGCGGCGGTAGGCCCGGCGGGTCGTCGGCAGGCGGATACCGTCGGCCTCGATGTAGTCGCCCACGTACTGGGCCGCGTTGAAACCGCCGGCCACCTCGACCCGGTAGTCGTGGCGGCGCAGCAGGCACTCTGTGTCGAAGAAAAAGTCCTGGACTTCGCTGTGGGTGGCGATGGCCTGGGGGAAATGCACCCGCAGCCGGCGCCATTTTTCGGTTCCCTCGTACCAGGGCTCGACCTCCTCGACCCTGACCCCGGGCATGGCCAGCAGGAACGGCGTGGTCAGGTAGGTCCACAGGGCATAACCGTTGAAATACGCCCGGTGCAGCGGGTCCCAGGGTGTCTCCATCTGGTGGCCGGCGAAGGAATCGCGCGGCTCGAGGCGCTCGGCGACGAGCTCGCCGTCCAAGGTCTCGATCGCGATCCGCCCTGGCGTAAAGGCGGTTTTCCGGTCCGCGGCGCCGTAGGGCGTGACCGACGCCCACTGGCTGTGCAGCAAGACGGACATCTGCCGCGGCGAGGCATCCTGCACCAGGCCTTTCATGGCCCACAATTCGCCGCCGGTGACCAGCGTGGCGCGCGCGGTCCGCAACGCGGTCCAGCGCTGCAGGCCGCCATGGGCGTCGAGCACCTGTTCAAGAAAGGATTTCATGCTGTTCTCCCGGCCCTGAGGGGTTGCGAAGGCTGTGATGGGAGAATAGGGCTAGTTGCCCATGGCTTATATGTCGTATATACCTCGTTTTAGGACATTGGCGTTTTACTCCCGTCCGGCGCCGGAGCAGGACCCTGCAGAACATCGGTTTCGTGGTATTTCCAGGCTTTCAGGTGATGAGCTTCGCCGCCATCACGGTGTTCGAGATCGCCAACCTGTCCGTCGAGGAACCGGTCTACCGTGTGGACCTGCTCTCCGAGACGGGTGGCCTGGTGCGCTCCTCCTCGGGTCTGGCCGTGGACACCGAAGCCTTCGACGAGCGCGCCCTGGATACCCTGATCATCTGCGCGGCGACGCAGGTCCAGCCCTCGTCGCCGGCTGTGCTGGCGTTCGTGCGGCGTGCCGCGCAGACCGCCAGGCGTGTCGCAGCGCCCTGCACGGGGGCTTTCGTTCTGGCCGAAGCGGGCATGCTCGACGGCCGGCGCGCCTCGACCCACTGGCTGTTCGCGCGGCGGCTGCAGCGGCGATTTCCCCTGATCAAGGTCGAGGCGGACCGGATCTTTATCGTCGACGGCAACCTGTGGACCTCCGCCGGCATGACCGCCGCCGTCGACCTGGCCCTGGCGCTGGTGGAGAAGGACCTGGGGCCGGAGATCGCGCGCACTATTGCCAAGAGCTTGGTGGTCTACCACCGGCGCACGGGCGGACAGTCGCAGTTCTCGGCGCTTTCCAAGCTTGAACCCAGCTCCGACCGGATACAGAAGGCCCTGGAGTTCGCCAGGCGCCACCTGGGTAGCGCGCTGTCGGTGGAGGTACTGGCCGAGGCGGCCAGCCTCAGCGTCCGCCAGTTCAGCCGAGCGTTCCACGCCGAAACCGGCCAGACCCCGGCCAAGGCCGTCGAGAGCCTGCGGGTCGAGCAGGCCCGGTTGCTGATCGAGCAGGGCCGCCTGTCCATGGACCGGATCGCCGTGGAGACCGGCTTCGTCGATCCCGAGCGCATGCGCCGGGCCTTTCTACGGTGCCTGGGTCAACCGCCCCAGGCGATCCGACGCCAGTCCAGGGCCGCGCTCGAGCACTGAGCGCCATCACCAGGGCAGTAGGCCCAGGGCAACCGGGGCAGGGTATTCAGGCCTCTTCCCGGGCCGCGACCTGCTGGAGCAACAACTGCCTGGGTGCCTGCAGCAGGCGCTCGGCCAGTTCGGGATCACTGGCGCTGCGCGAGAGCAGCAGGGCTCCGACCAGGGTCGAGAGCATCAGCATGCTCTGCTCGGGCGCATCCTCGCCTTCCAGGCTGGCCTCGATCATGGCCAGGCGCTTGCGGATGACCTGGTCGGTCGTGGCACTGGGCTCGCCCCGCTGGCCCAGCTCGGCCGAGATGGTCGGCAAGGGGCAGCCGTTGCCGGGGTCTTCGCGGTGGGACTTGGACAGGTAGCGGTTGATCAACGAGTCCAGGGGACGTTCGCTGTTCTGCATCTCGGCCGTCACCCCATCGATCTGCTCGGCGGCATGGCGCAGGGCGGTTTCGACCAGGTCGTTCTTGGATTTGAAATGGGCGTAGAAGCCGCCATGGGTCAGCCCCAGGGTTTTCATCAGGGGTTGCAGGCCCGTGGCGCCGACGCCGTCACGGCGAAACAACCGGGACGCCTCCTCGATGATGCGCCGGTGGGTCTGGGCCTTATGCTCTTCCGAATAGCGCATGGGTGTTCCCTCTGTAGATGCTGGTTATCATCTTACGCCTTCCGCCGCCGCGCGACAGGCCTGATAGTCGCGGCCTCCCGGGACCCGCAAGTGCTGAACAGCAAGGCCGGACGATTAAATGATTTGCATCATGCAATCTAATTGAATTATGGTCGTAATATAAATGGATGGCGACTGTCTCGCCATCCCCACACGCAGGAGCCTGTCCATGCACAGCCATCCATTACCGTCGCGATCCCTGCTGCTGATCCTGGTGGCGCTGACCGCGCTGGGCGAGGTCTCGACGCAACTGATCATTCCCAGCCTGGGCGTCATCGAATGGGTCTTGTCCGCACCGGCGGGCAGCAGCCTGCTGGCGCTCTCGGCTTTCGTGGCGGCCTTCGGCCTGGGGCAGTTGCTGCTCGGGCCCTTGTCCGACCGCATCGGCCGTCGCCCGGTGCTGCTGATGGGCCTGTCGGTCTACCTGCTGGCCACCCTCTGGATGCTGATGGCCAGCAGCATGGGCGAATTTATCGCCGCCCGGGTCCTGCAGGCCCTCGGGGCCTGCGCGGCCATGGTGCTGGCCCGCGCCATAGTGCGCGACGTGTGGAAGGCCCAGGCGGCGCCGGCCCTGGCCCTGACCGTGATCGGCATGCTCTGCGCCATCGCCGTCTCCCCGGTGATCGGTGGCCTGCTGAACACCTATGCCGGGTGGCAGGCACCCATTCTGCTGGCCTTGCTGGTGGGCGGCGGCGCCACAGCCGCCGTACTAGGGCTGTACCGGGAGAGCAACCAGAACCTCGATCCCCGGGCCGGGCAGCTGAACACCCTGGCGGGCAATTATGCCGATCTGCTCGGAGCGCGCGGGTTCCGGGCCTATGCCCTGACCCTGGCCTGCACCTATGGCGCCATGTTCGCGATGATCGCCGGGTCGTCCGCGGTCTATATCAAGCTGCTGAAACTCAGTTCCGCCCAATACGGCCTGACCTTCGGCCTGATCGTCTCCGGCCTGATCGCCGGTGCGCTGTTCACCCAGCGCATGGTCGTGCGCCTGGGACCGGAAAGGATCGTGGCCCTCGGCGTGGCCCTGGTGGCCACGGGCGGCCTCGGCACCCTGGCGATCTACCAGGGCCTGGGCTTGTCGGTACTGGGCTTGTCCTTGCCCCAGGTGCTGGTGACGCTCGGCGGCGGCATGGTGCTGCCGGCCTCGGTCGCCGGCGCGGTCATCCCCAACGCCCACCGCGCCGGGCTGGCGGCCGGGTTTATGGGCTTTGCCCAGATGGCCGGCGCCACCTGCAGCGGACTGCTGTTGAGCCTGCTGCAGGATGGCAGCGCCGGGCCCATGATTATGTTGAACGCGCTTTTCGCCGGCCTGGCGTTCGGCATCTTCCATTTGCTGCGCGTGCGTCCCGTGGCCAACGCCCCGGTAACCGTCCGCTAGATTCTACAAACCCGGTGGGCGTTGGCTTTTTCGCTGCTAGAACAGGCCGAGCTGCCCGCCGACCAGGGTGGCGAAGTCGTCGCCCACAAAAGGCAGGATGGCATCGGCCACCGGTTGCAGCTGGCGGGTCAGGTAGTGCTCGTAGTCGATGGCGGCGCTGCGCGCCTCCAGGGGTTCGGGACCGGCGACGCTGATCACATAGCTGATCCAGCCCCCTTTCTGGTACTGGCGCGGGCGCTGGTGTAGGTCGTTGAACGCGTCGGCCAGACGCGCGGCGCGGACATGGGGCGGCACGTTGCGCTGGTAGTCGTCGAGGGTGCGGCGCAGGCGCTTGCGGTAGATCAGCAGCTCGTCCAGCTCGCCGGCCAGGGTGCGCTGGACGAAGTCGCGCACATAGTCCTGGTAGGGCTGGCGATGGAAGATCCGCCCGTACAGCTCGCGCTGGAACTGCTGGGCCAGGGGCGACCAGTCGCTGCGTACCGTCTCCAGGCCCTTGAACACCATTTCGGCCTGACCGCTGGCGCGCATCACCAGCCCGGCATAGCGCTTCTTGCTGCCTTCCTCGGCGCCGCGGATGGTCGGCATCAGAAAACGGCTGAAATGGGTCTCGAATTGCAGCTCCAGGGCGCTGTCCAGGGCGTACTCGGCGCGCAGATGCTCGCGCCACCACTGGTTGACCTTGGCGACCAGGGCGCGCCCGATCCGCGCCGCGTCGTCTTCGCCGTGGGCACTCTTGAGCCAGACGAAGGTGGAATCGGTGTCGCCGTAGATCACCGCATGACCCTCGGCCTCGATCAGCGCGCGGGTACGGGCCATGATCTCGTGGCCGCGCAGGGTGATGGAGGAGGCCAGGCGCGTGTCGAAGAACCGGCAACCACTGGAGCCGAGCACCCCGTAGAAGGCATTCATGATGATCTTCAGCGCCTGGGACAGCGGCGCGTTGTGCTCGCGCTTGGCGGTTTCCCGGCCCCGCCAGACCTGCTCGACGATCGCCGGCAGGCAATGCTGGGTCCGCGAGAAGCGCGCGCCGCGAAAGCCCGGCACTGAGTGGGCATCCTCCGGCTGGCGCAGGCCCTCGATCAGCCCCACGGGGTCGATCAGAAAGGTGCGGATGATCGAGGGGTAGAGGCTCTTGTAGTCCAGCACCAGCACCGATTCGTAAAGGCCCGGCTGCGAGTCCATGACGAAACCGCCGGGGCTGGCCTGGGGCGGTTTTTCCCCCAGATTCGGCGCGACGAAGCCCTGGCGGTGCATCAGCGGCAGGTACAGGTGCGAGAAGGCCGCCACCGAGCCGCCGCTGCGGTCGGCGGGCAGGCCGGTGACCGTGGCGCGTTCCAGTAGAAAGGTGAGGATTTCGGTCTTGGCGAAGATCCGCGTGACCAGCTCGCAGTCCTTGAGGTTGTAGCGCGCCAGGGCGGGTTTGTCCTCGGCGAACATCCGGTCGATCTCGTCCATGCGCTGGTAGGGCGTGGAGATCGCCTTGCCCTCGCCGAGCAGGGTCTGCGCGACGTTTTCCAGGCTGAAGGAGGGGAAGCTCCAGGTCGCCGAGCGCAGGGCCTCGATGCCATCGATGATCAGGCGCCCGGCCGCCGCGGCGAAGAAATGGCTGTTGCCGCTGCCATGTTCGCGCCACTGCATCTCCTCGCCGCCGCGGCCCAGGCGCAGGGGAATGGCCAGCCGGCGCGCATGCTCGTGCAGCACGCGCAGGTCGAACTGCACCAGGTTCCAGCCGATCAGCGCATCCGGGTCGTGCAGCGCCAGCCACTGGTTAAGGCGCTCCAGCAACTGCCCCCGGCTGTCGCAGTACTCCAGCTGGAAATCCACGGCCGTATCGCCGTCCTGGGCCCGCCCGAGCATATACACCTGGCGCTGTCCGCAGCCTTCGATGGCGACGGAGTACAGCTCACCGAAGGCATTGGTTTCGATATCCAGGGACGCCAGCCTGAGCCGCGGCCGGTAGTCCGGCGCGGGCTTGATCCGCGCCTCCAGCAACAGGCCGCTGGCATCGGGCGCGCCGCCGAAAGCCACGGGCGCGGTGATAAAGCGCTCCATCAGGTAGCGCTCCGGCGGGCGGATATCGGCCTCGTAGACGTCCACCCCGGCCGCCCGCAGGCGCCTGTCGAGGTCGATCAGCTGACGGTGCTGCTGGCAATACAGGCCCAGCACCGGGCGCTGATGAAAGTCCTTGAGCCCCAGGGCGCGCAGCTCCACGCCACGTTCGTCGCGCAACAAGGCCTCGGCCCGCTCGCGCTGCTCGGCGGGAATAAAGGCCACTGAGGGTTGAACAGGCAGGCGAATATGCCGCGCCCCGTGATCGGTGGCCAGCCAGAACTCCACCTGCGTGCCCGCCGGTGTATCGCGCCAATGCCTGGTCAGGACAAAGCCCTGCTCTAACTCCACCGCCAAGACCTCGCATTATCTGAGCAGGCGATTCTACGTGGCATTGGACGAAGGCGCTGGCATTGGCCGTTTTCGGTCATTCTCAGGAATGCTGCAGCCTGAAGGTTTTGGCATCTCAGAGGCACTGCCAGCCCACTCACATCGAGCCCGCCTAAGGCTGTTGCTAAATCCGAATGGGCCTTGCTTGGCGATACTGGCAGTTTGATCTAATCTCGGCCAACGCAAGGGACTGTCAGCCAACCCCGCCTCTTCGGCAAGCGCCGCCGTCACTCCCCTGTTCTATGCCATTGAACCGTCAGCCCCGTTGCACGCAGGGGAGGGCGGTAGCGTGTCTGAACAGTCGCTCCACCGTTAGCCAACCGAGAAGACCCTGGTATCAATCGCACCCCACTCGACTGAATGTTGCAGCTGATGGAGGCGGATAAAGTAGCGAATCCAGTAGCAGTAAGACTTCTCCGTCAGCACGCTGCAGTGGTGCAAATGCATTACGGCACGAAACTGCTCGCATAGCCGAGGTTGGGAAGTGGACTGTCCATGTCGACCTCGATACTGGTTGTTTGCACAGTGGTAGTGGCAAGGACAAAGGCGGAAGTCAAGCGAACAGGTGCTGGAAGGCTGGCGTGGCGCGTAAATATCTGACTTTATTGGTATTTTATGAAAATTGGGCCGAAGGTTTAGGCCGAATTATCTAGAATTCACGGTTATTCATTAGTACGGAACTCTGTCTAATCACTGTTATGCGAAAAGGAAGCCGTCTTGAAAAATTTCAAGCTTAGCGCCGAGCAAATCAAACCTTTGGAAAATGGCCGCGGAGGCTGTATAGCCACCGACATGATCACTGTTGAAGGTAAACCTGTTGGTTATATGTATCGTGAAGAACCAAACAATCCACAGGATAGTGGTTGGTGCTTCATGTCTGGCTATGAGTCGCAAGAATACATGGATGATTCGAATAACCATGCAATTTACGATGTAAATACCATTGCAAATTACGACCCGGAAATTATTCCCTTCCTGAATGCGCCTATCGGCAGTGCTTTCGAAAGAGATAGCGCTGGTGTACTAGTTGAAATAAGCGAGTAAGTCGCATAACAATTGGTTCAAATCGTTCGCTTCGCTCACTGGGACGGGCTAAAGCCCGCCCCTTAACCAAACGTTATGCAGTCTGAGACAAACATGGAAAAACGTGGCCCTTCAAAATTTTTATATCCAGGGCTAAAGCTAAGAAGTTCTGAAATACTTACAATGGCTGCTGCTTGGAAAAGATGCACAGAAATAACCCCATACAGAATGTCTAAAGTTGAGGAGGCATTAATTTATGGTGCAGCTACAAACCCAACTCAGTGCTTTAGAGTGATCCGTGAAATATGCAGAGTCACAAATAATCGCCAGCTAGCGGAAAGAGTCGGCATCGACCTATTTGCGGAGCTTCTTGCGCATAGCGCACATAAAATATTTCGAAAAATATCTAACGAACTAGCCCACAATAAATCTCTACAAATTTCTATAAAAGCATCTCGTGTTTCTCATAGAGATAGAGGCTACCACTCCACTAAAAAGCTTGTTAATCGGCTAAAAAATGCATAACAAGGCGCTGAAGCCGCTCGTTTCACTCGCTGGGACTGGCTAACGCCAGCCCCTTAGCTTATCGTTAGGAGCCTTTTGTGGAGTCTGTGCAGCTCAATCAAGCGTTCCTTAGCCATACGCCAATTTCTGGCGTGGCCTATGAGCATAATGACTTCGTGCTTGTCGTAAGCGGCGCGCGCACAGGCAGCAAAGGCTCGCTAGCTTCTCTTATATCTCTCACTCCAGAGCCAATATTTATTCTGGAGCTAGAATCCGGCTTCGATGTAGAAATAAAACAATCGGAGCTTGCGTATGCAGTCTCCTAACAAATCGCTCAAAGCGCTCACTTCGCTCGCTGGGACCGGCGAAGCCGGCCCCTTAGCTTAATCGTTATGTTACAGGACCAACCATGATTTTATCCGCCTTAAAGCCAAGCCTCGCAAAACTTGGAGCCACTGCATTAATAATTTTAACAACCATGATTTATGGCGCCCTAAATACCGCACTCACAAAAGAAACCTCGAAACAGATGAGGGAGGCGTTTCTTGGCGAGCCATTAGCCACAAAAATAAAACAAATCAGTGAAACCTTTCCCTGCGAGCGCAACAAGAAAATTGCCGATATCGCCATTGAACTAGCAGAAAAAAATTCCGAAGAAATGTTGTCTGTTCGGAATAAATGGCTTGCAGCAAATTTTTCCGTACTCTTTCTCTGCGCTTACTTTTCCGCATGCATAATTCTGTCAAGAAAATCATCGCGCCATACAACATAACAATGCGCTCAAATCGTTCGCTTCGCTCACTGGGACCGGCTACAGCCGGCCCCTTAGCTTAACCGTTAGGCATTCTTCATGACTCAGCAGTCCGACAGCGTACTTATCCCGTTTACAGAGGACGAAGCCGTTGTTCTATTTGAGCTCCTTCAACGTTTCAGCAACACAGATAAATTGACCATTGAAGATCAAGCTGAGCAGCGAGCACTGTGGAACTTATGCTGTGTTTTTGAAAAACACTTATCTCTTCCGTCCGAAGAGAGTTACCCCGAAGTTTTGCAAGCAGCACGCGAAAGACTTAGGGATGAGTAATCATGCCTAACAAGTGGTTCAAATCGTTCGCTACGCTCACTGGGACGGGCTAAAGCCCGCCCCTTAACCAAACGTTATGAGTCATCAAGGAGCAATAGTGAGCATTGAATTGCTGCAAACGATGGAGTGGTCGAAGTTATGCTGGGATCTAAGCTTTGAAAAACTCATAGAGCTTGACCTCATCCTTCCCAAAGCAGGCAATACATACTCGGTCAGGTTTTCTAAGAATGAAGATTATGCAAAAGAAGGCCAAGCGTTCTTGCTGTGGCAACCCCCGCACTTAGAGCTAAATGGATGGAATGATAAAAGGCCTTCAGAAATACTAAGGTCGTATGTGCTTGAGGGAGTTTTAAGAAACACGAGCCATGATGACTTGATCTTCGACTTTGACGTAATCTCCCGCACAAAGCTAGTCAACTATTTTAGTAAAGTAAATGAAACAAAAGCTTCTCCTTTGTCTTATATTGGGCAGCCTAATGGTTCATCTATTTTGCAATGGCGGGATGCTCGCGGGCTTATAAAATCTAATATTGGACAATATCTGTACCTAAGCGGCTCCGAATGCGAAACATCACTAGATGCCATATTGTCTTATGAAGGCAATAGGTTGTGCTTGCATTATTCAGCCACCCTGCATTTTCCAGCTCATTATCAGACCATTGTTACAAAGTACTATTTGAGCAAGGATGAACACATTGCATTTGATCAACTTCTATCTCAAGCCGAAGAGATAATTGATGAGTCAATGCTGAATCTTGACCACAGAAAGATTAAAGGCGCTGAGTACTGGTGAGTAATCACTCATAACAATGCGCTCAAATCGCTCGCTTCGCTCACTGGGACCGGTTAAACCCGGCTCCTTAGCTTAATCGTTATGTGCCAAAGGAGGGCAAATGTCGCACCCTAAAGACAGAGTTTTGATTACTAGCGATGTAAATCCGCGAGACGGTATCGGCGTCGAAATTTATAGAGACGATGAGTTGATCGTAGAAATCTTCAGGGATGACAGGGATAAAACTCGCATAATCACAGTGTTCAAAGAATCAATTTCTCTTGAGCTTATGGAAGAGGCCATAAAAACTTTCAAGAAAGAGATTCCCTGGGATTTCATTGTTTATAATGAATAGGCACATAACAAATGGTTCAAATCGTTTGCTGCGCTCACTGGGACGGGCTAAAGCCCGCCCCTTAACCAAGCGTTAGATGCGCTTCGGAGTTATCTGTGATGCATGACCGCAAAGGTAACGAAGTGCGTGTTGGCTCATTAGTTCGAGTTCTTGAGGTTCCTGATCTCGAAAACTCATTAAAACCAGAAGAATGGGCACAAATTCAGTCAATGCGCGGCGATGTTCTGAAGATCTACGAAATCGATGAGTACGGCGGTATCTGGGTTGAGAAGTGGTGGAATGATGGCCCGGGCCTTAGTTCAAGCCACAGCATTTCGCTCACACCAATAGATATTGAGCTAGAAATTGAGTAGTGCTCATCTAACAAGGCGCTCAAGCCGCTCGTTTCACTCACTGGGACGGGCTAAAGCCCACCCCTTAGCTTAACGTTAGAGGCCACATGACAATCACCCGTGTATTGGCTTGGGCAAATGCAGTCGTCGCAATCGCGGCAGGCATCTATGGATTTTACAACTTTTGTTTTTTCTTTAACCCTCGAGAAAGTGACAGTCACGGTGGGCAGCTAGCGTTATTCTCAGGCCTAATTCTTATCGCTTTCTCTGGGCTGTTCATGCTGGCAAGCCAATCGTTCCGCAGGAATTGGAGGATAAAATGGACACTACAATGCCTGCCAATTTTTGCAGCTTTCTTTTTCGCTTTCACATAACACCGCAAGGAGTGCATATGTCCTCTAACAATGCGCTCAAAGCGCTCACTTCGTTCGCTTGGGCGGCGTTCCGCCGCCCCTTAGCTTAATCGTTACCTACTCACTCATGACCCTCAAAAAGATTCTGGCTATCTGTACAGCATGCCTCGCTCTTATTGCTATTTTGATAGCAGGCACGCCATTTGGCCTCAGCCTTAAGCCGAATGCACGAGCAGAGTCTGCCTTGCCTAGAATTGATATATCCCAGATAAAATTTGGTGAGCTAAGTCTACATAAGCATCCTGCTTGGGGTGATGCGGGGCAAGGTTACAGCTGGTCAGTACTGATAATAAAACTTTCTGATAACTCAATTAAAGCCTGGCTTGTACCATCACAAAATGGCCGTATTGGAATGCCTGATCGGCATTGGTGGCGGCCAATTTACCCATGCAAAGATTTTGGCCTATCCACTAACTCAGGCTCTATTGACGAGCAATCCGACTTGAGGTGTCATGACAAAGACACTCCGTATGACTGGCTTCTATCGCGTTGGCAGTGGGATCTAAATGGGAAAGCTATCGATAGTAAAGCGGTTGAAGACATGCCAATAGCCGTAGGTGCCATCAAAGGAAAATACTTTGTCCTTGGCAAACGTAGCTAACCAATGGTTCAAATCGTTCGCTTCGCTCATTGGGACGGGCTAAAGCCCGCCCCTTAACCAAACGTTATGTGCCTATATGAAAACTGAGAAGCTCTACAAATTTGTTTCCGCCTTGTGCGCTGGCTCCATGTTCGGCGTTGGGCTATGCGTACTATTTGCTGCAACACCAAAGCTTGCTCCAACAGCAGTATCATTATTTATGCTCTCGATTTCTTCATTATTTTTTTGGGCAATACACAGCACAAAATCAACACTAATGGTGCAAAAAATTATTTTGTTAACACATGCATTCACAGCATCTGGGATTTTCGCTCTAGTTGAGCTATATTCACCTAATCTGTTCTTTTATATATGGTGTCCGTTAGTTGTTCTCACAGCCCTGGCAGGCTGTTACTTGGCCCCCAAAAAAGGCGCATAACACGCGGTTCAAATCTTTCGCTTCGCTCTCTGGGACTGCGTGCCGCAGCCCTTTAACCTAAACGTTATGCATTAAAGGAAATAATGATGTCGTCCAGCAGTATGTCCAAAATCAAGAATGGATTCCTAATTGGCGTTGGATTCATATTGCCGATCGCGCTAGGAACCTGGGTAGGTGACAAGCTAATTAGCTACTCAGTTGACAGCGACAGTTACGAAAGCGATGCATATTCTGATTTTTCTGAAATCACGACGGATTACGCAAAATCAATCACAGTAGAAAAATTCTCAGACATGAGCAAGGATGGAAAAATTAATATCCTGGGCTCCATAATCAATAAAGGCAAAATATCCATAGGTTCAATAAGGCTTGAGGCAGAGTTCTTCAATAGCGCAGGGGAATTTGTGCAGGAGCAGTCCACCTACATCAATAAACAATTGGAGCCAAACGAATCGGAAAATTTCCAGATTTCTTGCGCTTGTAAAGATCAGCTTCTGCCAGAGTACACGAAAGTTACAGTGCGAGTTGTAAGTGCTCATGATTTTTAACGTATTGAAATTTGTTAAAGTCGTTCACTCGGGACCGTCTAGCGCCGGCCCTTGAACACAGGTTAGAGCCATGATCGTAGAACTAATTTTAGACATTGACGGCCCATTTGATTCAGTTAATCAGCAGGTTGAAGTCTTCACAACGCTGACTAGACGAATAGAGATTTCTATTGCCCCATTTATCGGCTTGCTTGTGCAGATCCCATCGAATATTTTGCACTCCGACCCAAGAACAGAGCAATACGGTGAGCTGTTTAGATTGGTTTCTGATCCTGCGGTGATTTTTCATATTGAGCAGGTAATCGTGTCAGTTAGCACTGAAAGTAAGCATGAGTCAATCCAGGTGATTTCGACTCCCGCGTTCGAACCAACAACTGCTCAGTTTCATGCTTATGTAAAGTTTTTAACTATTTTTTACGGTTTCGCCTAAAGTCGTGCCCAGCTTTAACAAACGGTCAAACCATTCGCTCTGCTCACTGGGACCGGCTAAAGCCGGCCCCTTAACCAAACGCTAGAAGCCAGGTGAAATTACGGTGACATACGAACATCTCGTATACATGGCAGAAAAGGATGGCAAACCACACATCATCGTTGACCGTGTTGAAGGGAATGGCCGCCGTCACTTTTGCACGCACCTTGAATTACCCACGGTGCAGTCCGAGGAAGAGGGATTTGACCTAATGGAAAAAGTTGCCAGTTGGTTAGGCGGTACTTTGCTAATTGATTGCCCAGATTTCAGACGTCACATCGGCATTGAAGCACCAGAGAAAATCTAAATGAGGAGCCTGACTTCTAAATACTGGTTCAAGCTGTTCGCTTCGCTCACTAGGGACCGGCTAACGCCGGCCCCTCTGCATAATTCTTAGGCCCGCATCATGGATCGTCGCTATCGAAAAAGAATGCAAGCCTACTGGGCACGCGCGGAGGCGCGTGGGCGCCGCAACATCGACCGTCTCGACCTAACGACTTGGTTCGACTACTGGCACACTCACGTGGATTGGAATGGCCGAGGCAACACCCGCCCAGAGAATATCCCAGAGATTGCGGTCACAACGATTCGCCTGTTGCAGTACTTGGAACTACTCGCGAAAGATCGGTCGGAGCCTATCCAGCTTTGGGCAACCCTATGCGGCAACACCATGGACAATGCGGTGTATGCCCATTCGCAAAACCCCAATGGGACCGTCTACCCGCATGATTTCCATGCGGTTACATGGAATCCACCTGTTCAAGATTGGTTGGCGGCTGCCGTTCCAAGCGGTACGCACCAAATCGGCATGGCTCGCTATGGCGGCGAGGTTGTTTACCTGGTCCGGCTGCGGGCTTAACAATTCATTCAAGCCGCTGCCGCTTCTCGGCTCGGCTTAATTCAGACGTTAGGCCGCTCATGTATCGACTCGGACACTTGATAAACGGCGAATGGGCAGCTTACTCGCACCCCGCCGTATTTGAATGCGAAGACCGCATCATCGCAGGTGTTCCCGGTAGTGACCCAGTTATCTTTGAACGCATGATTGAGTGCCTGGAGGCCCCTTACTACTTGCTCTACGTGCTCCATACTCCGCGTGGAGAGGCTCAACCTGGTCGGTATCAAAGCCCCGCTTTGTCCGCCTCGGATCTTAAAGATTTTCTAGTTCAGTTCGGCCCATTCCTTTCAGCGGATGCCCGCTTTGACCTTTGGGTCCACTCTCCAGCTGACAGTGGCACGGTTGTTTGGGATCGCCACGATCTGCTATACGCTTATGGGCCGCTGGAGCAGTTCTCTACAACACTACGTTTGCTTGGCTTCACGACCGGCTGCCCATCTGTTCCAGCACCGCACGAGCATCACTACCGAGCGGAACTCGATTACCTTGCAAAGTCCCTGGTCACGACGTTTGACTGGTGTTACTCGCCTCTTCGACCAGAGGATGAACAGTGAGGCCGCAGTCTAAAAGTTTTTTCAAAGCGTTCGCTTCGCTCACTGGGACGGGCTAAAGCCCGGCCTTTAACCAAACGTTAGAGGCAAACGGAATCCATGCCAATCAGCGAAGATTTTGTTAAAAATACAATGGCATCTTGGCTAAAGTCTGAAGGATATAGGCAAGTCGAGGCGCGCCTTGGTACAAGAAAAGGCTATGACGTAGAGGGCGTTAACTCCGAGACAGGAAAATTATTAGTCATTGAATGCAAAGGCGAAGCCCAAAAAGGGAGTCAACTGCATCGGTCATGGTCAAATGTCGCATCAGCCATATTGACCAGCATAAACGAAGTGTCAGCCCCAACAGTTACAGTTGAAGTTGGTATGGCGTTCCCTGATACCAAAGAGTACCGCGGAAGAATGGAGCGTCTAAAACAGTTCTGCAAGAGCAATTTTATCTCTGTTTTTTGGGTGGCAGAGAACGGTTCCATTGAAAAGTGGTAGCCTCTAACAATTGGTTCAAACTGTTCGCTTCGCTCGTTCGGGACCGCGTTCCGCGGCGCCTTAGCTTAATCGTTAGGTAATGCAATGAATAACGCGCCGCTTGCCGATACCGGCACCCCTCATGAAAAAGAAAAAATCCGCGGCATTGTTGCTAAAAGAGGATTAGCTGGCGCCTCGAACGATACCAAATGGAATGAATTAATTACTTTTATGCGTCAGCAGGATGAGTGGCACCCTTCATACCGCTGCAAATGGGTAAGTGGCCACATTTCAGGATGGGACGTCGAATGGTGGTATCACCTTCCGTTTCCCTTAATGGGTGTTGAATGGTTCGATATCGGCCTGCATCAAGAAAGACAGAAGGACCGCCTTATCAAAGACGAGATAATTGACCAATCATCATGGATTATTGAAAAATTGAAAGAGATCGGGTTCGAGCATGAAGTGTCGGGTGATGTCGTACGCATTTTCGGTTATCTCCCCAAGTCGTATGAAGACTTTCCGCCAAGCAATGCCTAGCAATCGGTACAAGCCGTTCGCTTCGCTAACTGGGACGCGCTAAAGCCCGCCCTTTAACCAAACGTTATAAAATTCAGGGGAAGATATTGGCTTTGACATCACAGCATATAATTCTTACAGAAGGCGATGAGCGCATTGAGATTTTTGGGAGATTGAGAAATGACTCTTATACGACGGAGCTTGAACTTCATGTCAATGGAGAGCTTCAGGATCAGCTCGTATCAACACCCAAAAATGGCATATTAGGATGCAGGCTTTTTCTAAGCGGCACATTAAAAAATAGTATTCCAGTTAAGGTTCAACTTAGAGCCAATGCTTTCATGAGGCCTGAATATACATTTTATGTTAATGGTGCTGTCATCTACATAAAAAAAGGCACTTGGGGAGGAATGTAAATTTATAACAATCCGCGTCATTCGGGGCCTGCGGCGCTCACAAGTTAGTGCGTATGCGCGGGGCGTTAAATTACAAATGAAAGGAATCGCCGTGTTCACGAATAATAACGCTCTAGTTCTTGCAGGCTTCGCTTTATTTACCAATTCTGCATTTGCTGCACCTACGTTGGATGAGGTTTGCGATATGACAACATGCAGGCCAGAAATTTCTATTTCTGTACGCATTAGCAAAGATCAGGCCTCAGAAATAAATTTACTAAAAGCCCCGTATTACTTTCAGAACACGGCCAACGTGGTCTCGGGAGAAACTATTTTTCTTGAGGCAATTGTTGTTGCGGGAAAAATTGAAAATTTAAAGTACATAAAAAGCAACATAAACCCAGATAAAACTATCGTAATGACGCTCGCAGCCATCGAAGACGACCCATCAAAAATATCTACAGTGTTAAAAATTTCAAACCCATTGAATGAAGCACTTACATACAAGGCAATGCTTCACTCTGCATCTGCGAATGAATTTCAAAAAACCACTACTTGCCCTGTAACTGCAAAAGGTAGCAGCTATGAAAGCTGGGCATTTCCAGTATTTCAAATGGCGCTTATGAACTTTAAGCTGGTTTCAGAAGCCGAGGCTGAAAGTCAAGGTTGTATGTGATCTAATTACAGGTTCACATCGTTCGCTTCGCTCTCTAGGACCGCGTACCGCAGCTCCTTAACCTAAACGTTAGGTTCCATGATGGATTGGTGCCCACTGTTCACCTGCAAGAGTGTCTCATTTGGGAGAGGTGTTGTATTTCGTTTTCCAGCGAAATCTCCATTTGAGGACATCGTTGATTTCATGATCATTGAAGATCGTGAATCACCAAATTCTTACAAGCTTATATGCTCTTCCGGTTATCATGCAGGCCAAACAGAATTAGTATTCCCAGCAGAATCAAAATATGAAACTGGCGGAGTTTCAGTAACTTGGTTAAAAGAAAATTGGTCAATTTGGGTGTACCCTGAATGCAAAGCGGAAAACGTTAAATACCTTGACTGCTATCCTCCTGGCCATGCCGCAAGAACCTGACAAGTGGTTAAAATTACTCGCTTCGCTCACTCGGGACCGGCTTAAGCCGACCCCTTAGCTAATCGTTAGGGAGCACGACAAACTCATGCCGAAGCTGATTCCAGTCCGAGCTAAGAACTACCGCAGTGTCGCGCTATACGCCATTCAGGTGGCGCGCACACCTGTTGTGCTCGTGAACCGCAAGCCAATCATCGACTTTTCGGAGGCCGGGCCGCTCACCCAGAAAGGAATACGCCAGATGCGCGATTTTGAAGTCCGAGATAGTGAAAAGCCGATACTCGGCTTTCACGACCACCCCGACGAAATGTGGATAGCCGAGGCGCAAGTTTCCGTTGCTGAGCACTGCCAGCAACAGGGCTGGCTAGAGATCGAAGGACCTGCGTCCTAACAAATCGCTCGAGCAGACGCTTGAGGGATAAAGTGCCAAATACATACACCGGCGTGGGCGCCGCTCAGCTAAACCGTTAGACGTCTCACCATGACTCGCATGGAAATTCTGACGAAGGTCGATGAAGCCATCGCCCAGAGCGTTAGGCGCCCTTAACTGCCTAGGAGCTACCTTGTGAAAGAGCAACTTGAAGGCCGGTGCCAGTGTGGCCAGGTAACCTACCGAGTCACCGGGGAAACGATTGCGCTGTTCGCCTGCCACTGCACCGAATGCCAATGCCAGGCGGCAAGTGCCTTCGGGATGGCGCTGTGGGTACAAGACTACGAGAAGGAAGTGCTAACCGGCTCTACTCGCTCGTGGGCCCGAACCATGCCTTCAGGCAAGCAGCTTATGGGGGAGTTCTGCCCGACTTGTGGAACCCGGCTCTTCCATCAAGTCGCAGGGCAATCGAAGGTGATGAGCGTCAAACCAGGTACGCTGAATACCACGCAATTCCTACACCCAGTGGCCCACATCTGGACCCAAAGCGCGCAGCCCTGGGTTAATTTCCCAAAAAGCGTTCTGCGCTACCCCGGCAACCCGCTGGATTTCGAGGCTATATTCGCAGCGTGGAGAGCACAAAAAAATGAAGCGGGACGGCGCACTTAACCAGCCGTTGGCATGGACGCCCCAACGCTGCGCGCTCCAGCGCCGCTCAACGGCACCTTAGGCTCACAATCAAATCCGTAACACCTACCCATCAAGGAAGAAAATGAAATACATAATTCTCATCATCTTGGTCGCCGGCGGCTACTTTGCATACACAAATTATTCAACGGACAATACCTCGGTAGATAGCTACCAAGCGCTACTCAAGAAAGTAGAAAAAACAGAGGTAACATTGCAAGAAGTAAAGGCAGGCTCAAATATCTTGGCCGAATTTTTCTGCAATGACTCTGACTTTCAAAAAAGTGGCGGCTCCACAGTCAGCGCTTGTCAGAATAGGCTCAACAACTACCGTGAAATGTGCGAGTCCCGTGTTTTTGGGGATGCCCCTACGACCTTCACCACCAAAGAGCAGGTTTCGGCCATTGCAAAAAGCTATGCATCTTGCACAGGCAGCACCAGTTAATCCAGAAGTCTACCAACTGGCTCAAGTCGTCCGCTTCGCTCACTCGGGTTGGACTCAACCCCCCCCCTTAACCAAACGTTAATGAGATTATGAAAATACGCGCTTATCGAGAATCGGACAGACTCGCCGTCATCGAACTCTGGAAGGACACTGGCCTCGCAAAGCCGCAGAACGACCCGGGGAAGGATATCGACCGGAAGATGAAAGTCGATCCAGAGTTGTTTCTGGTTGGCGAGAATGATGGCGAAGTAGTAGCCACAATCATGGCAGGTTACGAAGGCCACCGTGGCTGGATAAACTACTTAGGCGTCAAACCAAGCCACCAGAGGAAAGGCTACGGCCGCATTTTGATGGAGGCGGCAGAAGAGCTTTTACGTCAGAAAGGATGCCCAAAAATCAATCTCCAAGTCAGGAAAACCAACGTGGAAGTAATTAATTTCTACTCCGCTATTGGCTACGGGGATGATCAAGTCATAGGCTTGGGTAAGCGCCTAGTCCATGACTAAGTTTAGGTGTAAATATGACTAGCGGTTCAAGCCATTCGCTTCGCTCCCTGGGACGGACTAAAGCCCGTGCCTTAACCAAATGTTAGGCCGGAGGGACACGCATGGCTAGCTCGGGAGACATGCTACAACTGGAAGTTACCTTCGCGTCTCAGGCGCAAGGAGGCAGGGCTCGTACACCCTCTCTCAAGGGCGGCTGGTACAGGCCTCACTTGGTGATCCCGCCTGGCGAAGAAATGCTGGGTGTCGTGTTTGTAGAGGGTCCTGAAATGGC
Source organism: Pseudomonadota bacterium (assembly GCA_040385585.1). Taxonomy (GTDB): domain Bacteria; phylum Pseudomonadota; class Gammaproteobacteria; order Pseudomonadales; family Pseudomonadaceae; genus Aquipseudomonas. The sequence continues at coordinate 7,323 of JAZKHB010000040.1, read as the reverse complement.
TGCATGTGCGGGCCAGCCGATTGTAGTGGTGGCCAAACTTGCCTATCCAGGCGTTTCGTATGGGGCGTTGCTGCCTGGGGTAAAATTCCAAATTCAGGAAGGCGCTCGGACGGTGGGTCAAGGGCGGGTGATTGGTATCCAAGTGCCGGTGGCCTAACAAAAGCGTAGATTGTCCCAAAAGCGATTATGCGTATTTGATTGAAAGAGC
>JAZKHB010000040.1:0-7104 GCA_040385585.1 Pseudomonadota bacterium | reverse complement strand
GGTCTTATCTATTACATTGACTCAATAAATGAAAACATCCTATTAGCCAAGCGCGCAGTTAGCCTTTAATAGCTGGTTCACGTTCCGCCTCCCCTTAACCTGAACGGTAGATTGCTCAATGACGCTTCCACGAACCATTAAGCGCGAGATCGTCGACTACCTTCGGCTGGAGCTCGGCGAAGATTCTGATGACCCGGACACCATCGCTACTTCACAGCTTAACTATGTCGGCTCACGCAAAGCAGGCCGCTCCGAGATTCACTTCTGGGAATTTATGAGCGGCCACCGTCGCCGGTGGGCAACGGCTACTGCGGCGAAGTCCGGCTATGATCTCGGCATCAGCGAAGAGGGACCAAGCGGTGAGACTGATCTAGGTGCTGTTCCTGATGCGATCTATATCGACTTCGCACCGACCGCTCTTGAGCAGGAAGCCGCACAGTCAATCAAGTTGCCGATTTCCGAAAGGGAGGCTGAGGAAGGTTTCAGCACAGAGACTCCGATCGTGCTTCCCTCTGGTGAAACGTTCAACTTCTTTGTCGAAGTGTTCTTTCCGACCGCGGAAGACGAGTCCTTGGACGTGAGCATGGAGGTATCAAGAACCGACGACACAGTTTTCTATGTCCGTGCCAGGTGCACCACCGGCATGATTTTTCAGTGCAATCTCGGCGGATATAATTGGAGCATTCAAGTCGGTACAGGTCCCTGGAGCTGACCGTGCGATCAACGCCTCGTTGCATCCTGGCACAAGTCGCTGGTCAACCTACTATCGCGCTCAACACTGTTCGTTTCGCTCACTGGGTCGGTTAAAGTCGGCCCCTTATCTTGATCGTTAGGTATCATGATTTATGCGCATACTAAACCGCTGGAAAATTGCATTTTTTTCTCTTCTTTCAGTATTTGTTTCTGCCATAGCAATCTTTGGTTATTGTTTCATTGATATGGCATACACGATGGCATCTATGAATGATGGGTATGACCGCACAGTAAAAGACCTGGAAAGGCTCAGCATAATCTTCCCCAAAGAAATTTACGACAAAAAAGACATTCTTCATTTGCTGCGCAAAAACAACAAGGAGGAGTTCATTGTAGAGACAGATTGTAAAATTCAACTCGACGGTTTACGCTTCGAGTTCAACGAGGCAGATAAGTTGATCGGCATAAATACAAGAGGTGAGTATGAGTCAGAGACCCCGTGCGTGCGCACTTAAAAAAGCGATTCTAATCGCTCGCTTCGCTCACAGGGACGCTTAAGCCGGCCCTTTAACCTGAACGCGAAGCACCGCATAACCAGCCTTCACCCCCAGAGCGCGCCATGGATAAACCTTCGTTCAGAGCACTCTCCGAAGATGACCTTCCGATGCTGCACAGGTGGCTGCGACGACCGCGCGTGGCTGAACCCAGCCCCCTGGAAGAAGTGCTAGACGAATACCTGCCCACTATTGACGGCCGCTCCACGACCAAGGCATGCATTGCCAGCCTCCATGCTCAGCCAATCGGCTTTATCCAAGCCTATGTCGTCCAAGGCTCGGGAAACGGCTGGTGGGAAGCTGAAAACGGCCCGGGAGCGAGGGGCATTGATCAATTCCTGGCTGACGCCATGTTGCTCAACCAAGGGCTAGGAACCGCTATGGTTACAGCCTTTTTAGAACAGCTGTTGGAAGATCCATGGGTTACCAGGATCCAAACAGATACTTTTCCCAGCAACAGGCGTGCCATTCGCTGCTACAGCAAAGTGAGCTTCAAAGAACTAGGTGAGATCGTCACGCCCGATGGCCCCCGCAATGCTTATGCGCTATGAACAAAAAAACCATCATCCGTGGCACAACGGCGCTTAATCCCTCCAGCGCGAGGGGCGTCATATGCACCCGGTAAATCGCAAGGAGTCTTAGATGTTAAAGTTTTTTAGGGTCGTGAGCTTGTTAGAGGGTGTTTCGTACTTGCTTATATTGTCTGTATCGCTTGATGTTATTAGTCGAGAACATGTGGTCACACTTGGCATGGCACACGGTGCGTTGTTTCTGATGTATTTCGTGCTTTCACTTTTGGCCTCGCATAAACAAGGCTGGTCGGTGGTTACCTGGCTCTTGGTGCTCCTGGCGGCCATCATGCCCTTTGCTTTTGTGCCTGTTGAGGTGTTTTTACAAAAAGAACTGCGAAAAAATGAAAAGAAAACATAACAAATCACTCAGGGCGAGTGTTTGCTACCATTGCCGCGCTGCCTGTTCAGGGCAGCAATGGAATTGCAGTTATATGCTATGAAAATTTATTTATATTTTTTAGTCAAGGTGCTATTAATTACAGTTGTTTTCCTGCTGTTGCTTGTCGCGGCTATTTTGATTACAACTCTCGTGGCGCAAGGGGATATGCATCCTGACGATTGGACAACAACGGTCTACGATATTGCTGCCATAGTGCTGGTTTTAGCTGCGTATCTTCTAGTACTGGCTAAAGCGAGCAATAGATTTTTTAAAGCAAAGAACGCGCGAACGGGAGTTAAATCATAACGGTTGGTTTAAGTCATTCGCTTCGCCCGCCAGTGCGGGCTAAATTTTTCCCTTAACCAAAGGTTAAGCAGAATCGGGGAGATAAAATGAATCGGATAATGATGGCATTTCTTCTTTGCCTTATCCCTGCCATTGGTTTTGCCGGTGAGCGGGATGAAAGTGAAATAATCAATATCCATGAGGCGGACGTGGAAATGAATGCGGCTATGCTTCATGCTAAGCAGAGCCTGGATGTCTTCCTTCACAGGTTTAAAAACCCTGAAGAGGGCGATTCGGATTTTGCACTGAAAGTCATGGTGTCAGATGACTACGGTGTTGAGCATTTTTGGGTTGCTGACGTGGCGCTTACTGCGGAAGGTTTTGAAGGGGTTGTCGCGAACGAAGCCAGAACGGTGCAGGTGATCGATATCGGTCATAAAATAGAGTTCGGGCCTGAGCTCGTTACGGATTGGTCATATAATCATTACGGTGTGAAGCAGGGCGCTTTTACACTGAAGGTTCTGCTCAAAAGAATGCCTGAAGAGCAGGCGGACTACTACAGAAAGGCGGTAGGTTGGAATTGAATCATTTATAAGGCCAGACACTGGATGATTCGGCCGCAGTTTATGTGTTTATCGACCCTGCTAGCCAGTATGCCCCCATGTGGTGCATGTTGCCTAACAAGAAAGCCAAACCGACGCAGCCCGCTGCGCAGTCTCTAGGAGCGTCAGGCGTTATGGAGCAGCTATCGTCTCACCCCACCCCCAAAGAGCTCGCAGCTTCGATCGCGGCGGCTATGCGACTGGCATTGCTAGACCTATTTCGACAACATCCCGAGCAGTACTATTACTTCTCGCTGGTCACCACGGGTGAGGCGTTGCCGCCATTCCTGGTGGCCTGGTCTACAGAAGCTTTGGTTGTAGAGGTGGCGAAGGCCAAGCCGGGCAGCGAGGCATACTTGAGGTGGTCCTGTGCGGAATCGCCATATATGTGCTATGGGGAGCATCACTTTCAAGAAGTGATTCGCCTCTTTGAGTTGCGACCAGAGATGACGTCAGAGATGACGGACTCGGAATGGGAGGCTGAATATGCTGTTCGCCTCAGGGCAATGGAGCTGGCCATGAAGGAACTCGACGACGAGGGAGTCTTTAGCCAGCGCGGAGACCGGGAAAAGGTTGTTATAAATGTTGAAGTAATGCCTCCAGACGCCACGAATGCCGAGAGAGCCAGGCGCCTCAATCCGGTAGGTTCTCAGGCTTTGGCCGCTTGGCTGCAAGACGTGGCGGAAGAGTGACGTTGGCGTTCAAGAGCTATCGCTGCCGAACGCTTCTCAGGTCAAGCAAAATCAATATGAATATAGATTTTATGAAAATCATCAATGAAACAAAGGTATATTGAGGCTGGGAGTGAGTGGTGCCGACCTGATCCGGCGTACAAGTGGACAGTCAAAGGTGAGCCTGTTCAATTGCTCTATAAAGATTGGCGGCGCCGTTGGCTGCCGCTGAGTTAGAGCGTAAGGCAAGAAAGGTGTTTTATGTTAGAAGTATTTAGCTGCGAAAGTTGTCAGAAAACTCTTACCGCAATGGTGGCGGAAGATAACGAATCTGTTCTCAGTCTCGCGCTGGATGAATGTATTGAGATTGATGATTCAGTCTCAACCGATCCCGGCGTACTTATGGCGATCAGCCATGCGTTAGGCTGCCCCAAGTGTCAGCAATGGAGAGTGTCAATACTGCAGCCGGAACTTTTTGAGTGGAGGAAGCGAGCTAAGCGATATTGCTGCACGGAGATGTTTCGCGCGATAGTTGCTCCGCAACATGAATTTGTGTTTCGATTCGAGCGCGCCGGCCCGGAGCACCTTAAATACTGGACGGTGGGTAGCAGCCACACTGTGGTTCACTATTGCCCTTGGTGTGGCGCAGCTCTCCCAAAGGAGCCGTTCGAGCGGTCCTCGCTATAAGGAATCAGCCTCTTGTTCGTAATAACGGCCTGGAATCGGGTTGCTTAGATTCGTAAAATAGACGCTACTTTTTGGTGCGTCCTGATATCATTGGTTTTTTTGCTTGCAGTAAAATGGACTATGAAGTCTATAAAAATGACTGAAGTAATCCTATGTCTCTTGCCTGTTTCTGCTTCGCCGATTTTGAGCGCGGCAAATGGATCGGTATGAACCAAATCATCCGATTATTATTTTTAGCCGTCGCGAGTTTCTCGTGAAAGCCCTTTTTTATTACAGGCGACCTTTTCTGCATTCGTCAGTAAATACTTGAGCGTCATCCAAGGGTGCAATATGAAAAATTACGTCAACATTTTACTTTCGTTGGTTGTTGGGGGATTTGTCGGGGCCAGTGTGGTCTGGATTGATGCCTATCTTCCGCAACCTGCCCAGCAAACAAACATCGTCAGCTTATCCAAGCTGTTGGAGCTCTCCCATGTCCACATCGCCCAGGATCATTATTTCTGTGAAAGCGCCGATGATAGGACTGTGGGCGCCGTGGTGGGGTCGATTTTCGAGTGGAATCTAGATAATATCCGAAACAGGGTCAATTTGAGTTGTAGCCAGGGACGCTGTGAGCTGAGCATCTCACAATGCGGGCCTTGGCAGAACTCAGAGTGTGGTTCGCGAATATTAAGCTTCGAAGTTACCCCGAACAAAGATATAGCCGCGGGCACCTTTCAGTGTTTGGATATTCCCTAATGGCAGCACCCATTCAATTAAGATGAACTTGGTATTTCGCTGTAATCTTGTGGCGGCTTGAAGCGCACTTGCGGTGTATTATTTCCGTTCTGACGGCCACGAAATGCCTGGATGAGCAGCCATAAATCGCCTTCGGTTTCATAGATACCAAGCGGACTTATATACGGACGGCCTGGCGTTGACCAGAGCGTTTTCAGGGAAAGCCCGTCTGCATCTTGACGTTCATCCGCGTGGGTTACGCCGCGCGCCGGCCTCGATGTGATTTGTCGGAGCGGCTTTCCACGCGGCTAACACCACCCTACGAAAAGCGCTTCGGCGAAACCCGGCAACCCCGTACAGCTTGCTGGCGATCAACTACGGACAAAGATTGGGCGGAGGCGCGAATAAAAAACGCACCGGCGCTATGAATGCAGCACCGGGGCGTTTTTGACGGGGTGTTATTCGAGGTGGGTCTTCAGCGCCGCGGCGGCCTGCTCGATAGCACTGCGGGTGCCCGGGACCTGGCTGAGCACGTTGAGCAGGCCGAAGTCGTGAATCATGCCGTTGTAGCGCACCGCGGTGACCGCCACGCCTGCCGCGTCCAGCTTGCGCGCATAGGCTTCGCCTTCGTCGCGCAACACGTCGAACTCGGCAGTCTGCACCAGCGCCGGCGGCAAGCCTTTGAGCTGCTCTACGGACGCCTGCAGGGGCGAGGCGTAGATCTCGGCGCGCTGCTTCGGGTCGGTGGTGTAGTTGTTCCAGAACCACTGCATCAGGCTCTTGCTGAGGAAGTGGCCATCGGCGAACTGGGTATAGGAGGCGTTGTTGAAGGTGGCGTCAGTCACCGGCCACAACAGCAGCTGGTATTTGATCGCCGGCGTGCCCTTGTCCTTGGCCATCAGGCTGACCACTGCGGCCATGTTGCCGCCGACGCTGTTGCCGGCCACCGCCAGGCGCTTGCCGTCGACGCCGATCTGCTGGCCGTTCTGTGCGACCCATCGGGTGGCGGCATAGGCCTGGTTGATCGCGGTCGGGTACTGGGCTTCCGGGGACGGGGTGTAATCGACATAGACCGCCGCCGCGCCCGAACCCACCACCAGGTCGCGGATCAGGCGTTCGTGGGTCGGGTAGTCGCCCAGCACCCAGCCACCGCCGTGGAAATACATAAACACCGGCAGCGTGCCGGTGGCATCCGCCGGGCGCACGATTTTCAGGGCGATCGACTGACCGTCGACGCTGATGTTCCGGTCTTCGACCTCGATCCCGGATACATCGACCTTGACGCCGGCCTGTGCGCCGACCAATACGGCGCGGGCATCTTTCGGCGCCAGCTGTTCGAGTGGCTTGCCACCCCCGGCGGCCAGCGCTTCGAGGAATGCCTGGGTATTGCGTTCCACTCCGGGACTGCCAGCGGCGAAGGCAGTGTTGACGGCGAAAGCGAGGAGGGCGATCGACACGGATTGCTTGATGTTCATAAGTGGCTTTTCCTGTGGTGGATGGATAGCTGTCGGTCAGTCGATCAGGTTCAGGGTGACGTCGATATTGCCGCGGGTGGCGTTGGAGTACGGGCAGACGATATGGGCACGCTCGATCAGGGTCTGGGCTTGCGCGTGGTCCATGCCCGGCAGGCTGATGCGCAGCTCGACCTCGATGCCGAAGCCGTTGGGAATGGCGCCAATGCCCACCACGCCCTCGATCGAGGCGTCCGCCGGCATGGCCAGCTGGTCACGGCCGGCGACGAATTTCATCGCACCGATAAAGCAGGCCGAGTAGCCGGCGGCGAACAGCTGCTCGGGGTTGGTGCCCGCACCCCCGGCGCCCCCCAGTTCCTTGGGGGTGGTCAGGGCGACGTCGAGCACGCCGTCGGAGGAAATGGCGCGGCCGTCACGGCCGCCGGTGGCTTCGGCGTAGGCACGGTAAGCGATGGTTTGAATCGACATGGGG
>JAZKHB010000039.1:0-3883 GCA_040385585.1 Pseudomonadota bacterium | reverse complement strand
AGGAAGGGCAGCAGGTCCTTGTGCGCGCCGACCGGGGCGTAGATGCGCACGGTCTTGCGGTGTTTCTCGATGATGGTGTCGTACAGCGCATCGCCCATGCCATGCAGGCGCTGGAATTCGAAGTCGCGCGGCACCTGGTGCTCGGCGGCCAGGGCCAGGATGCAGCTGGCGGTGTGGGCGTTATGGCTGGCGAACTGCGGGTAGATCACCCCGCGGGTGTGCTCGCTCAACAGGTAGCGGGCGCAGGCCAGGTATGAGGTGTCCGTGCCTTCCTTGCGGGTGAATACCGGGTAGCTGTCCAGGCCCCACTGCTGGGACTGCTTGATCTCGCTGTCCCAGTAGGCGCCCTTGACCAGGCGCAGCGGCATCTTGGCGCCGAGCTCCTTGCCCAGCAGGCACAGCCACACCAGCACCGGCAGGCAGCGCTTGGAATAGGCCTGGACTACCAGGCCGAACTCGCCCCAACCGGCAATGGCCGGGTCGCGCATGAGTTTTTCGTACAGCTCCAGCGACAGTTCCAGGCGATCGGCCTCCTCGGCGTCGACCGAGATGCCGACATTGAGGGCCCGGGCACGGACCGCCAGCTCGCGCACATTGGCGAACAGCTCGGTGAGCACGCGCTCGCGCTGGGCCACTTCGTAACGCGGGTGCAAGGCCGAGAGCTTGATCGAGATCGAGGGTTTCGGCGCCTTGCCCACCTGGGGTTCGGCGCCGACGGTGTCGATGGCCTTGCGGTAGTCGGCCATGTATTTATCGGCGTCGGCGGCGGTTAGCGCCGCTTCGCCGAGCATGTCGAAGGAATAGGTGTAGCCCTTCTCGCGCTCGCCACGACCGTTCTTCAGCGCCTCGGCTATGGTGCGGCCGAGCACGAACTGCTTGCCCATCAGCTTCATGGCCTGGTTCATCGCGGCGCGGATCACCGGCTCGCCGGAGCGCTGCACCAGGCGGCCGAGCACACTGCCCGGCTTGCCGGCGCCGGTGCGGGCATGGGCGGCGCCGTCCAGGTTGACCACCTTGCCGGTCATCACCAGGCCCCAGGCCGCGAAGTTGACCAGCACGTTGTCGCTCTTGCCCAGGTGGCGGTCCCACTCGGCGGCGTTCAGCTTGTCGCGGATCAGCGCGTCGGCGGTGGCGGCGTCCGGCACGCGCAGCAAAGCCTCGGCCAGGCACATGAGCATCAGCCCTTCCTGGGTGTCGAGGCTGTACTGACGAAGCAGTGCGTCGAGGGTGTCGACGGCATTGTCCCGGCTGCGCACGTCTTCGATCAACGTGCGGGCACCGCTGCGGATAGCGGCGATGCCGGTTTCACCGGGATCGGCGAGCTCCAGGAGCTCGGTCAGATAGGCCGCCTCGTCGACGCTGTAATTGGCGCTGATGACGGGGAAAAAATCGGCGGCCTTTTGGGAAGAGATCCGGGTGAGGAACTCCTCCTGCAAGACGTGACTGGCTTTGAACATCACGCCCATCCTCATAGATGACTGTTGTTATCGGGGGAGCGGTTTCGATCCCGGCCCTTATGGGTCTAGCCCATGAAGGTGGACCTCACCACCACAAGGCGGTCGCGACACGCTGTGCCGCACCCATCACTACCCTGAAGTTAGCAGCCAATGTAGTGGCAGAGGCATGGCCGTATCTTGCGAAAAGCTCTGGAGTTTTTACGCAAAACTCCAGGCAGGGGAACTCCCGATGAACAGCCGCTTGAAGACCTTGCCGACCGGCGTCTGCGGACGTGACACGCACCGCCGTCCTCGCGTCACTGCTGGACCTTGCGCTTTATAGAGCCTTGCCATGCACCCCCAACGCACCGCCCTGCACAATGAACTGCATGCCCGCCCCTCGCTGTATTTCGACGCCCCGGCGCAGGTCTATCACCTGGCCTTTGTCGATAGCCAGGCGGTCGGCGAGGCGGTGATCGGCGGGCTCTGCGAGCAAGCCGATCAGCCCTTCGATAGCAGCAGCGCCCAGGGCCTTCTCGAACTCGGGGGGCATCCCCTGAAATGGGAACGGCATACCGAGTTCTTTACCCTGACCCTGGTGGTACCCGGCCTGGCCGAAGGGGGGCTATGCCCCCCCCTGCCCGCGGCCCTGGCACGGATTGCCGAGCATCACCAGGCGCTGATCATCAATGCCATGCAGATCCGCGTGGATGCCCAGCAGACCTGGGCAGGCCATACCAGCCATTACGGCTTCAAGGACCCGGCCGGCTCGACCATAGGCGGTGGCGAGGCGACGGTCTGGAGCGATTTCCAGCTGACCGACCAGGGGCTCAATCGCCTGCTGCTGGTCAACCGCAGCCTCAACGCCTACCGCCTGGGACGGATGATCCGCCGTCTACTGGAGATCGAGACCTACCGCATGATGGCGTCCCTGACCCTGCCGGTGGCCCAGTCGATCAACCTGCAACTGCGGCAGTTCGACCAGGAGCTGGCACGGCTGTCGGATCGCAATGCCGAACCCGCGCCGGCCAACGCCAAAGCCCTGCTCGAAGATATCGCCTCGCTGTCGGCGCATCTGGTGCGCAGCACGGTGCGCAACCAGCAACGCCTCAGCGCGGCCGAAGCCTATGCGCAGCTGGTGTTCGGGCGCATCGGCGAGTTGCGCGAGGGGCATGTCGGCGACTGCCAGCGTCTGGGGGTGTTTATCGAACGGCGTTTCCGCCCCACCCTGCGCTACTGCGTGGCGACCGACCAGCGGCTGGTGCGCCTGAGCCACAGCGTCGCCAACCTGGGCGAGCTGCTGCAGGTGCGGGTCCAGGTCGAGGTGGAAGAACAGAACTCGGAAATCCTGCGCAGCCTCAATAGCCGGGCTCATACCCAGATCAAGATCCAGAAAGCCGTGGAAGGCCTCTCGATCATCGCCATCAGCTACTACCTGCTGAGCCTGTTCAAGCTGATTTACCAGGGCCTGCATACGCTCGGCCTGGGCATCGCGCCCAAGACCGCGATGGCCGTGCTCGCGCCCCTGGCGCTGCTGATTCTGCTCACCATCGCGCTGCGCATCCGCAAGGCCAAGCAGCATTGAGACGCGTCAGGGTGCGAATAGTGCGCCTGCGCGTAGCGGCTTGCGCCAACCGATGCGACTGCTTAGGATCAAGGCATAAGGCCACAGGTCACGATGGCCGCGTATCGCTGGGATGAAGTCATGAATACCGGCTCGCACAACCACCGCCTTAAAGTCGACGTCAGTCGATTAAAGCTCGGCATGTATGTCGCGGCGCTGGATCGGCCCTGGCTCGACACGCCCGTGCTCTTTCAGGGCTACCCCCTTAACACCCAGCAGGAAATTCTCCAGCTGCAGCAGATCTGCCAGTTCGTCTGGGTCGATACCAAACGCTCCCTTGATTTGCCGGCTCCGGAAACCCTTGCGCTGGCCCAGCCGTCCACACCGCAGGCGAGCACCGGCCAGGTGGCGTTCTACGAAGAAATCAAGACGGCCGAGCCGACCTGGCAGACGGCCCGCGAAATCTCGCTGCGCATTCTCCAGGACGTCACCCTGGGTCAGGAACTGGACGTGGCGGCGGTCAAGGGCGTGATCAAGGACTGCGTCGACAGCATCCTGCGCACCCCCTCGGCCATGCTCTGGTTGGCGCGGCTTAAAGACAGCGACTTCTACACCGCCGAGCACTCCCTGCGGGTCGCCATCCTGTCCATTGCCCTGGGGCGTGAACTGGGGCTGCAGCCGCAGCAGCTGGAGGAACTGGGCATCTGCGGCATGCTCCACGATGTCGGCAAACTGAAAGTCCCAGCGGCAATCCTCAACAAGCCGGACAGCCTGACCGAAGCGGAAATGCAGGTCATGCGCAGCCATGCGGACGAGGGGCGCAAGCTGCTGCTCGGCTATACGCAGATCGAACCGAGCGCCATCGAGGTCGCCTACAGCCATC
>JAZKHB010000038.1:0-28172 GCA_040385585.1 Pseudomonadota bacterium | reverse complement strand
CGAGAGCATGGTGCAGCTGTCCAACCTGATCGAGGTACGCGAAACCGTGGCGCCACGCGAACTCAATCACTTCAACCAGCTGCGCGCGGTGACCCTGAGTGCCAACGTCGGAAGCGGTTACACCCTGGGCGAGGCCCTGGTTCATCTCGAGCGCACGGCGCGCGAGGTGTTTCCCGCCGACACCCAATACGACTACACCGGCACCTCGCGGGACTTCAAGGAGTCGAGCTCGGGCATCGCACTGACCTTTGCCCTGGCCCTGGCCTTTATCTTCCTGGTGCTGGCGGCGCAGTTCGAGAGCTTTACCGAACCGCTGATCATCCTGTTCAGCGTGCCGCTGTCCATGGCCGGCGCCCTGTTGGCGCTGCTGATATTCGGCGGCACCCTGAATATCTATTCGCAGATCGGTTTGGTGACCCTAATCGGGCTGATCACCAAGCATGGCATCCTGATCGTCGAGTTCGCCAATCACCTGCAGCGCCAGGGACATTCCCTGCGCGACGCGGTGATGGACGCTTCGGTGCAACGCCTGCGGCCGATCCTGATGACCACCGGGGCCATGGTGCTGGGCTCGCTGCCGCTGGCGATCGCCAGCGGCGCCGGTGCCGAAAGCCGTCAGCAAATCGGCCTGGTGATAGTCGGTGGCCTGTTGGTCGGCACCTTCTTCACCCTGTTCGTGATCCCCACTCTGTACCTGCTGCTGCGCCGCTGGCGGCCGCTGAAGGCCACCGAGGACGACGGGGCATTCGCCAGCTAAAGCGCCGCCCTGTTCGCGGATAATTCTTCAATCGCGCAGTCCGTGACGGGTGGATGGCGGCTGAACCAGAGGATGAAAGCCTATACACTGGCCGCGTTTAGACTGACCAGGCTGTCCCTTATGCATCCCGCCGCAGAGCACTCGCCGCTGGGTAAATCCAGCGAATACATCGCCACCTATACCCCGTCCCTGTTGTTCGCCATCCCTCGCGCGGCCAAGTGGGCCGAACTGGGCTTGACCGCGCAGACCTTGCCGTACCAGGGCGTGGATTTCTGGAATTGTTTCGAGCTGTCCTGGCTGCTGCCCTCGGGCAAGCCGGTGGTGGCCATCGGCGAGTTCGCCATTCCCGCGGACTCGCCGAATATCATCGAGTCCAAGTCCTTCAAGCTGTACCTCAATTCGCTGAATCAGACGGTGTTCGCCGACGCGGCAGCCTTGGGCGTCGTGCTGGAAAAGGATCTGTCCGCGGTGGCCGGCAAGCCGGTGGGGGTGCGCGTACGCAGCCTGAACGAGGTAGCGGCCGAAGGCGTGGCGCCGCTGCCGGGCCTGTGCATCGACGCGCTGGATGTCAGCATCAGTGCCTATGACCGGCCGCAGCCAGAGCTGCTGCGCTGCGCTGCCGGTCGCATCGTTGAGGAAAGCCTGCACAGTCATCTGCTCAAGTCCAACTGCCCGGTGACCGGTCAGCCCGACTGGGGTTCGCTGGCGGTGCAGTACCGCGGTGCGGCACTGGAACATGCCAGCCTGCTCGAGTATCTGGTGAGCTTTCGCCAGCATGCGGATTTTCACGAGCAGTGCGTGGAGCGGATTTTTATCGACCTGCAGCGCGTGCTCCAGCCGGAGTACCTGACGGTCTATGCCCGCTATGTGCGCCGCGGCGGGCTGGACATCAATCCTTACCGCAGCACGCAAGCCATCGCAGCGGCCAACCGCCGCCTGGTCAGGCAATAACAGGCGCTGGGCGGCTTCAGATGCCCATGTTGGCCAGGCTTTGCATGATATTGCGCAGGGTCCCGGCCAGGGTCGGATGGCTGGCTTCGAAACGCTCGACCGCCAGATTAACGCCATCCACCAGGGTGGCATCAGGCGCCGCTGCCGCCTGACGTGCCAGCTGTGCCTCGATCTCCTGGGTCAGGACGTAGAGCGAGGCCCGGTCCTCTTCGCTCAAGGGCGGGTCCTGGGCCAATTGGTCGCGCAGGGCTTCCAATTGCTGCTGCAAGTGGCTTGCGGGCATAACGTGCTCCTCGATAGATATAGGCAGGGGATGGACCCCGTACGTGGGCGAAAGGTCCAGCCTGTTGAAAGGGTAAGCCAAGCGCGGCGCCTTTGCCTGATCTGTATCAAGACACTGAGGATGGCCGGGGCAGGGGCGCTGCCGGCACAGTGCACGCCACGTTTAGGCTTTTTCCCCCGCCAGGCGTCGCGCGCCGAGCGCTGCAAGACCGGGGGTCAGGTCTTCCAGCTGATCGATGACCGAGTGCACACCCAGGCGAAACAGCGTCAGGGTGGCCTGGGCCCGCAGGTGATCGCGGGTGCGGGCCTCCAGTGCCTGCCAATCGCCAGGGGCATGACCGCACAGCGGTCCGCTGACGGCCAGGCCGATGGTCCATAACCCCGCGTGCAAGCCGGCCTGCAGCAGGCGCGGCTCGCCGCTGACCAGCACGCAGCCCTCCAAAGAATTCACGCCCAAGCCGGTCAAGGCCTGCCAGCAGGCATCCGGCGCCGGCCAGGCACGCGCGTGGCGACACTGTCCGGCCGGTAGCCAGCGGGGCAGGGGCTGGGCCAGGCGGCTATTGGCGGCCTCTGGCAGCTCGCTGAGCCAGGCACAGGGCACCCCTTGCTGTTGCAGGCTGGCCAGGTGGTCTAGTGCGCCCGGGATGGCTTCGGCATGCTCGCCAGCACTCTGCAGGAGCGCCTCGTCCTGGCGCAGAGACTCGCAGAGCGGCTGTTGCGACTGGCGCGCACTGGAACGCTCCACGGCCACCGCCAGGGTACGGGCACCGAAATCCACCAGGCAGCCGCTGAGACCAAACAGCACGGCGGTAAAGGCGGGCGGTGCGCAGCTGGGCATGGCGGGTCTCCGAGGCATGGATGAGCGCCAAGGTTATTCAGCCGCGATGACCGAACGATGACGTCGGCATGACAGGCTTCTGTCGTGACGGCATACCCGATACCGAACGTGGGCAAGACAGGATGATGGCTTTATACTCAGGGTCTTTAGGCGAGCTGCCGCTCGCCCTGTGACAGCACTCCAGGAGAGACTTCAAATGCAAGTATTAGGTGCGAACTGGCTCGGTCGTATTGGCCGGGTACTGGGCTGTGCCAGCCTGGTGTTGTTAGCCCCCGTGGTTCAAGCCGCCGAAGAAGACCCCTGGGAGGGCTTCAACCGCGCCATGTTTTCCTTCAACGACACCCTCGACACCTATGCCCTCAAGCCGCTGGCCCAGGGTTACGAGACGATCACCCCGGAATTTCTTCAGGACGGCATCCACAATGTCTTCGGCAATATCGGCGAGGTCGGCAACCTGAGCAACAACCTGCTGCAAGGCAAGCTGCACAATGCCGGGGTCGACACCAGTCGCCTGATTTTCAACACCTCTTTCGGGGTGCTGGGTTTCTTCGACGTGGCCGACAAGATGGGTCTGCGCCGCAGCGACGAGGATTTCGGCCAGACCCTGGGTGCCTGGGGTCTCGCCAGCGGTCCTTACCTGGTGCTGCCGCTGATGGGCCCCAGTACCGTACGTGACACGGCCGGCGCAATTCCGGACAGCTATCTGCAGCCCTATCCGCATATGGAACATATTCCGACGCGCAACGTGACCCGCAGCGTGGCCCTGATCGATATGCGTGCCAGCCTGCTGTCCGCGGAGCGGATGATCAGCGGCGACAAATACCTGTTCGTGCGCAACGCCTACCTGCAGAATCGTGAATTCCGGGTCAAGGACGGGCAGGTCGAAGACGACTTCTGAGTACCCCTGGCACCGGTATGAAAAAAGGCGGCCGAGGCCGCCTTTTTTCGTGGTGCCGGTCGCCGTCAGTTCATCGACACAATGGCCAGCCCGAGGGATTGACGTCCATCGCCCAGGTCGCTGACCCGCACCACTTCGGCTTCGGCGTCGAGACCCTTGAGTGCGTTGTGATCGGAGGCGATGTGCACCCTGACCTTGTCGCCCAGGCTCAGGTTGCTTTCGACTTCCAGTTGCATGCCGGTGCTGGACAGGTCGAGGCACAGGGCGGCAAGTTCTCGTCCGCCGTGGTGCAGGGTCACGGGAGCTTCCAGGCGCATGCGGATGTAATCGCGTTTTTCACTGTAGTCGCGATCATTTTGACTCATGGGCACAGTCCTCTTGTTTTATCGGCGCTTACTCTCACTCTTATAACCCTCGTATATTTGAGGTGTAAAGGCGTCCGACGACAATCGGCCTACCCTTGAATCACCACGCGGATGGGAGTACCGTCTGCGCCTTGAAGCTAATGAGTCCGTGCGCGCTGGCCTGAAGGTCTGACGCTCCTGTCAACTTCTCTGGCGCCGTTCTGCCTGGTACCCCATGCACACTCCCAGTGCCACGTTGCTGATAATCGATGACGACGAAGTGGTGCGCGCGAGCCTCGCGGCCTACTTGGAAGACAGTGGTTTCGATGTCCTGCAGGCCTGCAATGGCCTTGAGGGGCTGGAAATCTTCGAACGCGAACACCCCGACCTGGTGATCTGCGATCTGCGCATGCCTCAAGTCGATGGCCTGGAGCTGATCCGTCGGATCAATGCCCTCGAGGACCAGACCCCGGTCATCGTGGTGTCCGGCGCAGGCGTGATGAGCGACGCAGTCGAAGCGCTGCGCCTGGGCGCTGCCGACTACCTGATCAAGCCCCTGGAAGACCTGGCGGTTCTCGAGCACTCGGTGCGACGAGCCCTGGATCGCGCGTTCTTGCGTCTGGAGAACCAGCGTTACCGCGAAAAACTGGAAGTGGCCAATCGCGAACTCCAGGCCAGCCTGCACCTGCTGCAGGAAGATCAGAACGCCGGTCGCCAGGTGCAGATGAACATGCTGCCGGTGACGCCCTGGACCGCCGATGGCCTGCGCTTCGCCCACCAGATCATTCCCTCGCTCTACCTGTCCGGGGATTTCGTCGACTATTTCCGGGTGGACGATCACCGTGTGGCGTTCTACCTGGCCGATGTATCGGGTCATGGCGCCTCGTCGGCCTTCGTCACCGTGTTGTTGAAGTTCATGACCACCCGGCTGCTCTACGAGTCCCGCCGCGGCGGCAACCTGCCGGTATTCAAGCCTTCGGATGTGCTGGCCCACATCAACCGCGGCCTGATCAACTGCAAGCTGGGCAAGCACGTCACCATGCTCGGTGGGGTGATCGACGAGTCCCAGGGGCAGCTGACCTACAGCGTCGGCGGCCATCTGCCTTTGCCGGTGCTCTACAGTCAAGGCGAAGCCCACTACCTGGAAGGGCGTGGCTTGCCGGTCGGTTTGTTCACCGAGGCCACTTACACCGATCATGTGCTGCAACTGCCGGAGTCTTTTAGCCTGACCTTGCTCTCCGACGGGATACTTGACCTTTTGCCAGGTGACACACTCAAAGAGAAAGAAACCGTGCTACCGCAATTGGTATGCGCGGCCGGTGGCACGCTCGAAGGGTTGCGCATGGCCTTGGGCCTGGCCGACATCGGCGAGATGCCAGACGACATTGCCTTACTGGTGTTGAGCAGGAACCTTGCATGAGTACCGGTAAAATCCAATTCGCCGAACAAGAAGGCACCTTCGTGCTGAAGTTTGTCGGTGAAGTGCGACTGACGCTCTGTTCAGCGTTGGACTCGACGATCGAGCGCATTTTCAAGGCGTTGAATTTCTCCGCCATCGTGATCGACCTGACTGAAACCCGCAGCATCGACAGCACCACCCTGGGGCTGCTGGCCAAGCTGTCGATTCTCTCACGACAGAAAATCGGCCTGTTGCCGACCGTGGTGACCACCCACCCGGACATCACGCGTCTGCTGCAGTCCATGGGTTTCGACCAGGTGTTCAATATCGTCGACCGCCCGATTCCCTGTCCGGAATGCCTGGCCGATCTGCCCTCCCAAGACCAGTCCGAAGAGGTGGTCAGGGCCAAGGTACTGGAAGCGCACCGTATCCTGATGAGCCTGAACGACTCCAATCGCGAGGCCTTCAGCGACCTGGTCAGTGCCCTCGAGCGGCATTGAATCCCGGGTGCATGCCCGCCAATAGCTTTATGCACAGCAGGGCGCCGCAATAGCGGCGTCCTGTGCCTTTGCGCTTAGACCTTGGCCGCCAGCACGGCTTCCAGCCGTTCCTGATCGCGGGCGAACAGGCGAATGCCTTCGGCCAGCTTCTCGGTGGCCATGGCGTCTTCGTTCATGGCCCAGCGAAAGGCCGGCTCGTTCATCTCGCGTCGGGCCTCGCTGGCGTGGCCGGGCTTCAGGTTGCGCTCCAGCAGGCCCTGATCGTCGGCCAGCAGCTGCAGCAGCTCGGGGCTGATGGTCAGGCGATCACAGCCGGCCAGCTGCTCGATCTGACCCAAGTTGCGAAAGCTCGCGCCCATCACCACGGTGTCGTAGCCGTTGGCCTTGTAGTAGCTGTAGATACGCGCCACGGACTGCACGCCAGGGTCCTCGGCGCCGACGAAGTCGCGGCCTTCGGCCTTCTTGTACCAGTCGTAGATACGGCCGACGAAGGGTGAAATCAGAAACACCCCGGCGGCGGCGCAGGCCGCGGCCTGGGCGAAGGAGAACAGCAGGGTCAGGTTGGTTTGCACGCCGTCGCGTTCCAGCTGTTCGGCGGCGCGAATCCCTTCCCAGGTCGAGGCGATCTTGATCAGCACCCGCTCGCGGCCGATGCCGGCCTGCTCGTAGAGTCCGATCAGGCGTTCGGCGCGACGCAGCGTAGCCTGGGTGTCGAAGGACAGGCGCGCATCGACTTCGGTGGAAATCCGTCCGGGAATGACCTTGAGGATCTCCTGGCCCACGGCCACCGCGAAACGGTCGCAGGCCAGGCCCAGGTCGCCCTGGCAGCCGGCTACCGCCGAATTGAGCAGGGGCGCGTAGCCGGGCAGGGCCGCTGCCTTGAACAGCAGGGACGGGTTGGTCGTGGCATCCACGGGTTTGAGGCGAACAATGGCATCGAGATCGCCCGTGTCGGCAACCACCGTGGTGAATTGTTTGAGCTGGTCGAGCTTGGAAGCCATGCCTGAGTCCTTTATCTGACGAACAAATAAGATAACGATAAATGAAACTGCATGTCCGGGCGACGGTTCGCGCTGCAGTCGTTGGCTTGCAGCGTGTTGCGCGTCGGGTAACAGCGCAAAATTCACCCGATGAATGCTATGCCTTGGCGAAGGCCCGATGCAATGCAGTCTTTATCTGGCCGGCATTCGGGCTTAGTCTATGCGCCGATGATTGGCTGGACCAATAGGTCGTTATGCAGCTGGATAGAGGGGAGGGGCCATGAACAAAAGACTGCGCAGTGCCCTGATCTGGCTGCTGATAATGACATTGCCGGCCCAGAGTCTGGCTGCCACGGCCATGCAGCTGTGCGCATTGGCTTCGCCGAGCGAAGCTATCAGTGCGGCGGCGCACCATCCCCACGCCACCGCAGCCATGGTGCATGGCGCGGACGCGAACGCGGCCCAGGACCCGCACACTGGCGGGGCGATCGAGCACTCGGCCTCTAGCCTCGACCACAGCCTGTGCAGCCTCTGCGCCTTTTGTGTCGGTGCGGTCGCATTGTCGGCCGTATTCAGCAGCCATTCGCTCCCGCCGACGGTCGAGCCGTCCTTGCTGCGCCTGGAGCAATTTGTCGGCTTTATCGCCGACACCCCCGAACGTCCTCCCCGTTTGTTTCTCGCCTAAGCCAAACCGCGCCTGCAACCGCCCCTGCGGCTGAGCGGCGCTTTTAGCTCATGTGCGGTATTGCCGGCTCCATGCCAAGGCGATGTCGTTAGTTGCGAGACTATTGCAATGTTGCACTTCCCCCTTGCCTTGCGGCGGACTCTGATCTGCCTGGGTTTGGCGCTGCTGCCCAGTGCTGCCCGGGCGGTCGAGCCCGACCCCCTGGATGCCGATGCGGCCACTCCGGCCCTGACCTACGACTCTGTACTGCGCACCTACCAGCCGTTCCATCCGCAACCGGCGCAAGGCTGGCGTGAGGCCAACGACGAGGTGGGCCGCATCGGCGGCTGGCGCACCTATGCCCAGGAGCCCTGGGAAACGTCGGCCGCGTCGGACGAGAAGGATGAGCCATCCCATGGCAGTCACGCTCATGGAGAACAGCCATGAACCCGATTACACGCACGGCGCGGCTGGCATTGGCTGCAAGCCTGTTGGGGTTCGCTGGCTGCGCGAGCTTTTCCGAGGATGGCGGTTTCGCCGTGATCGAGCAAAGCGCCCAGCAGCTGGATAA
The DNA here is from genome assembly GCA_040385585.1 of Pseudomonadota bacterium. GTDB lineage: Bacteria > Pseudomonadota > Gammaproteobacteria > Pseudomonadales > Pseudomonadaceae > Aquipseudomonas. The sequence goes on along the minus strand of JAZKHB010000038.1, from coordinate 19,988 downwards.
ACAGTTGGCCTGGACGAAAACCCCGGACGAGCGTGCGCAGGTCATGCAGCGGATCGACGGGCTGTTGGCCGAGCCGCTTTCCGTGGACGCCGCGGTGCAGGTGGCCTTGCTCAATAACCCGGGGTTGCAGGCGGCCTTCGACCAGCTGGGGATCAGCGAGGCTGAGCGTGTGCAGGCCGGGCGTCTGCCCAATCCGGGTTTTTCCTTCGGCCGTCTGGAGCAGGGTAGCGAGGTGGAGTACGAACGCGGCCTGCATCTCAATCTGGCGCGACTGATCGCGATGCCGATGACCGCGGGGATGGAAACCCAGCGCTTCGAACAGGTGCAGCGGCAAACCAGCCTGGCCGTCGTCGCGCTGGCCACGCAGACGCGCAAAGCCTGGTACCGGGCCGTGGCCGCCCAGGAGAGTCTGGTGTTTACCCGCCAGGCCATGGAGTCGGCGCAGATCGCCGCGGAACTGGCGCGGCGTCTGGCGGCGGTGGGCAATTACAGCACCCTGCAGCAGGCCCAGGAGCAGAGCTTCTACGCCGATGCCAGCCTGAACCTGATTCGCGCCGAGCAGGCGCGGATCCAGAGCCGCGAACAGCTGACCCGGCTGTTGGGGCTGTGGGGCGAGCGAATCGATTTCCGCTTGCCCGAGCGCTTGCCCGAACTGCCGGCCCAGGCGGACCCATTGCCGGATGTGGAGCGCCTGGCCATGGGGCAACGCCTGGATATCCAGGCCGTGCGCCTGGATGCCGAGCGTCTGGCGCGCAACCTCGGCTTGAGCAAGACCACGCGCTTGATCAACGTGCTGGAGCTGGGCCTGGTCAACAACAGATCCAATGAGGAACCGAACCAGCGCGGCTACGAGATCAGCGTCGAGTTGCCGCTGTTCGACTGGAGCGGGGCCAAGGTGGCGAAAGCCGAGGCGCAGTACCGGCAGGTGCTCAACCGCGCGGCCGAAACCGCGATCAGTGCCCGCTCCCAGGTGCGCGAGGCATACATGGGCTATCGCGCGGCCCATGACATTGCCCGGCATTACCGCGACGAGGTGCTGCCGCTGCGCCAGCGCATCGCCGAGGAAAATCTCCTGCAGTACAACGGCATGTTTATCAGCACCTTCGAGCTGCTGGCCGATGCGCGCAAACAGATCCTCGCGGTCGAGGGTTATCTGCAGGCACAACGCGACTTCTGGACGGCCAAGGCCGATCTGGAGATGGCCATGCTCGGTGCGCCGAGCGTTATCCCTGCGACGGCCAGCACGGCGGCTGCCGATGAACCCGCTGGCCACTGATCGAGGATTAATGAAGATGGTTTCACGACGTGAGTTCTTTCTCGGCGCCAGCGCCATCGGCGCTGCAGTCGTTACTTCGGCCGTTAGCCGGGTATCCCTGGCCGGTCTGCCGGAAGTGGTGTTGCAGGGCAGCGCCGACACCCAGCCGCCGCTGCAACCGCAGAACGGCCGGCCCTATAATCCGGTGGTCACCCTGAACGGCTGGACCCTGCCGTGGCGCATGAACAACGGGGTCAAGGAGTTCCACCTGGTCGCCGAACCGGTGGTGCGTGAGCTGGCGCCCGGTTTCAAGGCCCATCTGTGGGGCTACAACGGCCAGTCGCCGGGGCCGACCATCGAAGTGGTGGAGGGCGATCGGGTGCGGATTTTCGTCACCAACAAGCTGCCCGAGCACACCAGCGTGCACTGGCACGGCCAGCGCTTGCCCAACGGCATGGATGGCGTCGCCGGGCTGACCCAGCCGGCTATTCCTTCGGGCAAAACCTTCGTCTACGAGTTCGTCGCCCGTCGCCCCGGCACCTTTATGTACCACCCCCATGCCGACGAGATGACGCAGATGGCCATGGGCATGATGGGCTTCTGGGTCACCCATCCCAAGGCGCACCATCCCCTGATCCGCGAAGTGGATCGGGACTTCTGCGTTTTGCTCAACGCCTATGACATCGATCCCGGGGCCTACACGCCGAAGATCATGACCATGCTCGACTTCAACCTGTGGACTTTCAACAGCCGCATTTTCCCCGGCATCGACCCGCTGGTGGTGCGCCAGAACGACAAGGTGCGCATCCGGGTCGGCAACCTGACCATGACAAACCACCCGATTCACCTGCACGGCCACGAGTTCGAAGTGACCGGCACCGATGGCGGGCCGACCCCGATGGGCGCGCGCTGGCCGGAGGTGACCACGGATATCGCCGTGGGGCAGATGCGCCAGGTCGAGTTCCTCGCCGACGAGGAGGGCGACTGGGCGTTTCACTGCCACAAGAGCCATCACACCATGAACGCCATGGGCCATGACGTGCCGACCCTGGTGGGTGTCGACCACCGCGACATGACCCGCAAGATCGCCAAGTTGATTCCCGATTACATGGTGATGGGTGAGCGCGGCATGGCCGATATGGCGGAAATGCAGATGCCCTTGCCGGACAACACCGCGCCCATGATGACCGGCGATGGCCCCTTCGGCTCGGTGGAGATGGGTGGCATGTTCAGCGTGCTCAAGGTGCGCAAGGACCAGAAACCGGACGATTACCGCGACCCCGGCTGGTTCAAGCACCCGGCCGGCAGCGTGGCCCGGGAATGGACCGGGCCCTTGGCCGAGCCGACACGCTCAATGGTCGAGGACGGCCCCGGCTTGCCGCTGCAGCAGCCCCCGGCATCGCCCGTAGAAGTGCAGGTGCGCAAACCCACCGGCCATGCCGGACACTGATTGTTGACCTCCGAGGTTGTATCGATGATTGAAGCTAAACGACTGATCGGCGCTGCGCTGTTGCTGACCACGCTCACCGCCAGTACCGCGCTGCTGGCCCATAGCGACAAGCGAGAAAGCGCACAGGCGTCGCCGGGTGAGGTGATCAAGGAGCAGAAGGCCTGGGGCATCGCCGGCGACCGCGACCAGGTCAGCCGTACTGTTACGGTCGGCATGGACGATCGAATGCGCTTTACCCCCGAAATACTCGAGATCGAGCAGGGCGAGACCATCCGTTTCATGATTGCCAACCAGGGCCAGATGCTCCACGAATTCGTGCTGGGCACCCGGGCCGACCTGGATGCGCACGCCGCCCTGATGGCCAAGTTTCCCGGCATGGAGCACGACGAGCCCTATATGGCCCATGTCGCGCCGGGCAGCAGCGCCGAGATCGTCTGGACCTTCAACCGCGCCGGGCAATTCGAGTTCGCCTGCCTGATCGCCGGGCATTACCAGGCCGGTATGCTCGGGCAGATCCGCGTCCTGGCCGAGTAATCTCCCATCTATTTCGCCTGCACGCGCAGGCCCTGCTCAAGGAAACACGCCATGAAAAACCCATTGATCGCAACGCTGCTGGCCAGCCTGCTGGCTCTGCCGGTATTCGCCGCCGAGCCCGCCGGAACCGAACCGGCCGCTCCCATGACCCAGGGCGAGGTGCGCAAGCTCGACCCGGCCAACCAGAAGATCACCTTGCGCCACGGGCCGATCGAGAACCTCGGCATGCCGCCCATGACCATGGTCTTCGAAGTGCGCCAAGCGGCCATGCTCGAAGGGTTGAAAGCCGGGGATAGCGTCCGTTTCGCCGTGCAGCAGGAAGGCAGCAAATTGATCATCACCGACCTGCAGCCGGCGCCTTAGGGCCTGTTGACATTAACCTCGCGAGTCGCGTTGTCGCGAAGAAGGGTTCCAGGCAAGGCGCGGAACGCGGGCAATGGTTATTCCCTTGCCAAGTTTCGCAACGCTGAATGGGGCCCTTAATCGCGCAACCCGCAGGGCCGGATCTGTTTTGATGCGATAAAAAATTACTCGCCGCTTGTTGTGCACTGCCCGGAGTCGCGTTTCATGAAGGCTCTCGTTTCAAAACCGGTTCCGGCGCGGCCGTTCGGGTAGTGTCAACAGGCCCTAGTGAGTCAGTGCCGCACCGCTCTGCAGCAGCCTGTACAGCTGTTCGCCGGGCAGGGGCGGGCTGAGGAGGAAGCCCTGGACCTCGTCGCAGCCTTCGCTGCGCAGCAAGTCCAGCTGCTCGGCTGTTTCCACCCCTTCGGCGGTGACCCGCAGGCTCAGGGCCTTGCCCAAGCCGACGATGGCATGGACGATGGCGTGGTTGTTTTCGGTGCTGTCCAGATCGGCGATAAAGCTGCGGTCGATCTTCAGGCTGTCGAACGGGTAGGCGCGCAGGTAGCTGAGCGACGAATAGCCGGTGCCGAAATCGTCCAGCGCCAGGCGCACGCCCAGTGCCTTGAGCTCGTTCAAGGTCTGCAGCGCGCCCTCACTGTCGTCCAGCATCACGCTTTCGGTGATTTCCAGCTCCAGGCGTGTGGCGGACAGGCCGGTTTCGATCAGCACATCGCGTACCAGGGCTACCAGCGCGCCGCGTCTGAACTGCACGGGCGAGAGGTTGACCGAGACGGCAAGGGGCTGGGGCCAATCCATGGCCGCGGTACAGGCCTGGCGCAACACCCAGGCCCCGAGAGCACCGATCAATCCGGTTTCTTCGGCCAGCCCGATAAAGCGATCCGGTCCCAGCAACCCGTGCCGGGGATGCTGCCAACGCACCAGGGCCTCGGCGCCGACCATCTGCAGGCCTTCGAGGCAATAGCGCGGTTGGAAGTCCAGGCGCAGCTGGGCGCCGGCCAATGCCTGGCGCAAGTCGTTTTCCAGCAAGCGTCGTTCGCAGATGCGCTGGTTCATTTCCTGGGCATAGAAGCGCCAGGTATTGCGGCCGCTGGTTTTTGCCTGATACAGGGCGATATCGGCGAAGCGCAGCAGCTCATCCGCCTGGGCGGCATCATGGGGCGCCATGGCGATACCGATGCTGGCACCGATAAACACCTCGTGCCCATCAACCTCGAATGGCTGCTCGAGGGCCTGGATCAGCCGCGCGCAGAGCCGCTCGATACCCTGGTGGCTGACCGTGCTGGTCAGCACCAGGGTGAACTCATCACCGCCCTGACGCGCCACCAGATCGCCGTCGCGCACGCACTGGCGCAGGCGCTGGGATACCTGCCCGAGCACTTGATCGCCGGCGGCATGGCCCAGGCTGTCGTTGACCAGCTTGAAACGGTCCAGGTCGATGCAGAGCATCGCCAGTGAATGGCCGCCCGTGGATAAATGTTGCAGCCGGCCCTCCAGGAAGGCTTGCATGCGGCGGCGGTTCGGCAGGCCGGTGAGGCCATCGTGCAGGGACAGGTGTTCGATACGCGCCTGGGCCTGGACTTCCTCGGTGATATCGCTGGCGGTGCCGCGATAGCCCAGCAACCCTCGGTCGTCCTCGATCCGGCGCATGGCCAAGCTGCAAATGCGTTGCATGGCATCGCGGTCGGTATAGCTGCAGCGCAGGGTACGGCGCACGCCGGCCGGCTGCGAACGGTCAGTGATCCACTCCAGCAGGGAGAGCGACTCGCCCTGTAGCATTTCCTCCAGCGGTCGTCCCAGCCAATCGGCGGGGTTAAAGCCGGTGACCGCCTGGAAACGTTCGGACAGGTAGCACAGGCGCCGCTGGGCATCGGTTTCCCAGAGCCAGTCGGAGGTGGCTTCGGCCACATCGCGAAAGCGTGCTTCGCTATGCCCCAAGGCCGACCGGCTGACCTCCAGGCTCCGGTAGCCCACCTCGATCAGACGGGCCGTGACCAGCGCATGACGCAGCACCAGCCAGGCCAGCAGGGCCAATACCAGACCGGCCAGCAGCAGCAAGGGCAGCAGCACGGCAAGCAGCTGGCGGCCCGGTTGCGGCGCGTCCCAACGCAGGTTGAACCCGCTAGTACCCAAGGGCAGTGACGCTTGGCTGTCGGGTTCTTCATCGGCCTGTTCCAGGCGCAGCCGTTCCAATGCATAGCCCTTGCCCAAGGTCAGCAACTTGTCCGGGGTCAGTACATCAACGAACAGCAGCACCGACGGCTCGCCGGGCAGCGGGCTGATCAGCGGGTCGCTGCCGGTGGTAAAACCGGCCGCGGCGACCAGTGCGGGCCGGCCCTTCACATGCAGAATGGCCGGCTGGCTCACCTCCTCCTCGCTGCTTTCGCGTGCCTGCTGCACCAGGGTATCGATGTCGCCCTGCAGCCATTGCCTGGCGTCGAGGGGCTGCAACTGCCCCTCGATCACGGCGTAGGCGATGCGGTTATCCGGCGCGACAACGAGAATCCCCTCGTACTCGAAATCCTTATAGAGCGAGGGGCCGAGGTTCTGCCGGGTGAAGGCCCATTCCAGATCGACCTCGGCATGCAGGTGCTGGTAGGCATCGCCCCAGTAGGCATAGTCGCCGATCTGCAATAACAGCTGGTGCTGACGGGCCTGAACGGCTTTTTCGGCGAAAAAACGGCTTTGCTCCGCGGCCTGTCTGTTCTGGGTATGGGCGATATGGATCAGGACAGCCGTCATGACGGCAAAAGCTGTCAGCAACAAGCCGGAGATGGCCAGCAGATTACGCCGGGTAAAGGTCGCGCTGAAGCGAGGAGAAACAGCTAAGGGCTCGGGCATCGACTATCCAGGGAAACAGGCTCAAGGCTGAATGCCATTAGCCAAGTGTAGGGAGCGAAGGCCGTGCCTGCACTCGCTTCGTTCGGCTTTTAACCGGCGTACCTGCTTCATCGAGCCTTATCGGACCGCCGGTCCCCGGGCCGCGTTATCAGCGCCCCCCGAGCAGTTCGGCGGCCTGATCGAGCAGGGCCATGGGATCGCCGGCCTTGTGAATGTCCACGGACAACAACTGGCGAAAGCGTCGGGCTCCGGGAAAACCCTGGCCCAGGCCCAGCATATGCCGGGTGATATGGTGCAGCGCGCCACCGTCGGCCAGGTGCCGGGCGATATAGGGGCGCATGCGCTCGAGGGCCTCGGTGCGGCCGATCACCGCTTCGCTGCTGGCGAACAGCTGCTGGTCCACCTGAGCCAGCAGGTAGGGGTTGTGGTATGCCTCGCGACCGAGCATCACCCCGTCGAAGTTTTCCAGGTGCGCCTGGCAGTCGGCCAGGGTCTTGATGCCGCCGTTGAGAATGATCTCCAGGTCGGGAAAGTCCTGCTTGAGCTGCGCGGCGACCTCGTAGCGCAGCGGCGGTACCTCACGGTTCTCCTTGGGCGACAGGCCCGCAAGGATGGCGATGCGCGCATGCACGGTGAAACTGCGGCAACCGGCCTCGCTGACCTGGCCGACGAAATCGCAAAGCTGTGCATAACTGTCGCGGCCGTCGATGCCGATGCGGTGCTTGACCGTCACGGCAATAGCCACCGCATCGCGCATGGCCTTGACGCAGTCGGCCACCAGCGCCGGATGGGCCATCAGGCAGGCGCCGATCATATTGTTCTGCACCCGATCGCTGGGGCAGCCCACGTTAAGGTTGATCTCGTCGTACCCCGCGTCCTCGCCCAGCCGCGCACAGGCGGCCAACTGCGCCGGCACGCTGCCGCCCAGCTGCAAGGCCAAGGGGTGCTCGGCCTCGTCATGGCGCAGAAAACGCCCAGGATCGGCATTGAGCAACGCACCGGTGGTGACCATCTCGGTATACAGCAGGGCATGGCGCGACAGCTGGCGCAGGAAGAAACGGCAATGCCGATCGGTCCAGTCCATCATGGGGGCCACGCTGAAGCGGTGGGGCGGTGCTGGGCGGGGCGAGGCGGGTGTCGGCGTAGGGGTACTGGTCATTAAGTGAGCATCGATTGCGAGCGGGACGGGCGAGGGCGGTTTATTCCGGCTATTCGGCGCTATTGTCGCCGGTTTTTGCGGGGGCGGTGCTAAAAATCGAGGGGTGAGAGGCTCGCGGGCGCTTGCGTCACCGGGCTCCCTATCGTTTTCGTTATTGTGCGGTGATCTAGGCAATTTCCCCTTGCTCATGACAACTGACCCGTCGCCAGTCCTCTGCATCTTGGCTTTCAGGGCGCTGGTATACCCGCTGTCGCTCATCTCGTGCGTCACTTTGCTGATCAGCCAGGGGGTGGCGTCGATAACGGCTTTTCAGTCGCGCGCCTGCAGGGGGGGCCGGGTAGAGGTTGGCGCGGCCCTTGGTCATAGTGGAGGTCAGCCTGGTTTGTCTGCCGATGACTTACCGTTTCACCCTAGCCCTCGCTGGGCCGAGGTTGAGCCGGCAGGCCGCCAAACGCTTAGCTCGCCCGCCTTGCGGGTCTTTGCGCGTATAAGGCAATAAAGTGCCTGTTTTGCAGCCTGATCAATCGATAATGGGTACTATATTGCCTATTTCGGGTGGCGATGGTAAGGTTATAGGCACTTAAATGCCTAGTGGTGCCTGCTGTGTTTCGGATTACCTTGCAAGGCTATCACCAGGGCTGCTGGCTCGATGTGATGGAATTGAATGTGGAGCGGCCCGAGCGCGGACTGGGCGATAGCTGCGCATGGGCTTATACCCAGGCGTTTCTGCTGGACAGCCTGGAGCATCTCGGTACCCGGGGCGGGTTGGCGGTCAGTGCCTGCTACCCGCTGGACTGGGACACCTGGCGCAATAAGACGGCCCCTGCCTTTATCTTCGATTTGCTGCCTGCCGGTGCTGCCAAACGCTTTCTGCTTAAGCGCTTGTCCGAGCGCCCCGCGGACCTCGATACGGATCTGTTTCTGCTGTCGCGCTGCACCCCCGCGCCGGTGGGCAATCTGCGCATCAAGGAAGCGGCGGTCCACCTGGTCGACGCGCCACGCCTGGGCTTTGCCCGGGCAGAGGTCGTCAGCCGGGATGCACGCTTTCTCGAGTATGCCTACGAACAGGGGGCGGCGATCGGGGGCGCGACAGGGGCGGGCGGTGAGGCGCCCAAATTGCTGCTGACCGAGGATCGGCAGGGGCTGCTGCACCCGGATGCGGTGTTGGCCGATGATCAGGCTGTGCGGCACTGGTTCGTGAAGTTTGCGAGAAACAAGGCCGGCGAGAACGACCAGACCATTCTGCGCAGCGAATATTGCTATTACCGCGCCCTGCAGCGCCTGGGTTTCGAGACCGTCGAGGCCGACGGCATGGCGCTGGAGGAAGCCGAAAAACCCAGCCTCTGGATGCAGCGCTTCGACCGTGTGGTAACGCCTGCGGGTGTCGAGCGCAAGGCTGTGGAGTCCGTCTACTCGCTGTGTGGCGTGGTCGAGGCGGGCAGCTTTATGTCCCATCCCGAGGTGCTGCGGACCCTGGCTCGCTTATGGCGCGATGTCGGGCAGGGCGAGAGGGTTGGCCAGCTGGTGCTCGACTACCTTGTGCGCGACCTGCTGAACCAGGTGCTGGGCAACTCCGACAATCATGGACGCAATACATCGGTAATCCGTGACGCCGCCGGAGCAGGCTTGGCCCCTCTTTACGACCTGGCGCCCATGGTCATGGATGACGAAGGCATAACCCGAACCACCAAGTGGCCTAAACACATCGAGGTGGCGGGGGAGGTCGATTGGCGCCAGGCCTGTCAGGCAGTAGCCGATCTCACTGATCCCGATACGCTGTTCGAGCGCCTGCGCCAGGAGTCGAATCGTCTGTTGCCCTTGCCGGACATGCTGCGGGACCTGGGCCTGCCGCACCGGACGATGAACCACCCCCGCATCGCGCTCAATCGCCTGGAGCCCACGCTCGCCAAATGGGGACTGCGGTAATGGATATGCTGGAACGTGAGCGGGTGTTGAGCGAGATCCGGGCGCAGCTGGTGTCGGGCGAACTGTCGATGGGGCAGGCCGTTCGCCGTCTACGCAAGCAGGTAACCGGCCTGCCCCAGGCGAAGTTTGCCCAGATGTGCAAGCTCTCGCCCCGAGCGCTTCGTCAACTGGAACTGGATGAGAGCAATCCCACGGTGGATACGCTCAATCGGGTATTCGGCTTGTTCGGCATGCAGGTCGGTATTGTGGCCAAAAGCCGGTCATAGGGCCGAGCCAGAGTTCGTGAAAGCAGCAAAAGGCCAATTGGCGCGATACTTTAACCAGGAGGGCAGGTGAACGATTACCCAGCCCTTTGCTCCTTGCAAACCCTGGCCGTGACTCGGAGCACCGGGCTCTAGAGCATTTTCAGGATATGTCTGTTTACTGAGCGCCTATCCGCGCGGGTTACGCCGCGCGGTGAGTACGGCGTGGTTTGCAAGATCGACTTGCTGCGCGACTAACCCACCCTACGAAGAGCGCGCCTGCGTAGGAGCCAGCTTGCTGGCGATTCTCGATATCGAGGTCGAAACGGAGGGCCAAGGTAAAGTGAAAATGCTCTAGTCGCCGCGGTATTCGCAACCGCTGGTGCAGGTTTCGTGAATGCGGATGCGCGACAGTTCGGGCAGCAGGGGCTTGAGCTGCTTCCAGATCCACTGGCACAGCACTTCGCTGGTGGGGTTTTCCAGGCCCGGAATATCGTTCAGGTAGTTGTGGTCCAGCTGCTCGTAGATCGGTTTGAAAATGGCTTTGATTTCGGAAAAATCCCGAATCCAGCCGGTATAGGGATCCACCTGGCCCTCGATATAGACTGCCACGCGAAAGGAGTGCCCATGCAGGCGGCCGCACTTGTGCCCGGCGGGTACATGGGGCAGGCGATGAGCCGACTCGAAGATGAATTCTTTGAATAGTTCCACGGTATAGCGCTCTGAAAGGGACGACCGCGCAGCTGCGATCAAAAAGCAGGCGCGCAGTTTATCAGCTCCACCCGGGCTTTACCCGCTCGCGGGCGGCAGGCCTGTGCGCGAGGTGTCCACAGGCCCTACGGCTGGCGCAGGCGTTGCAGCTCCTGCTTCAGCCAGTCGGCGGCCAGCTGGTTCTGGCCTGCGCAATCGACCGTATAGGCGGTGCCGCTGATGCTGCTTTGCGTGGCCGCGCGGTCGATAAAGTCTTCGGCCGAGTCCACCAGGCCCTTGCCCTCCAGATACTCGAGTTTTTTCTGCAGGTGCGCGCGGGCATCCTTGGGGTCGTGGGCATCGCCGTTGCGGATAAAGCTGCAGCCGCTGCGCTCGACGAAGCTCAGCAACGCCTTGACTTCCTGGCGAGCCGGCGGCTGCAGGGCCGCGCTGGCGGTTTCACTCAGTACGAGCAGGCAGCAGCTGGCGCAGAAAGCGCGCCACATAATCATGGAAGCGGGCATCGGTCCAATACTCGAAATGGCTTAAAGGGGTGTGCCTTTTATACCAGGGTCCGACCGCCAGGCTGCGATCTTCATGCACCACCCGGTCATAGTTCTGCAGCGGCCGTAGCGGGTAACCGAGCACGTCGGCGGGGGCATAGACATTCAACCAGCGCGCGCGTTGGCGTAGCGCGTCACTCAAGCTCAGGCCCGGAAAGCGAATGGGCACCACGGGGTCGTAGGCGAAGGAAAAAAGCGGAATATTGCAGCCGAAGGTGACCAGCCCGGCCAGGGTTTCCAGAGCCAGAAAGGGGTCGCGGGGGGCCGCTGGCGTGCTGTTGAGCCGCTGCTGATCCCAGACGAAATTGGAGAAGATATACCCGCTGAGCGAGTGACACAGCACCACCAGCGGGGTGTCCGGCCCGACCTTGGCCCGCAAGGCGTTCAGGCCCTGCCACAGGTGCTTGTGCACTTCTTCGTAGGCGCTGTTATAGGCCTGCTCGACCTGACGGTAACCGCTGGCATCGCCGAGAAAGGTGGTGACGAGGCGCCTTAACCCGCGCCACCGGACACCCGTGTCCTTGAGCTGTTCGAGGTAGGCCTGTTCGCGGCTGTCCAGCACGCTGGCCCAGAACAGGGTCTCGAACGCCACCTGGTGCGCGTCGTCTCCCAGGCGCCGGCGCAGCCCCCGGATCAGCTGCTGGGCATAGTGGTGCAGGCCCTCATCGTCGCGCAGGTCGGCCTGTGTGCCGACACCGTGAATGATCGCTACTGCCAGTTTCATACCGCCCATCCATTGAGCAGTTAAAGGGCCACAAGACGTTCGGCCAGCCGGCCCTTTTCCTGCAGTTCGAGAAATTCATCGCCCATTCGACGGCTTTCGCTCATCGCCGTTCGCCAGTAACGTTCACGGCCCGCATCGTCGCCCAGGTAGCGGCTGAAGTCCTTGCGGTCGGGCAGTTTGCCGTGGGGCAGGCGCGCCAGGTAGTCCGCCGAAGGGGCGAGCAGCAGCACGTTCTGCAAGCGCCCGGGATCGCCGCGGCGCCAGGGCATGCCTTTGTCGAACCAGCCGGGGATCACACGGTCGGTGAAGTGCGGATAGAGCACCAGGTCGTCGCCGCTGTACGGCAGGTCCAGGTGGTAATCCAGCAGGCCGCCGTCGCGGTAGGTACCAGGGCCTGCACCGGGAATATCGCGCACGCCCTCCATGATCATCGGAATGGACCCGGAGGCGAGCAGGGCCTGGCGCAGGTTGCCGGCATCCAGGCTCAGGTAGCGCGAGGGAAAGTCGGTGAGCGTCGCCACCGGGGGAGCCAGGCGTTCGTCATGCAATATCACCCGCTCGAAATGCCTGGCCAGGCGTGAGCGTGCCAGCAGGTTGCTGCCGATCACCGAGGACAGGCCCAGGCCGAGGCTGCCGCGGTGGTCGTGGGCCAGCCGGCCGTGGCTTTTGACCACCAGGATATTCAGGCGGTAGTGCGGGTTGCCGAGGATGGAGGCGTCCTGGCCCTCCAGCAGGTCGTCGAGCATGCGGCTGCAACTGCGCGAGACCTCGGCCATGCTCACGCCCTTGGTGAAGCGCTGGGCGGTATAGAGCTCTCCCAGGCGGCGCAAACCGGCCGCGGCATCCGGCAGGCAAGCGCTGGCGAAGCGCCAGGAACCGATCGAGGCGCCGATCAGCGAGCGCTCCCGCGGCGCGCGGGGCAGCCAGTCACCGAACAGCGCCAGGTCCAGGCCCTGGATACCCAACGCCTTGGGCCCACCGGCGGCGCCGGGCAGTATCCCGACATCCGCCGGACCGAAGCCGCGTTCGCGGATACGCTGCATCGCCCGGGTACCGGCTTTGATCGTCAGAGCTGGGGACGTGATGTGAATGGCGCTCATGCTGGCCTCCCTTGCGCGAGACAGCGATTATAGAGGCCCGTGCCGTCTGGCCAAGGGACTTCATCCCGTGAATGATGCCCCTGGGTTAGCGGCCGCCCTGTTCGGTGCGATTTTGCCAGGTCATCGGGTTCAGTTTGGGTTCAGTCGTGCCGGTTACCTTGGCCCTGTCGAAATCAAACCCGCTCAGGAGAGCCGTTATTATGAAGACCTCGAATACCACTCGCACGACCTTCGCCGCGCTGTTCGCCACCGTCGTTTTCGCGGCCTCAGCCGGTGTGGCCCAGGCGCGGGATCTGGGGCCGGATGAAGCCCTGAAACTGCGCGATGCGGGTACCATCCAGTCGTTCGAGAAGCTTAACGCCGCGGCCCTGGTGAAACACCCCGATGCGACCGTCGAGGAGACCGAGCTGGAAGAGGAATACGGCCGCTACATCTACCAGGTCGAGTTGCGTGACCCCAAGGGGGTGCGATGGGACCTGGAGCTGGACGCGGTCTCCGCCGACATCCTTAAAGACCACCAGGACGATTGATGAAACCAGGCCTGTACCGTTACACCGGCATGCTTGCACTGGCCGTCCTGGCCCTGGTGGGTGAGGCGACGGCCAGGGACCTGGACCAGGATGAAGCCCTGCGGCTGCGCCGCGAGGGTTCGATCCTGCCGCTGGAACAGCTGATCCAGACCGCCCTGGGGCCTTACCCCGGGGCGGTCCTGTTGGAGGTCGAGCTGGAAGAGGAGGACGGCATCCTGGTCTACGAGGTGGAGCTGCTGACCGCCTCCGGGGTGGTTCGCGAGCTGGAGCTGGATGCCCGGGAAGGGCACATCCTGAGCGATGAGGAGGAGGACTGATGCGCCTGCTGCTGGTAGAGGACCATGTGCCCCTGGCCGACGAGTTGCTGGCCGGGCTGGGGCGCCAGGGCTACGCGGTGGACTGGCTGGCCGATGGTCGCGACGCGCTGCACCAGGGCGCCAGCGAGCCCTATGACCTGATCATTCTCGACCTCGGCCTGCCGGGCCTGCCCGGCCTCGAGGTGTTGCAGGCCTGGCGGGCCGGGGGGCTGGTCACCCCCGTGCTGATTCTTACGGCCCGAAGCGCCTGGGTCGAGCGTATCGAAGGGCTCAAGGCCGGCGCCGACGATTACCTGTGCAAGCCGTTCCATCCCGAAGAGCTGCAGCTGCGCATCCAGAGCCTGTTGCGCCGCGCCCGCGGCCTGGCCAATCAAACCCATCTGCAGGCGTGCGGTCTGCAACTGGACGAGGGCAGGCAGTGCGTCAGCCGCGACGGGTGCGAAATCGTGCTGACCGCCGCGGAGTTTCGCTTGTTGCGCTATTTCATGCTGCACCCCGGCCAACTGCTGTCCAAAAGCCATTTGGCCGAGCATTTGTATGACGGGGAAACCGAGCGCGACTCCAATGTCCTGGAAGTGCTGGTCAATCGCCTGCGGCGCAAGCTCGGCGCCGCGGTGATCGAAACCCGTCGCGGCCAGGGTTACCGCTTCAGCGAGTTGGAGGCGTGAAGTCCATTCAGCGCCGTCTGAGCCTGGGCCTGATCGGTGTGCTGCTGGTGGTAGGGCTGCTGTTGGCGCAGACCAGTCTCTGGCTGTTCGACCTGGGCCTGCGCCGTTACCTGGCGTCCGGGTTGCAGGAGCAGGCGCAAGGCCTGCTGATTGCCCTGGTGCGCGGCCCCCAGGGCCTGCAGCTGGACGAGTTGCGCCTGGCGCCGGCCTATCAGCGGCCGTTTTCCGGCCATTACTTTCGCATCGATTTTGCCCAGGAGACCTGGCGTTCGCGCTCGTTGTGGGACAGCGAATTGAACCAGCCCGCCGCTAGCGGCCTGCAGGCCGAGCTGGGCGAAGGGCCGCGGGAACAGGCACTGCTGGTCTATCGCGCCGATTACCGGCGCTTCGGCCAGGACCTGTCGATCAGCGTGGCCCAGGATTACACCCCGGTGCTGGAGAGCTTCCGCCGCATGCAGCAGTTCGGCCTGGCGGCGGGCCTGGGTGCCTTGTTATTGATCCTGCTGCTGCAACGCCTGACGGTTCGCCGCGCGTTGCGGCCCCTGGAGCAGGTGCGCCAGCAGATCGCTCAACTGCAGCAAGGCCAGCGCAGCCAGCTGGATGGCCGGGTGCCCGAGGAACTGGAGCCGCTGGTGGCGCAGGTCAACCATTTGCTGGCCCACACCGAGGACCGGCTGAAACGCTCGCGGCACGCCCTGGGCAACCTCGGCCATGGGCTGAAGACGCCCCTGGCCGTGTTGCTCAGCCTGGCGACACGGGAGGGGCTCGATCCGGCCCTGCGCCAGGCCATGCAGCTGCAGCTGGGGCAGATCGAGCAGCGCCTGGGCCGCGAACTGAGCCGTGCGCGCCTGAGCGGCGAGGCCTTGCCTGGCGCGCAGTTCGATTGCGCGCTGGAGTTGCCGGGGTTGTTCGCCACCCTGGAGATGATCCACGGGGCGCAGCTGGCGCTGTCCTGGGAGGCGCCGGCCGGCTTGCGCCTACCCTGGGATCGCGAGGACCTGCTGGAACTGCTGGGCAACCTGCTGGACAACGCCTGCAAATGGGCCGATGCCCGGGTGCGGCTGAGCATAGTCGAGGCGTCGGTAGGCTTTCGCGTGCAGGTGGACGACGATGGCCCCGGCATAAATCCCGAGGCCCGGGAGGCGGTACTCGAGCGTGGCAACCGGCTCGATGAACAGGTCGCAGGCCACGGCCTGGGCCTGGCCATAGTGCGCGATATGGTCGAGGCCTGGAGCGGCAATCTGCAGCTGCTGGACAATGCGTGGGGTGGCCTGCGTGTGCGCATTGAACTGCCCCGTCACGCCGTCCGAGGGTAGTGGTTTCGCGCGTGGCGCGTCACGTAATTCAATACCGCCCCGTCACGCCGCCATTCGAGGGTGATGGGCTTGGCCCTTGGGTGTTGTTTCACCCAGCCGGAATAGAGGTGGATGAGCCTTCGCCAAAAGGGTCGGGTTTGCCGCGGAGATGGCCGCTCCCGATGAAGAACAATGGGATTGAAGCCCTGAGTCCAGGCGAATGCCCATCACCCGTCATACGTCATACCCGCGAAGGCGGGTAGCCAGGTCCGCCCGATCCTGTCCCCAGTTGCAATCGGGCGTCTTCACCGAAGTGCCCTTGAGCCTGTGCCACCATCTAGGGCCTGTTGACATTAACCTCGTGAGTTGCGTTGCCGTGAAGAAGGGTTCCAGGCAAGGCGCGGAACGCAGGCAAGTGTCATTCCCTTGCCTAGTTTCGCAACGCCGAATGGGGCGCTTATTCGCGCAACCCGCAGGGCTGGATCTGTTTTGATGCGATAGGCGTTTACTCGCCGCTCGTTGTGAATCACCCGGAGTCGCGTCTCATGCCGGGTCTGGTTTCAAAACCAGGTCCGGCGCGGCCGTGCGGATAGTGTCAACAGGCCCTAGGGTCTGCCGGGTGTCAGTCGAGGGGGTTGGCGAAGGCCGCCACGAGGTCCTCGGCGAAGGCTTGTTGGGCCTCGCTCGGCCGGCGCCCGCGGTGGCGGGCCAGGTGGAACTGCACGCTGAAGCCTGGCGGCTCCTGCCGCAGAGCGCGTATCAGGCCGCGGTCTTCCCAGGGCCTGGCGACGTGCTGGGGCGGGCGCCGGAAAGGATAAAGGCCAGGCTGCCTTCCACCTGTTCGCAGCGCGCACTGCTGGTGCCCGAAGGGTGTTCAGCGCCGATGAAACGGTAGGGTTGCAGCACCGGGTCGCAGCTGGCGAGCTCGGCTGCGCCGATCCGGGCGCGGGCGAACAGCGGGTGCCGCTTGCCGCAGTACAGGCGCTGCTCCTCGCTGAACAGGGGTTGGTAATCCAGGGCGCTCTGGTTGCCGGAAAAATAGCCGATGGCCAGTTGCAGCTGGTCTTGTAGCAGGCGCCTTTCCAGCTCGGCGGGAATCGCGCTGAGCAGCTCGATCTGCACCGCCTGGTTGCGCCGGCGAAAACGCCCGATGGCGGCCCCAACCCGTTCCAGTACCTGTTCGTCGAGGGATTCGGAGAGACCGATGCGCAGCTCGCCGATCAGCTTGTCGGCGATGCCACGGGCTTCGCCCTTGAAGGCCTCCAGGGCGGCGAACAGCTTGCGCGTGGCCTGCATGACCTGTTCGCCCTTGGGCGTCAGGCGGAAACCGGCCTTGCCGCGCTCGCACAGGCGAAAACCCAGGCGCGTCTCCAGCTTGGCCATCTGGCTGCTGATGGTCGACTGGCCGATCCCCAGTTCGCCCTGGGCGGCGCTGAAGCCACCATTTTCCACCACGCAGGCGAACAGGCGCAGAAGCTGCAGGTCGAGGTCACGCACCTGGCTGAGCATGGCGAGATCCAAACATTGATATAAATGAATGTCAAAGTAGAACACTTCATATTTATTCGAAGCAAGTGCTGCCGCAGCATAGGGTTATCCCCTGTAAGGAGTGGGCTTATGCGTATCGCGGTCTGGTTACTGATGTTGGGCGTCGTCTTGCCGCTGCAGGCGGAAGACAAGCAGTTGAATCTCTACAGCTGGTCCGCCTATATCCCGGAGCGGGCCTTGGCGCGCTTCACGCAGGAGACCGGTATCCAGGTCAAATACGACGTCTTCGACAGCGCCGAGGCGCTGGACAGCAAGCTCCTGACCGGCGGCAGCGGTTACGACCTGGTCTTTCCGTCCAGCAGCGGGCTGGCCCGGGCGATCCAGGCCAAGGCGCTGCAACCGGTACAGCGCGAGGGGCTGCGCAACTATGGTCATCTCGACCCGGAACTGCTGGCCAAACTGGCCGGTAGCGACCCTGGCAACCAGTACGGCGTGCCCTATACCTGGGGCACCGTGGGGCTGGGCATCAATCGTCAGGCGGTGGAAAAGCGCATACCCGACGCGCCCCTGAACAGCCTTGACCTGCTGTTCAAGCCCGAGTACGCCAGCCGCCTGCAAGACTGCGGCATCGCCCTGCTGGATTCGCCTCAGGAGGTGATCAGCATCGTCCTGCACTACCTCGGCCACGACCCCCATAGCGGCGATCCGGCGCACCTGAAGCAGGTGGGCGAGTTGCTCGCGCAGCTGCAGCCGAACCTGCGCTATGTCGGTGCCGGGCGGCATATCGACGACCTGGCCAAGGGCGAGATCTGCCTGGCGCTGACCTACAACGGCGATGCGGCCATGGCCGCCGCCCGAGCCAGCGAGGCCGGGCAGCCGTTCGAGTTGCTGTACCGGATTCCCCGCGAAGGCACGCTGATCTGGTTCGACACCATGGCGATTCCCGTGGATGCGCCGCACCCCGAGGCGGCCAGGGCCTTTATCGATGCCATGTTGCGCCCCGAGTCCATCGCCGAACTGACCAACAGCCTGTTCTTCGCCAATGCCAACCAGGCCGCCTTGCCCCTGGTCGATCCGCTGCTGGCCGGTGACCCGGACCTCTACCCGCCCGCGGCGGTGCGTGACCGATTGTTCAGCGAACGCTTGCTGCCGCTGGGCATGCAGCGCGAGCGCACACGCCTGTGGTCCCGTTTTCGCACCCGCTATTGAGAGGCGGTGAAAAAACTCTCGCCTACTGCGGCAGCCTCGCGACGGCGCTCGATATTTTCACAGCCTTTGAGGACATCTTTAATGGATCATGCCAGCCACAACGATCAGGCCTTCACCCGCGACAGCCTGTACGGCACCGCCGCCGAAGCGACCTACGCCGGCGTCACCAGCTTTATGCGCCGGCGCTACAGCCGCGACCTGCGCGGCGTCGATCTGGTGGTCAGCGGCGTGCCGTTCGACACCGCCACCACCAACCGCCCTGGCAGCCGCTTCGGCCCGCGGGCCATTCGCGCCGCGTCGGTGCAGATGGCCTGGGCCCGGCATTACCCCTGGGAGTTCGACCCCTTCGATCATCTGGCGGTGATCGATTACGGCGACTGCGCCTTCGATCATGGCCTGCCCCAGGAAACGCCGGCGGCCATCGAGGCCCATGCCGAGCGGATTCTCGCCGCCGGCTGCGCGATGCTGACCCTGGGCGGCGATCACTTCATCAGCTACCCCTTGCTCAAGGCCCACGCCAAGCGACACGGACCGTTGTCGCTGATCCACTTCGATGCCCACAGCGACACCTGGCCGGACGAGGAACGGCAGCGCATCGATCACGGGACCATGTTCTACCACGCCGCCCGCGAGGGCCTGGTGGATCCGGCCCGCTCGGTGCAGATCGGCCTGCGCACCACCAACGACGACGTGCTGGGCTTCCAGGTGCTGGATGCGCGTCAGGTTCATCGCAGCTCGCCCGACGCGCTGGCCGAGCTGATTCGCGCGCGGGTCGGTGATCATCCGGTCTACCTGAGCTTCGACATCGACTGCCTGGATCCGGCCTTCGCCCCCGGCACCGGCACGCCGGTCTGTGGCGGCCTGAGCAGCCAGCAGGCGCTGGAAATCCTGCGAGGCCTGCGCGGCATCAACCTGGTAGGCATGGATGTGGTGGAAGTGGCGCCGCCTTACGATCACGGGGAAATCACAGCCCTGGCCGGGGCGACCCTGGCCATGGAGATGGTCTGCCTGTATGCCGCTCGGCATAAACTGCAGGCCTGATCCCAGTACCTCCTGGGTGAGTCATAGGCGCCTGTCGGGCAGTTGGAGGCTGCGCGCGCGGCGCACCCTACGGGCCGCGTTATCCTGAACGATCCCGGGCTAGCCACGGCTCTGATCGTTGCAGACGCTCAGGATCTGCGAGGTCGCGGTCTCGGTTTCAACGCCCGGCAGGTTGTCGATAATGCACTGGTGGTATTTCTTTTCGCCGCTGAACAGATAATTGCCATCGATATGCAGCTTCCTGCAGGAGCGTTGGATATAAAACGCCGAGCGTTCGGTCTTGGCCAGTTTCTGGTACTTCAGTAAACAGGCATCGTACGCTTCGTTATCGGAGGCGGGTGCCGATGAGGAACATGCAAGCGCCAGCCAAAGCAGTGCGCTTAATCTCTTGCCCATGTCTTGTATCCAGAATGAAAAAAACGGAGTGAGTGGCAGCACGATGCGAGGGGATTTGTTTCCCAGATGGAATATAACCGTACGGGAGCCTTTTGCGGTGTCGCGCTGTCCATTGTTCGACTGTTTCTGGAGACGGATATGGCACGCAAACATTTCAAACATTACGAAGCGGTCTCTTCGGCGTTTCCCGAAGGCGCGTC
>JAZKHB010000037.1:0-10760 GCA_040385585.1 Pseudomonadota bacterium | reverse complement strand
ACTCGTCGCTCGTTCTGCAACACCCAACGGTGCGTCCCATGCCGGGTCTGGTTTCAAAACCGGTACCGGTACCGGTACCGGTTCCGGCGCGGCCGTGCGGATAGTGTCAACAGGCCCTAAAACTTCGCGCCCGCGCCCAGCTTGTCCAGTAACAGGGCTGGCGGCCGGAACCGTTCGCCATACTGCCCAGCCAAGGCCTGGGCCCGGGCGACGAAGTCGGCCAAGCCGTACTGGTTGATAAACTGCAGGGCCCCGCCGCTCCAGGCGGCGAAACCGATGCCGAAGATTGAACCGATGTTCGCGTCGGCCGTGGAGAGCAACACGCCCTCCTCGACGCAACGCACGGTCTCCAGGGCCTGGATAAACAGCAGGCGGTCACGCACGTCCTGCTGGGGAATCTGCGCCTCGGGCTTTTCGAAACGGCTTTTCAGCTGCGGCCACAGGTGCTTCTTGCCCCCCGCCGGGTAATCGTAGAACCCGCCACCGGCAGCCTTGCCCGGACGTTTGTATTCGCCCAGCATCAACTCGATCACCGCGAAGGCCGGGTGCTCGGGCAAGGCCTTCCCTTCCTCGGCCAGGTCCTTGAGGGTCTGCTGGCGGATATGGCTCATCAGGCTCATGGACACTTCGTCGCTGATCGCCAACGGCCCGACCGGCATGCCGGCCTTGCGCGCCTCGGTCTCGATCATCGCCGCCGACACGCCCTCGCCGAGCATGGCGATGCCTTCATTGGTAAAGGTGCCGAACACCCGCGAGGTGAAGAAACCGCGGCTGTCGTTGACCACGATCGGGGTCTTCTTGATCTGCATGACGAAATCGAAACCCCGGGCCAGGGTCTCGTCGCTGGTGTCCCGGCCCCGGATGATTTCCACCAGGGGCATCTTGTCCACCGGGCTGAAGAAATGCAGACCGAGAAAGCGCGCCGGCGCCTGCACCGCCGAGGCGAGGCCGGTGATCGGCAGGGTCGAGGTATTGGAGGCGATCACCGCATCGCCCAGCGCCGAGCGCTCGGCCGCGGCGGTCACCCGGGCCTTGAGGTCGCGGTCCTCGAACACCGCCTCGATGATCAGGTCGCAACCGGCGAAGTCGTCCTGGTCGGTGGTGCGGATGCGCGCCAGGATGGCCTGGCGTTTTTCCGCGTCCAGCTGCCCGCGGGCAAGCTGCTTATCCAGCAGCGCGACTGAATACTGCTTGCCCTTTTCGGCGGCTTCCAGCGACACGTCCTTGAGCACCACCTCGATCCCGGCGAGCGCCGAGACATAGGCAATACCGGCGCCCATCATACCCGCGCCGAGTACGCCGACCTTTTTCGTCACGCTCGGCGCGAAGCCCGTCGGACGCGAACCGCCGGCATTGATTTCATTGAGCTGGAACCAGAAGGTCCCGATCATGTTCTTCGCCACCTGCCCGCAGGTCAGCTCGGTGAAATAGCGCGCCTCGATCAGTTGGGCGGTGTCGAAATCCACCTGGGCGCCCTCCACCGCCGCGCAGAGAATCTTTTCCGGCGCAGGGAAGCAACCCTTGGTCTTGTCGCGCAATACACTCGGGGCGATGGCCAGCATCTGCGCCACATTGGGGCTGGACGGACTGCCACCGGGCAGTTTGTAGCCTTTGACGTCCCAGGGCTGCACGGCACTGGGGTTGGCCAGGATCCAGGCGCGGGCCTGACGCAGCAAATCGTCCGGATCGACGGCCAGGGCGTGGATCAGGCCGGCCTTCAGCGCCGCCTGCGGGCGTACCTTCTTGCCTTCGGCCAGGTACGGCAGGGCTTTTTCCAGGCCGAGCAGGCGCACCATGCGCACCACCCCGCCGCCGCCCGGCAGCAGGCCGAGGGTTACCTCCGGGAGGCCAAGCTGCACGCTCGGGCTGTCCAGGGCGATGCGGTAATGGCAGGCCAGGCAGATCTCCCAACCGCCACCCAGGGCTGCGCCGTTGATCGCCGCTACTACCGGCTTACCCAGGGTTTCCAGGCGCCGTAATTGCGCCTTGATCTTCAGCACCATGGCATAGAACCCCGGCGCATCGGCACGGGTGACCTGAATCAGCTCGTTCAGGTCGCCGCCAGCGAAAAAGGTCTTCTTCGCCGAGGTAACGATCACCCCGGCAATGCTGTCCTTTTCCGCTTCCAGACGCTCGACAACCGCGCCCATGGCCTCGCGATAGGCCGCGTTCATGGTATTGGCGCTCTGGCCGGGCATATCGAGGGTCAGTACGACGATAGCGTCCTGACCTTTTTCATAACGAATGGCGTCAGTCATTTTAAAATTCTCTTCCCAAATGTCGGGGGAGCGCTTCAGGGGCGTCACGAGCGAAGGTCAGGCAAGGCGGAAATCATTCGGGAAGCGGAGTTTGCTGTTGCAAATGAGCATTCCTGGAGGATTTCCAACGCCGCATGGCCGAGCGCAGTAGCCCGTGATAGCTCCTTAGATACGTTCGATGATCGTGGCGATACCCATACCGCCGCCTACGCAGAGCGTGGCCAGGCCGTAGCGCAACTGGCGCTTCTCCAGCTCGTCGACCAGGGTGCCGAGGATGGCGCAACCAGTGGCGCCCAGGGGATGCCCCATGGCGATGGAGCCGCCGTTGACGTTGACCTTGTCCTCGCTGACGTCCAGCTCCTTCATGAACTTCATCACCACCGAGGCGAAGGCTTCGTTGACTTCGAACAGGTCGATATCGCCGATCGTCAGCCCGGCCTTGGCCAGGGCCTTGCGGGTGGCCGGCGCGGGGCCGGTGAGCATGATGGTCGGATCGGTGCTGGTCACCGCCGTGGCGACGATACGCGCCCTTGGTTTCAAGCCCAGCGCCTTGCCCTTGGCTTCATTGCCGATCAGCATCAGCGCGGCGCCGTCGACTATCCCCGAGCTGTTGCCCGGGGTGTGCACATGCTCGATGCGCTCGACATGGCTGTAGACGCTCAGCGCGGTGCTGTCGAAACCCAGCTGGCCCATCATCTCGAAGCTGGGTTTGAGCTTGCCCAGGCCTTCGAGGGTGGAATCGCCGCGAATAAACTCGTCGTGGTCCAGCAGCACCAGGCCGTTCTGGTCGCAGACCGGGATCAGGGATTTGGCGAACGAGCCATCGGTACTGGCGCGGGCGGCTTTGTGCTGCGAGCGCAGGGCATAGGCATCGACATCGGCGCGACTGAACCCTTCCAGGGTGGCGATTAGGTCGGCGCCGATGCCCTGGGGCGTGAAATGGGTGTGCAGGTTGGTGGCCGGATCCATGACCCAGGCGCCGCCATCCGAGCCCATGGGCACGCGCGACATCGATTCGACGCCGCCGACCACTACCAGGTCCTCGAAACCGGAGCGCACTTTCATCGCACCGATATTTACCGCTTCCAAGCCCGAGGCGCAGAAGCGGTTGAGTTGCATGCCGGACACGCTGACGTCCCAGTCCGCGACCATCGCAGCGGTCTTGGCGATATCGGCGCCCTGGTCGCCCACTGGGGTGACGCAGCCGAGCACCAGGTCATCGACCTGGCGGGTGTCCAGTTGATGGCGCGCCTGCAGGGCCCGCAGCAGCCCGGCGACCAGATCGACCGGCTTGACGCTGTACAACGCCCCGTCCTTCTTGCCTTTGCCACGGGGCGTGCGCACCGCATCGAAAATAAATGCTTCGGTCATGATGTCCTCGGGCCTGCGGGTGGAGGGGTAATAAGTGCCGTCCTACCTTAACCGCAGATGCGTCAGGCTCAATGACCTAAGTGCTCAGGCCCATTGACCGGGGCGCTCGGACGAACGGTAGTAGGCACGGCCTCGCCCTTCATGAACCCGCGACCCCTCTGGCCCAGTGACCCGCGACCGGGGCGACTGTCCGGCATAACTCGAGCGCGTTATTCAGGCGCTGCTTGGACCCAAGTCGTCTAAGGCAGACCGAACCACCGCTCTAGAGTTAATCAAAGCAAGGAGTCGTGCCGGGTTTTGCCGGGCGACAAGCGCTCACGCTCAGGCTTGGTCCGGGCGCGCTGCGGCAGGCCCTCCGCCCGTCGCTCACCAACAAGAATAAAGGCAGTACACCATGTTCAAACAACCCAAAGTCCGGCAAGCCGGTCTCATCGTCTTCGCCACCGCCCTGCTGCTGATCCTGCCCAATATCACCCGTTTGGTCGGCTGAACGCCTCCGAGCGCCGCAACGGCTGTGATAGGGTTGAACTTGTTGGCCGGTGCGCCTCACCAGGCCTGCAGCCCTGGCCTCTGCTGAACCCCGTCGCGCACGCGAAAGCGGCCCTTGCGCCTGAGAATCGACGCCCAGGCAGCCTCTTTGAAAACTTTCCATATGAAAAAAGGAACTGCAATGCGTGCACTGCCGCTTCTGGCCTTGCTGGCGTGGTTCGCGCCCGTGCAGGCAGCCGACCTGGTACTGCAACTGCCTGCAGGGACCCGTAACTGGAGCAGCGCCGAGTTACTGACTCACCCCCAGGCGCAAGCCCTCGACCTCCCCATGGACGTGGCTTACAAACGGGCCATGACCTACCGCGCCGTGCCACTGGCCGCGCTGCTCGAGGGGGTGCAGCCGGGGGATCACCTGCAGGCCCAGGCGCTGGATGGCTTTGCCGCCGAGCTGCCCGCCGCACCGCTGTTGACCACGCAGGGCGCGCGGGCCTGGCTGGCGGTGGAAGATCCCGCCCAGCCATGGCCCTCGCTGGCGCCCGGCAAGCCAGGCGCCGGCCCCTTCTACCTGGTGTGGAGCGATCCCCAGGCCGGCAATATCGGCCCGGAACAGTGGCCCTATCAGCTCGCCGCCATCCGGCGCCTGGCGCCCCTGGCCGAACGCTTCCCAGCCCTGCTACCGAATCCCGGCCTGGCCGCCGACGACACCGTGCACAAGGGCTTTGCCCTGTTCCAGAAGCATTGCCTGGCCTGCCACCGGCTGAACGGGGCCGGCGACGCCCAGTTCGGCCCGGACCTGAATATTCCGCACAACCCCACCGAGTATTTCAGCGCAGATTTCCTCAGGCAGTACATCCGTGATCCGCAAAGCCTGCGCCGCTGGCCCCAGGGTCGGATGCCGGGCTTCACATCGGCAGTGCTGAGTGATGCCGAGCTGGAACATTTACTGGGCTATTTGCGCCATATGACCGGGCGCAAGCTGAACTTATGACCGAATACTAGCTCAAAGCCATTATCCCGGACCTCGTGAGTTTGCCACTCGATGCGCGCCTGCCAACACCGGTTGCAATCCGCCACGCCCCCGCCTGCCTCTCCCTCTTTTTTGCCTTTCACTCCATGATCTGATGAGTCATATCGGTCGCCTGCCGGCGCGCGCAATATCGCGTCCCATGGACAGCAACGAGGCAATAAGCACTCAATGGACATCCGCGGATGTTTTATTTCAGAACCGATCAAAAACCTGATCGCGATCAGCACCTTGGCCGCCTGTATGCTGCAAACGGGCTGTAGCACTCACACCGCGCACGGCGAACTCAGCACCCACGACGGAGGCAGGTTGCAGCTCTCCGGCAAAGAAGCGGATCAGTATCTGGAGCCGGGTAGCACCAGCATCGACTTCGAGCTGCGCCCAGTGTTTTTCTCTTATCTAACGCTCAGGAACGCCAAGACCGAATTCAGCACGCGGCTCTACCGGCAAAACTACAGCCACAACGCGTTCACCATCGCGCGCAAAGACAGCGACCTGAAGTTCGACATTACCGGGCGCTGGCAAGAAATCCGATTGAAAACCTACCGGGAAGAGGGGCGCCAGTCCTGCGTCGACCATGGCTATTGTACCCAGACAGAGACCTGGGTTTACTGCTCCGATGAAGCGACTCGGCGGGTTGAGGCCGGTTCTTCTTTATCCAAAGCAGAGCGGAAGAAGGACTGCGAGACGCACGAGGTCGACGTTACCGATTATTACCCGGACTGTCCGGGTAGCGAGCCCGTTGAGCGCACCTTTCAAGACTACCGCTACGACATACAACTCAAGTTCCACGATCCGCAGGCGCCAGCACAAGAGCGGGCACACTTCGAGGGAAAAACCGCGCCCATGCAGCGCCTGATCGACACCCTGCCACTGGGCCCCTGTGACACTCGGTAGCGAGAGACTCAGGGTGCGAATGACGCATACGCTGTTGCGCGGCGGACTCAGGCCAGTTCGGCGACAATGGCGGCCAGGGCCTGCTCCGGTGCCGCGGCCTGGCTGATGGGGCGGCCGATCACCAGGTAGTCGGCACCGGCGGCCAGGGCCTCGCGCGGGGTAAGGATGCGCCGCTGATCGTCCTGGGCACTGCCGGCTGGACGGATACCGGGCGTAACCAGCTGCAGGCTCGGATGGGCGATTTTCAGCGCCTGGGCTTCCTGGGCCGAACAGACCAGGCCGTCCAGCCCGGCCTGGGCCGCCAGGCCGGCCAGGCGCATTACCTGTGCCTGGGGCTCGACATCCAGCCCCAGGCCGGCCAGGTCCTCGCGCTCCATGCTGGTCAGCACGGTCACGCCGATCAGCAGGGGTTTGGTCCCGCTGCCGGCCTCCAGGGTCTCACGGCAGGCCGCCAGCATGCGCAGGCCGCCGGAGCAATGCACATTGACCATCCACACGCCCAGCTCGGCCGCGGCCTTGACCGCCATGGCGGTAGTATTGGGGATATCGTGGAATTTCAGGTCGAGAAACACCTCGAAGCCCTTGGCCTGCAGGGCCTCGACCACGGGCGGCCCACAGCGGGTGAACAGCTCCTTGCCGACCTTGACCCGGCACAGCCGCGGATCCAGTTGGTCGGCCAAGGCCAGCGCGGCTTCGCGGGAGGGGAAATCCAGGGCGACGATCAGGGGAGTCTGGCAGCTGGGCATGGCGGGCGCTCTCGGGCAGTCGAAATCGGCGCGCATTGTAACGCAAGGCCGGACCGGGTGACGTCCAGATCCGTATCAGCGGCTCAGGCCGATCGGGGCCCGGCCTGGGCCTGGCAGGGCAAGTGCGTGGCGCCGTCAGCACTGAAAGCACCATGACGGAGAAACTGCATGACCTGTGCGATTACCCGGTCATTGCTCATGATGAAGGGGTGGGTCACCGGCAACATCAGCAAGGCGCACATCCCCTCCACGCCCGCACTCGCCACCGAAACCTTGCCATCATCGGGATCAGGCAGCAGGGTCGATAGCAAGAGGTTGACACTGCGGGTGCCGGCAATCACACCCAGCTCAAAATCGACTGCACCCAAAAGTCGCGGCAAATCTTCAGGGCCGGTGCCCAACTGCATGCCGGCCGGCCCATTGATCGTCTCGAAACCGGGCGTATCGCGCAAGGCGTCCACCACTTCGCTGCCCTGATTCGGCGGAGCCAGCATGACCACCCGTTTGAGATCGGGGTGGGATCGATGTTGGAAATACTGCCGAACCAGAATCCCTCCGAGGGAATGAGTGACGATATTGACCGGCCGGGCTGCATTCGCCTCGCAGGCCTTGAAACTTGCCGGCAGCGCCAACTCGGCCAGTTGCTCGATGCTGTGTTCGCGGGAGGGATAGTCGAGATTGACCACGGTGAAACCGCCGGCCTCCAGCTTCGCTTGCAACTCACCCATGGACGCGGCACTGCGAACCAGGCCGTGCAGCAGGATTACGCACTCGCCGGCCACGGCGCTCAGGGGACCCAGGCATGACAGGATGAAACACAGGACCTTGAACATGAGTGCCTCCTTGCCCTGAGAACGGGCTGGTCAGTAACGCGCCACGGCCACCAGCAGCAGACCGAGGGCGATCGCCAGGCACAGGGGGGAAAATACCCGGGTGTCAAGATAGGCGAAGGGGCTGTCATGGACCTTCTTGAAAAACCCCACCAGGCGAAAATCGCCGATGGCCCGGGCCAGAAACACCAGGGCCAGGGCCACCAGCAGCGCGCAGAAAAACCCCTGCGGAATCGGGATGGGCAACCAACCGACCGTACCGGCCACCAGCAAGGCACAGATCGACAGCGCCAGCGCCACGGCCAGGGTCATGACCGGCGACGGCACGAAGGCCGGACGACCCGCCACCTGCGGCACGGCGCCAAGTTTCAGCGCGCGGCCGCCGAGCGCCCAGTATAGGTGCAGCGCGGCCAGCGCCAGGAAAACCGCGATCAAGACACCGGCGAACCCATCGACCATGACAGCCTCCCTTATTGTTTGCTCAGGCTGGCCGCGGCGCCAGGTTCATCAGACCTTATCGAGCCGGTTTCTGGGTTTTCTCGGCAATCCAGATGGTATGGCGCGTGCCCTTGTTGCCGTGGGCATAAACCTGCACTTCCTGGACCTTGAAACCGGCCTTGGCGACCCGTTCGGAAAACTTGCTATCGGCGCTGGCCGACCATACGGACAAGATGCCCTTGGGCTTCAGGGCGCGAAAGCATTGCTGCAGGCCGGCCATGGAATACAGCCAGCCATTGCCCTTCTGGGTCAGGCCCTCGGGACCGTTGTCCACGTCCAGCATAATGGCGTCATAGGCCTGGACCTGGGCCTGCAGCACCTTGGCCACGTCGGTCTCCAGTAGGCGGGTGCGCGGGTCACGCAAGGGGTAACCGGTCTTGGCCCCCAGCGGGCCGAGGTTCCACTGCACCACACCAGGCACCAGCTCGGCCACCTCGACCACCGCCTCCTTCCCCAGGTGCAGCAGCGCCGAGGCCAGGGTAAAGCCCATGCCCAGGCCGCCGATCAGCACGCGCAGCTGCGGCCGTCCGGCGATCTTCTGACAGGGCAGCGCCGCCAGGGCGTCTTCGGAGCCGTGCATGCGGGTGTTCATCAATTGACCGCCATCGCCGTTGGCGATCTTGATCACGAAGTCTTCGCCATACTCGAACAGACAGAGCGCGCCGTCGGTGTCGGGAATCGGAGCCGTATCCAGCAATACAAAACGCTTCATGCATTTCTCGCGATCAAGGGAGGCAACAAACCGCCCACCATATCAGTCGCACCGGCCTGCAGGACAGGCAATCGACCCCGAACGTCACTCGAGAGCGTCTGCCTCCTGCCCTTGAAACACATCCGCCAGGTCGCGCGCATGCCGCTGATGCTGACCGGGGGCGTGCGCTGGCGCGCCGTGGCCGAGTCGGTGCTGGCCGCGGGCGTCGACATGGTCGGCATGGCCACCGCCTTGTCACTGGCTCCCGCGCTGCCCAGCCAGTGGCGCCGGGGCGAGCAGGTGGATCAGGCGCCGCTGCAGGTCGGCTGGCGCAACAAGACCATGGCCTCACTGGCGGTGATGGCCGTGGTCAAACAGCAGCTGCACCGCCTGAGCCGCGGGCAATCCCCCGCGCCACGCACCTCGCCGCTGCTGGCCCTGCTCGCCAACCAGGCCAGAACCTGGTTGCGCACCCGCCATTACCGCGCCTGGATCGCCGCGCGCCGACCGGCGCCAGCAGGCAAAGGCCCGGCCTGAATCGCCCGCGACCCAACGGCCAGCCTGCACCCTCCTTGCTTCACGGGGCTCGACGCCGAAACGCGCCGAAACGACCCGTTACCGGCCGTGCCTGCACCAAAGCGAACCCGGCACACCCGGGCGCAACGGACCAACCATTGAAAAGCGACACCCCGGAGCCGCCTGCGTGGGCGCCGGGCGCACCTGGCACGAGCGCTGCAATGCAAACAGGATAAAGCGGGCAGTTTATTTATTCCTGGGAGGCGCTATGACCAAGCAACTGAAACCCACCCTCGGCACCCTGCATTTATGGGGCATCGCCGTGGGGCTGGTGATTTCCGGCGAATACTTTGGCTGGAGCTACGGCTGGGGCGCCGCCGGCACACTGGGCTTTCTGGTCACCTCCCTGATGGTGGCGGCCATGTACACCTGCTTTATCTTCAGCTTCACCGAGCTGACCACGGCCATTCCCCATGCCGGTGGGCCGTTCGCCTACAGCCGCCGCGCCTTCGGCGAGAAAGGCGGGTTGATTGCCGGCATGGCTACCCTGATCGAGTTCGTCTTCGCCCCACCGGCGATTGCCCTGGCCATCGGTGCCTACCTCAATGTGCAGTTCCCCGGACTGGACCCCAAGCACGCGGCGGTCGGCGCCTATATCCTGTTTATGGGGCTGAATATTCTCGGGGTAAAACTGGCCGCCACCTTCGAGCTGGTGGTTTGCGTGCTCGCGGTGGCCGAGCTGCTGGTATTCATGGGTGTGGTGGCGCCGGCCTTCAGCTTCAGTGCGTTCGCCCTCAACGGCTGGGCCGGCGCGGACAGCTTCGGCGCGCCGGCCATCGCCGGGATGTTCGCGGCCATTCCCTTCGCCATCTGGTTCTTCCTGGCCATTGAAGGCGCCGCCATGGCCGCCGAAGAAGCCAAGGATCCCAAGCGCACCATTCCCAAGGCCTATATCAGCGGGATCCTGACCCTGGTCTTCCTGGCCCTGGGGGTGATGATCTTCGCTGGCGGCGTGGGCGACTGGCGCACCCTGTCGAACATCAACGATCCCCTGCCCCAAGCCATGAAAGCCGTGGTCGGCGACAGCTCCGGCTGGCTGCACATGTTGGTGTGGATCGGCCTGTTCGGCCTGGTGGCCAGCTTCCACGGCATCATCCTCGGTTATTCGCGGCAGTTCTTCGCCCTGGCGCGCGCCGGCTACCTGCCGGCTGGACTGGCCACGCTGTCGCGCTTTCACACCCCGCACCGGGCCATTATCGCCGGCGGCCTGATCGGCATCGCGGCCATCTACAGCGACGGCCTGGTGGACCTGGGCGGCATGAGCCTGACCGCGGCGATGATCACCATGGCGGTGTTCGGCGCGATCGTAATGTACATCATGAGCATGCTCAGCCTGTTCAAACTGCGTAAAACCGAGCCGCACCTGGAGCGCACCTTCCG
>JAZKHB010000036.1:21062-30888 GCA_040385585.1 Pseudomonadota bacterium | reverse complement strand
GAAACCAGACCCGGCATGGGACGCACCGTTGGGTGTTGCAGAACGAGCGACGAGTAATTTCTTATCGCATCAAAACAGATCCGTCCCTGCGGGTTGCGCGAATAACGGCCCCATTCGGCGTTGCGAAACTTGGCAAGGGAATGACCATTGCCCGCGTTCCGCGCCTTGCCTGGAACCCTTATTCACGACAACGCAACACGTGATTTTAATGTCAACAGGCCCTAGATCAGCTGCAAGCGGGGCGCCTGGGCAGCCGGTCGTGCGCGGCTGGTCGAGTATCCGGGCGCGCCGCAACTGGGCCAGGTTTGGGCCGAGGCCCCTGGTTTCTTGCAGGGCGGGCTGCCGGCCAGGTGCTTGAACATCGCAGCGACCTCGCTATTGCGCGTCAGGTTGGCATTGCACTCCAGGGTCCGGGCCAGGGCCCCGGCCGAAGCGTTGCCGATACCCAGGAGGGAAAATCCGTTGGTCATGCCTACCAGCAGGGCAAGGATCAGAAATTTGCAGGTGCGCCGCTGCATGATGATTCGGTCTCTGGACAGGGTGGGGATCGGGACAGTTGCCGGCCTGTGGCGGTGCTATCGGGGCGGCACGCCACGGCTGATCGTGTCTCTAAGCCCGAGGTCGGGAACCGCATCCTGGGGCGCGGCGCTAAGCGCCAACAGCGTCAAGGCCATGACCAGATACAAGCCGATACCGGCCAGGGCCCCATTACGGGCATAACGTGCCATGTGGCTCATACCCTTCCCCTCCGACTGTCTGTTCTGTTGCGCTGCGCGAAGCAGGTCGCGCTCAGGGGTAAAGCAGTTGATGAATGGCCAAGCGTTCGGTCTGCCGGGTCGGCGTCTGCAGGGTGAACAGCGTGCCGTCGTCCAAGTGGATCGCCAGCTCCGATTCGAAGTGCAGCCCGTCGTCGTCGAAGTGGGCGTAGGTCACGCCGTAGGTATTCTGACCGGTCACTACTGTTGCGATTTGCATTGTCTGTCTCCTGTGCGCCGGGGCGAGCCGCCGGACGTTGAGTGCCTGTGGATGCCTGTGGGGCGATCCGATGGCTGCATAGTGATCGCGTGCGGCCGGAGGCAGAAGTGAAGGGGTCTTATGGTGACTATCGAGCGCAGTGATAAGTCCTATGCCTTGCCGGCCGCACTCGTGAAGGGCTAGGGTGCGGCGCAAAATCGATCCGCCACACATTTTTGTGACAGGCAGCCTGCATCGCCCTTGCCTTGCTCTGCGCTGACAGGCAGGCTGCGGCCTGACACCCCCGCCCTCCTGTTTAAGGGACACGCCCCATGCCGCTGCGCATTTGCATTCTCGAAACCGACATCCTGCGGCCCGAACTGGTCGAGCAATACCAGGGCTACGGACGCATGTTCGAGCGCCTGTTCGCCCAGCAACCCCTGGCGGCGGAGTTCGAGGTGTACAACGTGATGCAGGGCGACTATCCGACTTCCGAGTCGCGCTACGACGCTTACCTGATCACTGGCAGCAAGGCCGATTCGTTCGGCAGCGACCCTTGGATCCAGACCCTAAAGCTTTACCTGCTCGAGCGTTTCCGCAGCGGCGACAAGCTCCTGGGCATCTGCTTCGGCCATCAGTTGCTGGCCTTGTTACTGGGCGGCAAGAGTGAACGGGCCCACCAGGGCTGGGGGGTGGGGATTCATCGCTACCGGATGGCCGAGCCGCCGCAGTGGATGAGCCCGGCCATGGACGAGCTGACCCTGTTGATCAGCCATCAGGATCAGGTCACCGTCCTGCCGGACAATGCTACCGTCCTGGCCTCCAGCGAGTTCTGCCCGATTGCCGCCTATTGCATCGCGGACCAGGTGCTGTGCTTCCAGGGGCACCCGGAATTTATCCACGATTACTCCAGGGCACTGTTGGAAATCCGCCAGCAGTGCCTGGGCGAGCCCATCTACCGGCAAGGCCTGGCCAGCCTGGAGCACGACCACCAGGGCGTGGCGGTGGCTGAGTGGATCATGCGTTTCGTGGCCCATAAGCGCACAGCCCAACCGGGCTGAACGGCCGGGGTCGCGGGCTGTGGCGGGGCGTCGAGGCGGCGATGTGACGCCTCGGTCTACAACCAGCCCGAACGTTTGAAGCTCACGTAGAGCGCCGTGCAGCCGGTTGCGATAACGCCCAACACGCCGAAATAGCCGTACTGCCAGCTCAGCTCCGGCATGTGCTCGAAGTTCATCCCGTAGATCCCCGCCACCGCCGTGGGAAAGGCCAGGATCGCCGCCCAGGCGGCGAACTTGCGCTGCACCAGGCTTTGTCGCGACGATTCCAGCAGCAGGCCGATCTCGATGGCATGGTCGGCCATTTCCCGCAGCCCGGACAGATCCTCCAGCAGGCGATTGACGTGGATGGCCACGTCGCGAAAGTACGGGCGCATATGCTTGTCGATAAAGGGAAAGTCCAGTCGCTGCAGTTCCTGGCAGATCTCGTTCATCGGCGCCACATAGCGCCGTAGGCGCAGCAGGTCGCGGCGCAGGCCATGGATGCGCTCCACGTCGGCCTGGGTCAGAGGGCGATCCAGTACCAGCTGCTCGATGGCTTCCAGGTCGAGGTGGGTGTCCTCGATCAAAGGGCGGTAGTTTTCAATGACGAAATTGAGCAAGGCATAGAGCACGAAGTCCTCGCCATGCTCGAGCAGCAGCGGACGCGCCTCGCAGCGTTGGCGCACCAGGGAGTAGGGCGCCGAAGCCCCGTAACGGGCGCTGATCACATAGCCCTTGCCGGCGAACAGCTGGGTCTCGATGAACTCCAGCTTGTCGCCGTTGCGGATCGGCGAATAGAGCACCATAAACAGCGCATCGCCAAAGGTTTCCAGCTTGGGACGGGTATGCCGTTCCAGGGCATCGCTGATGGCCAGCTCGTGCAGGTTGAACTGGCGCTGCAGCGTACTCAGCTCGTCGGGACTGGGTTCATGCAGGCCGATCCAGACGAAATGCCCCGGCTTGGCCGCCCAGGCGCTGCCTTCGTCCAGGCTGATATCGGCGATTTTCCGCCCTTTGGCGTATACGGCGGCGGCAACGATTTGACCCACGGTGCTTCCTTGTAGAGCGTCAAGAACAACCGCGCGCCTGGCGCGGCTTTTAAGGCGCTGAACAATCTAGCACATCGAGAGGACCGGCCAGGTGCACGTGCCGAGGCGAGCCAAGTAGGCGCTGGGTACGGCCAAATGCTGTGCCGGGATCAGGCACCGGCGATTTCTCGGTCCAGCGCCTCGATGCATTGGCGCATCTGGGTATGGCATTGCTCGACCAGAGCGGGCAATGCCTTGGCCGTCAGCCCGGCGGTAGGGATAGGCGGCAGCGAGCGAATCATCACCTTGCCACTGTTCCAGCGGTTGAGCCGCATATGGGTACTGTAGTTACTGACGCACACCGGCACTATGGGCACACCCGCGGCAATCGCCATCTGGAAGGCGCCCTTCTTGAAAGGTAACAGGCCTTTGCCCAGGTTGCGGGTGCCTTCGGCAAAGACCCAGATGGAGGTGTCCTTGTGCTGCAGGGTATCGGTGGTGGTGAGCATGGATTCCCGTGCGCGCCGGGCATTGCCGCGGTCGATCAGGACATTGCCTGCCAGCCAGTAGAGCTGGCCGAAGAAGGGCACCCATTTCAGGCTTTTCTTGCCGATGCTGACCGTGCGCTTGGGCACCACGCTGCCGACCACGAACAGGTCGTAGTTGGACTGGTGATTGGCGATGATCACACAGGCCTGGGGCAGATCGAGCAAGGGCTCGACATCGGTTTTGAGCCGTAGACCCATAATACGCAGGGCCGGCCAAGAATAAAGGCGCGCGCACAGCCGGCTGTTATCCGGGTGAAAGGGGCGACACAGGCCGAGCAAGATGCCCAGGCAGCCGGTCAGAACAAAATGCAGACCCAACAACAACATGCGGACTGAGAAAAGCATGACAAGGCCTATTAGCAGGAAGGCGCGCAGTGTACGGATGTGCTCTATTTTCGGCAATCGACCGAAATTGCAGGTATGAGGCGCTGACACTTTATTGCGCTGGAAGGCGTGGGTTCACCGGCTGGTCGTTAGGCTGTGTTTGCTGCCTGGCCATGCGACAATAAATCCAGGGAAGACGCGAACTTATCGCTCTTTTGCGCCTCGTATCCGGGTAGCCAGCAATTATGGCAGCCTGCTAAGCTCGCCCTTTGACTGGATTGCCTCTTGGCGTATACACAAGGAAATAGCATGAGACAACATCGTTTAGCGGCGGCGGTGGCCTTGGTCGGCCTGGTCCTCGCGGGTTGCGATTCGCAAACCAGCGTCGAACTGAAAACCCCGGCGCAAAAAGCCTCCTACGGCATCGGCCTGAATATGGGCAAGAGCCTGGCTCAGGAAGGCATGGACGACCTGGACTCCAAGGCTGTTGCCCAGGGCATCGAAGACGCCATTGGCAAGAAAGAACAACAGATCAAGGATGAAGAGCTGGTTGAAGCCTTCGCCTACCTGCAGACGCGCGCTGAAGAGCGCATGACCAAAATGAATGAAGAGTCGGTCAAGGCCGGCAAGGCTTTTCTGGTCGAGAATGGCAAGCGCGAGGGCGTGACCACCACGGCTTCGGGTCTGCAATACGAAATCGTTAAAAAAGCCGAAGGCGCGCAGCCCAAAGCCACCGACGTGGTGACTGTTCACTACGAAGGCAAGCTGACCGACGGCAAGGTATTCGACAGCTCGGTCGAGCGCGGCAGCCCGATCGATCTGCCGGTGAACGGCGTGATTCCAGGCTGGGTAGAAGGCCTGCAACTGATGCATGTGGGCGAGAAGTACAAGCTCTATATCCCGAGTGAGCTGGCTTATGGGGCGCAAAGCCCGAGTCCGGCGATTCCTGCTAACTCGGTATTGGTCTTCGACCTGGAGCTGCTGGCGATCAAGGACCCAGCCAAGCCCCAAGCCGAAGCTGAGCCTGCACCGCAAAAGTAAGTAAAGTGTTCCACTGCAGCGCCCCGTCTTGACGGGGCGTTGTCGTTTATGCCGTCTGACAACGAACGAGCATTGCCAGATGGAGTCTGAAACAGGGTAAAAAGCACCGTGTTGTTACGCTTATGCACAAAATGCGTTTCGGCGAGCGGTGTGGCCCAGTGGTTCGGGCATGTTTCTGTGTTTATTATTATGTCAGTGATTTTATTTGTTTTTTTTTAACGTTCAAAAAATGCCCGATCTAGACAGAACCCCCATGGGCTGGGCATTTATCCGTCCTTATGGCGGGTTGTTCACAAGGTTATCCACAGCTTCGGTGGATAACCCCAAGCGGGCCAGTCACCACGGGGGTTGTCGAGGAGTGAAGATGAAAACACCTTGGAATCTTGTGCGTTACCTGCCGCTGGCACAGCGTTTCCTTGCGCGCGGTCGCCTGCCGGCCTTGTTGTTGGCGGCCTCACGCAAACGCAATGCTCAGGGGGGCCGGCTAGGTGGAGCCAAGGGTGACCTGCGGCTTCTGCAAGCCCTCTGTTTGGCCTGGTGGCGTGGCGAATACCGGTCCCTAAGCTCGAAGTTTTTGCTTACGACCGTAGCGGCCTTGCTGTATTTCGTCTCGCCCTTGGATGCGATACCCGATTGGCTGCTCGGTGTGGGTTTCTTGGACGATATCGCCGTTCTGACCTGGCTGATGAAGGCCTGGCGCAGCGAACTGGATGCCTTCCGCGCCTGGCATGCAGACCAGCCCGCGCAACAGCAAGCGGCATTGGAGCATCTGCCGTCGCTCGAGGTACTGGAGCACGAGCGGAACAACACTTGAGCATCGCGACGTTTATACCGCCCCGGCGCGCGCTGTCGGGATCCAGATCCTGTGTAGGGCCCTGACGCCGATTCTTTGGCTTTATCGGCTCGGTGATGCGGTCTGGAAATCCTGACCCGGCAACCCCAAGCCAGGCCCGCGTGGTACATTCGGCGTGTTGTGGTGCGTGCTTAATAAGGAAAGTGCCGCGTTGCCGGCACTGTGCTCCAAGGGAGATTGACGATGAGTGTGCAAGTGATCACGCGCAATGGTGAAGCCGAATACGCCATATTACCCTGGGCCGAGTATCAGGCCCTGCTCAAGGCTGCGGAACGGGTTGCCGAAAAATCGGTCGAGGCTGTCGCTGCGCAGAGCAGTGCGACCCTCGATCAGCTCGCCATGCTGCGCGAGGCCCGTGGGCTGACGGCCGAGCATTTGGCGCGTTCCGTGGGGATCAGTCCGCATTATCTGGCGATGATCGAGCGTGGGGAGCGTCAGCCTGATGCCGCCATCAGCCGCGCGTTGGCCTGGAATCTTGGCGTCAGTGCCTTGGAGTGCGCCTCTTGAGCGTCAGCATCAGTCGCCAGCACTGGCAGGCCCTGCTCACGGAACTGGAAGAGGCACGCCGTCAGCGCCATCTGCTGACCTATCGGGCGCTGATAGAACGTCTGGCCCTGCCGACGCCGGCGATGCAGACCCTGGCAGCGGCCCTGGAACACCTCGCCGCCCTGGATGCCCGTGCCGAGCGGCCTTTGCGCAGCTCGCTGGTGATCAGCCAGGGCGCCAGTCGATTACCGCGCACCGGATTTTTCGAATGCGCCGGGCGCCTCGGACGTTTCGCCGGGGCGCCGGATGGCATTGCCGCGGCGTCGTGGCACGCGTCGGAAGTGGCGCGGGTTTTCGAGTTCGAGTACCTAGAGCATTCCGAGTGAAATGGCGGTTGCGCGCATGGCTGGGTTATACCCTGGCCAGGCGCACGATGCGCTGGGCCTGGCTGGCGCGCCAGCCACGCGCCTGGAACTGGATGCAGGGGCAGTTCGCCCGCAAGGCAGCCTTGGGGGACGTAGTAGCACAAAGCTTTTACGGCCACCTGCTGCTGTTTCGTGGCCAGGGACTCGGTGCGCAGGAAGAAGGGGTGCGTCTGCTGCAACTGGCGGCCCGTGCCGGTGACGGCAAGGCCGCCTATCAGCTGGGTGCGCTGAGCTTGGCCGGCAATAGCCGTCATGCCCCGGATGCTGCGGCAGCCGCCGCT
Source organism: Pseudomonadota bacterium (assembly GCA_040385585.1). GTDB lineage: Bacteria > Pseudomonadota > Gammaproteobacteria > Pseudomonadales > Pseudomonadaceae > Aquipseudomonas. Next base: position 23,908 of record JAZKHB010000036.1, on the reverse strand, counting down.
TACTGGGAACAAGCCGTGGCGGCAGGCCATCCCCTGGCGATGCGGCGTCTGGCCGAACTCTACCGCGAGGGTGGACCCGGTTTGCCGGCCGATGCCGAGCAGGCCGCGCGCCTGCAGGCGCTGATTACCGGGTCCGGCTTTTAACGCGTCAGGGTGGCGCTGTCGATCAGGTGCAAGCTGTAGCCCGGTACCTTCTTGGCGTGGCGCTTGGCTTCGGAAGCCAGGGCCGCCAGTTGCCCTGCATCCAGGTGTTGGCAACAATCAGAGCGCAGCTGCACCACACCCAGTGACAGTGACAACAGGGCGAACTCCTGGCGCTGGCCCTGGCGGTCGAGCTCGATAAAACAGCCCGCCTCCAGGTGCTCGGCCCGGTAGAAGCGCCGGCACTGTGCCTGGAAGTCTTCCAGCAGTTGATTAAGGCGTTTGCGCCACTCCTGCGGACCCAGCACCAGCATAAAGTCGTCCCCGCCGATGTGGCCGACGAAATCCCGACTGGGATCGATCCGTTCGTTCAGGCACTGCGCCAGGCACAGCAGCACCTCGTCACCCTTGGCATAGCCGTAAAGGTCGTTGAAGGGCTTGAAGTTGTCGATATCGACATAGCAGATCACTGCGTCCCGTGCCTGTTCCAGCAGGCGGGTGAGGCATTGCTGGATGGGCACGTTGCCTGGCAGCAGAGTCAGGGGATTGGCGTAACGCGCTTGCTGAATCTTCTGCTCGGTGATCAGCTTGAGCACGTCGATCACCCGCCCCAGACCCAAATAGAGGCCTTGCAGGGTGATGATAAAGTCTTCCTCGATCCGCTGCCGGGCACGACTGGTCAACAGCCGGCTGACCTGTTGCAGCGACTGACCGCGCTCGACCGCCAGAAAATCCTCGTTCATCAGGCGGCTGATGGGTTTGCGCGCGAACAGGTCGGTGGCGAAGGGTTTGAGCAGGGCGGCCGATAGCGCGTGGTGATGGACGATACCCACTGGTTGCCCGTGCTCGTTGAGCACCGCCAGGGAGTTGAGATTGGCCTGAGCGCGAAAGGCCTGCAGCACGTCGTCGATAGGGGTGTCCTGAGTCACGGCCGGGCAGGCGAACAACAGGGCGCCAAGGTCGTGGTCGCTTTCGCCGAGTGGCGGGGTCGAGTCCGCTGTCGGCAACAGGCTGCGACCATCCCGGGGCGGTTGCTCCTGGGGACGGGCGAGCAGGTAGCCTTGCACCAGGTCGATGCCCATCTCGCTCAACACGTTCAGCTCTTCCATCTGCTCGATGCCTTCGGCGATGACCTGGGCCCGCGAAGCCTTGGCCATTTTCAAAATGGAGCCGACGAACTCGCGCTTGACCGCGTCTTGGTGTATGCCATCGATAAAGTGACGGTCGATCTTCACGTAGTCCGGGCGCAACTCCGACCACAGGCGCAGGCTGGAGTAGCCGGCACCCAGGTCGTCCAGGGCGATGGAAAAGCCCATGGCGCGGTAGTGGTGCAGGGCTTTGTCCAGGAGGGCGAAATCCTCGATCGGCGCCTGTTCGGTCAACTCGATCACCACCCGGCTCGGGGCTATGCCGAAGGCCTGCAGCAACTGCAGGGTGCGGCCCGGTTGGTGACTGGATTCCAGCAGGGATTCGGGCGAGACATTGAGAAACAGCTGGCCGGCCAGCTCCAGTTCGCTGAAGCGTCGGCAGGCGCTCTTGCGGCAGATCAGTTCCAGCTCGCTCAGGCGTCCGGCGCTGCGCGCGAGGGCAAACAGCGGAATCGGCGAATGCAGCGAGCTGTTGGACGGACCGCGAGTGAGGGCCTCGTAGCCAAGGATGCGCCGCTCGGAGAGCGAGACGATGGGTTGGAACAGGCTGTGCACGTCGCCCTGAGCAAGTATCTGCTCGAAGGCGCTCAACTGTTCGTTGACAGTCATGGGGAAGGTGTCCTGAAAAAGCCGAAGGGCCGGTATCGCTACCGGCCCTTCGTATTTCACGACAAAACGATGACTTTTTGATTACAGCCTTTACTGTTTCGCCACCTTGGGGCTCAGACCCAGGTAATCGATCAGAATGCGCCCGGTTTCGGCCAGTTCGGCATCCTCCTCGGGCTTGAGCTTCTTGTCTTCGACCGGCAGCGCGTCCTCGTCTTCCTTCTTCAGCTCCTTGAGCGGATCCTCACCCTTGGCGGTACGTCGGCTGTTTTCCATGGCCAGCTGCTGAGTTTCGATTGCCGCATGCTGGGCGCGACGCTGTGCTTCGTTAAGGCTGACGCTGGTTTCCAGCATCAACTTCTGAGCCATGGCCAGGCGTTCACGGGTAAAGACGAAGTCCGGGTTTTTCTCGGTGCGGATGTCATGACGGGCTTGCAGTTCGGCGAGAAAGGGCTTGAACGGGTCCACTTCGGGCTTGATCGCCGCGGTGATACTGTCCCAGGGCATCGCCTCTGCCAGTGCGCTCTCGCCGATTTCCTTGATGTCGACCATGGCCGGGTAGGCGATATCCGGCAGTACACCTTGATGCTGGGTGCTTTGTCCCGAAACACGATAGAACTTGGCCAGGGTCAGCTTCAGCTCGCCATGGTTGAGCTTCTGAATACTTTGCACCGTCCCCTTGCCAAAGGTCTGGCCACCGAGAATCAGTGCGCGATGGTAGTCCTGCATGGCGCCGGCAAAAATCTCCGAGGCCGAGGCCGAGAGGCGATTGACCAGCACCGCCATGGGGCCGGTGTAGAAAATACCGGTGTTCTCGTCGGCCAGTACATCGACGCGACCATCGCTGTTGCGCACCAGCACAGTGGGGCCCTGGTCGATAAACAGGCCGGTCAGTTCGGTGGCTTCCTGCAATGAACCGCCGCCGTTGTTGCGCAGGTCGATGACCACACC
>JAZKHB010000036.1:0-21052 GCA_040385585.1 Pseudomonadota bacterium | reverse complement strand
GTCAACTTTTTCCTTTTCCAGTTCGGTCAGCAGGCGCTTGACGTCGCGGGTGGTGCTTGTGTATTCGGGATCGCCGGCGCGGAAGGCCTTGAAGTCCAGGTAGAAGGCCGGGATTTCGATCACGCCCAGTTTGTAGTCGCGACCCTCGTGCTGCAGCTTGAGTACGGATTTCTTCGCCGCCTGCTCTTCGAGCTTCACCGCTTCACGGGTGATGGACACCACTTTGCTGGTCATGTCGTTCGGTGCATTGCTGGCCGGTATGACTTCCAGGCGGACCTGGGAGCCCTTGGGGCCACGGATCAGTTTGACCACTTCATCCAGACGCCAGCCGATCACATCGACCATCTCGTCGCGACCCTGGGCCACGCCGATGATCTTGTCGGCCGGGGCGATCTGCTTGCTTTTCTCGGCAGGTCCGGCAGGTACCAGGCGCACGACCTTGACGTTGTCGTTATCGCTCTGCAGCACCGCGCCGATACCTTCCAGCGACAGGCTCATATTGATATCGAAATTCTCCGCGTTATCCGGGGAGAGGTAATTGGTGTGCGGGTCGTAGGTCTGGGCGAAGGCGTTCACATAGGCCTGGAACACGTCTTCGCCGCGGGTCTGCTCCAGGCGCGTCAGCTGGTTCTTGTAGCGCTTGATCAACAGTTCCTGGATGGCCTTGGGCTCTTTGCCGGCGATTTTCAGGCGCAGGGCCTCGTCCTTGACACGCTTGCGCCACAGGTCGTCGAGTTCGGCACTGTTCGTGGCCCAGGGCGCCTTTTCGCGGTCGATCAACAGGCGCTCGTCGACCGTGAAGTCGAAACCCTCCACGCCCTTGTCCAGTTCGTTCAGGGCGAAAGTCAGGCGTTCCTTGAAGCGCTGCAGGTGACGTTTGTACATCCGGAAACCGGGCTCAAGATCGCCGCCTTTGAGCAGGTCGTCGAACTTGGTTTGCCACTGGTCGAATTCGGCGATGTCGGCAGCGGTGAAGTAGCTGCGCGAGGGGTCGAGCAGTTTGAGGTAGCTCTCGTAGATTTTCACTGAGCGCTCGTCGTTGAGCGGTGGCTTGCTGTAGTGATGGCGCTTGAGCAACTCGACCATATTGAGGCTGGCGATGACCTGCTCCCGGTCGGGCTCGAGGTAGTCCCAGTTATCGGGGGCGGTGGTTTTAGCCATCAGCGGCGAGGCGCAGAAAGCCAGGACCAGGGCGAGGGCGGTACGGGGGAGGGTACGCTGCATGCTGAGTCGACGCGGGGGCTGTTGATAACGCATATTAGGCCGTCTTTGAGGGCGCCGGTTCCATGGGGCCCGGACGCAGAATGCGAAAGCCCGGCGTTGGCCGGGCTTGGTCTGAACTTACTATGGAGGCAGCGTGAAGGCATTGCAAGGCGTGGAAGGGCGTGTGGAATGGGCGCAGCGGGCCAGCCCGTCCTGCGATGTGGGGCAGATCCGCATCCGTGTGGCAGCGGCCGGGCTCAACCGTGCCGACCTGTTGCAGCGTGCCGGCCTTTACCCGCCGCCGCCCGGCGTTAGCGATATCCTGGGCCTGGAGTGCGCCGGGGTGATCAGCGAAGTGGGTGCCGGCAGTGCCTGGCAGGTGGGCGATCGGGTCTGTGCCCTGCTGGCCGGCGGTGGCATGGCTGAGGAGGTGGTGGTGGATGCACGCCATGCCTTGCCCGTGCCTCAGGGCCTGTCCCTGGCTGAAGCCGCTGCTTTGCCGGAAGTCTATGCCACGGCCTGGCTCAACCTGTTCCAGCTGGCGGGTCTCAAACCCGGGGAGAAAGTGCTGCTGCATGCCGGGGCCAGCGGCGTCGGCTCGGCGGCCATCCAGCTGTGCAAGGCCTTCGGCAACCCCTGCTGGGTCAGCGTCGGCTCGGCCGAGCGGCTGGCCTATTGCGAGGCCTTGGGAGCGCAGGCGGGCGTGCTGCGCGGCGAGGACCTGGAGGCCCTGAATGATTTCGGTCCTTTCGATGTGATTCTCGATCCGGTCGGTGCCGCCTATGCGGCGCTGGACCTGAACCTGCTGGCCCTGGACGGGCGCTGGCTGCTGATCGGATTGATGGGCGGGACTGCGGCCCAGCTGAACCTGGCCCAGGTCCTGGCCAAGCGGGTGCAGTTGATCGGCTCGACCCTGCGCAACCGCGACGAGCAGTTCAAGGCCGATCTGCTCAGCGATCTGGGCCAGCAGGTCTGGCCGCTGTTTGCCGAAGGGCGGCTCAAGCCGCAGCTGGCCCAGGCTTTTGCGGCCAAGGATGCGGAGGCGGCCTTCGACGCCCTGGCGACCAATCAGGTGTCCGGCAAACTGGTGCTGCTGCTGGACGAATCCCTGGCCTGAGTCGGGTGTGCCGCGTCGCTCGAATCCGGCCGCGCGGCCGGTTTCGGTCTTGGTCGAAGCTGCATAAGCAAAATCAATCAGCCTCATGTCGTCAATCAATAACAACTTTCGATCTTCGGGCCGTATTATTCATCCGGTCAACTTCCCATCCCACGAGGACTCAGCGAATGTCGCTTATCAACACCCAGGTTCAACCCTTCAAGGCCAACGCGTTTCACAACGGTCAGTTCATCGAAGTCACCGAGCAATCCCTGAAAGGCAAGTGGTCGGTGCTGATCTTCATGCCGGCCGCCTTCACCTTCAACTGCCCGACCGAAATCGAAGACGCCGCCAACAACTACGCCGAATTCCAGAAAGCCGGTACCGAGGTGTATATCGTCACCACCGACACCCATTTCTCGCACAAGGTTTGGCACGAAACCTCCCCTGCCGTGGGCAAGGCCCAGTTCCCGCTGGTTGGTGATCCGACCCACGCGCTGACACGCGCGTTTGGCGTGCACATCGAAGAAGAAGGCCTGGCGCTGCGCGGCACCTTCCTGATCAACCCGGAAGGCGTGATCAAGACCGTGGAAATCCACTCCAACGAAATCGCCCGCGATGTCTCCGAAACCCTGCGCAAGCTGAAGGCCGCGCAGTACACCGCCAGCCACCCGGGCGAAGTCTGCCCGGCCAAGTGGAAAGAAGGCGAGAAGACCCTGGCTCCGTCTCTGGATCTGGTCGGCAAGATCTAAAAACGGCCAGGAATTTACTGCGCTCGGTGATGCTGCGTTGAAACCGAGCTCGGGCTGCTCATGTACTACTTGCACACTGCGCGCCCTCGCTCGTTTTCGTCTTGCCTGACCTTCGCTCGTAACGTTTTCTGATCCGTTTTACCGCACTGTTTGCACTGTTCGCAGTGCTGCACTTTCCCGGCTGTAACCCAGTCATTGAGTGCCCGAACGCCCGGGCGAGATCCGCCCGGGCGTTTTTGTCTCCGAATTCTGTAGAAAGGAACATCAGTCATGTTGGACGCCACGCTTAAAACCCAGTTGAAGGCCTACCTCGAGAAGGTCACCCTGCCGTTCGAGATCGTCGCGTCCCTCGATGACAGCGACAAATCTCGCGAGCTGCTGGGCATGCTCCAGGATATCGTCGGCTTGACCGACAAGATCACGCTGAAAACCGATGGCAGCGACCGGCGCACGCCGTCCTTCGCCCTCAGTCGCCCTGGCGCGGAGATCAACCTGCGTTTCGCCGGTCTTCCGATGGGCCACGAATTCACGTCCCTGGTGCTGGCGCTGTTGCAGGTCGGCGGCCACCCCTCCAAGGCAGCTCCCGAGGTGCTCGAGCAGATCAAGGGTGTCGAGGGCGACTTCCATTTCGAGACCTACTTTTCCCTGTCCTGCCAGAACTGCCCGGACGTGGTCCAGGCGCTGAACCTGATGGCGGTGCTCAACCCCAACATTCACCACGTGGCCATCGACGGTGCGTTGTTCCAGGACGAGGTCAACGACCGCCAGATCATGTCGGTGCCCAGCCTGTACCTGAACGGCGAGCTGTTCGGTCAGGGTCGCATGGGCGTGGAGGAAATCCTCGCCAAGATCGACACCGGCTCCGCCGCGCGGGATGCCGAAAAGCTCACGGCCAAGGCAGCCTTCGACGTGCTGGTGGTCGGAGGTGGCCCGGCGGGCGCGGCGGCGGCCATCTATGCCGCACGCAAGGGTATTCGCACCGGGGTGGCGGCCGAGCGCTTCGGCGGTCAGGTCCTGGACACCATGGCCATCGAAAACTTTATTTCCATGCAGGAAACCGAGGGGCCGAAGCTGGCCCGCGCCCTGGAAGAGCACGTCAAGCAGTACGACGTCGATGTGATGAACCTGCAGCGCGCCAGTGGCCTGGTGCCGGCCGCCCAGGCCGGTGGCCTGCACGAAATCCGCTTCGACAGCGGCGCCAGCCTCAAGTCCAAGACCCTGATCCTGGCAACCGGTGCGCGCTGGCGCGAAATGAATGTGCCCGGCGAGCAGCAATACCGTGGCCGTGGCGTGGCCTACTGCCCGCACTGCGACGGTCCACTGTTCAAGGGCAAGCGCGTGGCGGTGATCGGCGGCGGCAACTCCGGGGTCGAGGCGGCCATCGACCTGGCCGGATTGGTCGCCCACGTGACCCTGATCGAGTTCGACAGCCAGTTGCGCGCTGACGCCGTGTTGCAGAAAAAACTCGCCAGCCTGAGCAACGTGACCGTGATCAAAAGCGCGCTGACCACCGAGGTGCAAGGCGATGGCCAGAAGGTCACTGCCCTGGTCTATCGGGACCGCGGCACCGAGCAGCTGCACAGTATCGAGCTGGCCGGGATTTTCGTGCAGATCGGCCTGTTGCCCAACAGCGACTGGCTCAAGGGAATAGTCGAGCTGTCGCCGCGCGGTGAAATCATTGTCGATGCCCGGGGCGAGACCTCGGTACCGGGTATCTTCGCCGCTGGCGATGTGACCACCGTGCCTTACAAGCAGATCGTGATCGCCGTGGGCGAGGGCGCCAAGGCCTCGCTCGGAGCCTTCGATCACCTGATCCGTTCGGTCTGATGGGTTGAGCCGAGCCGGGCGGCAACGAAAAAAGCGGACAACCGGGTTGTCCGCTTTTTTTATGGCTGCATGGGGTCTGCAGGCAGCCGGGCATGGCCGATTTGGCTCCCCCACTGGCGCGGCTGGTGACTGTCGGGCGGGTCGGGCGGTGCTAGCATCCAGGCTTTAGCAGGCTGTTGAAAAACTACCTGCGTGGCCGATACGGCGTTAAAAGCAGGCTCGGAATGCTCATTTACAGCTCGTAAACTGCGCTTCCTCACCTGTTTTGCCTTGTCTCGGCTGCCTCGCCTACATTTTTCAACGGCCTGTTAGCCGCCGGGAGCCGACCAGATGGACCAATTGATTCAGGCCAACGGCCAGCCCTATTACGGCCTGTTCCCCCGCGCTCCCGGTGAGGTCAATTACCGCGACTTCGATTTCCGTTCGCCCATGGGCCGGCGCCTAGGTGCCTGGCACAAGCGCCGCAGTTTTCACCAGTTCCAGTACTTCGGCCTGATCAGTGACCAGTTGATCGGCGGCTGCGCCCTGGCCGACTTGAGCCTGGTGGGAATCGGCTTCGTCTACCTCTTCCACCCGGCCTCCGGACGGATGATCGAGCGCCGCTTCAAGCGGCCTATGGGGCTGGGTACGCAGTTCTCCCAGGCGCCGGATAACGGCGTGTGCGAGCTGCGCAGCGGGCGTAATTTGCTGCGTCTGGAGAACCGCGGTGCCTCGCGGGAAAAGCGCCTGCTGGTGGAACTGGATGACGGCACGCGCATCGAGGCCGCGTTCAGCGAGACGCAGCCGGCGTTCCAGCCCCTGTGCCTCTGCACCCCGACCGCGGTCAACGGCTGGGTCTATGCGCAGAAGGTGGCAGGACTGCGCTGCACGGGCTCGGTACACAGCGCCTTGGGCGACTTCGACCTGGGCGCCCTGGACACCTTTGCCCATCACGACTGGTCGGCCGGCTATATGCGCCGTGAAACCCACTGGAACTGGGCCTGCCTGTCGGGCCAGGCTGGGGCGCAACGAGTCGGGCTGAACCTCTCCTGCGGGGTCAACGAAACCAGCTTTACCGAGAATTGCTTCTGGCTGGACGGCGAGCTGATCAAGGTCGACAGCGTGCGTTTTACCTATGACCGCGACCGGCCGCTGGAGCCTTGGCGGATCGACTCCTTCGACGGTCAGGTGGAGCTGCGCTTCGAGGCCCGCGGACTGCACCAGGAGCGGCTGAATCTGGGCCTGTTGGCCAGTAACTTCAAGCAGGTCTTTGGGCGCTTTCGCGGCGTGCTGCGCCCGGCTGGACGGCCGCCCGTGCCGATCGCCGATCTCTGGGGCTTTGTCGAGGATCATTACGCCAAGTGGTAGGCCGGGCTTGCCCTGGGATGCAGGGTTATGATTAGCTGACTAATAATTAGTTTTCAGCTTCAATCTTGAGCCCTTCCTCCTATGCAGCATTTTGATAAACACCGTTTTGCCATGCAGCTGGCGCAGATGTCGCGGGCCTGGCGTGCCGAGTTGGACCGGCGTCTGGTCGGCATCGGCCTGTCCCAGGCACGTTGGCTGGTGCTTCTGCACCTGTCGCGTTTCGATGAGCTGCCGACCCAGCGCGAACTGGCGCAAAGCGTCGGCGTGGAGGGCCCGACCCTGGCCCGCCTGCTGGATAGCCTGGAAGCCCAGGGCCTGGTCACCCGCCAGGCGGTGCTGGAAGACCGGCGTGCCAAGAAGATCGCCCTGAGCGACAAGGCCCGGCCCCTGATCGAGCAGATCGAGGCGATTTCCACCCAGCTGCGCCTGGAGCTGTTCGAGGGGATCGACGAAGAAGAACTGCAGCGCTGCCAGCGCGTGCACGCGCGGATCCTGGGTAACCTGGAAAGACGCTGATGGGGCAGGACCTGCCGGCCCTGCAGGCGCGTTTCGGCGGCCGCTACCCGCACTGGCTGCTGGCGCTGCTGATGGTCGGCAGCATGGCCATGGTGCTGTCGTCCACCAGCATCAATGTGGCGTTGCCGGCGATCATGGGCGATTTCGCCATTGGCCGGCCCCTGGCGCAGTGGTTGTCCACCGGCTTTCTCGCGGCCATGACCGCCGGCCTGCTGCTCGCCGCCTGGGCCCAGGCCCGTCTCGGGGCGCGGCTTACCCTGCAACTGGGGCTCGGGCTGTTTGTCCTGGCCTCCCTGCTGGCCCTGGTGGCGCAGACGGCCTGGCAGCTGATCGGCCTGCGTATCGTCCAGGGCGCTTGCGCCGGGATTATCCAGCCCCTGGCCATGGTGCTGATCTTTCGCACCTTCAGTGACGGTGGGCGCGGCATGGCGCTGGGCGTGTACGGTCTCGGGGTGATGGTCGCGCCCACCCTCGGACCGTCCATCGGCGGCTACCTGATCGATCACTTCGGTTGGGCCGCGGTGTTCTGGCTGCCCTTGCCCATGTGCCTGCTGGCCCTGATCGGCGCTCACTGGCTGATGCCCAGCCAGCGGGAAATTCACAGGCCCAGGCTGGACCTCTGGGCGTTCGCGCTGCTGTGTCTGGCCCTGTTCGCCCTGCTGGGCGCCCTCGCCGAGGCCCAGCGCTTCGGTTGGCTCACGCTTCGCGCAGGCGTTCCCGCAACCCTGGGGTTGGCTGCGACCGGCGCCTTTCTCCAGCGCAGCTGGCGCAGCGCCCATCCCTTGCTGCCCCTGGCGCTGTGGCGGCATGCGGCGTTTCGCCGGGCCAGCCTGGTGGCCCTGGTGCTGGGCGTGGGGTTGTACGGCTCGACCTACCTGATCCCGCTGTTTCTGCAGACCGTCGAAGGCTATAGCGCGGGGCGCGCCGGCTTGCTCCTGCTACCCACGGGCGTGGTCCTGGGGCTGGCGTCCTTTCTCGGTGGCTGGCTGAGCGACAGGCTTTCGGCCGCGCTGCTGCTGGTCGCCGGCTTGCTGGTGTTCGCCTTGTCCGCGGCCGGCCTGGGCTGGATGGGACAGGGCGCCTCTTTTGTCGTGCTGTGCACCTGGGCCTGCATCGGTCGGCTGGGTCTGGGTTTGCTGTTGCCGGCCCTGAGCACCGGCTCCCTGGATATCCTGAGCGCCGAGGAGCTGAGCCAGGGCGCAGGGGCCATCACCTTCATGCGTCAGCTGGGCGGTGCCTTCGGGGTCAATCTGCTGACTTTTTTCCTGGAATGGCGTCACGCCGCCGAGGGCGCTACTGACCCGGCATTGGCCCAGGCCTTTTCCCAGAGTTTCTGGTTGGTGGCCGGGCTGTTTCTGCTGGGGGTCTTGCCCGCCTGGGGCGTGCGGGCGGCGAAGGGTTGAATCGAGCGGCTGCGGGCTATGATGGGCGCCACTTTTCCCCGGAGCACTGCCATGTCCACTGCCCTTAAGCCCGAAGTCACGATTGTCTATTGCCGGCAATGCCAATGGCTGTTGCGTGCTGCTTGGCTTGCCCAGGAGCTGCTCAGCACCTTTGCCGAAGACCTGGGCAAGGTCTCCCTGGTGCCGGGCACCGGTGGGGTGTTTTCGATCACCTGCGCTGGCGTGCAGCTCTGGGAGCGTCAGGCCGACGGCGGCTTCCCCGAGGCCAAGGTGCTCAAGCAGCGGCTGCGTGACCTGATCGACCCACACCGTGACCTGGGGCATAACGATACGCCCGGGTAAGGCGCGGTCGCGGGCTGCTTAAGCGCGTATCGCGGCGCTCAACCCACGCGCCCGCCCCATCCTAGGTCGCCAGTTCTTCCTCGGTCCGCGGCTTGGGCGTTGCGTCGGCGCCGTAACGGGCGGACAGCAGGATAGCCAGCAGGATCAGTGCGCCACCGACCATCATCCGCCAGGTCGGGGTTTCCGCGAAGATCAGCCAGGCGAAGCCGATGCCGTAGACCGGCTCCAGGGCGAATACCAGGGCGGCGGTTCGCGCCTTGAGCACCTCCAGGCTGGCGACGAACAGGCTGTGGGCCAGGCCGGTGCAGACCACGCCAAGCAAACCCAGCCAAAGCCAGTCCAGTGCCTTGACCTGAGGCACCAGAGAAGCGGCAAAGGGCAACAGGCAGAGCGCCACGACTAGGTTCTGGCACAGCGCGGCCTGCACCGGCCCCAGCTTGCCGGCACCGGCGCGGTTGGTCAGTGAGAGCAGGGCGAACAACAGCCCCGAAAGCACACCCCAGAGCAGCCCGACCGTGGCCTCGCTGGCCAGGTTGAATGCCGGGGTCACCAGCACCAGGCCGACCGTCACCAGCACCACCAGGGCGATTTCGTGACGGCGGATGCGTTCGCGAAAGATCAATCCTTCCAGTAGCACCGTCAGGGCCGGAAAGCTGGTGAAGCCCAGGGTGGCGATGGCCACACCGGCCAGCTTCACCGAAATAAAGAAGCTCACCCAGTGCCCGGCCAGCAGCACGCCGCCCAGGGTCAGGCGGCCCCAGTCGTGCCCGTTCAGGCGCTGCCAGGGACGGCGGCCGAACAGCCGGGCGAACAGCGCCAGGGCCAGCACGGCAAATACGGCCCGGCCGAAAACGATCATGGCCGGGGTGGGGGCGGCGAGTTTGCCCAGCACACCGGTCAGGCCGAACATCAGGGCGCCGCAGTGCAGGGCTATCAGGGCGGAGCGGTGGTTCATGGGGATTCCAGATGCACTAATGAAAGGCCCAGCCTAGGCCCCCGATCGCCGCTTGTCTGTCGCGGACCTAGCGGGTTTTGTCGATGGACTCGCGACGCAGCGCCCGCGGCGTCTGGCCGTACGCGCGAACCAGGGCCGCGGTAAAGGCGCTCTGCGATCCGTAGCCGACCCGGGCGGCGATCTCGCCCACGGCCAGCGGGCTGTCGCGCAGCAGCTGGCGGCCCAGCTGCAGGCGTCGGGCGCGCACATAGTCCATGGGCGTCTGCCCGGTTTCGGCGAGAAAGCGTGCATGAAAACGCGCGGCGGACAGCCCCGCCAGGCGCGCCAGGTCGGCGACCTGCAGCGGATGACCGGCATGACGCAGGATATGCGCATCCAGCGCGGCCAGCGGCAGGCCCTGGAGCGCCGGCGCGGCCGCGCTTACCAGGCTGGTCAGCAACAGAGCGGCGCCTTGCCGGGCGATTACCGGATCGTTCAGCGCACTGCCTGCCAGCCAACCGACCAGTTGGCCCTGGGCCGGGTTCAGGCTCAGGGTGCCCGGCCGTTCGAACAAGCGCTGGCTGGCATCGGCATGCTCGCCCAGCTGCTGGCGCAGCCAGTCCGCGGGCGGCACGTCGAGTACCAGGCAAAGGCTGCCGGTGGTGCTGCCGCAGATGTGGTGGGCGTCCGCGGGGACCACCGCGAGGGTCTGGCGGACCACTTGGGTGCCGCGTCCGGCGACTTCGAAGTCCAGTTGTCCGCTCAGGCCGAACACCAGTTGGGCGTGGTCGTGACGGTGGGCGATCTGGTCGTGGCGGTAGTGACGCAGGGAGAGGATCGAAGACATCGCGGCTTTCCTTCGGCGCAAGGCTGCAGTCTACCCAGAGTTTTCGGCGCAGCGCTGCATCCGGCCGGTCGTCAGCGAAAAAAACCACGGGTTCTCAACGCCGGATGGCTGGAGTCGGCTCTGTCATCCTGCTGACTCGCTGCTGTCACGGGTTTTTCATGGGCGGGGTCCACCCTCGGTAAAACCCTGCCGGAGGTCGCCCCATGAGCAGTGCTCAGCTCGCCAAGCCCAGCCGTAAACAACGCGTGCGTACCCTGTGGATCTCGGACGTGCACCTGGGGACCCGGGATTGCCAGGCCGAACACCTGGCACGCTTCCTCAAGCGTTACCAGGCGGACAAGGTCTACCTGGTCGGCGACATCATCGACGGCTGGCGGCTGCGCAGCGGCATCTACTGGCCTCAGGCCCATACCAATGTGCTGCGCCGGCTGCTGACCATGAGCAAGCGTGGCACCGAGGTGATCTACGTCACCGGCAACCATGACGAATTTCTGCGCGGCTATTCCAAGCTGATCCTCGGCAATATCCAGCTGGTGGACGAAGCCGAGCACCTGACCGCCGATGGCCGCCGGCTGTTGGTGATCCATGGCGACCAGTTCGACGTGATCACCCGCTACCACCGCTGGTTGGCGTTTCTCGGCGATTCGGCCTACGAGTTCACCCTGACCCTCAACCGTTGGCTCAATCACTGGCGCCGACGCTACGGCTATGGCTACTGGTCGCTGTCGGCTTACCTCAAGCACAAGGTCAAGGGGGCGGTGAATTTCATCAGCGACTTCGAACAGGCCATTGCCCACGAGTGCGTCAAGCGCGGCTTCAACGGCGTGGTCTGCGGGCATATCCACCATGCCGAGATCCGCGCCGTGGGCGAGGTGGAATACATGAATTGTGGCGACTGGGTGGAGTCCTGCTCGGCGCTGATCGAGCACCTGGATGGCTCCATCGAACTGTACCGACTGGCCGAGGATCAGGCACGCGAGGCCCAGCGGGCGACCGCCGTCGAGAGCCTGGCATGAGAATCCTGCTGGTCAGCGATGCCTGGCTGCCTCAGGTCAATGGCGTGGTCACCTGCCTGCAGGCGCTGGTCGCCGAGCTGCGCGCGCTCGGTCACCAGGTCAAGTTGCTGTCGCCCCGGGATTTCCGCACGCTGCCGTGCCCGACCTATCCGGAAATTCCCCTGGTCTGGGATGTCTGGCGGGTCGGTGCGGCCATTCGTGCCTTCCGTCCGGACTGCGTCCACCTGGCCACCGAAGGGCCGCTTGGCTGGGCTGCCCGGCGCTGGTTGGTCAGGCGCGGCCTGGCGTTTTCCAGCGCGTTGCACACGCGCTTTCCCGAGTACCTCCACGGCCGCTGGCCCTGGGTGCCGCTGAGCTGGGGCTATGCCTTCCTGCGGACCTTCCACCGACCCAGCCAGGCGGTGCTGGTCAGCACCGCGCGCCTGGTCGAGGAGCTGAGCGGCCAGGGTCTGCAGCGTCTGAGCCTATGGCACAAGGGCGTGGACATCGGCCTGTTTCGTCCGCAGCCTGCGCTGCCCCGGCCAGTGGAACCGGTGTTTCTCTTCGTCGGGCGGCTGGCCCCGGAAAAGAACCTGGAGGCTTTTCTGGAGCTGGCCTTGCCCGGCAGCAAGCAGGTGGTTGGCGACGGCCCGCTCAAGGCCGAGTTGCAGGCACGCTACCCCGCGGTGGCGTTCCTCGGTTATCGCCAGGGCGAGGCGCTGGCGGCGAGCTATGCCGCGGCCAGCGTGCTGGTGTTTCCCTCGCGTACGGACACCTACGGACTGGTGATGCTCGAGGCCTTGGCCTGCGGCACTCCGGTGGCGGCCTTTGCCGTGCCCGGACCCCTGGATGTGCTGGAACCGGGCGTGACCGGTGTGATGGATGCCGACCTGGGTCAGGCCTGCCGGGCCGCATTGCAACTGGACCGTGGGCGCTGCGCCGCGCTGGCCGCCCGGCAGTCCTGGCGCGCCTCGACCCTGGAGTTTCTGGCGAATCAGCCTCTGCTCGACGGGGAGCCTTGTGCGCTGGGCGAGCTGTTCGCGCAGCCCTAGAAACCGCCGGCAGGCAGCTTAGAGAATCACCTTGTCGCGCAGCTTCTCGGCGGCTTGCCCCAGGGCCTGGATGACCCGTTCCTTGTCGAAGTTCTGGATGCCGTTGGTGTCCAGGTACATGGAAAACCCCGGCAGTTCGTGTTCGACGTAGCTGGAGCTGGCGCCCAGATCACGGCGAAAGTCCACCACCTGGTAAATCTGCACCGGCCGGGAAAAACCCTTGACCGTGATCTGGCCCTTGTCGCGGCACATGATCACGTCCTTGACCAGGGAATAGGTCTCGTGGGAGATCAGGATCTCACCGGACTCGGCGGCGCTTTCCAGGCGGCTGGCCAGGTTCACGTCGCGGCCGATGATGGTGTAGTCCATGCGCGTGTCGGCGCCGAAGTTGCCGACGGTGCAATAGCCGGTATTCAGTCCCATGCGGATTTCCAGGGGCTTGGTGATGCCCTGGGCACGCCATTGCTGGCGCAGCACCTTCATGTGCTTGCGCATGGTGATGGCCATGGACACGGCGGCCACCGCGTCCTTTTTAGCGCCCTGGCTGGCCGGGTCGCCGAAGAACACCATGACGCTGTCACCGATGAATTTGTCGATGGTGCCGCCGTATTTCAGGGTGATCTTCGACATCTCGTTCAGGTAGGTGTTGAGCAGGTCGGTCAAGGCCTCGGCTTCCAGTTCCTCGGCCAGCTCGGTAAAGCCCTTGATGTCGGAGAAGAATACCGTGAGCTTCTTGCGCTGGGTCTCCAGGCGCACGCTCTTCTTGCCACTGAAGATCGACTCCCAGACCTGGGGAGAGAGGTACTTGGCCAGGTTGCGGGCCAGGCGCGCGGCTTTTTCCTGCTCGCGCTTGACCTCGATGCGCGTCTGCCCCAGACGCAGCCCCTGTTGGTGCACATAATAGGCCGTGATGCAGACATAGAGGGTGCTGGACAGGATGCTGACCAACGCCACCAGGGCCGGCGTCGCGAGGTTGAGTTCCGGGCGGATCAGGGCGCTGGTCACCAGCAGCCCGCTGATGGCCACCAGCAAGGCCAGCCCCAGGTGGCGCACGCCGCCGATGATCAAGGCACTGAAACTCAGAATCAGCAGGAACATCAGGCTGGGCACCGCGCTGAAACCCAGCAGCGCGGCGGTAATACCACAATGCACGGCGTCGATGCTCAGCAGCGCCAAGGTGGTCTGCCGTGGGTGGTCACGTTTCAGCCTATGGGTCAGCTGATGGGCCAGGTGAGGGTAGAGCAGGGCGTAAGGGACTATCCACAGCAGGTCGTAGCCGAAATGCTGTACCGAGGTACCGACCGCCACCCCGGCCGCCGTGGAGATATAGGCCAGGACGCGTGAGTAATACACGCGCAACGGCGGCATGGACGAGTGGCTAATGCTATCGGGGGCGGATTTGATCAACTGCAACAATCCCTGCTGAATGTTCCGGCGGCTCTGCTGGACGCTTGGGTGCACGCAAGACGTCTGTCTTGCCGAATGTATCTCGAATCATAACCAAGCGCAGCCTTGCCGGCCAACAGGGGAATGCCGAAAGGGCAGGCGAAAGTCGCCAGTGGTTGGCCAGTAGTACTGGCCAAGGCAGGTCCCCTCTGGAACAAGACGCGTTCACGGGAAAATCGGGTGTTTCAGCCGGGGAAACCGGACTTTCTGTCGGCGAGATTTCCTTAGAAACGGATGCGTCCGGTCAGGGCGTCCTTGAGCATCACCCAGTCACCCATCAGGCTGTAGAAGGGGTACTGGAAGGTGGCCGGGCGGTTTTTCTCGAAAACGAAATGACCGACCCAGGCAAAACCGTAACCGACCAGCGGAATGGCCAGCAGCCAGAGCCAGCGCTGGCTGAACAGGGCATAGCCGAGCAGGCCGAGCACCAGCAGGCTGCCGACATAATGCAGGCGGCGACAGGTGGGGTTGCTGTGCTCCTGCAGGTAGTAAGGGTAGAAGTCGGCGAATCGGGTAAAGCGTTCGGCGGGGGGCGTAGGCATGGCAGGCTCCTGTCTGGTTACCGAGAGTGTAGGGCGACTGTCCTGCCGGGCCAGTGACATTGGGCGCCACTTTAGTATCCTTGGGCCGCCAAGCCCTGTGCATTGCTGTCGCGAAACCGCCTTGCGGCCGTCGGGGCCGCAGATGATCCCTTTCCAATAAAAAAGAAGAAGGCGCCATGCGCGAACGCACCACCTCATCGAGCTGGGCCCTGGGCATCGTCCAGGCGCTGGAAATAGGCGGCGTCGACTGTCGCCTGCTGTTCGCCGAACTGGGCCTGGATTACAAGGCGCTCAACGACCCGGATGCGCGCTTCGCACAGGATGCCATGACCCGTCTGTGGGCGCGCGCGGTGGAGTTGTCGGGTAACCCGGCGATCGGCCTGAACATGGCCCGGGTGGTGCGGCCGGCATCTTTCCATGTGGTGGGTTATGCGCTGATGTCCAGCCTGAGCCTGAAGGAAGGCTTTACTCGACTGGTACGCTATCAACGGATCATCGGCGAAGGCGCGGACCTGAGTTTCCGCCCCACGCCCCAGGGCTATGCCCTGACGCTGGCAATCCATGGCGATCACCTGACCCCGGCCCGACAGAGCCCCGAGGCCTCGCTGGCCTATGCCCTGGCGTTTTGCCGTTGGCTTACCGGACAGCACCTGTGCCCGCTGCGGGTCAGTTTCCAGGGCGAGCCGCCGGTCGACCTGGAACCCTATCGCCAGGTGTTTCAGGCGCCTTTCCAGTTCCATGCCGCGCAGTACGAACTGCTGTTCGCCCGTGCCGACATGGAGGCGCCGCTGCCCACGGCCAACGCCGCCCTGGCCCAGTTGCACGATCGTTTCGCCGGCGACTACCTCGCGCGCTTTTCCGATACGCGGGTGACCCACCAGGCGCGGCAGGTGCTCTGCCGGTTGCTGCCGCAAGGGGAGCCCAAGCGCGATGCCGTGGCCCAGGCGTTGCATCTGTCGCAGCGCACCCTGCAACGGCGCCTGCAGGAGGAGGGCAGCAGTTTTCAGCAGCTGCTGGACGACACCCGTCGTGAACTGGCGGTGCAGTACCTGGCCCAGCCGCACCTGAGCCTGCTGGAGATCGCCTACCTGTTAGGCTTTGCCGACCCGAGCAATTTCTTCCGGGCCTTTCGCCGCTGGTTCGACGAAACCCCCGGCCATTACCGCTCAGGCTTATAACCCTCGGGATACTGGCGCCAGGCGCGGCCATTGCCGTGCAGGCCGGAGCCGGCGGACGTGCCGTGTTTATCCGGGCGACCCGGGGCAGCCGTTCAGTGTCGCCAGAACGCCGGCATGCAGAGCACCAGCACGGTGATGATCTCCAAGCGCCCCAGCAGCATGCCCAGGGTCAGCAGCCATTTGGCGGCATCCGGCAGGCTGGCGAAGGTGCCGGCTGGCCCGATGATCGGCCCCATGCCGGGGCCGACCCCGGAGACCGTGCTGGCGGCACCGCTCAGGGCGGTGATCCAGTCCAGGCCGCAGAGGGTCAGGCTCAGGGCCAGCACCGCGATGGTGATGGTGAAGAAGAACGAAAACGTCAGGATCGAGCGGACGATATCCTCGTCCAGGCGGTGCCTGTTGTACTGCTGCTTGATCACCGCGCGCGGATGCACCAATTGCTGCAGGTTGGCCTTGAGCAGGATATAGGCCACCTGGAAGCGGAAGATTTTCAGCCCGCCGGCGGTGGAGCCGGAGCACCCGCCGATGAAACCCAGGTAGAAGAACAGCATGGAGGAGAAGCCGCCCCAGAGGCCGTAGTCGCCCAGGGCGAAGCCGGTGGTGGTCATGATCGAGGTGGTATTCACCGCCACGTGGCGCACCGCTTCCAACCAATGCAATTCAGTGCTCAGGCAATACCAAGTGCCGAGCAGCAGCCAGGCGCTCAGCAGCAGGCCGAGGAAGCCGCGCACCTGCTGGTCCTTGTACAGCGCCCGGTAGTTGCCGCGCAGGGTTGAGACATAGAGTACGAAGGGCAGGCTGCCGAGAATCATCACCACCACCGCGACCCAGTGCACCGCGGGTTGCGGCCAGTTGCCCAGGGACAGGTCGGAGGTGGAAAAGCCGCCGGTGGCGATGGCCGACATAGCATGGTTGAGCGCATCGAAAGGGCCCATGCCGGCGGCCCAGAACGCCATGAACCCCAACAGGCTGAGGCCCAGGTACGCCACCACCATGTACTTGGCGACCATGTGCGAGCGGGGCATGACCTTGTCCGAACGGTCCGAGGATTCGGTCTGGAACAGGCGCATGCCACCGATACGCAGCATCGGCAAGATGGCCACGGCCATGGCGATAAAACCGATACCGCCCAGCCAGTGCAACAGGGAGCGCCAGATCAGAATGCCCGGCGACATACCGTCCAGGCCGCTGAGCACGGTGGCGCCGGTGGCGGTAATGCCGGACATGCTCTCGAAAAAGGCATCGGTGTAGCTCATGTCCTGGGCGAACAGGAACGGCAGGGCGGCGAACATCCCTACCAGCAGCCAGCTCGAAACGGTCAGCAGGTACATGTCCCGTGGGCGCAGCTGGCTGTTTTCCGGGCGACCCTGGAGAACCAGCGCCAATCCGGCGAGGAAGGTGATCAGGCTGGACCAGAGAAAGGCGTTGAGGCCTTGGGGCTGGTCGAAGATTAACAGGGTCAGCATGGGCACGACCATGCTGATAGCCAGGGTAATCAGGAAGATCCCGTTGATGAAACCGAGGATGCGCAGGGTCGACCGGGCCATGGGGCGGGCTCTGAAAGTAGGGGGGCCATTCTACGCGGCGCCAACGCGCTGTAAATGCGCCATTGGCCGGGTTCAGTGCCTCCAGAACGACTTGGTCAGCAGCACCAGCACTGTGAGGATCTCCAGGCGTCCGAGCAGCATGCCGAGGGTCAGCAACCATTTGGCCGCATCCGGCAGGCTGGAAAAATTGCCGGCCGGGCCTATGATCGGCCCGAGTCCCGGACCGACGTTGCACACGGCAGTGGCGGCACCGGTCAGCGCGGTGATCCAGTCCAGGCCGAGCAGGGCCAGGCCCAGGGCGATCATGCCTATGGTCACGGTGAAGAAGAAGGAAAAGGTCACTAGCGAACGGACTATGTCCTCGTCCAGGTTATGCCCGTTGTACTGCTGCTTGATCACCGCGCGCGGGTGCACCAATTGCTGCAGGTTGGCCTTGAGCAGTACATAGGCCACCTGGAAGCGGAAGATTTTCAGTCCGCCGGCGGTGGAGCCGGAACAGCCGCCGACAAAGGTCAGGTAGAAAAACAGCAGCACGGCGAAACTGCCCCACTGCGTGTAATCGCCCAGGGCCACACCGGTGGTGGTGACGATCGACGTGACGTTTACCGCGACTATGCGCAAGGCATCCCACCAGGCATGCTCGGAGTGCTGCCAGAGCCAGGTGGCGAATACCAGCCAGGTTACGAGCAGGAAGCCGACGAAGCCGCGCACTTGATGGTCCCTCACCAGCGCCTTGCGATGGCCGCGCAGCATCGCGACGTAGAGGGTGAAAGGCAGGGCGCCGAGCATCATGAACAGCACCGCGACCCAGTGCACCGCGGGTTGTGTCCAATGGGCCAGGGAGGCGTCCGAGGTGGAAAAGCCGCCGGTGGAAATCATCGACAGCGAGTGGTTGACCGCGTCGAACGGGGTCATGCCGGCCAGCCAGAAACACAGGGTGCCCAGGGCGCTCAGGCCGACATAGACCAGCAGGATGTATTTGGCCGCCATGTGCGAGCGGGGCATGACCTTCTCGCCCCAGTCCGAGGACTCGGTCTGGAACAGGCGCATGCCGCCGACCCGCAGCAGCGGCAGGATCGCCACCGCCATGCCGATAAAACCGATGCCGCCCAGCCAATGCAGCATCGAGCGCCAGATCAGCAGACCCGGGGAAGCGCTGTCCAGCCCGACCAATATGGTCGCCCCCGTGGTGGTGATGCCGGACATGGTCTCGAAGAACGCGTCGGTGTAGCTGATGTGCTGGATGATCACCATCGGCAGCGCGGCGAAGCAGCAGACCACCCCCCAGCTGGCGGTGGTGAGAAAGTACATGTCCCGGGGTCGCAGCTGGGCATTGTCCGGGCGGCCTGGCAGCACCAGGGCCAGCCCGGCGACAAAACTGATTAGGCTCGACCAGAGGAAGGCATGGATATCGTCGGTGCGCTCGAAAACCAGCAGGGTCAGCATCGGGATGACCATGCTAATGGCCAGGGTGATCAGAAAAATGCCGAGGATGAAACCGATAATGCGCAGTGTCGACAAAGCCATGGGATCGGGTTCGGAGGATAACAGGGCGCCATTCTACGCGCCGGGCCTCGTCTGTAAATCGCGCCGTTGCGCTTAAGTCTCCCGCGGCCTCGATCGGCTAGAATGCCTGCTCGTTTTGCCACAGACCCTGTTGGAGGTTGACCCATGGATGCTCTCGAGGCGCTGCTCACCCGCGTGTCCGCACCGCGGCTGGTCGATCCCGCGCCCGATGCGGCGCAGCGCGACCTGCTGTTTCGCGCGGCCTTGCGCGCGCCTGACCACGGGCAGTTGCGGCCCTGGCGCTTTATCACGGTGGAGGGCGCGGCGCGCGCCAGGCTCGGAGAAGTGCTGGCCCGAGCCCTGCTGTCCGGCAATCCCGAAGCCCCCATGGAGGCCCTGGACAAGGCTCACGCCATGCCACTGCGTGCGCCATTGCTGGTGCTGGTGGTCGCTCGGGTGCAGGACCACCCCAAGGTGCCCCCCCAGGAGCAGGTGCTGGCAGCGGGCTGCGCCGCCCACGCCATTCTGCTGGCGGCCCATGCCCAAGGCATCGGCGCGGTCTGGCGCACCGGCGAGCTGAGCTACAGCGCGCCGCTGGCGGCCGCCTTGGGCCTGGCGGCGGGCGAACAGCTGATCGCCTTTCTGTACCTGGGCACCCCGGAGCGCGCCTTGCGCATCCCGGCTGTGCTGGAGCCGGCCGATTTCGTCAGTACCTGGACGGGTTAAGCGGCGCTCAGCCCGCTGATGCGATAGACGATGACTCGCTGCTCGTTGTGAATCACCCGGAGTCGCGTCTCATGCCGGGTCTGGTGTCAAAAACCGGTACCGGCGCGGCCGTGCGGGTAGTGTCAACAGGTCCTCGCGCCCATCGCCGGCCTCAGCGGCCGGCAACGCTCGGTTGCAGGGGCAGTTCCAGGGCGGCGATAAAGCCGCCCTCGGGGTGATTGTCCAGGATCAGGCGCCCGCCATGGCGCTCGGCGGCGCGGCGTGCGATGGCCAGACCCAGGCCATGGCCGGCACTGTCCTGTCCGGGGGCGCGAAAGAAAGGTTCGCCCAGGCGTGCCAGATGCTCGGGCGCCGCACCAGGGCCCCTGTCGCGCACGCTCAGGCATAGCGACTCGCCCTGGCGCCTTGCCTGCAGCGCGATGGGGCGGCCGGCGGGGTTGAAGCGCAAGGCGTTGCGCAGCAGGTTGTCCAGGGCGCTTTCGAGCATCTGCGGCCAGCCCAGCAGGTCCAGCCCAGGGTCGAGGGCTATCTCGACGACTTGTTGCGGGTTGCCCAGCTGGGCGTTGTCCTGCAGCTGGGTCAGCAGCCCGGCCAGGTCCACCTGGCGCGCCGGCCCGGGGTCTGCGTCCAGGCGGGCCAGGGCCAGTATCTCGCCGATCAGCGCGTCCAGGCGCTCGCACTCGCGGTTCAGGCGCGGCCACAGGCGTTCACGGTCCTCTTGGCCCGCGCGTTCGGCCAGCGCCAGGGCGATCTGCAGCCGGGCCAGGGGTGAGCGCAGTTCATGGGAGACGTCGCGCAACAGCTGGCGCTGGCTGTCGATCAGGTCTTGCAGGCGTGCGCCCATGCGATTGAAGTCCCGGGCCAGTACGCCGAATTCGTCGCGACGAGTGGCCAGGTGCGCCAGGCTGTGCTGCTGGTAGCTGGCCTGGCCGAGGTCGTGCACCGCGCCGCGCAAACGGGCCAGCGGGCGGGTAATGGACAGGGTCAACAGCAGGCTGAGCAAGGTCAGCACCACCAATGCGATGCCCAGGGCGCTGAGGGGCCATAGCAGACCGTCACGGTGCCAGGCGGCGAGCTCCGGGTAAGGGATGCGGTAGATCAGCAAGTAGGTCTCGCCGCTGCCGGGGCTGCTGTATTCCGCGGTCAGACGCCGCCAGGGCAGGTGCTGCGGATCCTGCTGACGGGCCTCGTAGGCGGCCGCGCGCGCCGGAAAGGTGCCGGGGATCACCGCCTGACCGTTGTTGTCGAGTACCTGGACATTGATCCGGTAACGCGCTTTGAGCCGATCCAGGCTCCGCTGCGCAGCCTCTGCCCCTTTGGTCTCGTACAGCGCGGTCCAGCGCTGCGCCAGGTTGTCCAGTCCGGGGTGATTGCTGAGGATCCAGGCGTCCTGGTTCAGGGCGCGGCCCAGGAGCAGGGACAGGCCTGCCACCAGGGCCACGGCCAGCCAGAAACTGGCAAAGATGCGCCAAAACAGTGAGCGCACGGCGGCTCCTCGAACAAACGAAGCCCCGCCGACAGGATCGGCGAGGCGATGGGGTAAAGGGCGCCCTTTGCAGGACGTCCGACTAGGGCCTGTTGACATTAACATCGCGAGTTGCGTTGCCGTGAATAAGGGTTCCAGGCAAGGCGCGGAACGCGGGCAATGGCCATTCCCTTGCCAAGTTTCGCAACGCTGAATGGGGCCGTTATTCGCGCAACCCGCAGGGCCGGATCTGTTTTGATGCGATAAGAAATGACTCGTCGCTCGTTCTGCAACACCCAACGGTGCGTCCCATGCCGGGTCTGGTTTC
>JAZKHB010000035.1:206240-216045 GCA_040385585.1 Pseudomonadota bacterium | reverse complement strand
AGGCGCGCAGGATCTTGTTGGTGGTGCGCGGGTAGACGTAGTCGGTGCCCAGCAGGAAGTAGCGCTTGGCGGCGCCGCCGTCCTCGCTCATCAGGTACTCGACGGCCGGGATGGCCTGCTGGTTCGGCGCGGCGCCGGTGTAGAAGACGTTGGGCGAGAGTTCCTCGCCTTCGTACTGCACGGGGTAGAACAGCAGGCCGTTGAGTTCCTCATAGACCGGCAGCACGGATTTGCGCGACACGCTGGTCCAGCAGCCGAAGGTCACGTCGACCTTGTCCTGGGTCAGCAGCTGGCGGCCGCGCTCGGCGAACAGCGGCCAGTTGGAGGCGGGGTCGACCACCACGGCTTCCAGTTGCTTGCCCATCACGCCGCCCTTGGCGTTGATCTCGTCGATGGTCATCAGCGCCATGTCCTTGAGCGAGGTCTCGGAGATGGCCATGGTGCCGGACAGCGAATGCAGGATGCCGACCTTGATGGTTTCGGCAGCGTGCAGGGTGTAGGGGAACAGACCGCTAAGCATCAGGGCACTGGCGGCAATCGTCGATTTCAGAAAGGGACGGCGTTTCATTCTTCTTAGGCTCCGTGCGCAACTGTTGGGTGAGACCCGGGGGTCGTCAGTCCAATGGCAGCATCCGTGCCAATCCGCGCAAGGCCTTGTTTTATATAGATTTAGTTCGTTTCAGAGGCGCCTTGCCTGGAAGGCGCTGCGCCGCCTTGGTGCGTCCTGCGCGGCGAAATTCCGCGGCGCACCGCCTTAGAGCACGAGGTAGTTCTTCACCCCGGTAAAGATGATCTGTGCGGCCAGGGCGCAGACGAACAGGCCCATCAGGCGGCTGACGATTTGCAGACCCTGGTCGCCCAGCAGTCGCTCGAACTGGTTGGACAGGTAGAGCACCACGCCCACGGTGGCGCTGGCCACGGCGATGCCGAACACCGCCAGCAGCTTGTCGTCCCAATGCGGTTGGCTGGCGCCCATCAGCAGCAGGGCGCCGATGGTGCCGGGGCCCACGGTCAGTGGAATGGTCAGGGGGACTATGGTCACGTCCTGCTGCAGGTTGTCCGCCTGCACCGCCGACTTGCCCTGGGCCATGCCCAGCGCCGAGATAAACAGCACGCTGCCGGCGCCGATGCGGAAGGCGTCGATGGTGATGCCGAACAGGGTGAAGATGTGCCGGCCGAACAGGTACAGCAGCACGCTGGAGATCAGCACGCCGAGGGCGACCTTCCAGGCCAGGCGCTTGCGCTCCTTGACCGTGTAGCCACGGGTCAGGCCGATAAAACACGACAGCACGAAGAACGGGCTGTAGAGCACCAGCAGTTTCAGGTAGAGGCTGAAGAGCGCGGAGAGCATGGGCAGGGCTCAGGCAGGAGGTGGGGGAGAGTTTAGGGCATGTTGCGGTTACGCAGCGAGCCGCAACAGCGATCAACAGGCCCAGGGCCGGACTGTGGCCCAGCTATGGCTGCAGGGGGTGAGGAGTGCGCCAGGGCCGGATCAGGTCGGCAGCGCCAGGCGCAGGCGCAGGTGCCGTAGCTCGCGCTCGGCCACCCAGTGGGCGATCAGCTCGCGCAATTGCGACAGCTCCACCGGTTTGGCCATATGCCCGTCCATGCCGACCAGGCGAGCGCGTTCCTTGTGCTCGGCCAGGATATGCGCGGTCAGGGCCACCACCGGGGTCCGCGGACGCTGTTCTTCCAGCTCCCAGGCGCGCAGTTGCTCGGTGGCGGAAAAACCGTCGAGCACCGGCATTTCGCAGTCCATCAGCACCAGGTCGTAGAACTGGTTCTTCATCGCGGTGAGGGCTTCCTCGCCGTTGCTGGCGGTATCCGGCTGCAGGTTGAGTTTGCCGAGCATGCCGCGGATGACCTTGGTGGAAATGCTGTTGTCCTCGGCCACCAGGATGCGGAAATCGCTGGGCACCGACAACGGCGCCGCGAGCATGGCCTGGGCGCCGAGGTCGGCATTGCCGGTCTTGCGCTGGGCCAATTCGTCGGCCAGGGTGGTCTTGAGGGTGTAGCCGGCCACGGGTTTGGCGAGTATGCGTTTGATCCCGGCATTGCGCGCGATGATCTTGCTCGGCGCGTTGCTGATGCCGGTGAGCATGATGATCAGGATGTCGTGGTTAAGGCTAGGGTCTTCCTTGATCTTGGCCGCCAATTGCATGCCGGTCATGCCGGGCATGTCCTGATCCAGCAGCACGGCGTCGAAGAACTCGCGCAGGTGCGCCTTGGTGCGCAGCAGGGCCAGGGCTTCCTTGCCGGAAGGCACGGCACTGACCGTAAGACCCCAGGCCGTGCATTGCTGCACCAACACCTTGCGGCAGGTATCGTTATCGTCCACCACCAGCAGGCGCGCGCCTTGCAGGGTGCCGTCCAGGTCGCCAGTGGGGTGCTCCAGGCGTTCGCTGTCCAGGGGCAGGCTCAGCCACAGGGTGCTGCCCGGGGTGCCGCTGCTCTGGATGCCGAACTCGCCGCCCATCAGGCGCACCAACTGGCGCGCGATGATCAGACCCAGGCGTCCGCCCAGCTGGGTGGCGGCGAGGAAGTCCTTGCTGTCCAGTTGGGTGTTGAGCAGGGCGTCGCGTTCGCTGGCCTCCAGCGGGCGGCCGCTGTCCTGCACGGCGATGCGCAGGTGGGGGACGCTGCCGTTGGTGTCCAGCGCCGCGACCAGCAGAATCTCGCCTTCGGTGGTCTGCTTGAAGGCGTTGTCCAGCAGGCTCAGCAGGGTCTGACGCAAACGGGTAGGGTCGCCGCTGATGACCCGTGGTACCTGGGGCTGGATAAAGCTGATCAGCTCGACCTTCTGCTGCTCGGCCTTGGCGCGGAAGATATCCAGGCAGTCGTCGATCAGGGCGGTAAGGTCGAATTGCACCTCGTCCAGCTCAATCTGCCCGGACTCCAGCTTGGAGATGTCGAGGATCTCGTTGATCAGGGTCAGCAGCTCGTTGCCGGCGCTGTGGATGGTCTGCACATAGTCGCGCTGCTTGGCCGACAGCGGCGTGCCAAGCAACAGCTCGGTCATACCCAGCACGCCGTTCATCGGGGTGCGGATCTCGTGGCTGATCTTGGCCAGGAACTCGGCCTTGGCCTTGAGTTCGGCCGAGCTGGCCGCCAGGGCGCGGCTGGTACTGAAGGCCTGCTGGGTGATGCGCCGCTGACGCTCGCTCAGGGCCATGCTCAATAGAAAACCGCTGAGCGCCGCCGCCGTCAACATGCCGAAAATCAGCCAGTCGGAGCGCACCTGGCCATAGCCGAACAGCAGTGGCAGGGCGGCCAGCAGCGCGCTGCAGAATACCAGCAGCGCCAGGCTGAATAGTCGTGCCGGCTGGTAACCCTTGCGCCAGTGGTAGACCGCGACGAGCAAAATGCTCAAGGACGCCACCGCGGTGGTCAGGTACATCAACTGGGTGAACTGCAGGTCGGTGAGTGCCAGCAAGGCCAGACCGGTCAGGGCGATCAACGCCGACTGCCCCAGCAGAATCGGATTCAGCGCATTCGAGGGGCAGACCCCGCGAAAGAAGGTTGCGGTAAAACCCAAGGCGCAGAGCACGGCCAGCAGCATCGACAAGGTAACGAGCTGCGGTTGAATCCATTGCCAGTCGCCCAGCCACGCATTGCTGATGCCCAGCAGGCTCAAGGCGGTCACCAGCAGGCAAGCCTGGCTCGCGGCCAGCCACAGGCCGCTGGCCGAGCGGGTGTAGGCGAAGCGCACGAGGTTGTAGAGCGTCAGCATGGCAAAGGTGCCGAGCAGCAGCCCGAACAGCAGTGGGCGGGTGTCGTCGGCGGCCATGGCCACGGCGCTGTCCAGGCTGATGCTGGGGCGCAGTGCGTTCACTGAGGCCAGGCGCAGGTAGATATCCAGCGGGACCTCGGCCCGGGGCAGGGGCAGCAGGAAATCGCGGTTGGCCAGGGGCCGCGCGGAGAAGGGCAGGCTGACCCCGGTTTTACTCTGGCTCAGCAGCTGCTCGTCCTGCAGCACATAGAGGTCCAACTCGTTCAGGTAGGGCGCGAATACCCGGAGCAGTTGTTCCCGCTCGCTGCTGGGCAAACGGTAGTGCAGCCACAGGGCATTGTTCCCGCCCGGGCTGTAGAGCTGGGTCAGCTCGGCTGGGACGAATTGCGCCTGGGTCTGCGGCGCACGGACATCCTCCAGCTGCAGGGTGCCCTTGCTGTCCAACAGTACCGCCCACGGCTGCTCGACCGCCTGGGCGTGCAGGCTCAACAGGCTCAGCAGCAGGCTGAGGGTGAGTCCAATGGCGATCCTGAGCCGAAGCACGGGCGAAGTCCCTTCGAAGGTGAGTAGCCCGATTATAGCTAAGGCGCCGCTTGACGGTAATACGACAAAAGCAGCGATTTGACTGCCTTTGCCGGTTTTATCAGCGGATTTTTACTGATCGGCCTCGTCACGCTCGCGGGCAATGGCACGGTAGCCGATGTCGTGGCGGTAAAAGCAGCCCGGCCAGTCCAGTTGCCCTGCCAGGGCATAGGCCTGTTGCTGGGCGGCGGCCACGCTGTCGCCCAGGGCGGTGGCACAGAGTACTCGGCCGCCGGCGGTGACCACCTGACCGTCCTGCAGGGCGGTGCCAGCCTGGAACACTTTGCCGTCCAAGGCTGCCGCGACAGCCAGGCCTTGAATCGGCAGCCCCTTGGCGTAATCGCCCGGGTAGCCGCCGGCGGCCAGTACCACGCCCAGGCTGGGCCGTGGATCCCATTGGGCCTCGACCTTGTCCAGGGCCTCGGCAAAGGCGGCTTCGATCAGCAGCACCAGGCTCGATTGCAGGCGCAGCATGATCGGCTGGGTTTCCGGATCACCGAAGCGGCAGTTGAATTCGATCACCTTGGGCTGGCCGGCGGCATCGATCATCAAGCCGGCATAGAGGAAACCGGTGTAAACGTTGCCCTCCGCCGCCATGCCCTTGACGGTGGGCCAGATCACCTGGTCCATGACCCGCTGGTGTACCTCGGCGGTGACCACCGGTGCCGGGGAGTAGGCACCCATGCCGCCGGTATTGGGGCCCGTGTCTGCGTCGCCGACCCGTTTGTGGTCCTGGCTGGTGGCCATGGGCAGCACGTTATGGCCGTCGACCATGACGATGAAGCTGGCCTCCTCACCGTCGAGGAACTCCTCGATCACCACCCGCGAACCGGCCTCACCGAAGGCATTGCCGGCGAGCATGTCGCGCACCGCATCTTCGGCTTCCTGCAGGGTCATGGCGACTATCACGCCCTTTCCGGCGGCCAGGCCATCGGCCTTGACCACTATGGGTGCACCTTTTTCGCGCAGGTAGGCCAGAGCCGGCTCGACCTCGGTGAAGTTCTGGTAATCGGCGCTGGGGATGGCGTGGCGCGCCAGGAAATCCTTGGTGAAGGCCTTGGACCCTTCCAGCTGCGCGGCCCCCTTGGTTGGACCGAAACAGGGCAGGCCGCGGGCGCGGAACAGGTCGACCACACCGGCCACCAACGGCGCCTCGGGTCCGACAATGGTCAGCTGCACATGGGCCGCGGCGAAATCGGCCAGAGCCTCCAGGGCCAGCACGTCGAGGGCGACGTTCTCGCACTTGGCCTCGGTGGCGGTGCCGGCATTACCGGGGGCCACGAAGACTTTCACGATGCGCGGGTCCTGGGCAACTTTCCAGGCCAGGGCATGCTCGCGTCCGCCGCTGCCAATAATCAGTACGTTCATGTCGGACTCCTGGGGGAGGCTGGGCCGTGGCCCTTTCGGTGGATAAACAAAGCGCTATCCACCCTACGAATCTCGAGGTCGCGATCGGGCTGGTAGGTGCAAGGCGCCCTATCCTTCACCCA
Organism: Pseudomonadota bacterium; assembly: GCA_040385585.1. Lineage (GTDB taxonomy): Bacteria > Pseudomonadota > Gammaproteobacteria > Pseudomonadales > Pseudomonadaceae > Aquipseudomonas. The sequence goes on along the minus strand of JAZKHB010000035.1, from coordinate 210,243 downwards.
GCGGAATTGCCGTCTGGCAATGAGCATGGTGGAAGGGCCGGGCAACGCCACAGATGCCTGTCCGAGTGCGGCCGATTTTAATGGCGGAAATGGCGCATGCCGGTAAACACCATAGCAATATTGGCTTCGTCGGCGGCGGCGATGACTTCCGCATCGCGCATCGAGCCACCGGGTTGTATCACCGCGGTGATGCCGTTCTGCGCGGCGTTGTCCAGGCCGTCGCGGAAGGGGAAGAAGGCGTCGCTGGCCATGACCGAACCGGCCACCTGCAGGCCTGCGTGTTCGGCCTTGATCGCGGCGATGCGCGCGGAGTTCACCCGGCTCATCTGCCCGGCGCCGACGCCGATGGTCTGGCGGTTCTTGGCGTAGACGATGGCATTGGATTTGACGTACTTGGCCACCTTCCAGGCGAAGATCAGGTCGTGGATCTCCTGCTCGGTCGGGGCGCGGCGGGTGACGATCTTCAGGTCGGACGCGGCGATCATGCCGATATCGCGGCTCTGCACCAGCAGGCCGCCATTGACCCGCTTGAAGTCCCAGGCCGGGGCGCGTTCGGCCGTCCACTGACCGCATTCCAGCAGGCGCACATTGGCCTTGGCGGCCACCACCTCGCGGGCCGCGGCGCTGACGCTGGGGGCGATGATCACCTCGACGAACTGGCGCTCGACTATGGCCTTGGCCGTTTCGGCGTCCAGTTCGCGGTTGAAGGCGATGATGCCACCGAAGGCCGATTCGCTGTCGGTGGCGTAGGCCAGCTCGTAGGCCTGGCGGATGCCGCCTTCGCTGTCCAGCGCCACGGCCACGCCGCAGGGGTTGGCATGCTTGACGATGACGCAGGCCGGCTTGACGAAGCTCTTCACGCATTCCAGCGCGGCGTCGGTGTCGGCCACGTTATTGAACGACAGTTCCTTGCCTTGCAACTGGGTGGCGGTGGCGATACCGACTTCGGCTGGCTTGGCTTCCACGTAGAACGCCGCACTCTGGTGCGGGTTCTCGCCGTAGCGCATGTCCTGGGCCTTGATGAACTGGCTGTTGAAGGTGCGCGGGAAGGCGCTGCGATCTTCGGTGCTCAGGGTCTCGGCCGCCTGGTTCACGCCACCCAGGTAGTTGGCGATCATGCCGTCGTAGGCCGCGGTGTGCTCGAAGGCCTTGAGCATCAGGTCGAAGCGCTGGGCGTAGGTCAGGCCGCCGGCTTTGAGGTTTTCCAGCACGCCGGCGTAGTCGGCGGCGTTGACCACTATGGCCACGTCTTTATGGTTCTTCGCCGCCGAACGGACCATGGTCGGGCCGCCGATGTCGATGTTCTCGATGGCGGTCGGCAGGTCGCAGCCGGGCTTGGCCACGGTGGCCTCGAAAGGGTAGAGGTTGACCGCCACCAGGTCGATGGGACGGATGCCGTGCTCGGCCATGATGACGTCGTCGATGCCGCGCCGACCGAGAATGCCGCCATGGATCTTGGGGTGCAGGGTCTTGACCCGACCGTCCATCATTTCCGCGAAGCCGGTGTAATCAGCCACTTCCACTGCGGCCACGCCGTTGTCCTGGAGCAGCTTGAAGGTGCCACCGGTGGAGAGGATTTCCACGCCCAGCAGGCTCAGTTCGCGGGCGAACTCGAGGATGCCGGTCTTGTCGGAAACGCTGATCAGGGCGCGGCGCACGGGAAGGCGGGTGGTGTGGTCGGTCATAGGGATTCCAGGAGGCTGCAGGCTGCAAGCCGAATGCGGGCGGCGCAAGCTGCCGCTCGAGGCTCGCCGCTGTTTTTAAAGAAGATCGTACTGCTTGAGTTTCTTGCGCAGGGTGCCGCGGTTCAGGCCCAGCAGCTCGGAGGCTTTGGTCTGGTTGCCCTTGACGTAATTCATCACGGTTTCCAGCAGCGGCGCCTCGACTTCGGAGAGCACCAGGTTATACACGTCGCACACGTCCTGGCCGTCGAGGTGGGCGAAGTAGTTGTGCAGCGCCTTTTCCACGCTGCCGCGTAAGGTCTGACCCTCTTCGCTGGGCGTGTTGAGGTGCTGCTTGAGGTCGGGGTTCTCGCTCACGGTTGCACTCACTAAAGTCTCGGTCATCAACGTCATGCGGCCACCCCTTCTTCTTCGTTCCCTGGGCTTGGGTTTGAGTTGCGTTCGGCAAAGAACAGCCGAACGTCGGCGCATTGCGCGTCCGTGTGCTCCAGACGGTTGAACTGGGCTCGGAATTCCCGGGCGCCGGGCAAGGTCGCGAGGTACCAGCCGACATGCTTGCGGGCAATCCGTACGCCCATCACCTCGCCATAGAATCCATACAGGGCGGCCAGGTGTTCCAGCAAAATACTTTCCACTTCGTCCAGGCCCGGCGGCGCCAGCAGCTCGCCGGTCGCCAGGTAATGGGCGATCTCGCGAAAGATCCAGGGCCGACCCTGGGCGGCGCGACCGATCAACAGGCCGTCGGCGCCCGTGGCCTGGAGCACGGCCTTGGCCTTCTCCGGCGAGTCGATATCGCCATTGGCGAACACCGGTATCGACACCGCCTGCTTGATCGCGGCCACGGTGTCGTACTCGGCCGCACCGGTGTACAGGTCGGCCTTGGTCCGGCCATGCACGGCCAGCGCCCGGATGCCGGCCTGTTCGGCGATCTTCGCCACGGTCAGCCCATTTTTGTTCGCCCGATCCCAGCCGGTACGGATCTTCAGGGTCACCGGCACGTCCACCGCGGCGACCACCGCCTGAAGAATCTCGCGTACCAGGGTCTCGTCCTTCATCAGGGCCGAGCCTGCGGCCTTGTTGCAGACCTTCTTGGCCGGGCAGCCCATATTGATGTCGATGATCTGCGCCCCCAGTTCCACATTGGCCCGCGCCGCGTCGGCCAGCATCTGCGGATCGCCCCCGGCGATCTGCACCGAACGCGGCTCCGGATCGCCGGCATGCATCAATCGCAGGCTGGACTTGCGGGTGTGCCACAGGCGCATGTCGCTGGTCACCATTTCCGAGACCACCAGGCCGGCGCCGAGGCGACGGCAGAGCGCGCGAAACGGCTGATCGGTGACCCCGGCCATGGGCGCGAGGACCAGCGAATTGGACAAGCTGTATGGGCCGATGCGTACCGCCGACATGGGTCTTCCCTGCTGTGGAGGCTGCTCTTGGGTCGATCGGAGAGTGCGAAAAAGGGTGGGCATAATACCCGCTCTCGATGACCGGATAAAGGTCGTTTTGCACAAATTCTGAGCAGTTGAAAACTTATCGCCGGGAGTTTGCTTCAGCCGCGCAGGCGCCGGAAAACCGGCGTTGGCGCACTATTCCGGGGAGTGAAAGCCGAGGCTGTAGTTCACCGCGTCAATCCCCGGGTCGAGAATGTCCAAGGCGATGTGAATGGGTGTCTGCGGCGGCATTTCAGCCTGGCCGGCCAGTTCGCCCGCCAGGTATTCGCTGGGCTTGAAGCGACGACTGGCCAGCGGCCGGTCGTTGAGGTCGGCGAAGCGGATTTCCAACAGCGGGAAGGGCTGGGCGAAGGGTGCGCGGTTGTAGAGGATGGCATCCACCACCAGGGCGCCGGCAAATTGCGGGTGGCTGCGCACCACCAAGTTGCTGCTCTTGATCAGCTCGATATCGACCTTGGAGGGCAGGCTGCAGCCCAGGCTGGGGCACAGCTGCTCGAACCAGGGGCGGTATTGGTCCTGGCGCGCCAGGGCATCGAAATTATAGGCAACGTACTGAACGCCCAGTCCCAGGATGGCCAGCAGGTTCAGTACGCCCCAGGCGATCCAGCGACCCCAGGGCTTGCGCGCCGGTTGCCAGTCCAGCTGCAGTGGCTCGTCGCTCAGCTCGAACAGTTCGGGCGGCTGTTCGCGCACGCGCCGCTCCGGTCTGGCGCGCCTGGACCGCGGGGTTTCGGTGTCCGGTTCGGTGTCCGGTTCGGGTATCGTATCGTCACGGCCCGCTTGAAGGATGACACTGCGTTCGCTGCCGAGCCGCGGTTCGGCGCGCGCAAGGAATTCTGCGTCTGGCGCCGTTTCTTGACGGGCCGGCTG